>NZ_JAJPWN010000002.1:0-708558 GCF_046549135.1 Amycolatopsis sp. lyj-23 | reverse complement strand
CAGATCGTGTCTTGGCGGACAAGGCCTACAGTTCCCGCGCCAACCGGGCCTACCTGCGGCGGCGCGGGATCGCCTGCACGATTCCCCAGCCTTCTGATCAGATCCGGCATCGCCGCAACCGCGGCCAGGCTGGGGGTCGGCCACCCGCCTTCGACCCGCAGATCTACAAGCAACGGCACGCGGTCGAGTGCGGCATCAACAGGCTCAAACGCAACCGCGCCGTCGCCACACGGTTCGACAAACTCGCGGTCCGCTACGAGGCCACCGTGCACATCGCAGCGATCAACGAGTGGCTACGCCATTGAAACAGGCTCTAGGGGTCAGCGGGATCGGGGCCGTGCTGCAGCGGTGGCCGACCGCCATCGCGGTCATCGCCGTCGGCGGTGGGCTGTTCCTGCTCGGCTACGGCGTGCTCGCCGCCTGGCGCGCGTTCCGGCCGTCGGTCATGATCATCGGCGAGGACCGCACGCCGCTGCGGAAGGCCGTGCTCGCCTGCGTGGCCTTCACCTGGCTGAACCCGCACGTGTACCTCGACACGGTCTTGTTGCTCGGCTCGGTCGCGGTCGCCCACGGCGACGGGCGCTGGCTCTTCGGCCTCGGCGCCGCGATCGCCAGCGCCGTCTGGTTCAGCGCGCTCGGGTTCGGCGCCAAGCGCCTCGCCGGGCTGTTCGCGAAGCCGATGGCGTGGCGCGTCCTGGACGTCGTGATCGCCGTGACGATGGCCGGGCTCGGCACGGCCCTGCTGCTCGGCCGGGTCTGATCCACATTGGCCTGATCACCACAGGGTCGAGTCGCGCGGCCGCTCCAGGTCCAGGAGGAACTCCTTCCGTTTCAGGCCGCCGGCGTAGCCGGTCAGCTTGCCGTTCTTGCCGACGACGCGGTGGCACGCCACCAGGATGCTGAGCGGGTTCCGGCCGACCGCCGCCCCGACCTCGTGCGGCAGGCCGCCGACCGCCCGGGCCAACTCGCCGTACGTCGCCGTGGCGCCATAGGGGATCTTCGCGATCTCAGTCCACACGGCGCGGTCGAAATCGGGACCGGCCGCCTGCGTCGGGACGTCGAACTCGGTGCGTTGGCCGGCGAAGTACTCCGCCAGCTGCCGGACGGCCTCCGGGAACGCCGTGTCGTCGCGCTCGCCGAACGCCGTACGGTCCGGCCGGGTCCAGTGGTTCGGGAAGTACAGCCCGGTCACGAAGGCGTCGGCGCCGACCACGGTCAGCGGGCCGATCGGGGAATCCAGTACGGCGTGTTTCATCGGTTCTCCCAAGTGGTGCCGTCCGCGCGGGCGCCGCGCAGGCCGGGGAGCGGGAAGCCGGCCAGCGCCGCGGTCGCGAACGTCCGATGCGGACTCCACGACGTCGACAGCTGCAGCCGCCGGGCCATGCCCGCCCAGCCCGCCGGAGTGGCGCTGACGACCCACGCGTCCGGCTCCGGCGCGGCGAAGCGACGGGCCTGGCGCAGCCACGACGCCGCTGTCTCGGGCCAGGTCACCGTCGCCAGCACCAGGCCGCCCCACGCCGCGGCGATCTGCTCGCCGTCCGCCCGCGAGGACGCATCCGTGCCGATCACGATGTGCCGCGCCCGGTCCAGCAAACCGAGCAGCGCCCGCAGTTCGAGGCCGGTCATGTCGCGTCGTGGAACACGAGGCCGAGCGTGTGCCGCCGGCCCGAACGGACCGCCGAGACGCCGTGGCGCACCGGGGCCGCCGACCAGCCGCGGGCCGAGCGGACCGGCCTGTCCCGGGTGGTGAACACCAGGCCGTGGCCCCGCGGGATGAGCGTCGCGGTGCCGCGGGACTGGGCGCGCGGCCGCTGCTCCACCAGGAGGAACTCCCCGCCGGTGTGGTCGGTGCCCGGCTCGTTGAGGTTGATCACGACCTGCAGCGGGAACACCTTGTCGCCGTAGAGGTCGCGGTGCAGTGCGTTCCAGCCGCCCGGTTCGTAGCGCAGCAGGATCGGGGTGGGCCGCCGCTGCCCCGCGGCGTGGCAGACCGCCAGCCACTCGTCCAAAGTGGACGGCCACTCCGCCGCGCGGCCCAGCCGGGCGGACCAGTCCCGCGCGATCGGCAGCAGCCGCGGGTAGAGCGCCTGCCGCAACCGCTGCACCGGTTCCGGGAACGGCGAAGCGAAGTAGTGGTAGTCACCGTGGTCCCCGAACCGGTGCCGGCGCAGGTTGACCGTCGCCCGGAAGTGCGACGGCTCGTCCCACAACGCGACCAGCTGTGCGCACTCCGCCGGGGTGAGCAACTGCGGCAGGAGCGCGCAGCCGTAGTCGTCGACCTCCGCGGCCACCGCGGCCCAGTCGGCCGCGGCGACGCGCTCTTCGAACGTGGTCATGCCGCCCTGCCTTTCGGGGTGCGCCCGGTTTCCGGGACGATCGGGGTGTGCAGGCGGGATCGACCACCGCGCCTGCGCTACGGCTGCTTGACGACAACATCAGGCCGCCTCCATCGTCAGCAGGACCCGCTTGGCTTCTTCCCCGCCGGCGTACTGCCCGTACGACCCGTCGGACCGGACGACCCGGTGGCACGGCACCACCACCGGCAAGGGGTTGAGCGCGCACGCGGTGCCGACCGCGCGGACCGCCTTCGGGCTGCCGGCCGCCGCCGCGACCTGCGCGTAGCTTTCGGTGCGGCCGTAGGCGATCTCGGGCAGGTGGTCCAGCACCGCCCGGCGGAACCCCCGCGCCAGCCGGAAGTCCAGCGGAACGTCGAAGGTGTGCCGCTCGCCGCCGAAGTACTCGCCGAGCTGCCGGGCCACCGGCTCCAGGCGGGCCGGGGCGCGCAGGATCCGCGGGCTGATGGCCGCCGCCAGCTCGGCCAGCACGGCGTCGTGGTCCTGGCGGTCGAAGGCCACCTTCACCAGGCCCTCCTCGGTGGCCGCCAGCAGCAACGGCCCGACCGGGGAGTCGACCGTGTCGTAGGCGACGTCCAGCAGCCCCTCGCGGGAAGCGTCGGCGACGAGCCGCTCGTGCATCACGCGCGGGTCGAGCAGGACCTCGTTCGCCAACTGGCTGAAGATGATGTCCGTCATGAGTGCGCTCCTTCCAGCGGGTAGAGGGCTCGCAGCGCTTTGACGCCGTCGGCGGCCGCCCGGCGCGCGGCGTCGGCGGTGCCGCCGGTGATGTCGGCGATCTCGCGGTACGGCAGCCCGGCCAGGTAGTGGTAGGCGACGGCGAGGCGTTGCTTGTCCGGCAACCTCGCCAGCGCGTCCCACAGGTCGCCGTGCCACGCCTCCGCGCGGCCGGGCCGGTCCGGGAGCTCGCCGACCGGGACCGGGCGGCGAGCCTGCGCCCGGGTGACGTCGACGGCCTTGCGGTGCGCGATCGTGACGAGCCACGCCTGGACGTTGGCGTCGGCGGGCAGCTCCGGGTAGGCCTTCAACGCCGCCAGGAAGGTTTCCGACCAGGCGTCTTCGGCGTCGGCCGGCCCGAGCACGGCCCGGCAGACCCGGAGGACCATCGGCCCGTGCTCGGCGACGACTTGCTCGAACGGTGTCACGATCACACTGGGAAGACGTCCGGGAGGCCCGGAACGTGAGGTCATGTTTTCGCGGTGCCGGTGACGACCGTCGCGCCCAGGTCGTCGCACGAGTGCACCCGCGCCGACAACCCCGCCGTGGCAAGGACTTCCGCGAGCGCCGGCGCCTGCCGTTCGCTCGATTCGATCAGCAGGGTCCCGCCCGGCGCGAGCCAGCCGGGCGCGCCCGCGGCGACGCGGCGGGCGAGGTCCAGGCCGTCCGCGCCGCCGTCGAGCGCCACCAGCGGCTCGTGCAGGCGCGCCTCCGGCGGCATCGTCGCAACGGCGTCCGAAGGGACGTACGGCACGTTGGCCAGCAGGACGTCGACGCGGCCGCGCAGGGACGCCGGCAGCGCGTCGTAAAGATCACCCTGGTGGACGTGGGCGTCCGGGAGGTTCAGCCGGGCGCACTCGACGGCGGCCGGTTCGACGTCGGCGGCGTGCAGCTCACGCGGCGGTGAGGCGGCGGCGAACGCGGCACCCAGCGCCCCCGAGCCGCAGCACAGGTCGACCACCACCGGGTCCGGGGGAGCGAGCGACACGGCCACGTCGACCAGGAAACCCGTGCGGTGGCGCGGCACGAAGACGCCCGGCCGCACGGTGACGCGCAGGCCGTGGAACTCCGCCCAGCCCAGCAGGTGTTCCAGCGGCAGCCCGGCGACCCGGCGTTCGACGAGCGCGTCGAGCTCCGCGGGGGTCGTGGCCGCCGCGACGAGGAGATCGGCCTCGTCTTCGGCGAACACGCAGCCCGCGGCGCGCAGCCGGGAGACGACGGTGGGAGTGTCCAACAGGGAACGAAGCCTACAAGACCTGCACCGCGTCACCGACGTTCAGCCCGTCGAAGAACGCCGCCGAGTCGGCTTCGCTCAGGTGGACGCAGCCGTGCGACGGCGCGTCGAGCGGCCCGGCGTGGAAAGCGATGCCGCCGGCGGCGAAGAACACCGAGTTGGGCATGTCGGTGCCGTACTGGCTGCTGCGGTGCTCGCGGTCCTTCCACACGACGTGGAACGCCCCGGCCGGCGTCGCCTGGTCGGGTGGCCCGAACCCCGCCGGGACCGGACCGTGGACCACCCGGCCGTCGCGGAGCAGCCAGGCCAGCCGCTGCGCCAGGCTCACGCAAGCCCCGGTCGTGACGGCGCACGGTGGCGCGGGCGGGGGCGTGGTGGTCGCCGACGTGGCCGGGCTCGCCGAGGTGGTGGTCAGCGGCACCGGCTCGGCGAGCGGACTCGGTGTCGTCGTTCGCGGCGCCGAGCAAGCCGCCGTGACCAGCACCGCACCCAACAGGGTGACCACCCCGGTTCTGTGCATCCGCCATCCCCTCGCCCGAGTTCCTGCCGGGGGTCGATACGGGTGAACGGCCCCGGGGGTTGAGCGCGCGAGGGTTACCCCGGACGGGCGACGCCGAACCGTTATTCCGGCACCGTCACGACCCAGCGTCCGGGGCGGCGGCGCAGGTAGGCCCACCAGTACAGCGCCGACACGACGAGGACACCGGCGGTGATGGCGAGGTCGAGTGCGCTCTGCTCGACCAGCACGTAGGCCAGCGCGGCGACGGCCACCGCGGGCACGAGCGGCCAGGCCGGCATCCGCCAGACGTGCGGCTTGCGGTGCGCGGCCCGGCGCGCGGCCAGGGCTGCGGCCGCGACGCTGAGGTAGAGCGCGACGACGGCGACCCCGGTGACGCCGCTGAGCGTGTCCACGGGCACGAAGCAGAGGACGGCCTCGGACGACCCGGTCACCAGCGTCGCGACCCACGGCGAGCCGAACCGCTCGCTCACCACGCTCATCGCGTGGTTGACCGGCGTCGGCCAGGCCTGGTCGCGGGCCGAAGCGAACAGCACCCGCGAGTTCTGGATGACCATGACGATCACCGCGTTGACGATCGCCGCCGCGATGCACAGGCTGATCGCGGCCCCGGCGGCGCTGCCGCTCCAGCCGGTGACCAGCGCGGTCAGGTCGACGCCGGCGAGCGCGGCGGTGTCGGGCACGGCCAAGGTGATCGCCACGACCGGCACGAGGATGACGACGGCGCTGATCCCGAGCGTCCAGAACACCGTCCGCGCGACGGTCCGCCGCGGCTCGCGCATCTCCTCGGCGAGGTAGACCGCGGTGCTGAAGCCCTGCACCACGAACAACGCGACGGCGAGCCCGGCGACGACGGCGATCAGCCCGATCCCGCCGGTGCCGAGGCTCGGCTTGACGAGCACGGCCGGGCTCTGCGTCGCGTGCGTGAACCCTAGCAAGGAGACGACGAAGATCGCGACCAGCTCGATGACCAGGAAGATCCCGGTGATCCAGGCGTTCGAGCGCAGGTTCAGCAGCCCCATCACGGTGCCGGCGAGCATGACGAGCGCCCCGGCGACCGACGGGCTGACGTGGACGACCGCGGCGAGGTAGTCCGCGACCCCGATCGCGATGATCGGGGGCACCACGAGGATGACGACGAACGACAGCACGAACGTCAGCCAGCCGGCGAACCGGTTCGCCACCGTCGTCACCATCGCGTACTCGCCGCCCGCGCTCGGCACCAGCGTGCCGAGTTCCGAGTAGCAGAAGGCGATCCCGACGCAGAGCAGCACCGCGAGGGCGATGGCGAGCGCGGTGCCGGTGCCGAGGTCGGCGAACAGCGGGGGCACCAGGACGAACAGCGACGACGCCGGGGTCACGCAGCTGAGCGTGAGCAGGGTGCCGCCGCCGACACCGATGGAGCGCGTGAGGGTCTTCTTCGCCGGGGCGGGCGTGGCGGCGTCGGGCGGGGCGGGAGTGCGGGGCATGGGCGTTCCCTCCGGCCGGGAGCAAGGTGCGACGGATGGAACAGCACCGATTAGGTGTTGTCAACGCCGTGGAGACGACCGATTTCGTTGTCTGAAGGCGATAGATGATTCGGATTTAGTCACTCATCGTCACGGCGTGGGCGGTTGCCTGCGCCGGTTCGCGTCGGGGATGATCCGGGGCGTGAGCAGCCAGGACACGACCGGCCGGCCCGCCCCGCCGGTGCTCGACGACATCTCGCGGCAGATCATCGCGCAGCTGCAGGAGGACGGGCGGCGCGCGTACGCGACCATCGGCAAGGCGGTCGGCCTGTCCGAGGCGGCGGTCCGGCAGCGGGTGCAGCGGCTGTCCGACTCCGGCGTCATCCAGATCGTCGCCGTCTCGGATCCCTTGCAGGTCGGGCTGTTCCGGCAGGCGATGATCGCGATCACCGTCGACGGCCCGCTGGAGCCGGTCGGCGACGCACTGGCCGAAATGGACGAAATCGCGTACGTCATCCTCTGCGCCGGGCGCTACGACCTGCTCTGCGAGGCCGTCTGCGCCGACGACGAGGCACTGCTCCAGCTGATCTCGACGCGGATCCGCGCGCTGCCGGGTGTCCGGCACGCGGAGGCGATGGTCTACCTCAAGCTGCGGAAACAGACGTACCAGTGGGGCACTCGCTGACCGTGACGACTAAATCCGAAGCTGTCGGCGCCTTCGAGATCATGAAATAGTCGTCGAAGTTCGTCTGGACGACTGAAACGCTTGCGTTCGGGCTTCGGCACGTGCGATAACCGGGGTATGACCACCACCGCGCCCCGCCACCTGTGGATGCACTTCACCCGCCACTCCGCTTACGACGAGACCGACGTCCCGGTGATCGTGCGCGGCGAAGGCCCGTACATCTGGGACTCCCGCGGGAAGCGCTACTTGGACGGGCTCGCCGGGCTGTTCGCGGTGCAGGTCGGCCACGGCCGCGAGGAACTCGCCGAGGCCGCGGCGCGGCAGACGAAGCAGCTGGCGTACTTCCCGCTGTGGGGGCACGCGCACCCGACGGCGATCGAGCTGGCCTCGCGGCTCGCGGCCGCGGCTCCGGGCGACCTCGACCGCGTGTTCTTCACGGTGAGCGGCGGCGAGTCGGTCGAGACGGCGTGGAAGCTGGCGAAACAGTACTTCAAGCTCGTCGGAAAACCGGGCAAGCACAAGGTGATCAGCCGCGCGCTGGCCTACCACGGGACGTCGCAGGGCGCACTGTCGATCACCGGCATCCCGGGCGCGAAGGCGGACTTCGAGCCGCTGGTGCCGAGCACCCTGCGGGTGCCGAACACGAACTTCTACCGCGCGCCCGTGCACGCCAGCGACTACGAGGCGTACGGCCGGTGGGCCGCCGACCAGATCGAGCAGGCGATCGAGTTCGAGGGCGCGGACACGGTCGCGGCGGTGTTCCTCGAGCCGGTGCAGAACACCGGCGGCTGCTTCGTGCCGCCGCCCGGCTACTTCGCGCGGGTCCGCGAGATCTGCGACCGGCACGACGTGCTGCTCGTGTCCGACGAGGTGATCTGCGCGTTCGGCCGGTTGGGGTACGACTTCGCGGCCAAGCGGTACGGCTACCAGCCGGACATCATCACGACGGCGAAGGGCTTGACGTCCGGTTATGCGCCGTTGGGTGCGGTGCTGGCTTCGGAGCGGCTGATGGAGCCGTTCAAGCACGGCGCGACGACGTTCATGCACGGGTCGACCTACGGCGGGCACCCGGTGTCGTGCGCGGTGGCGCTGGCGAACCTCGATCTGATGGCCCGCGAGGACCTGTACGGGCACGTGCTGGCGCGGGAAACGGCGTTCCGGTCCACTTTGGACCGTCTGCTGGACCTGCCGATCGTGGGGGACGTGCGCGGAGCGGGGTTCTTCTACGGCATCGAGCTGGTGAAGGACAAGGCGACCAAGGAAACCTTCACGGCGGAGGAGTCGGAGCGGGTGCTGCGGGGATTCCTGTCGGATGCGCTTTTCGAGGCCGGGTTGTACTGCCGGGCCGATGATCGGGCCGAGCCGGTTGTCCAGCTGTCGCCGCCGTTGGTTTGTGACCAGGCTCAGTTCGACGAGATGGAGGGGATTCTGCGGGACACGCTGACGCAGGCTTGGAAGCTGTTGTAGGGGGCGCGGGTTTGCGGCGTGGTCGGCCCGCGGACGCTCGGGTCCGCGGCGAGGTCGGCCGGCGCGGCTTGGGTTCGCGGCGAAATCCCCGCAGGCGCGCGGTTCGCGGGGTGCTCGGCTCGGAGTCAGCTCCGATTCAGCCGCTGATTCCGTCCGGGCGGCGAACCCGGTCGCCGTGGCGGGGCCGGCCTCCGGCCCCCGGTTTCCACGATACCGGCAGGCACCGACGATTCCGGTGCTTCGGGCGGCGGTGCTGGCCCGATCGGGCGGGGAATTCCGGATTCCCGGCCCGGGGGCGGGGTTCCTGAGTACCGTGGATCGCGGGGGACCGGGGGAGCGGCCGTGACCGGCCCGCCGTGTCCGCGCCTGTCGGCCGCGCCCGGGAGGAGTACCCATGACCGCCAGTACCGCCCCGCGTCTGCCCTTCGACCGGCCGAACGTCCTGGAGATCGCGCCGCTCTTCGAAGTGCTGCGGCGGGAGGGGCCCGTTGTCGCCGTGACCACCCCGGTCGGGGATCCGGCCTGGCTCGTCACCGGGTTCGAGCAGGTGCGCGCCGCCTTCACCGATCCGCGGTTCGGGCGCTCGCACCCCGCGCCGGAGGAGGCGTCGGCGCTCTCGGACGCCGCCCTGCTCAGCCGTCCGCAGGGTGACCACGAGACCGAGCACGCCGAGCACGCGCGGATGCGGCGGCTGCTCGTGCCCGCGTTCTCCGCCAACCGGATCCGCCGGCTGGCCGGCCGCGTGCAGGAGTTCGCCGACCGCTGCTTCGACGACATGGAGCGCGCCGGTCGCGGTGGCGGTCCGGTGGACCTGCACGAACACCTGTCGTTCCCGCTGCCGGTGCTGGTAATCTGCGAGCTGCTGGGCGTCCCGTTCGAAGACCACGAGACGTTCCGGGTGCTGTCGGACCGGATGGGCCGGATGGACATCGGCGCCGGTGCCGACGCCGCGCTCGAGGAGTTCGCCGCCTACATGAGCCGGCTCGCCGACCGGAAGCGGCGCGAGCCCGGGCAGGACGTCGTCTCGGACCTCGTGCGCGCGCAGGCCGACGACCCGGCCTTCGGCGACGACGACGTCGCCCGGCTCGCCGCCGGCCTGCTGTTCGCCGGGCACGAGACGACCTCCAACCGGATCGACCTCGGCGCCCTCTACCTGCTCACCGACCTCGCCCGCCGGGACGCGCTGGCCGCGGACCCGGAACGCCGGATCCACGGCTTCGTCGAGGAGATCCTGCGGCTGTCCGCGCCGGGCGGGCTCGGCATCCTGCGGTACGCCCACGACGACGTCGAGCTCGGCGGCGTGCGGATCGCGCGGGGTGACGCGGTCGTCCTGTCGCTCGCCGCGGCCAACCGGGACGAGACCGTGTTCCCCGCCCCGGACGCGTTCGACCCCGACCGGAAGCCGAACTCGCACGTCGCGTTCGCCTACGGCGGCTTCTTCTGCATCGGCGCCAGCCTGGCCCGCACCGAGCTGCGCGTGGTCTTCGGGTCGCTGTTCCGGCGGTTCCCCGGGATGCGCTTGGCCGTCGGCGTGGATGAACTCGAAATCCGGACCAACCGTGTCACCGGGGGAGTGGACCGCGTGCCGGTCCTCTGGTAGACCATCGGCGGTCGGGAGCGGAGGAAAAGACGTGACGTTGTGGGACAAGCTCGGGATGGACGACAAGCTCATCAAGGTGCTGAAGGAGATCCCGCCGGGCCCCGACGCCGAGGAGTTCGGCCGGGCCTACGTCACGATCCACCAGCTGGCGGTCGAGCTCGACCAGCGGTTCCCCGAGGTGCGCAAGCAGCTGGACGTGCCGCTGGGCGGCGGCGCGACCCGGCACGCCGGTCTGGTCGAGCTGCTCGGCAAGGAGCTGGTCGACAAGATCAAGCGCTACGGCGACGTCTACCCGATCGAAGCCGCGCAGCTGTCTTCGGTGCGGTTCCGCGAGGTGCGGCTCCGCGGCCCGGGCGGGCGGGACCTGGTCGGCGCGTCGAAGACCGACCTGCCGTTGATCCGCCTGCGACCCCGGGACTGAGGCGGTGCTCGCGCCGTCGCCGGTCCGGGTGCTGGTGGCCGAGCGTGATCCGGCGGTGCGCGCCCGCCTGAGCACGTTCCTCGACGAGGCGGACGGCATCGAGCTCGTCGGCGCGGCGCCCGACGCGACGGCGGCCCGGGTCACCCTGCGCCGGCGGCTGCCGGACGTCCTGCTCCTCGACCTGCGCCTGAACTGGCCGGACGCACTGACCCGCCGCCCGGCGGTGGTGGCACTGGCGACGTTCGACTCGGACGCAGGCATCCTCCGCGCCCTCCGCGACGGCGCCGCCGGGTTCCTGCTGCGGTCGGCCCGCCGGCAGGACCTGGTCAAGGTGGTCCGCTTGGCCGCGGACGGCCACGTGGTCCTGTCCCCGGACGCCTCCCGCCGCCTGGTCTCGGCCGCGACCCGCCTGTCGGGCCCGCGAGATGAGCACTTGGCGGCGGTGGACCGCCTTTCGGCCCGGGAGACCGAGGTGCTGACGGCGGTGGGCGCCGCGCTGACGAACGCGGAGATCGCCGCGCGGCTGGACCTGCCGGAGCCCGTGGTGCGGGAGCACGTCGCCCGGGTGGTGCGGAAGCTCGGGTGTGCACACCGGACCGCGGCGGGACTGCTGGCGTACGAGCGCGGGTTGTGCCGCCCGGGACAAGGCGGAGGCTGAGACCGCTCGTTCGGAGCGGGCACCTACTTCTTGCGAGCCGCCTCGACGGCTTCGAGGAATTCCTTGACGCGGGCACGCTTGCCGTATTCGTACCGGAAGACGTTGCCCGGCAGCTTGTCGGCGAACAGCGGCACGTTCTCGACGACGGCGGTGGGTGCGTCCGGGGCTTCGAACACGACCTCACCCAGCTTCCACGCGGTCGCCTCCCGGTGCCGGACGGCCGTGATCTTCGCGACCGGGAACTTGTGGTCGGCCCGGTCGGGGACGATCGCCAGGCTCTTGGTGTCGATCCTGAGCGTGACGGTCCGGCCGTCGAAGCGGATCGATCTGCGCCTGGCGTCCACGCGCGCGGTGCTCACGGAGCCTCCCGGTGGTCACAGCGTCCGGCAGGTGAGCGCCGGACGGGCGTCGGCACTTCCGTTCTGCGTCAAGGCGATCAGGCCGAACGTCGTCGTCGCGTCCGCGTCGAGCTTCGCGTTCCAGGCGGCGTTTTCGACCGTCACCGTGGAACCATCGACCGTGAAGGTGCCGTTCCACAAGCCGCTGATGCGGTGACCGGCGGGCAGCTGCCAGCGGACGCGCCAGCCGGACAGGCCCGCGCGGCGGTCGTTGCGCACCGTCACCTGGACCTGGTAGCCGCCGGGCCAGGAGTTCGTCACCTCGTAGCGGGCGGCGCAGCCCAGGTCGGCCGGGGTCGTCGGCGTCGGGCTCGGGCTCGTCGGCGCCGCGGGAACGGTCGAGACGGGGGCAGCCACGGGCGTGCCGTCCGGGACGATCACCGTGCCGATCACGACGCCGACGGCCAGCAGGAGCGCGCCCGCGGCGGCCGCCAGGACGAGCCGGCGCCGCGGACGGCGGACGCGCAGCAGCCGGGTCCCGGCCCGGGGCCGCGGGCGGGGTGGTGGCAACGGGCGGCCGCCGGCGACCGCTTCGAACAGCTCCTGGACCTCCGCCATGGCCGGGCGCGCTTCGGGATCCCGCTGCAGCATGCGGGTGAGCACCTCGGTGAGCGGTCCCTCGTGCCGCGGCGGGACGATCTCCCCCTTCGCGATGCGCAGCAGGAGCGTGATCGCGTTGTCGTCGTTGCCGAACGGCGGAGCGCCTTCGAGCGCGCGGTAGAGCGTCGCCCCGAGGGAGAAGACGTCGGCCGGGAAACCCGCTTCGCGGCCGCCCGCGACTTCGGGCGCCAGGTAGGCCGGCGTGCCCGCGATGAACCCGCCGCCGGTCACGGTGCCTTCGCCGGTGGCCCGGGAAATGCCGAAGTCGGCGATCTTGGCGACGCCGGATTCGCCGATCAGGACGTTGGCGGGGGTGACGTCGCGGTGCACGACGCCTTCGGCGTGCGCGGCGGCCAGGGCCGACGCGATCGGCGCGCCGATGCGCGCGACCTCCTCGGCCGGGAGGGCTTCCCGGTCCAGCAGGATCTCGGCGAGACTGCGCGAGGGCAGGTACTCCATGACGAGGTAGGGGCCGCCGGGCGCGTCGACGACGTCGTGCACGGTGATCGCGTGCGGGTGCCGCAGACGCGCGGTCAGCCGCGCTTCGCGCAGCGCGCGCCGGCTCGCCTGCTCACCGGCGGCCGGCCCGATGGCGGCGTCGTCGTCCAGCTGCTTCACCGCGACGACCCGGTCGAGCCGCTCGTCACGCGCGCGCCAGACGACGCCCATCGACCCCTGGCCGATCCGCTCGGCCAGCCGGTAGCGCCCGGCGATCAGCTCTCCTGCGTCGGTCACGGCGACCTCCCCGGCCTTCCCCAGAGCGCCGTTCCCCAGCGCAGCCTTCCGCAGAGCACACGGATCACACGGATGGGGGTGGCGATCGGTTCGAGCCTAACGGCCTGCCCGCCGGCGTGCCGACGGACAGGCCGGGTTCAGGCGCCGAGCCGGTGCAGCTGGTCCCACGCCGGGACGTACGGCGTGAAGCGCAGCTTCATCCCCGCCTCGCCCGGCAGCTTGCGCGCGTTGCAGCTGCGGGCCGTGCCCCCGCACGCGGCGACCGTGTTGAGCCAATCGGTCCGGGCGCCGCCGCGGCTCAGCGGTGTCACGTGGTCGATCGTGGTCGCGCGCTGCCCGCAGTAGGCGCAGCGGTACCCGTCACGGACCAGCACACCGCGCCGGGACCAGCGCGGTGGCTGCGTATATCGCCACTTCATGACGACGTACCGCAGCAACCGCACGATCTTCGGGCGCGGGAACAGCCCGTAGGCGAGGCCCTCCTCGGCCTCGTGGATCTCCGCGACGTGGCGCACGAGCATGCGGATCGCGTGCGGGACCGAAACGGTCTGCAGCGGCTCGTAGCCGGCGTTCAGGACGAGCACCTTCACCATTCACTCCGATTCGACGACGGGAACGCGGGAAGCGCGGCTTCCCGCTTTGCCGCGAATCATCGTCGCCGAGCGTCCTGACCTGCGTCAATCTGTTTCACCGCAGGGGATGCGCGCGGAAGAACCGCCAGATGACCGGCGTCGCGTCGATCACCGTGGGTGTCGCGGAATCGTTGTTCGGCCGGGTGCTCGGCCAGACGTGCCCGGCGCCTTCGACGCGGTAGTGCTCGAGGGCGCCCCGCCGGTCGCAGCCGAGCCACTTCTCGGCGACGACCCCGGCGACCGGCGTCCACGACACCGGGTCGGGGCGGCAACCATCCCTTGTGGACCAGGCCGCCAGCCAGTCCGGGATGGCGGGCAGCCCCTTCGCCGGGTTGCCCTCGTAGGGGATCGTCGTGTCGGCCGTGCCGTGGAAGTCGAGGACCGGCACCGGACGGCTCGGCCGGCAGGCGCCGCCCTGCGGGTAGAAGGCGCCGGACACGGGCGCGAACGCGGCGATCCGGCCGGCCAGGCGGCAGGCCAGCACACCGACGAAGCCGCCGCCGTTGGACTTCCCGGCGGCGAAGATCCGGCCGGCGTCGACGCACAGCGTGCGCTGCAGGGCGGTCAGCAGGTCGCTGGTGAACAGGACGTCGTCCGCGGCGGCCGAGTAGGGCGCCCCGGTCCACGCGGACTCGCCGTCGGTCCCGATCAGGCCCTGCGGGTAGACCGCGATCGCGTCGAACGCCGAGAAGCCGGAGAGCTCCTCCTGGTACTGGGACGTCCGCTTGTGCCCGGGGAAGGACAGGACGAGCGGGTACGGCCGGTGCGGGTCGTAGCGCGCGGGCAGGTGGACGGTGTACTCGCGGTCGAGGCCGCCCGACGTGACGTGCCGGGTGGTCGTCACGCCGGCCGGGAAGCCCGCGGGACGGCCGCAGCCGGTGGTGCGGACGGGGTGGTCGGCGACGCCGTCCGCGGCGGCGGGCGCGGCGAAAGCGGTGGTCAGGGCGCCGGCCGCGGCGAACGCGGCCGCCAGCCGGGTGAAGCGTCCGGGCACTCGATCCTCCTTGATCGGCAGCGGGGCGTGGCCAGCATCACACCGGGAGCCGGGCGACCCCAGATTGCGTTCATAAAGTGCGCGGTGAGAACTGTCGGACCCGCTCGGTAGGATCGACCCAACGACGGCCGCCGGACACGCGAAAGGAATGGAAGTGACTGCCCCGATCGAGACGCTGGAGTTCCAGTCGGAAGCGCGTCAGCTGCTCCAGCTGATGATCCATTCGATCTATTCGAACAAGGACACGTTCCTGCGGGAACTCGTGTCCAACGCCTCCGACGCCCTCGACAAGCTGCGGCTGGAGTCGTACCGCGACAAGGACCTCGAGGCGGACACCTCCGACCTGCACATCACGATCGAGACCGATCCCGAGGCGCGGACCCTGACCGTGCGGGACAACGGCATCGGGATGACGCGTGACGAGGTCGTCGCCCTGATCGGGACGATCGCCAAGTCCGGCACCGCCGACTTCCTGACCAAGCTGAAGGAAGCGAAGGACGCGGCGGCGTCGCAGGACCTGATCGGGCAGTTCGGCGTCGGGTTCTACGCGAGCTTCATGGTCGCGGACAAGGTCACCCTCGTGACGCGCCGCGCGGGCACCGCCGAGGGCGTCCGCTGGGAGTCCACCGGCGAAGGCACGTACACGATCCAGCCGGTCGAGGACGCGCCGCAGGGCACCGCGGTCACGCTGCACCTCAAGCCCGAGGACACCGAAGACCACCTCTACGACTACACGTCCGCGGCGAAGATCCGCGAAATCGTCAAGCGGTACTCCGACTTCATCACCTGGCCCATCCGGATGAAGAGCGAGGGCGAGGGCGCGGAGGCCGAGACCGTCAACTCGATGAAGGCGCTGTGGGCGCGGTCGTCGAGCGAGGTCAGCGAGGACGAGTACCACGAGTTCTACAAGCACGTCAGCCACGACTGGCAGGACCCGCTGGAAACGATCCGGCTGCAGGCCGAGGGGACGTTCGAGTACCAGGCGCTGCTGTTCCTGCCCTCGCACGCGCCGATGGACCTGTTCCTGCGGGAGCGCAAGCGCGGCGTGCAGCTGTACGTCAAGCGCGTCTTCATCATGGACGACTGCGAGTCGCTGGTCCCCGAGTACCTGCGGTTCGTCAAGGGCGTCGTCGATGCGCAGGACCTCTCCCTGAACGTCTCGCGGGAGATCCTGCAGCAGGACCGGCAGATCCAGCTGATCCGCCGTCGCTTGGTGAAGAAGGTGCTCTCGACGGTCAAGACCATGATGACCGCCGACGCCGAGAAGTACGCGACGTTCTGGCGCGAGTTCGGCCGGGCGGTCAAGGAAGGCCTGCTCGACGACTTCGAGAACCGCGAAGCGATCCTCGAGATCTCGTCGTTCGCTTCGACGCACGACGCCGAGAAGCCGACGTCGCTGCGCGAGTACGTCGAGCGGATGAAGGACGGCCAGCAGCACATCTACTACATGACCGGCGAATCCCGCTCGGCGATCGAGAACTCGCCGCACATGGAAGCCTTCCGCGCCAAGGGCTTCGAGGTGCTGGTGCTGACCGACCCGATCGACGAGATGTGGGTCGACGCGGTGCCCGGCTTCGACGGGAAGCAGTTCCAGTCCATCGCCAAGGGCCAGGTCGACCTGGAGTCGGAAGAGGACAAGAAGGCCACCGAGGTCGCCCGCGAGCAGCAGAACAAGGACTTCGAGGGCCTGCTGACGTGGATGGGCACCGCGCTGGGCGAGACGGTCAAGGAGGTACGCCTCTCGTCGCGGCTGACGACGTCGCCGGCCTGCATCGTCGGGGACACCCACGACCTGACCCCGACGCTGGAGAAGATGTACCGCGCGATGGGGCAGGAGCTGCCGCCGATCAAGCGCATCCTCGAGCTCAACCCGGAGCACGCGCTGGTGACCGGGCTGCGCGAGGCGCACGGTTCGCGGCCGGACGACCAGGGTCTGGCCGAGACAGCCGAGCTGCTCTACGGCATGGCGCTGCTGGCGGAGGGCGGCGAACTGGCCGACCCGTCGCGGTTCATCAAGCTGCTGGCCGGCCGGCTGGAGAAGACGCTCTGACGCGTGACTGAGCCCGGACCTCGCGTGCTCGGGCCCGTGACTCGCGTGATCGAAGCCGGAACTCGCCGGTTCCGGCTTCGATCACGCGAGATCCGGCGCTGATCACGCGGGATCCGGCTTCCGTCACGGGGCCGCGTTCATCAGGTCCAGGGCGCTTTGCTGGCGGGCCGCATCGGCCTGGTCGAACGGGCCGGCCCAGAGCAGGCCGTAGGCCTCCGCGCTGTTCCGGTCGTTTGCGTACGCCGAGTTCGCCTGTCGCTGCAGGTACGCCGTGTACGGGCGGTCCGACAGTGCCGCGTTCAGCACGGCCAGGTCCCGCGCGTACACGCCCTTGAACGTCGGGCCGTCCGCGCCGCCGCCGCCGGCCGCCTCGCCCGAGTCGCGGAGGATGCCGCCGGGGTTCAGCGACCCGTTCGTCGTCGACGCGTTCGCCATCGCGCGGGCCTTCGTCAGCAGGCTCGCGTCGCCCGTGGCGCGGTAGAGCTCGGTCAGGGCCGCCAAGGGAACGCCCTGGTTGTACGACCAGACCGCCTGGCCGTTGTTCGCGCACGTCGAGGTGGTCAGGCCGTCGTTGACGAGGTTCGAGCCGTTGATCATCCCGCTTCCGGCGAACCAGGTCCAGCCCGCCCGGGCCCGCGCCAGGTACGCGGTGTCACCCGCGATCCGGTTGTGCAGGGCCGCGTTCAGCTGGACGTACAGCGAGTTCGGGATGGCGTTCTTGTAGGTCCGGCTCGTGCTCCACCAGACCCCGCCGCCGCAGACGCCGTCCCAGTAGGCGTACATGTGGTCGGCGTCGGCGCGGGCGGTGTTCAGGTAGCGGCTGTCACCGGTCAGGTCGTACGCGTCCACCCACGCCAGACCCCACCAGCCGGTGTCGTCGAGGTAGTCGTTGCGGAAGCTGCCGCCCTGGGCCGCCAGGTTCTTCGTGTACATCGTGTCGATCGCGTAGCGGTAGCTGCCCATGCCGCTGATGCGGACGTTGTCGATGATCGCGGTCAGGGCGTTGGCCGAATTCCACCACCCGGTCGTGTCGAAGAGGCCGGTGTTGAGGTTGTAGCGCTCCATCAGCGCCGTGGCGGCCGCGGTCCGGCGGTCCCAGGCGTTCCACGTCGGGCGGGCCCAGCCGGTGCACGCGATGGTGCCCGACCCCGCCGGCTGCCCGCACGCGCGCAGGAGCCCGACGCCCTCGTTCGCCCAGTCGTCGGCGTTGTACATCAGGGTGCGCCAGCCGGTCGCGCCCGACGGCGTCACCGTGTCGCCGAGTTTGCTGCCCGACGCCCACGTGCGCCCGGCGTCGAACGAGCGGTCCAGCCAGACGTGGTCGCCGGCCGCACCGCCGGTGATCGACGCCCAGCCCATGTCGTCGCCGTCGTCGAGGTGCAGGGAAATCCGGCGGCCGCCGACGCCGGCCGAGGCGCCTTCGCGATCGCCGGGCGACGACGCGGGATCCCGCGCGTCGCAGTACTTGTCGCAGATCGTCGCCACCGGCGTGGCGGCCGAGGCCGGGGTGGGGGTGGCCGCCAGGACGACGGTCAGCAGGGGAGCCAGGAAGTTCATCCGTCACCTTCCGCGCTGAAGGGCGATGCTCCCATTCTGCGGTGCCGATGTTATTGGTCCAGTCCTTTTCCGGACAGGTTCCCGGACAGGAATTCACACGCGGCGCGAGCTCAGCAGGAGCAGGCACAGCACCGCAATCCCGGTCACGAGGCCGGCCACCAGCAGCATCGGGTCCAGGGTCGCCGGGGTGACCGCCGCGGTCGCCTGCGGGACCGCGGGCTGCGGTGCGGGAACGGGCGCGCCGGAGGTGACGGCCGGCGCGGACGTGGCCGGAGATGTGGTGGCGGGGCTGGTGTTGGTCGCCGGCACCGCCGCGGCCGCCGTCCGCGACGCCGTGGCCCGAGCGGCCGTGCTCGCCGGCGCCGGGGGCGCCTGGGGCGCTGTCGTGGGCGCGGGCAGCACCGTCACGGCGGCCCGCATGTCCGGGTGCACCGAGCAGTAGTACTGGTACGTGCCCGGCTGCCGGAACGTGTAGCTCCAGCTCTGCCCGGCCGACAGCTGCGGGCTGCGGAACGCGACCGGGGCGCTCGTCGTGACGACGTCGTGCGGTGCTTCGTCGTGCTGCACCCAGGTGACCGTGTCGCCGACGCGCACGGTCAGCGCGGCGGGGGAGAACGCGTAACCTTGCATCATGACCTGCTGCGTCGCCGCGGCCGCCGGGCCCGCGAACGGCAGGCTCAGCACCAGCAGCGCACCGGCGACGGCCAGGGCGGCGCGCCTCATCGGACGAACTCGATCGCGACCTCGACGCGCAGCCGTCGCCGGGCCAGCAGCCGCGCCGGCCACCTTCCGCCCGCCGGTTTCCGGCGGCTCGGGAGGACGACTCCGGCGGCCCAGACGACGACACCGCCGGGGTCCCGGTGCCGGACGTCGCCGCGCAGGCGCACGGCCCGCCCCGCCACGTGGCCTTCGACGACGAACGGATCCTCCTCGACGTGGTCGGCGGTGAAGGTGAGTTCCTCGCCGCGGAACGCCCGGCCGAGGAACGGGAGCGAGGTCCGCACCGAGCCGGGGTCCAGGGTGATCGTCAGCCCGGAGCCGGGCGTCCAGTGCCCGCCGGTCGCGGTCAGGCGGCCGCGGACCAGCGGCGGGCGTGGGGAAACCTCGATGACGCAGCGGTCGCGGCGCAGGGCGTAGCCGGCCGGGGCGGGCTGCAGGGCGGTGTCGGGCATGGGGATGGCCTCCGGGGAAGGGGGCGGGTGACCCGGCCGGGTCACCCGCCCCGGATCAGCAGCTCGCCTGGTTCAGCAGCGGCGTGAGCACGTTCTCGAGCCACACCGTGTGCGTCTTGATGTACTGGTCGAGGTTCAGCAGGTCGGTCACCTGCTGCCCGAGCGACTCCTCCAGGTGCGCGCTCTTGATGTGCGCGACGATCGGCGCGAGCGTGTCGGTGACGACCTGGCTCGCCGATCCGTCGAACGCCGGGGCGAGCACGGTCTCCAGCCACACCGTGTGGGTCTTGACGTACTGGTCCAGGTTGAGGATGTCCTGCACCTGCTGAGCGGGCGAAGTCTCCAGGTGCGCGGTCCTGATGTGGTCGAGGATCGGCTGCAGGACCGCCTTCGGCACGCAGGAGCCACCCGCCGGAGTGGACGGCGCCGGCATCGAGTGGCTCGGTGCCGAGGTCGGCGCGGACGTAGGGGTCGACGACGGCGGGGCGCTGGTCGGTGCCGTGCCGGTCACGGTCACCGCGGCCTTCATGTCCGGGTGGATCGAGCAGTAGTACGAGTACTTGCCCGCCTTGGTGAAGGTGTGGCTGAACGTCTGGCCGGTCTGCAGGGTCGGCGAGGTGAACTTCTCCGGGCCGTCGGTGACCACGATGTTGTGCGGCGCGGTGTCGTGGTTGGTCCACGTCACCGTGTCGCCGACGGTGATCGTCAGGTCGGCCGGCGAGAACTTGTACCCCATGGCCTCGACCGATTTGCCGGACGGCGCCGCGGCCGGAGCGGCCCCGCCGGCCTGTTGCTGCACGAGTCCCTGGTACAGCGGGACGGCGAGCGGGCTCTGCCGGGCCAGCGCGGTGAGGTCGACGTTCGCGGCCTGGCTCGGCGCCGCCTGCTCGGTCCGGCCGCCGCGCAGCGTGGCGAGGCTGAACAACGCCGTCGCCAGTGCGAGGATCGCCACGGCGACCGGCCAGCCGCGCCGTCGCCGCACCACCTCCGGCTGCTCGGGGGCGGTGGGGGTGGGGTTGTCCATCGAGGACTCCTTTCGCAGTGCGATCAGCGGCCGGGGCTGGCCGTGACGAGGAAGCTCGCCGCGAGGAGGACCACGAGCACGAGCGTGGTCTCGGCGGCGACGGAATGGACGAAGGGGCGGACGGTGCCGGCGTCGCCGCGCAGGACGACGGCGAAGTCGAGGCGGCGGCCCACCCAGCGGCGGCTGAACTGCGCGGCCAGCAGCACGACGGCGAGCACGGCCAGCTTGACCAGCAGCGTCCGCCCGTAGGCCGTGCCGAACACCCGGCCGACGCTGCCGGCGGTCTGCCAGGCCAGCACCACGCCCGCGGCGACCACGACGGCCACCGACGTCATCGCCAGCTTGGAGTAGCGGGGGATGACCGAGGCGAGCTCCGCCGGATCACGGCGGGCCAGGACGCCGAACAACAGCACGGCCAGACCGCCGATCCACGCCGAAGCGCCCGCGAGGTGCGCGAAGTCGGCCAGCTGCGTCAGCCACGGCCGGGTGCTCTCCACCGCGTGTCCGGTGAGGCCGGTCGTGCGGAGCAGGCCGAGCAGGACCGCCCCGGCACCGGCCCGCCAGGGCAGCGCGGTGGCCGCGTCCCGGCCGCGTTGCAGCAGCCACGCCAGCACCACCCCGCCGAGCAGCCACAACAGCGCCCTGGCGAACCAGATCCGGCCGAACTGGCTGTCCAGCGCCTGGCTGAGCAGATCCCAGGCCAGGAAGTCGGCCGCGGGGCGTTGCGCGGCCCACGCCGCTTGCAGGCCGAGCCCGGCGAGCGTGCCGAGCAGGCCGAGGACCCAGCCGGTCACCAGCACCGACCGTGCACCGCGGTGGCCGGCGCCCGCGGGCCAGAGCACGGCCAGGAACAGCAGGCCGCCGGCGAACAACGTGAGACCGGCGTAGTCGGTGGTGCGGGCCAGGACGTATAACGCCTTGACGGGTTCCACGGCCTCACCGTCCACTGGGGACAGTCGTGGCCGGCACCATCGCGGGTTCGAGATCGCCGCTGGTGGTGCGGCAGTAGCCGAGGACGAGCGCGCCGGCCCCGCCCGGCCCGGTCACGCCGAGCCCGGTGGTGACGGCGCCGAGCAGGGGAAGGCCGCCGACGGTGTCCAGGACCTGCTGGGGCAGACCGGGTCGGCACGCCGGCACGTCGGTTCCGGGCGGCGGTGGCACCGGCGTCGACCCGGGCGGCGACGGGGACGGCGGAGGCGAAGTGCCGGGGTCCGGGAACGCCGGGCCCGGCATCGCCGGTACGCCGACGTCGCCGGGTATGGACGGCACCGAAGGCATCGCCGCCACCGGGGCGGCCGGCTGGTCGCCCACCGGCAGCGCGGGCAGCGGGGACGCCGGACCGCCCGTGGGCGGCTGGCCGGCCGGAAGCGGTTGCACACCCGTGGTTTCCGGTGTCGCGGGGTGCCCGCCGTCCGCGACCGCGGGCGGGGTCGCCGCGGCGGTGCCCGGGCGCAGGCCGATGCCGGACGCGTAGCCGACGACGATCACGACCGCGCCGGCCAGGCTCGCGGCGATGACGTGGTCACGGCGCAGGACGGGGTCTCGCACGGTTTCGTCCTCCAAAGAACGGGAATGTGCTCCGGCGAAGGGTTTCGCGGGCAATTCCGGGGAGAGCGGGAAAGAACGGGATGTGGGAGCAATAAACCAGCCGGCGCGTTACGTGGAGTGATGTTCACGTGAAGGCCGGGTAAAGTCCGGCGGCTATTTGGCGGCGCGATCCGGTGAGGAGCTCGACCGAAAAGCCCGATCTGCTGGGCCGTTCGGGTGACTGGACGCGCGGACCATCGGAGCAGTGGTCCGATTTGCCGGATTGTCCGGGTGGGGCGGTGAGAATTGGTTAACACAGCCGTTTCACGGTCTTCCGTGGTGGCGCCGGAATCCGTCGTTACGGTTCGCGGGATCGCTCCGAATTCCCGAGAAGGCGAGGAACCATGACTTCCCGCTGGTCTTTCCCGGTCCGGATCGCCGCCGCGCTGGCGGCCGCCGCCGGCACGGTCCTGCTCGGTGCGCCGCCGGCGGCCGCGCACAGCGTTCTGGTGTCCAGTTCGCCGGCCGCCGGCGCGTCGGTCGCCGCGGGCCCGGCCGAAGCGGTGCTCGAGTTCAACGAGCCGGTGGAGAACCGGTTCACCGAACTTTCGGTGCTCGGCCCCGACGGCGCTTCGCACTGGGAAGCCGGTCCGGTGTCCGTTGTGGACGCCCGGGTTTCCGCACCGCTGCGTCCACTCGGGCCGGCCGGCACCTACGCCATCCGCTACCGCGTCACGTCGGCCGACGGCCACCCGGTGTCCGGGACCGTGGTGTTCCGGCTCACCGTGGCGGGTCCGGGTGCGGCGCTGCCGGCCGTGGCGGCGGTGGCGCCCCCGGGTGACGAGCCGGTGCCCCTGTGGCCGTGGATCACCGGGGGTGCCGTCCTGCTCGGCACCGGCTTCGCGGTGGCCCGGCGCCTGAGCCGCGTGGATGCTTGAGGCCGCGGCCGCGCGGGTATCCCGCGCCCATGACGAATCTCGACGACACCACGACCGCGAAGCTCGACGAATTCGTGCTCGCCCGGCTCGCGGAGGACGAAGAGCGCGTCCGGGCGGGGGAGCTGCCGCTGATCGACGAGGCCGAACGGCGCGGGCGGCTGCGCATCATGTACGCCGATGACGGCGACGGGCTGATCCTCGCCGGCGGGCCGGTCGAGGCGATGGAGGACCGGCACCCGGTGCCGTTCGCCGAAAAGGCCGAGTTCCTGCGCCGGGAAATCCGCGACGCCCACGACGACCTCTCCGTCAAGCTCATCGCGTCCGTGTACGAAGCCCACCCCGACTGGCGCGACGAGTGGCGCCCGTGACCTGATGCCCGCGCGGGACGTCCGTCCGCGGATCTTCGCCGACCGCGAGGACGGCGGCCGGCGGCTCGCGCGCGAGCTGCGGCGCCGGGCCTGGGCCGACCCCGTCGTGCTCGGGCTCGCCCGCGGCGGGGTGCCGGTGGCCGCCGTCGTCGCGCGGTGGCTCAGTGCCGAACTGGACGTCGCCGTCGCCCGCAAGATCGGCGCACCCGCCCAGCGCGAGTACGGCGTCGGTGCGGTCACGCCGGAAGGGCCGGCGATCTACGACCAGGCCGGCCTGCGGGCGCTGAAGCTGACGCCCGCTCAGCTGGCGCGCGCCGAGACGCGGGAGCGGGCCGAAGCCCGCCGCCGGGTCGAGCGCTACCGCGCCGGGCGGGTCCCCTCGAACCTCACCGGCCGTGACGTCGTCCTGGTGGACGACGGGCTCGCGACCGGCGTCACCGCGACGGCGGCGTTGCGCGACCTGCGCGCGGCCCGTCCGCGGACGCTCGTCTTCGCGGCACCGGTCGCCGCGCCGGGCGCCGCCGTCCGGCTGCGCCGGGAAGCCGACGACGTGGTGTGTGTGGCGGAACCGCCGGAGTTCCGCGCGGTCGGCCAGTGGTACGCCGATTTCCGCCAGTTGGGTGACGAGGACGTCTTGGCCCTGCTCACGCCGTGACCGTGGGGAATCCACACCGGACCGCTGGTGACGCGCTGCTCCACCCGGGGTGCCCCGGGTTGACCGGGTGGGTGACGGGGTATCACCCGATGGTGGCACCGACCGAAGAGGCGGTAGCGGGATGAGCGAACGGGACGGGCTCGGCGCGGCGGCGCGCGGCCTGCGGCAGTACCTGCTGGCGGTCGCGGCGAAGCTGAACGCTCCCGCGTGGTTCTGCGAGGTGGACGTCCCCGCCGGCGCGTACGTCGCACTGGAGCGGCGGCTCGCGCGGTTCCCCGGCCACGAAACGGCCCTGCTGTGGGACGAACGCGACGGCTGGGCGGCCGCGGTCGAGTCGGCGGGCGGCGACGACGTGATCGTGCTGGCTTACCTGGGGGAGGACGTCCTGCCCCCGCCGGAAACGGTGGTGGCCTTCGTGACCGCCCTGTACGGCGAGAAGTACCCCGGCCGCCCGGACCCCCCGGACTTCCGCAGACCCGGCACGGCGGACGGCTTCGACGAACGCTTGGCCGCCTACGCCGGCGACCCCGTCGGCCAGCCGTGATTCACCGGGGCGGCAGGACGCAGAATTCGTTGCCCTCCGGGTCGGCGAGGACGATCCACGGGTCGTCTTCCGGGTCGTCGAGGACCTTCGCCCCCAGCACCACCAGGCGTTCCACCTCCGACCGCTGATCCCGGCCCACCGGCGTCAGATCCAGGTGCAGCCGGTTCTTGCCGGACTTCTCCTCCGGCACCGGCTGGAACAACAACGCCGGGCCGGTCGCGAAGTCGAGCTGGTGGTACGTGAGCCCGTGGGAGTCGGTCCACGTGCGGGTTTCCGCCGCTCCCATGGCGGCGGCCCAGAACTCGGCCAGCAGCCGGGGCCGGTGGCAGTCCACCGCCACGGCCAGGATGCGGGCCGCCGTCATGCGGCCGCCACGAGGCGGTTGACGGCTTCGGCGACCAGGTCCGGCTCGGACACCGTCACCGTCAGCCCGGGGTGGCGGACCAATCCCCACGGGTCCAGGCCGCGAACCGGTTCGTGGAACCGCAAGCACACCCCGCCCTGCGTCGTCGTGCCGAACGTCAAGCCGTGGTCGGCGAGGGAGAGCCGGACGCCGAAGACCCGCCACGCGCGGTACGGGCCCGTCGCTTCCGCTCCGGCCAGGTTGCTCACCGGAGTCTCGACGAGCCACGGCCCGAAGCGCACGCGCAGGCCGGTGGCGTCCAGTTCCAGGCCCGCCCGCGGGCCCAACGCCTTCCGCAGCCACGGGGAACCGACGGCGAAGTCCGCGTGCAGCCGGTAGTGCACGACGACGGCGGGTTCACCCGCCGCCGCCGCTTCACTCGTGGTCATGCGCCGCCGCCCAGTGGCGGGACTTCGGGTTCGTCGTCGGCCGGGAGCTCGGGGTCCCGCCAGTCCTCGGCGTGGGACGGGCCGTTGCCCTGCAGGGCCCCGCGCAGCTCGGCCTTCTGCGCGTCGTCTTCGCGTGGTGAGTGCTGATCGCTTCCGCGTTGCATGAGAACCTCCTCGGCACCGGCTACCCGGTGTCCCGGCGGCGAAACGGCCGGGCTCAGCGGGCGCGCGCGGCCCGGCGGTTGACCGCTCGGGCCCCGGCGATCCCGAGCGCCAGCGCGGCCGCCGCGGTCAGGCCGTGCAGCCAGTTGTCCGCCCAGTTCAGGTTGATCGGGTCCTCGGGGTTGACGATCGCGGTGGCGAGGATGCCGTAGGCGGTCATCCCGGTGAAGCCGACGAAGACCACCCAGCAGTAGATGATCGCGCCCGCGCGGCGGGTCGCGGCGAGCAGCCCGAGCACCCCGACGGCGGTGTGGACGAGGTTGAGCAGCGGGGTCACGCTGAAGATCCAGACGGCCCGGCTCGTCTCGTGGCCGACCGCGGCGGTCTCCGGTGTCAGGAACCCGGCGATGCCCAGGACGAGGTACAGCAGCCCGAGGACGGCGACGACCGGCCGGAGCCAGGACGCTCCCGCCCGGGGGCGGTTTTCGGCGGACGACATGGGGGTCTCCTTCCCTCCGCGGCCGGATACCCCGCCACGCGTGCGGAAAACGGACAAGTGGAAGGGGCCGGACGACGGGCTGGGGGTTCCGCCGTCCGGCCCACGGCCGGGGTCCGCGCCGGTCCCTGCAGCCGGACGCGGGCCCCTGGTCTCAAGGGGAACGCCAGTCGTGCTCGCGGTAGGCGGTCCCGTGTTGCGCGCCCATCAGCAGGAGCCCGCCGTCGACGACGAGCGACGTGCCGGTGATGTAGCCCGCCGCCGGGGTCGCCAGGAAAGCGACCGCGGCCGCTACTTCGGCGGCGTGGCCGGGGCGGCCGAGCGGGATGCCGGGCCGGTCCTGCTCGCGCGGGTCGGCGTCGGCCTGGCCCGTCATCGGCGTCGAAATCTCCCCGGGCGCGACCGAGTTGACGGTGATGCCGTGCTGGGCCAGTTCCAGGGCGAGCACCTGGGTCAGCGCGCCCGCGCCGGCCTTCGCGGCGCAGTAGGGCGCGGCACCGACCCGCGGGACGTGCTCGTGGACGCTGGTGATGGTGATGATCCGGCCGCCGCGCCCGGCGTCGATCATGTATCGCGCGGCCCGTTGCGAAAGCAGGAAGACGCCGTCGAGGTCGACGTCGATGACCTGGCGCCACTTCTGGTAGTCCAGGTCTACGGCGAGCTCGCTGCTGCCGGTGCCGGAGCAGTTGACCAGGACGTCGATCCCGCCGAGGTCTTCGGCGAACGCGTCGATGACGTCGGCGGCGCCGGGCAGCTCGGTCAGGTCGAGCTGCCGGACGTGCGCGGTGACCCCGTGCGACCGGGCCTCGGCGGCGGTTTCCGCCGCGCCTTCGGCGTCGGAGTGGTAGGTGATGCCGACGTCGAGACCGCCGCCGGCGAGGGCGGCCGCGACCGCGCGGCCGATGCCGGAGTCGGCGCCGGTGACGACGGCGCGCCGCGGCGAAGCGGCTTCGGCGGGCAAAGGCGCCGGGAGCGACACGGGCTTCTCCTTTCGTTCCGGGGCGGCTACCACCCGCTCCGGGGACTAAACGCGACCGCCGCCGCTGCCGGTCCACGCGGTGAAGAAACGACGCTGCCCGCCGAAGAGCTGCTGCCCGACGGCACGCTGAGCGCCACCGGGATCTGCCAGGACGCCGCGGTCCGCCGGCTTCACCCGGCGGGGGAGGAGCCCGTGCCGTCCTGAGCGTGTGCCGGCGGCCGGGCCGGGTAACCGCGGCGTTCCCCGAACGGAAGGAGCACTCCCGTGAGCAAGCCGAACCCGATCGAACTGCAGAAGTACCTCTCCGGTGTCGACTACCCGGCGAGCCGTGACGATCTGGTGCAGGCGGCCGAAAAGAACGGCGCCGACTCGGACACTTTGGACGTCGTGCGCGGCCTGCCGGACCGCACCTACGAGGGCCCGAGCGGCGTCAGCAAGGAGATCGGCGGCTGACCTGCGCGGTGGCCCGGGCGGCTTCCGCCCGGGCCTAACGCGCCGTCGCGCTCTCGGGTGCCACCGCGAGGGGCTGCGCGAGGGCCGTCACCGCGCGGCAGACGTCGGCCGGGTCGATCGTGTCGAGGCACGGGTGGCCCGGAACCGGGCAGACCCGCGCGCGCGTGGCGCGGCAGGGCGCCTGCTGGTCGCCGAGCACCACCGTGGGGACGCCGTAGGGCGCCCACCGCTCCTGGGGCACGACCGGTGCGAACAGCGACACCACCGGCGTGCCCGCGGCCGCCGCCAGGTGGGCCGGGCCCGTGTTGGGCGCCACCACGACCTGCGCGCCGGACAGCACCGCCGCCAGTTCCGCCAGTGACGTCCGGCCGCCGAGGTCGACCGCGGTCGTCCCGGCCACCTCCTGGGTCAGCGCGCGTTCCGCGGGCGCGCCGGTCACGAGCACCCGGTGCCCGTCCGCGGCGAGTGCCCGTACCGTCTCGCGGGTCCACGCGGCCGACGGCTGACGGGCCGGCACCGACGCCGCGGGGTGCACCACGACGTAGGCGCCGCCGCCGGTCAGCCGGCCGACGTCCGGCAATGGGCGCCGCAGCGCCAGGGCGCCGTGGTCGTCCGGCGGCAGCGGGAACCCGGCCGCCTCGGCGAGCGACAGCATGCGGACCGGCTCCGGCGGATCGCCGTCGACGCGGTGGCGCAGGTCGAGCAGGCTGCCCGGGTAGTCCTCCGAGATCGCCCCGATCCACGGCACGCCGGCTTGGCGCAGCAGCAGGGCCAGCGGCAACGGGGACTGGTGGAACGACGTCAGGATCAACGCCCGGTCGAACGCCTGCGAACGGATCCGCGCCACGAATTCGCCGGTGTCCTCGGCGGTCACCGGCGGCGGCTCGGGGTCGATCCAGGGCGCGGTCCAGGTGAGCAGGCCGCTCACGCCCGGCAGGAGCTCGCCCGCGGCCCGGCCGTGCGGCCCGGTCAGCAGCGTCACCTCCGCCCCGGACGCGGCGACCGCGCGGACGCAGGGTCCGGCGAGCAGGACGTCGCCGAGGTTGTCCTGGCGGGCGACGAGCACCCGGGTCATCCGGCGACCCCGGCGAGGCGCAGGGCTTCGGACAGGTCCCGGGCGACGGCGGCGTGCCGGCGGGCCCGCGCGATCTCCGGCTCGAGGGTGCGGTGCGTCGGCACCAGCACCGCGCGTGCGCCGGCCGCGAGCGCGGCGTCGACGTCGGCGCCGGTGTCGCCGATGACCACGCAGGACGCGGGATCGACGCCGAGTTCCCCGGCGGCCCTGAGCACCATGCCCGGGGCCGGTTTGCGGCACGCGCAGCCGTCGCCGTCGTCGTGGACGCAGACCTGCCAGGTGCCGAACGGGCCGAAGAGCTCTTGGACGCGGGCGTTGACCGCGTCGAGCTGCTCCGGCGTGATCAGTCCTTTCGCGACACCGGACTGGTTGCTCACCACGCCGACCGGGATCCCGCGCTCCCGCAGCCCGCGGACGAGCTCGACCGCGCCGGGCACCGGGCGGACGCCGTCCGGGTCGTTCAGGTACGGGACGTCGACGATCAGCGTGTCGTCGCGGTCGAACAGCACCGCCACCGGCGGGCGGGGCCGGCGGGCCGCGATCTCCCCGCGCAGCCGGTGGTAGCAGGCGGCCGGCGGGATCAGGGCGCTGGTGACGACCATGCGCGCCACCTCGCCGGGCGTCCGTGGGCCCGGCACGATCCGGCGGGTGGCGAACTCCGCCGTCAGCCCGGCCCACACGCCGGCCGCGAGCAGCGCCTTGCCGCGCCGGCGCAGCAGCGGCAGCGCGAGCGCGGCCAGACCGGCCACTGTGGACAGTGCGTGCAGGCCGAGCCTGCCGGGCCCGGCGCCGGTGCGCTGCCGCCAGAGCACGCCGTGCTTGGCGCGCATCAACGCGTTGTCGGCGTTGCCGCGCTGGGCCTTGAGGCTGTAGAAGAACCCGGCCCGCCGGGCGGGGTGGGTGGTCAGCCGTTCGCCCTGGTCGATCCGGTGGCCGGCTTCGGCGACGCGCAGCGCGAGGTCGGAGTCTTCGCGGAAGGCACGGGGGAACCGTTCGTCGAAGCCGCCCGCTTCGACGAGCGCGCTGCGGCGGTACGCCATGTCGGCGGTGATCCACCGCGCGTTTTCGAGGCCCGCCGTGCCGCGCTCGTCGTCCGCGGGCCGCCGGTCGCCAGGCAGCGGGACGGTGATCCGGCCCTGGGAGGCAGCCACTTCCGGCGGCAGCGAGCCGAGATCGCGCTCGAGCTGCCGCGCCCAGTCGGGGGCCAGCACGACGTCGTCGTCGACGAAGGCGATCCACTCGCTCTTCGCGGTGCGCCAGCCGAGGTTCCGCGCCGCCGCGGGGCCGCGCCCGCCGGAGCGGAGGACGCGGACGCCATCGGGGACGTCCAGATCGGACCCGCCGGGGCGGTCGTCGACGACGAGGACCTCCGCCGGCCGCGGGTCCGGCCCGCGGAGCAGGGTGTCGAGCAGTGGCCGAAGCGTCTCCCGGCCCGTCGTGGGGATCACCACGGTGTAGTCGAGCGAAGCAGTCACCGGAACCGGGTACCCGGGGCGGTGGCGGGCAAACGGCGTGTCGAAGCGGCCGCACCCGGGTAACCGCCGGGCGACGAGAAGGAGGTGCGGATGACCGCGGGGACGATCGAAATCCGGAACCCGGCCGACGGCAGCGTGGTGGGCACTGTGCCGACCGCGGGCGAAGACGAGATCGACGCCGCGCTCGCGCTGGCCCGCCGGACCCGGACGCAGTGGGCCCGGACCCCGGCCGCCGAACGCGGAGCGCTGTTGCACACCGCCGCCGAACGGCTGCGGGCTAACGCCGACGAGCTGGCGAAGGCGAACGAAGCGGAAACGGGCAAGCCGCGGGAGGAAGCCCTCGGCGGTGTCCTCGCCGGGGCCGGCACGCTGGCCCAGTACGCCGAACTCGGGCCGGTCCACCGCGGCCGCAGCCTGCTCGGGAACGTCGGCGCGACGGACCTGATGGTGCCCGAACCGCACGGTGTCGTCGTGGCGCTCACGCCGTGGAACGACCCGGTTGCGGTCGCCTGCGGTCTGTTGGGGGCCGCACTGGCGACCGGCAACACGGTGGTGCACAAGCCGAGCGAGCGCGCGCCGCACACCGGCCAGTTGCTCGGTGAACTGCTCGGCGACGTCTTCCCGGAGGGGGTGCTGCAGACCCTGCACGGCGACGGCGGCGTCGGCGCGATCCTCGCGATGCACTCGGGCGTCGACGTCATCGCCCACGTCGGCAGCACGGCCACCGGCCGGTCGATCGCCGCGAGCGCCGCCGCGACCGGGGCGAAGACGTTGCTGGAGAACGGCGGCAACGACCCGCTGGTGGTCGACGAGGACGTCGACCCGGCGTGGGCGGCCGGCCAGGCGGCGCTGGGTGCGTTCGCCAACTCGGGGCAGATCTGCGTGGCCGTCGAACGGATCTACGTGTGTTCCGCGGTCGCCGAGCCGTTCCTGGCCGCGCTGGTGAAGGAGGCCGAGTCGCGGACGCTGGCCCCGCTGGTGGACCGGCGGCACCGCGAGCACGTGCACGCCCACGTGGCGGACGCGCTCTCCCGCGGGGCCCGGCTGTTGACGGGCGGCGCCATCCCGGACGGCCCGGGCGCGCACTACCCGGCGACGGTGCTCACCGACTGCGCGCCCGACCTGCGGGTGATGACCGAGGAGACGTTCGGCCCGGTGGCGCCGGTCCGGGTGGTGGAGAGCTTCGACGAGGGGCTCGCCGAAGCGGCGAAGGGCGAATACGGGCTGGCCGCGACGGTGCTGACGGCTTCGATGGCGCACGCCCAGCGGGCGTGGCGCGAGCTGCCGGCGGGCACGGTGAAGGTGAACAACGTGTTCGGCGGCGCCCCAGGCGGGGCGGCGCACCCCCGCGGCCGCAGCGGCAACGGGTACGGCTACGGGCCGGAGCTGCTCGACGAGATGACGCAGACGAAGCTCGTGCACATCGCCCCGCCCGCATGAGTGAAGGGCAGCGGAGACGGGGTGAGCCCCGGCCGGGTGCGCCGGGGGAAGCCGATCGGCGCTCCGGGGCGCTCTCCGAGGAGAGTGCGCCGGAGCGCCGGGCCGAAAGCGAGACCGCGCGGTCCGGCGGCGGGTCGGCGGCGGGGGATGGGCAGGACGGTGCTTCGGCAGGTCGGTTCGCCCGCCTGCTGCGGCCGCGGCCTCTCGACCCTTCCTCCACCGAAGAAGAACGCAGCGACCGCACCCCGTTCGGCTGGATCGCGCGCGCCGTCCGCGTGCCCGGGCGGGAACGGCGGGTTCTCGTCCAGAGCGCCAAAGCCACCCTCGCCGCGACCGTCGCCTGGTTGCTCGCCACCCTCGTCCTCCGGCTCCCGCAACCCTTCCTCGCTCCCTACGCCGCCGTCTTCCTCGTCGAAGCCACCGTCTACCGGTCGCTGCGGGGGTGGCTCCAGCAGGTCGGCTCGGTGGCTTCGGGGGTGCTGCTCGCCGCCGTTGCCGGGCAGCTCATCCCGTGGCAGGCCGTCGCGCTGGCCGGTGTCGTCTTCGTGGGCCTGCTCGCCGGCAGCTGGCGGCGCTTCGGCGAGGCCGGCGTCTGGGTCGGTGTCACCGGCATGCTCGTGATCTCCTACGGCACCGCCCGCGAACCGGTCCTGCTCGGTGACCGCCTCCTGGAAACGGCGCTGGGTGCGGCGATCGGTGTCGCGGTCAACACGCTGATCTTCCCGCCGCTCTACGGCGAACGGCTCGCCGCGGCCGCCGGGCGGCTCGGGAAGGCGTTGGCCGAGCTCCTCGAGTCGCTGTCCGACGTGATCCGGCGCGACGAGCCGCCGGACGACCTCGACGACCTGCTGTCCCAGGAACAGGACACCCGCAGCCAGGTGCTGGCCGCCGAGGAGGCCGTCGGCCTGACGCGGGAAGGGCGGATGCTGAACCTCCGCCGCGGGCGCCCGGCCGCCGGGGCCCACCACGAACGTCCGCTTCGGACGCTCATCGGGCTCTGGCCCGCCGTCTCGCCGCTGATCGCGGCGGTGCGGACGACGGCCCGCGGCCGCGAGCACCCGTTCGAGTACCCCTGGCCGGACGCGCGCGAGGCGCTGGCCGACCTGGTGCACCACCTGGCCGGGGCCGTGCAGGCGGTGGCGGTGGCCGGCGAGCCCGTCGAACTGGACGAGTGCCGGGCCCTGCTGGAAAAGCTCGAAACGCGGCTGGTGACCGCCGAGGAGGACGGCGTCCCGGCCCGGCTCGGCCTCGGCACGATGACGCTGCCCGCCCGGCTGCTGCTGGAGCAGCTGGAAAAGCGGTGAGGACTACGGCACCGCGATCGCTGCGGCTTCCGAACGGTGCCGGCGGCACGCGGTGCACACCAGCGTCTGGCCCAGCAGAGCGCCGTCGCCGGACACCAGCCGCGCGACGTGCAACGCCGGCAGGCCGCACTCCTCGCACGGGATGGGCTTGCTGTCGCGGCTGATCACGACTCGGTTCGGCATGGGAGCCCCCTGACGAGGTTCGAAGGTGCCGACCGACTACCCCGTGGCGTGGGCCACACTCGTCTGGCGCAGTGATGTCACTCGAACGGACTAGTCACTGGGCCGGGTACTGCTGCTCCCGGAGCAGGTTGGCCAGGTGGACGGCGTTGCGGACCAGGGTCGCGTTCGTCGAGGCCACGGCCTCGGGCGTCTCGTCGAGGTCCTGGTAGTCGCCACCTTGCATCGCTTCGCCGTTCCAGTAGGTCGCGCCCTGCGCCGGCACCGTGAAGCCGACGTCGTTCAGCGCCTGGAACAGGTCCGCGATGATCTTGTGGGCGCCGTCTTCGTTGCCGACGACCGCGGCCACGCCGACCTTGCCGAACATCGCCGGGCGGCCTTCGGAGTCGGTTTCGGACAGCTCGGCGTCGAGTCGTTCCAGGACGCGCTGGGCGACGCTCGACATGTGGCCGACCCAGGTCGGGGTGGCGATCAGCAGCACGTCGGCGGCGGCGATCTTCCGCCGGATGTCCGGCCACGCGTCCCCGTTGCCCATGTCGGCCTCGACGCCCGGGCGGACGTCGTGGTCGACCACCCGCACCAGCTCGGCGGTCGCGCCGCGTTCGGCGAAGAGGTCGAGCAGCTGACGCGCGATCAGGTCGCTGCTCGACTTCGCCGGCGAGGGCTTGAGCGTGCAGGTCAGCGCGAGGACGCGCAGGGTCATGACTGCCTCCGGGATTGGGTGCCGACGCCGATGTGGGCGAACCCCGCTTCGGCGAGGGCGTCGGGATCGAGCAGGTTGCGCGTGTCGACGACGACCGCCCGGTCGGCGGACGCGGCCAGCCGGGCCCAGTCGAGGTCGCGGAACTCGGGCCACTCGGTCAGCACGACGATCGCGGCGGCGTCCTTGGCCACCAGGTACGGGTCGTCGACGACCTGGACCGGGCTCGTCCCGGGCACGCACGCGACGGCGGGGTCGTGCGCGGTCAGCTCGGCACCCGCGCGGGCGAGCTCCGCCGCCACGGCGAGCGCGGGGGAGTCGCGCAGGTCGCCGGTCCCCGCCTTGAAGGCCAGGCCCAGCAGGCCGATGCGGGCCCCGGCCAGCGACCCGGCGGGCGAGCCGGTGACGGCCTGCCGCACGGCCCGCACCACGCGGGCGCGCTGGCGGGCGTTGACCCGGACCGCGTCGCGCAGGATGCCGAAGTCGACGCCCGCCGACTCGGCCGCGTGCAGCAGGGCCGAGGTGTCCTTCGGCAGGCACGAACCGCCCCAGCCGGGGCCGGGCGCGAGGAACTCCGGCCCGATCCGCGCGTCGAGGCCCATCGTGCGCGAGACCTCGCGGACGTCCGCACCGAACCGCTCGCACAGTTCGGCGAGGACGTTCACGTAGGACAGTTTCACGGCGAGGAACGCGTTGCTCGCGTACTTCGCCAGTTCGGCGCTGGCCGAGTCGGTCGCCACCACCGGGGCGCCGGTCGGCTCGTACAGCCGCGCGACCCGCTGCGCCGCCGGCGAATCCGCCGGGTCGGTGCCGACGACCACCCGGTCCGGGTGCAGGAAGTCCTCGACGGCGTGGCTTTCGCGGAGGAACTCCGGGTTGGCCACCACCGGCAGGTCGTCGCGGCCGAGCAGGCGGGGCAGCCGCGCCGCGGTGCCGACCGGCACCGTGGACTTGGTGACCACCACGCAGCCGGGCCGCAGCAGCCGCCCGAGCTGCGGCACGACCTGCTCGAGCACGCCGAGGTCGGGGCGCCCGTCCTCGCCGGGCGGCGTGGGCAGGCACAGGAAGACGAGGTCCGCGCCGTAGAGCTCCGCCTGGGCGGTGGTGAAGGTGAGCGTCCGGTCGCCGAGGGCCTGGCCGACGAGGTCGGCCAGCGCGGGTTCGGCGATGGCCACCACCCCCCGGTTCAGCTCGTCCACTTTGGACTCGTCGGCGTCCACGCAGGTGACCCGGTGCCCGAGCCGGGCGAAGCAGGCGGCACTGGTCAGCCCGACGTAGCCCGCGCCGACGATCCCGATGTGCTCAGCCATGCGCCACCCGCATTTCGAAGGCCGATCGCGTCGCGGCGAGCACGCGCTCTTCGCCGAGCAGCAGGAGCCCGCCGTCGGGCTCTTCGCCGTGCGGGTCGCCGACGTTGCCGGCCCACAGCACCACGTGCTGCCGCGCCGACGGCGGCGGGCCCCACAGCCGGGGCGGCGTCGGGCCGAACAGCAGCACCGACGGCGTGCCGAACGCCGTCGCGAGGTGCCCGACGCCGGTGTCGCCGCAGACGACGAGCGCCGCCCCGGCCACCAGCGCGGCCAGTTCCGCCAATCCGGTGCGCCCGGCCAGCACGGCGTCCTCGCCGAGCCCGGCCGCTTCGGCGATCGAGGCCGCCAGATCCCGTTCGGCGGCGCTGCCGGTGAGCACGACGCGGTGCCCGGACGCGGCCAGGTCCCGCACCACGGTCGCGAACCGCTCGGGCGGCCAGCGCCGGGCCGGGAACGCCGCGCCCGGGTGCACCACGACGGCGTCCGGCGCCGGGCTCGGGCCGGGCGGCACGGGCAGGTGCAGGTCCGAGCGGTCGGCCTCCAGGTGGTGGTACTCGACGAGCCGGCACCAGCGGTCGACCTCGTGCACGTCGTCGCGCCACTCGAGCCCGGCCACGTCGGGGAAGTCAGGGTGGCGGTGGGTCAGCAGCTCGGCGGGGTCGGTGGCCAGCAGGTCGTGGACGCTCTCCGGGCCGCGGCCGTGCAGGTTCACCGCGAGCCGCGGCGGCGCGCCCGGCCAGGTGAGCTCCCCGAGCGCGGGCGTCGGCAGGAGCTCGTCGACGGCGTCGATGAGCTCCACCAGATCGCGCAGCTGCTCGGGCGCGGCCAGCACCAGCCGGTCGCCCGGGTACGCCGTCCGCAGGGCGCGCAGCGCGGGGACGGCCGTCAGCAGGTCCCCGACGCCGAGCGCGCGCAGCACGAGGATCGCGGCACTCACGGCCACGACCCCTCCTCGGAGGCGCACACGACCAGTTCGCGGACCTCGGCGCCCGGCGGCTGCTGCAGCGCGAACACCACGGTGTTCGCGACGTGCTCGGGCTGGTTGAGCTTCGCGTCCGGCGGCGGCTTGTACTGGTCGGTGCGGTCGTCGAAGAAGTGCGTCCACATCCCGCCGGGGATGAGCAGCGTGACACCGACGCGCCCGGCCAGCTCGGCGGCGAGCGCCCGGGTGAAGCCGACGACGCCGAACTTCGAGGCGCAGTAGGCGGTCGCGTCGCTGACCGCCTTGATGCCGAGGGTGGAGGCCACGGTGACGACGGTGCCGTGCGAGCGTTCCAGGTAGGGGAGCGCGGCGCGGATCACCGCGGCCGTGCCGAACAGGTTCACCTTCACCACCCGTTCCCAGTCCTGTGTGGACACTTCGCCGAGTGGCCCGCAGGCGTCGGTGCCGGCGGCGGTGAAGACGCCGTCCAGGCCGCCCGCGCGGTCGGCGAGTTCGCGCACCGCCGCCTCGGTGGCGGCGGTGTCGGTCAGGTCGGCTTCCACGTATTCGGCCGGGTCCTGCGGCCGGACGCGGTCGAGGACGTACGGGGTACCGCCCGCTTTGCGGACGGCGTCGACGGTGGCGGCGCCGAGTCCGGACGCGCCACCGGTGATCAGGACGTTGCCGAGGGGTCGCATCGCACTCCTTCGAAAGTTCGGAGGGGTCAAGCACTGGCCGCCGCGGCGACCAGGCGGGACGTCGAGTAGCCGGGCACGGTCGGGACGAGCACGACTTCACCGCCGTGCCGCTCGACCACCTCCCGTTCGGGCAGGTCCGCTTCCGCGTAGTCGCCGCCCTTGACCCAGACGTCCGGGCGCAGCTTCGCCAGGACGGCGGTGGGTGACGGCTCGTCGAAGACGGCGACGGCGTCCACGAAGGACAGAGCGGTGAGGAGCCGGGCGCGGTCGCGGTCCCGGACGAGCGGTCGGCCGGGCCCCTTGAGGGCCCGCACCGAAGCGTCGGAATTGAGGCAGACGACGAGGGCGTCGCCGAGGGCGCGGGCCTGCCGCAGCAGGCTGACGTGCCCGGGGTGCAGCAGGTCGAAGCAGCCGCCGGTGGCGATCAGGCGGCCGCCGGTCTCGCGGATCCGGTCGGCCAGGCCGAAGGCATCGGTCGCCGGCTGCGGATCGGGCACCGGGCCGTCGTTCGTGGACAACGCGGTCGCACCGCCCGCGGCGACGAACCGGGCGGCCGCCTCGACCGCCGTCACCACGGCTTCGGTGGTGTCCGCGCCGCCGAGCAGGGCGGCGGTCGCCGCGGCGGCGAACCGGTCGCCCGCACCGCAGGTGTCGGGCGCGGTGTGGCCCGGCGTCCGGGCCGCCGCGGGGATCGGGACGGTCGTCTCGCCGAGGCCGTCGGAAAGCACGGCGCCCCGGGCGCCGACGGTCACCGCGACCGCGTCGGCGTGCCAGTGCCCGCGCAGCAGCTTGGCGAGCTCGGCCGGTTCGTCGTGCCCGGCCAGTACCGCGCGCGCTTCGGCGAGGTTCGGGGTGACGAGCCGGGTGCCGGGCACCGGCTGCGCGCCGCGGGGGTGCGGGTCCCACACGACCGGGATCCGCTCGGCCACCTCCCGCAGCAGCCGCCGGACGTCGGCGTTGCGCGTCAGGCCGCGCCCGTAGTCGGCCACGAGGATCGCGCCGGCCTCTTCCAGCACTTCGTGCACCCGGGCGGGCAGCGGGTCGGCGGTCGCCGTGCCGTCGCCGGAATCCAGGCGCAGCAAGGACTGCCCGCCCGCGCGGACGCGGGTCTTGCACACCGTGGTGCCGCGCAGGGGCAGCGGCAGCACGGTGACGTCCGGCTCCAGCAAGCCGGTGAGCGCGTGGCCGCCCTCGTCGTCGCCGATCGGCGTGACCAGGACGACTTCGGCTGCCGATCGCGCCGCCAGCAGCGCGGCCAGGCCGGCCCCGCCGGGGCGTCGCCGCCGGGTCGTCAGGTCGACCACCGGCACCGGCGCCTCGGGGCACAGCCGTTCGGCGGTGCCTTCGGCGTCGACGTCCAGCAGCGTGTCGCCCAGGACGACCAGCGGCTTCACGCGGTCACCCCGAGCGCGTCGTCGAGCGCCGCGCAGAGGCCGTGCACCAGCGCCAGGTGCATCTCCTGCACGGTCGCGACGGTGGGCGCTTCGACCGTCACGGCGTCGTCGCACAGGGCGGCGAGCGGGTTGGGAGCGGGGCCGGTCAGCGCCCACGTCGTCACGCCCAGCTCGTGCGCGGCCTTGGCCGCGGCGACGACGTTCTGGCTGGACCCGCTGGTGGACAGGCAGACGAGGACGTCGCCCGGACGCCCGTGCGCACGCACCTGGCGGGCGAAGACCTCGTGGTCGCCGTAGTCGTTGACGATGGCCGTGGTCGCGGAGGTGTCCGCGTGCAGGGCGATGGCCGAAAGCGGCTGCCGTTCGTGGCGGTAGCGGCCGACGAGCTCGCCGGTCAGGTGCTGCGCTTCGGCGGCGCTGCCGCCGTTGCCGCAGGCGAGCAATCGGCCGCCGGCCTCGAACACCCCGGCGAGGTGCCGGCCCCACGCGGTTATCTTGGGGGCGGATTCGCGGGTCCGGCTGGCGGCTTCGGCCAACGCGGCGAGATGGGCTTCCATCACGGCACCTCCTTCTCCTCCGGCGACGCCGCGCCGGTCCGGGTGGGGCGGGCACGCCGGAGCACGAACGGTCCCAGCGCGAGCAGGTCGATCGGGGCCGAGCCGAAGCACTCCAACGCGTCTCGGGGCGAGTCGACCATCGGGCGGCCCGCGGTGTTGAGGCTGGTGTTGATGACGACGGGCAGGCCGGTCCGCCGCTCGAAGGCGGCGAGCATCCGGGCCAGCACCGGGTTTTCGCGCTCCTCGACGGTCTGCACGCGGGCGGTGCCGTCGACGTGCGTGACGGCCGGGATGCGGTCACGCCAGGCTTCGGCGACGTCGTGCACGAACAGCATGTACGGGCTGGGCAGCGGGCCGCGGGTGAAGATCTCGGCCGCCCGCTCGGCCCGCACCATCGGCGCCACCGGGCGGAACTGCTCGCGGCCCTTGACGTCGTTGAGGCGCTCGAGGTTCGCCTTGCGGCCGGGGTGGGCCAGCAGCGACCGGTGCCCGAGGGCCCGCGGCCCGAACTCGGCCCGGCCTTGGAACCACGCGATGACTTCGTCGTTCGCCAGCGCTTCGGCGACGGTCTCGGCGAGGTCGTCGGGTCGTTCGTACGGCAGCTTCGCCTTGTCGAGGATTTCTTCGAGTTCGTCGTCGGTCCACCCGCGACCGAGACCGGCGTCGCCCATCGGCGCACCGCGTTCCCCGGCTTCGGCGGCCAGCTGCAGCGCCGCGCCGAGCGCGGTGCCCGCGTCGCCGGCGGCCGGTTGCACCCAGATCCGGTCGAACGGGCCTTCGGCGTGCAGCCGCGTGTTGGCCACGCAGTTGAGCGCGATCCCGCCCGCGAGCGCCAGGTCGCGCTGGCCGGTGGCGTCGTGCAGCCAGTCCGTCAGCTCCAGCAGGATGTCTTCGAGGACTTTCTGGACACTGGCCGCGAGATCCGCGTGACGCCGGGTGAGCTCCTCGCCGGCTTCGCGCCGCGGGGCCAGCGAAGCCAGGTCGACACCGGCGGCGCGGAACCCGCCGTCCCCGGTGACGTGCACGTGTTCGCAGAGTTCGTCGAGGAACTCCGGCTTGCCGTAGGAGGCCAGCGCCATGACCTTGTACTCGTCGCTGGACCGGGCGAAGCCGAGGTGCTCGGTGAGGTCTTCGTAGAGCAGGCCGAGCGAGTGCGGCAGCTTCTGGGCCGCCAGCTCCTTGAACCGCCCGTCGCGGTACTCCCCGGCCAGGTAGGACGTGCTTTCGCCGCGGCCGTCGGCGACGAGCGCGGCGCAGTCGCCGAACGGCGCGGCGAGCGCGGCCGACGCGGCGTGCGCGACGTGGTGGCGGACGAACTTGACGATCCCCGGGTCGAGCCCGGGCAAGGCGGACTTCAGGAACAGCGGCGCTCGCTTCGCGAACTCCGTCCGCAGCTCCTCACCGCTCGGGTCGTGGCCGGCCAGCCCGGGCTCGACCAGCGCGGGGTCGTAGGAATACCCGACGGCGTCGAGGTCTTCGGCGGACAATCCCGCCTGGGCCAGGCACCAGGCGGCGGCCTGGGCGGGCTGTTCCCACGTGGAGAACGGCACGGCCTGCTTGCCGTGCTTGCGGCGGCTGAACCGTTCTTCTTCCGCCGCGGCGACGATCTCTCCGTCCACCACCAGCGCTGCGGCCGGGTCGTGGAAGACGGCGTTGATCCCGAGTATGCGCATCGACCTGCCTCTGGCGTTTCGGTGCGGACTCGTGAGGCCCGCTCTCGCCTATAGCGCTACCCGGCGAAGTCGTTGATAAACGATTGCGCGCAAAAGCCCTGGGCGTCGCTACTCAGCGCGACGGCGCTCGCCGGAACCACGCCGCTGTGCGACGGAGACCGTCGTCGGCGTCGACCTTCGGTTCCCAGCCGAGGACGTCACGGGCGAGGGAGATGTCCGGGCAGCGGCGCTGCGGGTCGTCGACCACCGCGTCGACGAGTTCGATCGGGGAGCGGGAGCCGGTGATGTCCTTGATCCGCTGGGCCACTTGGCGCACGGTGAGTTCGTACGGGTTGCCGATGTTGACCGGCCCCGGGTGGCCGGACCGCGCCAGGGCCAGCAGGCCGCGCACGGTGTCCTCCACGTAGCAGATGGACCGCGTCTGCGCACCGGTGCCGGTGACGGTGATCGGCTCGTTCTTGAGCGCCTGGTCCAGGAAGGCCGGGATCATCCGGCCGTCGTGGGCGCGCATGCCGGGGCCGTAGGTGTTGAAGATCCGCGCGATGCCCGTGTCCACGCCGTGTTCGCGCCGGTAGGCCGAGGTCAGCGCTTCGGCGTAGCGCTTGGCTTCGTCGTACACGCTGCGCGGCCCGATCGGGTTGACGTTGCCCCAGTACCCTTCCCGCTGCGGGTGTTCCAGGGGATCGCCGTAGACCTCGCTGGTCGAGGCGAGCACGAACCGGGCGCCGTCGCGGCGGGCCAGCTCGAGGGCGTTCTCGGTGCCGTACGAGCCCGCACGCAGCGTTTCCAGCGGCAGCGCCAGGTAGTCGCGCGGCGATGCGGCCGACGCGAGGTGGAAGACGACGCCGGCTTCGCAGTTCAGCGGCATCGGCTGGGTGACGTCGTGGCGCACGAACCGGAACCGCTCGTGGCGGCGCAGGTGCTCCAGGGTGTCCGCCGAGGACGTCGCGAGGTTGTCCACGGCGATCACTTCGATGTCCTCTTCGAGCAGCAGCTCGCACAGGTGCGCGCCGACGAAGCCGGCACCGCCGGTCACCACCGCACGCTCGAACTGCCTGGTCACTCCCGGATCCGTCATGTCGTGGCGGCTACCCGGCCCCGGTGGCCGCAAAACCGTGTAATGGGCGGGAGAGCGGGTAAGCGCTCGTACCATGCGAGTTCTGCTCACCGGTTGGGCCAGTTTTCTGCACGGGGAAGCAACGGCGGGTGACGTCCTGAGCCTGCGCGCGGCCGAAACGGCGCTGGCGGAGGCGGGGATCGACCACCGGGTCGCGTGGAGCCCCGGCTTCCGCCCCGGCACCCTGCACCTGCCCGACGCGCCCCCCGGCGACTACACGCACGTGGTGTTCGTCTGCGGCCCGGTCCACGGACCGCAGGTGCGTTCGCTGCACGAGCGGTACGCCTCCTGCCGCCGGATCGCGGTGGGAGTGTCCGTTCCGGACGCCGAAGACCCGGCGGTCACCGGCTTCCACCGCGTCTTCCCGCGCGACGACGGCGCCACCGCCGAACTCGACCTGGCCCTCGGCGCCTCGGTGTCACCCACACCGGTGCTCGGCGTGGTCCTGGCGCCGCATCAGCCGGAATACGGCGGCGCGGGCCGGCACGGCGACGTCCACGAGGCACTGACGTCCTGGCTCGCCGGGCTGGACTGCGCGCGAGTGCCGCTGGACACGCGGCTCGCGCACGAGGACTGGCAGCGGTGCGCGACGCCGGACCAGTTCGCCGCGCTGGTGTCCAAAATGGACTTGGTGGTGACGACCCGCCTGCACGGGCTGGTGTTCGGGCTCAAGGCCGGGGTGCCGGTGCTCGCCGTGGACCCGGTGGCGGGCGGCGGGAAGGTGAGTGCGCAGGGCGAAGCGCTGGGCTGGCCGGTGGTGGCCGCCGAGGAAGCGGCCGACACCGCGCTGCTGGACGCCCGCCTGAAGTGGTGCCTGACGGCGCCGGTGCGCCCGCCCGCGCACCCGGCCTCCCTAAACGCGCTGGTGGACGAACTCGTGGGGGCGCGGTGAGCGCGCGCACGACCGTCGTCATCGCGACCCGCAACCGGGCCGGCGAGCTGGCGCGCACCCTCCGTCAACTGTCCTCTTTGGACCCGCAGCCGCCGGTCGTCGTGCTGGACAACGCGTCCGAGGACGACACGGCCGCGGTCGCCGGGCAGCACGCGAACGTGCGCGTGATCCGCCTGCCGCAGAACCTCGGCGCCGCCGCCCGCACCCTCGGCGTCATCGCGGCCGACACGCCGTACATCGCCTTCAGCGACGACGATTCGTGGTGGGCGCCGGACGCGCTGGCCGAGGCGGAGCGGATCTTCGACGAGCACCCGCGGACCGGCCTGCTGGCCGCGCGGACCCTCGTCGGCCCGGAGTGCCGGGACGACCCGGTGACCCCCGAAATGGAGCGCAGCCCGCTCGGCCACCCGGCCGGCGCGCCGGGGCCGCTGGTGCTCGGCTTCCTGGCCTGCTCCGCGATCGTGCGCCGAACGGCATACCTACAGGTGGGCGGGTTCAGCCCGCTGCTCCACTTCGGAGCGGAAGAGCAGCTGCTCGCCTACGACCTGGCCGCCCGCGACTGGGAGGTCTGCTACGTCGGGCACCTGCGGGCCCACCACCACCCGTCCCGGTCGCGGCCGCCGTCGTCGTGGCGCCGCCGGGCCGAACTGCGCAACCGGCTGCTCATCGCCGTGCTGCGCCGCCCGCCCCGCGTGTGCCGGCGCGAGGTGGCCCGGACGCTCGTGCAGGCGCCCGGCGCCGTCCTCGGTGCGGTCCCGCGCCTGCCGCGGGCGCTGAGCTCGCGGCGCGTCCTCCCCGCCCACGTCGAACACCAGGCCCGGACTTTGGAAAGGACCGCCGAATGGCGCGAATCTCGGTCGTGATCATCACCTGCAACCGCCGCGAGCAGTTGCGGGAAACCCTGGCGCACATGACGTCGCTGCCGGACGCCGCGCCGGTCTTCGTCGCGGACAACGGGTCCGCGGACGGCACGGCCGACATGGTCGCCCGGGAGTTCCCCGGCGTCCGGTTGTTCCGGCTGGCGGAAAACCTCGGTGCAGTGGCGCGCAACGTCGCCGTCGAAGAGGTGACGACCCCGTACGTGGCCTTCTGCGACGACGACACGACGTGGCAGCCCGGCGCGCTGACCCGCGCCGCCGACCTGCTGGACGCCCACCCGGGGCTCGGCTCGGTGACCGGACGCTGCCTGGTCGAGCCGGGCCTGGCCGAGGACCCGATCACGCCGGAGCTGCGCGACTCGCCGGTGCCCGGGCCGGACTGGCTCCCGGGGCCGGCGCTCCTGGGCATCATGGCGGGCCTGACGGCGGTGCGGGTCAGCGCGTTCCGCGAGGTCGGCGGCTTTTCGACGCGGATGTGGCTCGGGGGCGAGGAGGAGCTGTTCGCCCTCGACCTCGCCGCGCGCGGCTGGTGGATGTGCTGGGCCGAGGACGTGGTGATCCACCACGCCCCGTCGAAGCTGCGCGACCCGCGCCACCGCCGCCGGCTGGGCATCCGCAACACGATGTGGACGCTCCTGCTGCGCCGCCCCTGGCCGGCGGTCTTCCGCCGCGGCCGTGACGTCCTGCGCACGGCCCCGCGCGACGCCGCCACCGCGGCGGCCCTGCTGGACGTGGCCCGCGGCCTCCCGTGGGTGCTCCGGGACCGCCGGGTGGTCCCGGACCACGTCGAGCACGGCTTGCGCCTGCTGGAAGCACCCCAGCGCGCCTCGAAAGCCCGCCGCTACGTGGGCTGACCCCCAAGGGTCGGCCTGCGTACCTGAAGGGTCGGCCTGCGTACCTGAAGGGTCGGCCTGCGTACCTGAAGGGTCGGCCTGCGTACCTGAAGGGTCGGCCTGCGTACCTGAAGGGTTGGCCTGCGTACCTGGAGGGTCGGTTGGTTAACCGACCCTCTGGGTACGCAAGCCGACCCTCTGGGTACGCGGGCCGACTGCCCAGGTACGCGGACCGACCCCTGCGGTCAGCGGGCCTCGGCGGTGACCGCGGCCTCCGGGACCAGCTTGTGGTAGGCGCGCAGCGTGTCGGCGGCGACGCGGTCCCACGAGTAGCGGGCCACCGCGCGGTCGCGACCCGCGGTGCCGTAGGCGTGGCACAGGGCCGGGTCGTCGATCAGCCGCCGCGCCCGGGACGCCAGCTCCTTGGGCTGGTGCGGGCGGACCAGCAGCCCGGTGACGCCGTCGACGACGGTGTCGGTCAGGCCGCCCACCGCGGCCGCCACCACCGGCACGCCGCACGCCATCGCCTCCAGCGGCACGATGCCGAACGGCTCGTACCACGGCGTGCACACCACGGCGTCGGCCGAGCGCAGCAGGGCCGGCATGGCCTCGCGGGACACCTGGCCGGGCCAGCGGACGCGGTCGCCGACGCCGAGGCGCTCGGCCAGCTGCCGGAGCCGGCCGGCCTCCGGGTCCTGCGACAGCCTGCCGCGCTCCGGGCCACCGGCGATGACGAGCTCGGTGTCCGGCAGCTGGGCGAGGGCGGTGATCGCGATGTCGAAGCCCTTGCGCGGGACCAGCCGGCCGACGGTGACCAGCCGGTGCGGCAGCCGGCGGCGGGCGACCGGCCCGTCGGGGGAGAAGCGGCCGAGGTCGACACCGCACGGCACGATCGAGATCCGCGACCGCGGCACGCCGAGGCGGGACAGCTCGAAGACCTCGTCGGAGCAGGTGGCGATCACGCGCCCGGCCTGGCGGCCGATGATCCGCTCCAGCCGGGTGCGGTCGGCCGGGCTGGTGTCCTTGTCGCCCTGGTAGCGCTTCTTGACGACCCCCAGCGCGTGGAACGTCTGGGCGACCGGGGTGCCGGTCGCGCTCGCCGCGAGCGAGGTGGCGAGGCCGGACATCCAGAAGTGCGCGTGCGCCACGTCCGGCCGCTCCATCGCCCACTGGTCGCGCAGGAAGCTGCCGAAGTCGCCCATGTAGGGCAGGAGGTTGTCCTTCGGCTCCTTGCGCGCCGGCCCGGCCGGCACGTGCACGACGCGGTAACCCTGCGGCGTCCGCACCTCCCTCGGCTCGTCGCGGCTTTCCCGGCGCGTGTAGACGGTGACGTCGTGGCCGGCGCGCACCATGGCGGCCGACAGCTCGGCGACGTGCACGTTCTGGCCGCCGGCGTCGGCTTCGCCCAGCGCGGCGAGGGGGTTGGCGTGCTCGGACACCATCGCGATCTTCATCGGTGAGGCGTTCCCTTCACAGGTCAGCGGGCCGTCTCGGCGAGGAGGTGGTCCCAAGCGGTCAGGAAGGCGTCCAGCCCGTAGTGCTTCAGGGCGTGTTCGCGGGCGTTCTTGCCGGCGAGCGCGGCGAAGTCCGGCTCGTGCAGCAGCTCGCGGAAGCCCCGCGCCAGGACGGAGACGTCGGTGGAGAGCACGCCCGCGTCGTCCGGCACCGCCTCGACCGCCTCGGTCGAGGCGAAGACGACGACCGGCATCGCCAGGTGCATGGCCTCCAAAAGGGACAGTCCCAGCGACGTCCACCGGGCCGTGTGCAGGTAGACGCGGCGGCGGGCGATCTCGTCGTGCAGCTTCGGCGCCGGGACGTCGCCCAGGCCCCGCAGGGGCTCGGTGAGCTCTTCGGTCCCCATGCCGAACACGTCGACGGGGGCCGCCTCGGCGAGCGTGCCGAGCAGGTCGGAGCCGGTGACGCGGCGGCGCCGCACCGGTTCGTTGATCATCGACACGCCGGCGGCGAGCTCGCCGGTGTACCGCGGTCCGGGGTCCGGGATGCCGTGCGGCACCACGGTCACCGGGGCGCGGCCGCAGTCCCACATCGCCGCGTTGAAGTGCGTCACGTGCGCGACGGTGATGTCGGACCGGCCGGCGAGCGGGTGCTCGCTGGCCGCGGCGTACGGCCGGGGCGCGTTGTGTTCCACGTAGACGGCCGGCACGCCGAGGCGGGCGGCCAGGTCCAGCTCCTCCGGGCGTTGCAGCACGACGACGTCGGGCTCGGCCTCGGCCAGCCGGTCGAGCGGGACCTCGGTGACGGAGGGCCAGTCCCGCCCCGCCTTGCCGAGCCCCCAGGGCGCACCCTCGGGTGACACCGGCAGGAAGTAGTCGTGCCGCCCGCGGACGAAAGCCTCGGTCCACGAGCCGTGCACGTGCCAGAGCAGTACTCTCAGGCGCCGGGATCCGGGATCGGTCATGACTCCTGGTTTCCCGGAGATCGGCTGTTAAACGTACGGCCGGACGGGGTACTCGGCCCCGGACGGGCGTGCGCGACGAAGGGACGTCCACCCATGCGGTTCACCCCCCGCGGCACCAGGTTCTTCGACCTGCTCGCCGACGCGGCGAAGAACCTGGTCACCGCGACCGCACTGCTCAGGGAGCTCGTGGCCGCCGAGCCGGCCGAGCGCGAGCCGCTCGCGAAGCGCCTGCACGAAGTCGAGCACCAGGGCGACGAGCTGACGCACACGATCATGGTGGAGCTCAACAGTTCGTTCGTGACACCGTTCGACCGCGAAGACATCCAGGCCCTCGCGGCCAAGATCGACGACGTACTGGACTTCATGGACACCGCGGCGGACCTGGCCGTCCTCTACCGGATCGGCGCGTTCCCGCCGGGGACCGACGTCCTGGTCCGCGTGCTCTGCCGGTGCGCCGAGCTGACGGCCTCGTCGATGCCGGGACTGGCCAAGGTCGGCGACCTGGAGCCGTTCTGGATCGAGATCAACGAGCTGGAGAACGAGGCCGACCGCGTCTACCGGCGGGTACTGGCCCACCTGTTCGAGCCGGGCGGGGACGCCCTCGAGGTGCTGAAGACCAAGGAGGTTGTCGAGCAGTTCGAGCTGGCGGCCGACGCGTTCGAGCACCTGGCCGACGTGGTGCAGACCATCGCCGTCAAGGAGTCCTGAGTGACGGGCACCGCCGCCCTGGTCACCGTGATCGTGCTGACGCTCGTCTTCGACTACACCAACGGCTTCCACGACGCGGCCAACGCCATCGCCAGCGCGGTGTCGACCCGGGCGCTGACCCTGCGCGCCGCCCTCGTGCTGGCGGCGGTGATGAACCTGGCGGGCGCGCTGCTGTCCACCGGCATCGCCGCGACGGTGGCCAAGGGGATCATCGACGTCCCGGCCGGCCCGGACGCGCTCACCGTGGTCTTCGCGGCGCTGTTCGGCGCGATCACCTGGAACCTGATCACCTGGTACTTCGGGCTCCCGTCGTCGTCTTCGCACTCGCTGATCGGCGGGATGGTCGGCGCCGCGCTGGCCGCCGCGAGCACCGTGCACTGGGCCGGGATCGCCGAGAAGGTGCTGATCCCGATGGTGGCCTCGCCCCTGCTCGGCCTCGGCCTCGGCTACCTCGCGATGGTCGCCGCGCTCTGGTTGCTGCGCCGGGCGAACCCGCACCGCAGCGGCCGGGTGTTCCGCCGGTTCCAGCTCCTCTCCGCCTCGGCGCTCGCGCTCGGCCACGGCCTGCAGGACGCCCAGAAGGGCATGGGCGTGATCGTGCTGGCGCTGGTGGCGGCCGGGCAGCAGTCGACGTTCGCCGTGCCGTTGTGGGTGACCCTGCTGTGCGCCGCGGCCTTGTCGCTGGGCACCTATTCGGGTGGTCTGCGGATCATGCGCACGCTCGGCAGGCGCGTCTTCCCGCTCGACCCGCCGCACGGGTTCGTCGCGGAATCGGTCGCCTCCTCGGTGTTGTACGTGACGGCGTTCGCGGTGAAAGCGCCGATCTCGACGACGCACGTGATCACGGCGGCGATCATGGGCGTCGGCGCGACCCGGCGGCTGTCGGCGGTGCGGTGGGGCATTGCGCGCGACATCGTGCTCGGCTGGGTGCTGACGTTCCCGGCCGCGGCGATCGTGGCGGCGGCCGTGTACCTGGTGGCCGATCTGCTCACCTGACCCGGGCGGGTTTGCCCGTCGCCGCCCGCGGGAAGCCGAGGCGCAGACCCAGCCCGCGCGGAGAAGGAGAGTCATGAAGGCAGTGACCTGGCACGGCAAGCGCGACGTCCGCGTCGAGGAGGTGCCGGATCCGAAGATCGAGGAAGCCACGGACGCGGTGGTGCGGATCACCTCGACCGGGATCTGCGGCTCCGACCTGCACCTCTACGAGGTGCTCGGCGCGTTCATGACCGAGGGCGACATCCTCGGTCACGAGCCGATGGGTGTGGTCGAGGAGGTCGGCCCGGAGGTCACGAACCTCAAGCCGGGCGACCGCGTGGTGATCCCGTTCAACATCTCCTGCGGCCACTGCTGGATGTGCGAGCGCGGCCTGCAGTCGCAGTGCGAGACGACCCAGGTCCGCGAGCAGGGCAAGGGCGCGGCGCTGTTGGGCTACACGAAGCTCTACGGCCAGGTCCCCGGCGGCCAGGCCGAGTTCCTGCGCGTGCCGCAGGCGCACTACGGCCCGATCAAGGTCCCGGACGGCCCGCCGGACGAGCGGTTCGTCTACCTCTCCGACGTCGTCCCGACCGCCTGGCAGGCCGTCGAGTACGCGAACGTCCCGGACGGCGGCACGGTCGTCGTCTTCGGCCTCGGGCCGATCGGGCAGATGTGCTGCCGGATCGCGCGGCACCGCGGTGCCGGCCAGGTGATCGGCGTCGACCTGGTGCCCGAGCGCCTCGCCCGGGCCCGCGAACACGGCGCCACCGCGCTCGACACGCGTGACCACAAGGAAATCGGCGAGTCCATCCGCCAGCTGACGAACGGCCGCGGTGCGGACTCGGTGATCGACGCCGTCGGCATGGAGGCGCACGGCGCCCCGGTCGGCAAGCTCGCGCACACCCTCGTCGGGCTGCTGCCGCAGCCGCTGGGCGAGAAGATCACCGAGAAGGCCGGGATCGACCGGCTCAGCGTGCTCTACGCCGCCATCGACAGCGTCCGCCGCGGCGGCACGATCTCGCTGTCGGGCGTCTACGGCGGGATGGTCGACCCGATCCCGATGATGGAGCTGTTCGACAAGCAGGTCCAGCTGCGGATGGGCCAGGCGAACGTCCGGCACTGGCTCGACGACATCATGCCGGTGCTCAGCGCCGACGGCGACCCGCTCGGTGTCGAGGGCTTCGCCACCCACAAGCTGCCGCTGGAAGACGCGCCGCGCGCGTACGAGATCTTCCAGAAGAAGCTGGACGGCGCCCAGAAGATCCTGCTGCAGCCGTAACCCCGGGGAGGGAACCGACTCTTGCGAGCCGTCACCTCGCTGCCGCACGAAATCACCGAGGAAGACCACGTCCGGATCCCGGTGTCCGACGGGACCGTGCTGTCCGCCCGCATCTGGCGGCCGGTCTCGTCGGACACCGGCCCGGTGCCGGCGATCCTCGAGTACATCCCCTACCGCAAGCGGGACCTCACGGCGCCGCGCGACTCCATCCACCACCCCTACCTCGCCGGGCACGGGTACGCCTGCGTGCGCGTGGACATCCGTGGCACCGGCGAGTCCGAAGGCGTCCTGGAAGACGAGTACCTCGAACGCGAGCAGCTCGACGCCGAGGAAGTCCTCGAATGGATCGCGGCTCAGCCGTGGTGCACCGGCGACACGGGGATGATGGGGATCTCCTGGGGTGCGTTCGCCGCGCTGCAGGTCGCGGCGCGGAAACCGCCGAGCCTGCGTGCGATCGTGATCTCGTCCTTCACCGACGACCGCTTCGCCGACGACATGCACTACATGGGCGGCTGCCTGCTGTCGGACAACGTCGCCGAATCCGGCACGATGTTCTCCTACGCGACACTGCCGCCGGACCCGGCCGTCGTCGGCGAGCGGTGGCGCGAAATGTGGCGGGAGCGTCTGGACGGCTGCAGCCTGTGGATCGGCAACTGGCTCGGTCACCAGCGCCGCGACGGCTACTGGCGGCACGCTTCGGTGTCCGAGAACTACAGCGACGTCCAGGTTCCCGTGTTCGCCTCCAGCGGCTGGGCGGACGGCTACTCCAACGCCGTGACCCGGCTGCTGGCCCACCTCGACGTGCCGCGGCGGGGGCTGATCGGACCGTGGTCGCACAAGTACCCGCACCTCGGCGAGCCGGGGCCGGCCGTCGGCTACCTGCAGGAAGTCGTCAAGTGGTGGGACCACTGGCTGCGCGGGGACGAGAACGGCGTCATGGACGGGCCGATGCTGTGCACGTGGATGCAGGAGAGCGTACCGCCGTCGACGTCCTACGAAGACCGGCCGGGCCGCTGGGTCGGGGAGGCCACCTGGCCCTCGCCGCACGTCGAGCCGGCCGTCCTGCCGCTCGCCCGGCACCGCCTCGGCCGGCCGGGGGAGAGCTTCGGCGACGAGGCGCTGACGTGGTCGTCGCCGTTGTCCGTCGGGCAGTTCGCCGGGAAGTGGGCGTCCTACAGCGCCCCGCCGGACCTGCCCTACGACCAGCGCGAGGAGGACGGCGGATCGCTCGTGTTCGACTCCGACGTGCTCACCGAACGCTGCGAGATCCTCGGCGCACCGAAGGTGCGGCTCGAGGTTTCGGCCGACCGGCCGGTGGCGATGGTCGCGGTGCGCCTCTCCGACGTCGCGCCGGACGGGCGGGCCACCCGCGTCACGTACGGGCTGTTGAACCTGACCCACCGCGACGGCCACGACGAGCCGGCGCCGATGGTGCCCTGTGAGCGCTGCGGCGTCGAGATCGAAATGAACACCGCGGCCCAGGCTTTCCCGGCGGGGCACCGGATCCGGCTGTCGATCTCCACTTCGTACTGGCCGCTGGCGTGGCCGCCGCCGGAGCCCGTGCTGCTGACTGTCCACACCGGACACAGTGCGCTGGAGCTCCCGGTGCGCCCGGTCGCCGAGCCGGACGAGCTGCCGCGGGAGCCGTTCGGCGAACCCGAAGGGGCACCGCCGACCCCGGTCACCCAGGTCGTGCCGGGAGAGCAGCGCTGGCGCGTGTCGCGTGACCTCGTCGGGTACGAGTCCGAGCTGGAGGTCGTGAAGGACGACGGCACCCGGCGCTTCGAGGAAGCGGACCTGGAGATCAGCCGGGACGTCCGCGAGCGCTACCGCTGGGTCGCCGACGACTTCTGCTCACCGGTCGCGGAGACCGAGTGGGTGGTGACCTTCGCCCGCGGTGACTGGGTGGCGCGCAGCGAGACCCGGACCCGGGTGTCGTGCACCGGAACGGAGTTCGTCGTCGACGCCCAGCTCGACGCCTACGAGGGGGCGCGGCGGATCGTGTCCCGCAACTGGCACGAGCGGATTCCGCGTGACCTGGTCTGAGTTTCACTTTCGCGACCCGGGGTAAGCCTTCCGGGTGCGGATCGTGATCACCGGGGCCACCGGCAACGTCGGAACGGCGCTGCTGGCCGCCCTCGACCCCGTCCACGACGTCGTCGGCCTGGCGCGCCGGCTGCCCGACACGACCGTCGAGCCGTACCGCCGGGCGGGCTGGCGCGCCGTAGATGTTGGTCTGCCCGGGGCGGAGGAGGAGCTGGCGGAGGTGTTCGCCGGCGCGGACGCCGTCGTGCACCTGGCGTGGGCGATTTCGCCGGTGCGGGGCGACCCGCCGATGTGGCGCACCAACGACCACGGCACCCGGCACGTGCTCGCCGCGGCCGCGGCCGCGGCCGTGTCGCACGTGGTCGTCGCTTCGTCGGTGGCCGCCTACGGGCCGGCGCCCCGCTGGGAGAAGGTGCCCGAGGACTGGCCGTGCGACGGCATCGCGGGCAGCGCCTACAGCCGCGGCAAGGCCGCCCTGGAGAGCCTGCTGGACCGGTTCGAGGCGAAGTACCCGCAGGTCAGGCTGGCGCGGGTCCGGCCGTGCGCGATCGTGCACCGCGCCGCGGCGGGGGAGTTCGCGCGGTGGCTGCTGGGTCCGGCGGTGCCCGCCCACCTCGTCGGCGGGAGCCGGCTGCCGGTTCCGCTGTGGACGGATCTGCGGGCGCAGGTGGTGCACACCACCGACGTCGCCGACGCGATCCGGCTCATCCTCGACCAGGGTTTCACCGGGGCGGTCAACCTGGCGGCCCCGGAGGTGCTCGACGCCGACGCGCTGGCCGGCGTCCTCGGGGGCGCCCGCGTCCCGGTGCCGAAGCCGGTGGTGCAGCTGGCGGCCCGGGCGGCGTGGCTGGGCGGCGTGCTGCCGCTGCACCCGGGCTGGCTGGAGCTGGCCGACCGCGCGGCGCTGGGGGACACGACCCTGGCGGAGACCGCGCTGGGCTGGCAACCTCGGTATGACGCCGCGGCCGCACTCGCCGACCTGGTTACCGGGTTCCGGGCGGGCGCGGGCGCGGCGAGCCCGCCCCTGGCCCCGCCGCGCCGCGACGGGGTCCTGGCCCGGCTCCGCTCCCTCACCCGGATCGGGCCGAGCCACCAGTCCCAAGCCTGACCAGCCGGGAGGCCCGAGTGAGTACGGAAGCCGTCGACGCGGTGGTGATCGGCGCCGGGCACAACGGCCTGGTGGCAGCGAACCTCCTGGCCGACGCGGGCTGGTCGGTGCTGGTCCTGGAGGCGACCGACCACGTCGGTGGCGCGGTGCGGACCGCCGAGGTCACCGAGCCGGGCTTCCGCAACGACCTGTTCAGCGCCTTCTACCCGATGAGCGCGGTGTCCCCGGTGATCCGCGGGCTGCGGCTCGAGGAGCACGGCCTGCGCTGGCGGCACGCGCCGGAAGTGCTGGCGCACGTGTTGCCCGACGACCGCTGCGCGGTGCTTTCCCGTGACATCGACCGCACGGCGGCCTCGGCCGACGAGTTCGCCCCGGGCGACGGCGACGCGTGGCGGCAGCTGTTCGAGCAGTGGCGTGAAATCCGGGAGCCGCTGCTGAACGCGCTGTTCACGCCGTTCCCGCCGGTCCGCCCGGCGCTCAAGCTGCTGCGCCGCACGGGAACCGCAGACGCCTTGCGGCTGGCGCGCATGCTGACGCTGCCGGCGCGCCGCTTCGGCGACGAGCTGTTCACCGGCGAAGGCGCGAAGCTGCTGCTGGCCGGGAACGCCGCGCACAGCGACCTTTCCGTGGACAACGCCGGCAGCGCGGTGTTCGGCTGGCTGCTCGCGATGATCGGCCAGGACGAGGGGTTCCCGGTGCCCGAAGGCGGAGCGGGCGAACTGGCTGCGGCGCTCGTCCGGCGGCTGGAGTCCCGCGGCGGCCGCGTCCACTGTGGACGTCCGGTGCGTTCGGTGCTCGTCGGCGGCGGCCGGGCGCTCGGCGTCCGGGACGCGGCCGGCGACCCGGTGCGGGCGCGCAAGGCCGTGCTCGCCGACGTTCCCGCGCCCGTGCTGTACCGCGACCTGGTGGGGGAGGAGTGGCTGCCGTCCCGGCTGGTCTCCGACCTCGCGAAGTTCGAATGGGACAGCGCGACGGTGAAGGTGGACTGGGCGCTGTCGGGCCCGATCCCGTGGACGGCCGAGGCCGCGCGCGGCGCCGGCACGATCCACCTCGGCGCGGACCTCGACGGGCTCTCGGCGTTCGGCGGCGAGCTGGCCCGCGGGCGCACCCCGCGCCGTCCGTTCCTGCTGCTGGGCCAGATGACGACGAGCGACCCGACCCGGTCCCCGGCGGGCACGGAAGCGGCGTGGGCGTACACGCACGTCCCGCGCGGCACGACGGACAACCGGGCGGCGCTGGAGCGGCGGGTCAAGCGGATCGAGGAGACGGTCGAGGCGAACGCGCCGGGGTTCACGGGCTTGATCAAGGCCCGGTACGTCCAGGGGCCGGTGGAGCTGGAGGGCCACAACCCGGGCCTGGTGGGCGGCGCGATCAACGCGGGCACGACGGCCATCCACCAGCAGCTGTTCTTCCGCCCGGTGCCCAGCACGGGCCGCGCGGACACCCCGGTGGACCGCCTCTACCTGGCGGGCGCATCGGCCCACCCGGGCGGAGCGGTCCACGGCGGCCCGGGAGCCAACGCGGCCCGCGCGGCGATGGCCCGAGCGGGAGCGCTGGGTGGCGGTTACGCGGCGGTGATCAAGGCGGCCCACCGGGCGATCTACGGCTGAGGCCCGCACCGCGGTTCGGCTTTGCGTGGTCGTTCGGCGCCCGCATCGGACGGTGCGGGGGAGGCCGGGCGCTGCTGAGCGGCGATGCTCGCGCCTCGGGATGGCTCACCGGAGGCTGGATCTGCGATCGCCTCTCCTGGTCGGGTCGTGCGATCTGAGCCTGCCTCCCCGCCACGCGAGCTGCTACGGGCGAGGGCGGCCCTGCTCGCTGCGGGCGTGCTTCCCGGTCGCGAGGTCGGCCAGCCGGGCCAGGGACTCGTTGTTGCGCGGCTTGACGATGAGCGCCAGCAGCGACTCCGGGAGCACCTTGCCCGGGCCGCGGACGACGTGCTCGGTCATCCGGACGAGCGTCTGCCCCTCGCCGTGGGGGACCAGCGTCAAGCCGACCGCCGCCGCGCCCAGGGGCCAGCCGTGGGCCTCCAGGGACAGGGACAGGCCCGGCTCGACCGCCCGGACCACCGTCACGTCCTGGATGTGGATCGGCCACGGGCCCACGCTGTGGTGGATCCGCGACCCGACGGCGGGCCAGTCGCCGTCGACGTCTCGGATGTGCGAACTGCCCACCACCCAGCCGGCGTACAGCCAGCCGTCGGCGAGCACCGCGAACACGGCCTCGGGTGGTACGTCGATCACGCGGCTGACCTCGGGCACGGTTTCCTCCTGCTTCGGGTGACGAACCAGGCATACCCACTCCCGGACCGGGGTATGCCCGCCGGAACCGAGCAGGAGGTGCGATGGTGGCCAGAGGCGGAAAAGAACCCGAAGGACCGGGCGAGCTGTCGAAGCAGTCGTGGGGTGCGGCGCTCAAACGAACATTCAAGCAATTCAACCGGGACAACCTGACCGACTGGGCGGCCGCGCTCACCTACTACGGCGTCCTGTCGCTGTTCCCGGGCATCATCGTGCTCACCGCGATCCTGGGCCTGCTCGGCCCGGACAAGATCCAGACGGTGATCGACAACGTCAACCAGCTCGTCCCGGGCCAGGGCAAGGACATCATCGTCGGCGCGATCAAGGAGCTGGCGGGCTCGCGGAGCCTGGCCGGCCCACTGGCGATCGTGGGCCTGCTGGGCGCGCTGTGGTCGGCGTCGGGCTACATCGGCGCGTTCATGCGGGCGTCGAACGCGATCTACGGCATGCCGGAGGGGCGGCCGGTGTGGAAGACGATCCCGCTGCGGATCGCGCTGACGATCGGGATCGTGGTGCTGCTGGCGGCGTGCGCGCTGGGCGTCGTGGCGACGGGTTCGGTGGCGCACAAGCTCGGCGACCTGATCGGCCTCGGCTCGACGGGCGTGCTGGTGTGGGAGATCGCGAAGTGGCCGGTGATCGCGCTGCTCGTCAGCTTGGCGTTCGCGTTGCTGTACTGGGTGGGCCCGAACGTGCGGCTGCCGGGGTTCAAGTGGCTGACGCCGGGCGGGCTGCTGGCCGTGGTGCTGTGGGTGCTGGCGTCGGCCGGGTTCGCGCTGTACGTGGCGAACTTCGGTTCGTACAACAAGACCTACGGTTCGCTGGCCGGGGTGATCGCGTTCCTTGTATGGTTGTGGATCTCCAACCTCGCGATCCTGCTGGGGGCCGAGCTGGACGCGGAGCTGGCCCGCGGTCGCACGATCGAGGCGGGCCACGCGGACGACCAGGAAGAGCCGTTCCTGCCGCCGCGGGACACGAAGGCGATGGACAAGGACGAGGCCGCGGCGGTGACCGAGGCGGAACGGAAGTGAGCGGATGGCCTGCCGGATCACCGAACTGGTGCTGGACTGCCACGACCCCGACCGGCTGGCGGAGTTCTGGTGCGCGGTCCTCGGCTACGAGGTGGTCGGCCACGAGCCGGACGGCCTGGCCCTCGGCCCGGCGGGCGCGGCCTTCGGCGAGGGAGCGGTGACGCTGATCCTGGCCCGCACGGACCACCCCCGCCGCGGCAAGCTCCCGCTGCACATCGACGTGAGCCCGGCGGGAACGGACCAGGAGACCGAACTGGCCCGCTTGACGGAACTGGGCGCCCGCCCGGCGGACGTGGGCCAGACGGGCGAGGAGTCCTGGGTGGTCCTGCAGGACCCGGAGGGCAACGAGTTCTGCCTGCTGCGCAAGGACGTGGGCGCGGCTTGAGGGAGATCCGCGCGCCAGGGGAGGGGCGCGCGGATCGGGTGGGTGCGCTTGGGGGCGAGGTGCGGCCGGTCGGGTCGTAGTGCCTGGGGCGGTGGAATCGCACGGGGTTCGGCCGACCTCGGCCTGAAGTTGGTTGCCTTCGCGCTGCTCGGGGCCGCGGCTGCACCGGGGCTCGGTTCGCCACCTTGGCTTGGGTTCGCTGCTCCAGCCCACGGCTCCCAGCTCCGCCCGCTGCTTCGTTCTGCCGTACCCCGGCCCCCGCCCCGGAGAGAGCCCCGAACCCGCCTCAGCCGTCCCCAGCCGCGCAGCGCCGCCACTGCACCCGGCCCTCGGCCCGGTCAGCGTGCCAAACCGGCGTCGCCTCCGTTTCCCACGTCGGCACCAACCGGTCCGTCGCCACGCGCCCCCGGGCCACCCGGCCGAACAACTCCACGCCGTCCGTCCGCCGGGCCGCGGGGATCCACGCCGGGAACCGCGCGGCCGGCAGCTTCCGTTCGATCCACTCCCGCGCCGAGCCCTCGCTCCCGTGGTCGGACTCGACGATGCTCGACACCACGCCGTCGCCGCCCACCGTGAGGGCGATCGACGCGCGCCAGCGCACCGGGGCTGCTTCGGATGTCATCCTCCCCAGGTTCCCCGAAGTACGCGGCCGCGGGCCAGTACACGTTCGGATGGATCCGCGCTCACTCACCGTGCCTCCCAACGTCACGACGCGTTCAACAGCCGCGCGCACGCCCGCTCCAGCACCGCCCGGGCGTCGTCGCCGTCCAGCCGTGCGGCGCGCTTCAGGGCCGGGGCGATCGTGCGCTCGTTGCGGTACGCCTCCACCAGCCGGGGGTCCACATAGGACGACCGGCAGACCGCCGGGGTGTTGCCCAGCGCCGTCGAGACCTCCTTCATCACCGCCGCCTCCGCGCGCTTGCGGGCCGTTTCCGACGTCGGGGGGTCCGCCGCGGCGAACGCGGCCGCCGCGAGCACCGTCGCGTTCCACGTCCGCATGTCCTTCGCCGTGCAGTCCTCGCCCGCCAGCTCCTTGAACCGCTCGTTGATGTCGGCCGCGTGCACCTCGTGCCACGTGTCGCCCTCGCGGTAGACGAGCAGCCGGTCGCTGCCGGACCGGCTGCGCAGGAGCGCCTTCATCACCGCCGCGAGCTCCGCGTCGCAGATGGCCACCTCGCGGTTCAGGCCACCCTTGGCGATGTAGCAGAACCGGCACTCGTCGCCGCGGACGGCCACGTGCTCACGCAGCAGCGTCGCGGCGCCGTGGGTGCCGTTCTCCTCTGCGTACTCCTCGCCGCCGGTGCGGAAGATGCCCCGGTCGAGCATGCGCAGGGCCGCCGCCAGGACCCGCTTGCGCGTGAGGCCGCGACCGGCCAGGTCCGCCGCGACCGAGTCGCGCCACTGCGGCAGCCGGCGGGCCATCTGCAGGACGCGGTCGTGCTTCTCCTCGTCGCGGTCCCGCCGCCACTGCTCGTGGTAGAGGTACTGGCGCCGCCCGGCGTCGTCGGTCCCGACCGCCTGGACGTGCCCGTTCGGGTACGGGGAGATCCACACCTTCTTCCAGGCCGGCGGGATGACCAGCCCCTTGATCCGGTCGAGGAGCTCGGGGTCGGTCACGGGCGAGCCGTCGGGCATGGCATAGGAGAACCCGCGGCCGCGGCGGATCCGCCTGATGCCCGGGCCGCGCAGGTCACTGCGCCGGAGTCTGGTGCGTCCCACCGCCGCGAAATACCCACCCGGCGTACCGGGAAACCATGATTGCCGTCCGCGGCGGCGGGTAGCCGACGGCACAAGCACCGGAAGGAGTACGGATGACCACCGCAACCAGGCCGCTGGCCGTCGTCACCGGCGCGTCGAGCGGGATCGGGCTGGAGCTGGCCAAGCAGTTCGCCCGGCACGACTTCGACGTCCTGCTGGCCGCCGAGGACGCCGAACTCGCCGCGGCCGCCGACGAGGTCCGCGCGTGCGGCGCGCAGGTCGAGGCGGTCCGCACCGACCTCGCCGCCCCGGAGGGGGTCGAAGAGCTGGTCCGCCACCTCGCCGACCGGCCGGTGGAGGCACTGGCGGTCAACGCCGGGGTCGGCATCAACGGCGAGTTCGCCGGGGACACCCGGCTGGAGGACCAGCTGACGGTCGTCGACCTCAACGTCCGCTCGGCCGTGCACCTGACCAAGCGCGTCGTGCCCGGCATGGTCGGCCGCGGCCGCGGCCGGGTGCTGTTCACCTCGTCGATCGCCGGCACCTCGCCCGCGCCCTACCAGGCCGTTTACGCCGCTTCGAAGGCGTTCCTGACGTCGTTCTCCGAGGGTCTGCGGGCCGAGGTGAAGGACAAGGGCGTCACCGTGACCGCGATGCTGCCCGGCCCGGTCGACACGGAGTTCTTCGAGCGCGCCGACATGACCGACACCAAGCTCGCCGCCGGCGACAAGGACACGCCGGCCGAGATCGCGGAGGCCGGCTTCGAAGCCCTGATGGCCGGGAAGGACAAGATCGTCCCCGGCGCGGCGAAGAGCAAGCTCCAGGCGGCCGGCTCCCGCTTCCTCCCGGACGAGGTCAAGGCGAAACAACAGGGCAAGATGATGAAGCCCGGATCGGCGGATGGATGAGCGTCATCGAGGACGTCACCGAGAAGGCGAAGCACGTTCAACGCAGCTACGCCGGTGACGAGGACCGGCCGCTGGCCGGCTACCTCGGCGCGATGGGCGCCTACGGGGCGCTGGTGGGCGGCCTCACCGTGCTCGGCCGCGCGCTCGGGGCACGGCTGCCGGACCGGTTCGGTGCCGGCGACACGGCCCTGCTGGGTGCGGCGACGTTCAAGGCCAGCCGCATGCTGGGGAAGGCGGCCGTCACCAGCCCCCTGCGGGCCCCGTTCACCCGCTACGAGGAGTCCGCGGGCGCGACCGAGCTGAACGAGTCCGTCCCGGGCAAGGGGCACGTCGAACACGCGGTCGGCGAGCTGCTGTCTTGCCCGTTCTGCCTGAACGTCTGGGTCGGCACCGGCCTGACCGCCGGTCTGATGATGGCACCGCGGGCGACCCGGCTGGCGGCCACCGTGCTGACCGCCGTGGGCCTGGCGGACGCCCTGCACCTGCTCTACGACGCCGGCAAGAAGCTGGCCTCGGGTTAGCCGGGCGGGCCGGCGGGGGAGGTCCTCCGCCGGCTCACTCCGGGCCGCGGCGCAGCGGCCGGACCGCCGGGCCCTGCACCACTTCGCCGTCGACGCCGAACCGCGAGCCGTGGCACGGGCAGTCCCACGTCTTTTCGGCGTCGTTGAACGAAACCAGGCACCCCAGGTGCGTGCAGTGCGCGCCGACGGTGTGCAGTTTCCCGGCTTCGTCGCGGTGGGCGGCGACCAGCTCGCCGCCGACGCGCACCACCTCGGCTTGGCCGGGCCGCAGGTCGTCGAGCTTCTCCGACCGCCACAGCGCGGCCACGTGGTCGCCGACGAGGTACTTCGCCACGGTCAGGTTGTCCTGGGCCACTTCGAGCACGGACCGCGCGTCGAAGCGGTTGGGGTCGAACAGGTCCGCGGCCGGGTGCGGCTCGCCGAGGATCCGCGCGGCCAGCACGTGGCCCGCGGCGGTGCCGCCGGTCATGCCCCACTGGCCGAACCCGGTCGCCACCCACAGGTTCTTCGTCCCGGGCAGGTAACGGCCGACGTAGGGCAGCAGGTCGGGCGTGGACATGTCGTGCGCGGACCACCGGTGGGTCACGCGGTGCAGGCCCGCGTGCGCGTCCGCCCACTCCGCGAGCCGCCGGTAGCGGCGCTCGACGTTGACGTGCGCGCCCACCCGGTAGTGCTCGCCGCCGGCGATCACCATCGGGGTGCCGCCTTCGGTGTACCCGCGCACGGAGTGGTGCGTGTCGGCGTCGAGGAACATGCCCGCCGGCGCGGTGTTCCCGGCGGCCGGGCCCGCGACGACGAGGTCGCGCACCGGGTCCAGCCGGGCGAAGTACAGGCCGCGGTCGAGCACGGGGTAGTGGGTCGCGACGACGATCTCGTCCGCCACGAGGTCGCCGCGGGACGTGCGCACGGTCTGCCCGTTGACCGCGGTCGCCCGGGCGTGCTCGACGATGGTGCCGCCCGCCCGCTCGAGTTCGGCGGCCAGGCCGAGCAGCCACCGGCGCGGGTGGAAGTGCGCCTGCCCGGTGGTCAGCACGGCGCCGAGCGCGGGCACGGTCAGGGGGACGTCTTCGGTGAAGGACGCCGGCAGGCCGGCCGCGGCGGCGGCGTCGGCCTCCTGCCTGAGGGAATCGACGGTGCTTTCCTGCGTCGTGTAGACGTAGCTGTCCGCGCGGGTGAACCCGCAGTCGATGCCGAGTTCGGCCGCGGTGGCGGCGATCCACTCACCGGCCGCCGCCTGGGCACCGGCGTAGACCCTCGCGGCGTCTTCGCCGTGCCGCGAGGTCATATCCGCGTACTTCGCCCCGTGCTGGGCGCTGACCTTCGCGGTCGTGTGGCCGGACACCCCGGCCGCGACCCGCTCCGCTTCCAGCACCACGACCGAACGGCCGGCGCGGGCGAGCAGCAGGGCGGTGGTGAGCCCCGCGATGCCCGCGCCGAGCACCGCGACGTCGGCGGACTCCGGCACCGGCACGCCGGTGCGGTCCGGCGCGGGGGCGGTCTCGACCCACAGGGAAAGCGGTTCGGGCAGAGCTGTCATGCCTGAGGATGCCCGCCGACCGCCGGGTCAAACGGGCCATCCGGCCCCGTTTCGGCTGTTCGGGGCGTCGGGTAGCCCACCGGTATGAGTACCGACATCTTCGTGATCGGCTTGGACGAGGAGAACCACCGGGTCCTGGACCGCCTCCCGTGGGCCGCCGGCTACCGGTTCCACGGCGTGCTGACCCCCGAAGAGCTGCAACACGGCGAAATCGACTTCGAAGCGCTCTTGGAGACGGCCCAGCAGGAACTGGACGCCTTCGACGGCGAAATCGGCGCGATCGTCAGCTACTGGGACTTCCCCGCCGCGACCCTGGTGCCCATGCTGTGCGCCCGCTACGGGCTGCCCAGCGTGTCGCTGGAGGCGGTGCTGAAGTGCGAGCACAAGTACTGGAGCCGGCTGGAGCAGAGAAAGGCGATCGACGAGCTGCCGAACTTCGGCGTCGTCGACCTCGAGGCCCGCCACCCCGCGCCGCCGGCGGGCGTCGGGTACCCGATGTGGCTCAAGCCGGTCAAGTCGTTCTCTTCGGAACTCGCCTTCAAGGCCGAGAACGACGCCCAGTTCGCCCACGCCGTCGCGAAGATCCGCGCCGGCGTGGGCCGGGTGGGCGAGCCGTTCGGTTACGTGCTGGACCAGGTCGAGCTCCCGCCGGAGATCGCCCGCGTGGGCGGCGCCGCGTGCCTGGCCGAAGAGGCGCTGCACGGCGTCCAGGCGGCCATCGAGGGGTACGTGTACCAGGGCGAGGTCACCGTCTACGGCGCCCTCGACTCGGTCGACTACCCGGACAGCTCGTCGTTCCTGCGCCACCAGTACCCCTCGCAGCTGGGGGAGGAGCCCGTCCGGCGCATGCGGGACGTCGCCGAACGGGTGATGAAGCAGATCGAGTTCGACAACGGCACCTTCAGCATCGAGTTCTTCTGCGACCCCGAATCCGGCCAGGTGTGCCTGCTGGAGATCAACCCGCGGCACTCGCAGTCGCACGCCGAGCTGTTCGAGTTCGTCGACGGTGTCGCCAACCACGAGATCATGGTGCGCCTCGGGCTGGGCCAGGACCCCACCCGCCGTCCCCGCAAAGGCACCTACCAGATCGCCGGCAAGTGGTACCTGCGCCGCTTCGAGGACGGCGTCGTGACGCGGGTGCCGACGCCGGAGGAGATCGCTGCGGTGGAGAAGCGCGTCGACGGCACGCAGATCAAGGTCGTTCCGGAGGCCGGGCAGCGGCTTTCGGACCTGCCGGAGCAGGACAGCTACAGCTTCGAACTGGCTCAGCTGTTCGTGGCGGGCCACACCGAGCACGAGATGGTGCAGAAGTACCAGGCGTGCGTGGACGCGCTGTCGTTCGAATTCGCCGAGGCGTGACGAAGCGGGGGTCGCGTTCGGACAGTCCGGACGCGACCCCCGCTCGCGGTTCCGCTCAGCCCGACTGCGGGTCGCTGTCGTCGTGCTCGTCGCCGCTCGACGTGCCCTGCTCGCCGCGGAGGGTCTCGCGCTGGGCCTCCGGCGTGTCGCCGTGCGGGTCGTCGCCGCGGGGGCCCTCGGCGGGGTCGGTCGGGTGCTGCGTGCGCTCTTCGGATGTCATACTCGTCCCTCCTTCACGGTCCTTCTACGACGGTTACCCCGCCGCGCGCGGCTCAACCGCGGGGGTTTGCCGCGGTGATCGCCGGGTAAGCCCGATTTCGACGCGGTTGTCACCGGCGATGGTCCCGGAACCGCGGCGAGGTGAAGGAGACCCAGATGACCACGTCGGCGGAACCCGTCCGCCCGGGCCCCTTGGCCGCCCGGTCCGTCGTCCACGAGCCCGTGCCCGCCGCCCCGCGGATGCTGCGGCTGCCCGGCGTCTACCGCCCGCAGGAGGACACCGCCCTGCTCGCGTCGGCGATCGCCGAGCTGGCGATCCCGCCCGGGGCGCGCGCCCTCGACCTGTGCACCGGCACCGGCGCGCAGGCGATCACGCTGGCCCGGCGCGGCGCGGGAACCGTGGTGGCGGTGGACCTTTCGCGCCGGGCGCTGGCCTCGGCGCGGCTGAACGCGCTGGTCCGGCAGCTCGCCGTGCGCCCGTGCCGCGGCGGTCTCGCCCGTGCGCTGCGCGAAGGCCCGTTCGACGTCGTCGTCGCCAATCCGCCGTACGTGCCGTCCCCGGCACCGACGGTCCGCACCACCCGGGGCTGGGACGCGGGCCCGGACGGCCGGGCCCTGCTGGACCCGCTGTGCGTCGCCGCCGGCACGCTGCTTCGCCCGGGGGGCACGATGCTGCTCGTCCAGTCGGCACTGGCCGATGTGGACAAGTCGCGGGAACTGCTGGCGGACCGGGGACTGCGGGTTTCGGTGGTCCGCCGCGCCCGGATCCCGTTCGGACCGGTCCTATCCGGACGGACGGAGTTCCTGGAGTCGGCGGGGCTGATCGAGCCGGGTCAGCGGGTGGAAGAGCTGGTGGTGCTCCGTGCCGACCGCTGAGCGTGGTCCCCGCCGGGTGACGGTGGTCCCCGGCGGCCCGGTCCTGGTGGAGGGGCCGGTCGAACTGTGCACGCCCGACGGCGAGCTCGTGCGGTCGGACCGGTTCGTGGTGGCGGTGTGCGCGTGCCGGCGGAGCAAGCGGTTCCCGTTCTGCGACACCAGCCACCGCAAGCGCGTCCGCACGCAGGCGAACGACTGACTGAACGCCGATCGGCCTCCCGGTGCGCCGGGAGGCCGTCCGCACGTCAGGGCCGCAGTGAGGACTTCCCGGCCTGCCAGCTGCTCAGCAGCTGCTCGCCGAAGCGGCCCTCCAGGAATTCGGTCGCCTGGATGCCGAACACGACGTCGGCGGCCAGCTCGGGCTCCTGGTCCAGCAGATCACCCAGCACGTCGTGGCGCATGATCTGCTCGTGGACCGCGTCCGCCTCGATGTGTTCGGTGTAGAAGAACCGGCACGCTTCCGGCGCGTCCAGGCGCTGCAGGGCCTGGTCCATCCGCTGGGCCGACGGTGCCGTGGTGATCTCCGCGGCCGCGAAGTGCCCGCACAGCGCGCCGCGCAGCGAACGGTGCAGGCCGAACAGCGACATCATGTTGACCACGGCCAGCATCGCGGCCGGGACCCGGTCGATGAGTTCGAGGTAGCCGTCGGGCAACCCGGCCGCCCGCAGCAGGTCCGCGTACAGACGCGCGTGCACCAGCTCCGCGCGGCCGCCGCCGAACTCGTCGAACTCCACGGCCACCAGCGCGGCCTTGGCGCGCCCGCGCAGCCGGGGGATCACCCACGCGTGTGGATCGGCCTCCTTGTGGTGGTAGACCGAACGGTGCGTGAAGTACTCGCGCACGTGCGTCCAGTCGCCGTGGTCGCGCAGGAAGTGCGAAACCCCTTCGACGTCGATCGGCTCGACGAGCAGGGCGTCGAGTTCGGTCGTGACGTCGTCGCCGCCGGCCACGTTCTCGCGCAGGGCGGCCAGGAACCGCGCCTCCAGCGCGCCGCGCAGGCGCAGCAGCTCCGGGTCCCACTCCCAGTCGGGGGACACGCCCGGCAGGCCCTGGTAGTGCAGTTCGTAGCACAGGTGCAGGGCCAGCTGGAGGTCGTCGCCGAGCGGGTCGGCGTCCGCGAGGCCGTCGAAGTCCAGGTCCGCCTTCGGGTGCGCACGCAGCAGCGTGGACAGCACCGACTCCGAGAGCGGGCCCCGGGCGGCCGGCAGGGTGGCCACCCGGGCAGTGGTGGAAGTCGTCATGATCCCGGCTACCCGGTCAGCAGCGTTCCATGCGCCGCGGGCACCGTCGCCGCCGTGAGCCACCGCACCGCGGCGGCCGTCTCGTGGTCGGCGACCGCCCGCTGCTGCGCCGCCCCGGTCCCGCCGGTCCGCACCGCCTCGACGAGCTTCCGCACCTCCGCCAGGTCACCGCTGTCCTCCAATGGATCTCTCACGTGCGCCACCAGCTCGTCGACGAGGGTCCACGCGGGCCGCCGCGCCTCGGCGGCGGCGTCCACCAGCTGCCCGCCGAGGCCGTGGCGCGCCGCGGACCACACGGCCGCCGCCGCCACCTGCGGGGACAGCGGCGCGGCCTCCCGGCCTTCGGCGAGGTCGGCCAGCGCCCGCTGCACCAGCGCCCGGCTCAGCAGGGCCTGCAGCACGGCGTGGTCGACGGTCAGTGCGGTGTCGGCGACCCGGAACTCGACCGTCGGGAAGCGGCCGGACGGCCGGGCCAGCCAGAACGTCTGGTCCGGGTCGACCAGCGCACCGCAGTCGACGAGCGTTTCGATCGCGCGGCGGTACTCGGCGTGCCCGCGCAGGTGGGGTGCGACGCCGGAGCCGGGGAAGCGGGACTGCAGGACCATCCGCCAGCTGTCGTAACCGGTGTCCCGCCCGTGGTCGAACGGCGAATTGGCCGACAGCGCCAGCAGCGTGGGCAGCCACCGGCCGAGGTGGTTGACGACGGCGACCGCCGTGTCGGGATCGGGCACCGCGACGTGGACGTGGCACCCGCAGGCTTCGTAGTCGGCGACGATCGCGCCGTAGGCGGCGTCGATTTCGGCGTAGCGGCCGGTGCTCGCGGGCGGCGGCGCGGCCGGGCCGGGCCCGACCGGTGTGCCGGTGGCCAGCAGCGCACAGTCTTCGGCCGCGGCGGCCCCGGCCAGCACCCGGCGCGCGGCGGTCAGCTGGTGGCGGAGCTCGCCGGCCGTGGTGCAGACGCCGGTGACGGCCTCGACCTGCGTGAGGCGCAGTTCGCGGGTCGCCCGGACGCCGTCGGGCAGGGGACCGTGGTGGCGGTACCGGGCGAGCACCGGTTCCGCGCACGGCGACACGTGCCCGGTGCGGGGGTTCACGAGGAGGAACTCCTCTTCGACACCCATCGTGGGCGGGCCGTCGGACATGGGCGGGCTCCTTCCGGACCGGCTGGGGTTACCCGCTCTCGCCGCGAAAATGCCCCCGGGGCCGGGGCTTGTTTCGCCGTGCGCCCGCTGCGGGTACTTCGGGCAGATGACAACTCACGAGCCGGTGCGGGTCACCGAGGTCGTTCCCCCGGCCACGCGACGGCTGCCCGCACCGCGTGCCCCGGCCGACGGCGAACTGCGGAGCCAGATCCGTTGCCAGAGCCCGGACGCGGTGGTGGTGGAGGTCGCCGGCGAAGTGGACCTGTGCACGGTGGCCCGGCTGGCGTCCATCATGGACGAACACGTCCGTGCCCGCCCCGGCGTCCTGCGGATCGACCTCGGCCAGGTCCGGTTCTTCGGTGCCGCGGGCATCCGCGTGCTGCTGCGGGCCCGGCGGCACGCCGCGGCCGCCGGCGTCCACCTGGTCGTCGACCCCGGCGGTTCGCGGGCGGCGGTCCGGGCGCTCGACCTGCTCGAGCGCCTCGACGGCTCCGCGCGTTAGTCGCCGGTCAGCAGGTCGACGACGTCCTCGGCCCGGTTCCGTTCCGCGAACCGGGCGCGTTGCCGGTCGGCGCCGCCGCCTTCGGCCGCCAGCCGGGCCGTCCGCTCGCGCGCGAACTCCAGGTCGCCGGCCGCTTCCAGCGCGGAGGCCGTCAGGTCGACCAGGTCGTCCAGAACCGCCTTCGTCGGCTCCGGGTCCCCGGTCTTCGGGTGCGGGCAGGAGCCGGTCACGCCTTCCTTCGACGCCCGCCAGAGCTGCCCACGCAGCACCTCGTTCGACAGCTGGGGTGCGGGCGAGCCGTCGGCCAGTGCGGTGGCGACCAGGCCGCGAGCCAGCACGCCCAGCAACACCGCGTCCTCCGGCGTCGCGGCGACGTCGGCGATGCGGAACTCCAGCGTCGGCTGGTTGTCCGACAGCCGGACGTCCCAGTAGATCATCCCGCGGTCGAGGATCGAGCCCGCGCGCAGCCAGCCGTCGACGATGCTTTCGTACTCGTCGAGCGACGCGAACCGCGGCGGCGGCCCGGCCGACGGCCACCGGCTCCACTGCTGGTAGCGCCAGCTGCAGTAGCCGGTGTCGTAGCCGTCGGAGACGGCCGAGTTCGCGGTGATCGTGAGCAGCGCGGGCAGCCACGGCCGGATCCAGTTCAGCACCTGGACGCCGGTTTCCTTGTCCGGGATCGCGACGTGCACGTGGCAGCCGCACGTCAGCGACGTCCGCGCGGTGGCGCCGAAGTGCTCGGCCATCCGCTCGTAGCGCGGGTTCGGCGTGATGACGGGCGGGTTCTCCTCGAACAGCAGCGGGGACGCGGCGGGCAGCACGCGGAACCCGCGCCGCCGGGCGGCCGCGTCGAGGTCTCCGCGCAGGCCGCGCAGCTGGCGCAGGGCTTCGGTGTGGGTGCGGCAGACATCGGTGGCCGCCTCGGCCTGGTGGCGCGTGAGTTCGTGCTGCAGCTCGCCTTGCTCGTCGCCGGCGGCTTCCGCCGCGTCGACGACGTCGTCGCCGGCCTGGGACAGGTGGCCGCGGCGGTCGACGACGAAGAACTCCTCTTCGATGCCGAACGTCAGCACGTCGCCCGTGGGTTGGTTCACCGGTGTTCTCCTGGGGGTCGGGAACCGCATGGATACCCGTGCGGCGGTGCGGGCAAACGCGTTTCTCCGCGCGCGGAGCGGGTATCCGGAGTGTCATCGAGCTACGTCCAGGTCGCCCTGCGAGACCTGGCCACCCCCGGAGGACATGGATGTCGACCGACGCGATCGTGCTGCTGAAGAACGACCACAAGACCGTGGAGAAGCTGTTCAAGCAATTCGAGAAGGCGGGGGAGGACGCGTACGACGAGAAGCGCCGGATCGCCGATTCGATCATCGAAGAGCTGACCGTCCACGCCTACATCGAAGAAGAGATCTTCTACCCGGCGGCGCGGGAAGCCGTGCCCGAGACCAAGGACCACGTCCTGGAAAGCGTGGAGGAGCACCACGTCGTCGTGTGGATGCTCTCGGAGCTGCTCGGCATGGACCCGAAGGAGGAGACCTTCGACGCGAAGGTCACCGTCCTCACCGAGAACGTCCGCCACCACGTCGAAGAGGAAGAGGACGAGTGGTTCCCCGAGGTCCGCTCGGCGATGGGCCGCAAGCAGCTGCAGGAACTGGGGCAGCGGATGATCGACGCCCGCTCGAAGGCGCCCAAGAACCCGCTCGAACTCAAGAGCGCCAAGGCCTGAGCACCCGGACTCCGCGAAGGGGGCACTTTCACGTGAAAGTGCCCCCTTCGGCGTCACTGCTTCGCGACGACCCGGATGGACTCGAGCTCGGAGTCGGCCGGGTCCGGCAGCAGCATGCCGGCCTCGAGGCCGCTGCGCAGGTAGTCGAGCATCGGCCGGGTGAGCACCTCGCCGGGCAGCACGCCGGGCGCGCCCGGCGGGTACGGCGTGATCATCTCCGCCGCGATCCGGCCCGCCGCCTCGGCGACCGGGACCTGTTCGACCGGGCCGAAGAACGCGTCGCGCGGCAGCATCGCCGTCTCCAGCTCCATGTCCTGCGGCGACGGCAGGTCCACCCTCGGCGGCTTTTCGAACGAGGGCGCGGCCTTCACGAGTGCGTCGATCGCGTCGACCAGCGTGCCCGCCGTCTCCTCGTCGTCGGAGTGGGTGAACTGGGCCACGATCCGGCGGTGGTCGGCCAGGCCGACGGTGACGCGCTGGTGCTCGCGCAGCCAGTCGGCCGCCTGGTAGCCGCTGATGCCCAGCGCGTCGAGGTCGAGCACGACCTTCAGCGGGTCGACCGAATCGGCGAGCTCCGGGCCGAGGAACTCGTCGTGCATAACCGTCACGCCCAGCTCGCCCAGCCGGCCGCGCACCGACTTCACGAGCGTCAGCGCACCTTCCAGGAGTTCCTTGCCCTGTTCGGCCATCTGGCGGCGCCAGCCGTCGAGGGCCGCGTAGACCAGGCAGCTCGCGCTGGTCGTGCCCAGCAGGTCCTCGCGTGCTTTGAGGACCTTCGGGTCGACGCGGTCGCCCTGCAGGTGGAAGACCGAGCTCTGCTCGACCGCGGCCCCCATCTTGTGCACGCTCGTGACGCAGACGTCGGCGCCGACGTTCATGCCCCACGGCGGCAGGCCGTCGTGGAACGGCAGGTGCGCGCCCCACGCCTCGTCGACGATCAGCGGGAGGTCGTGCTGGTGGCACCACTCGGTGATCGCCGCCAGGTCACCGCCCGTGCCGTAGTCGGTCGGGGTCACCACGAGGGCGCCCTTGACGTCGGGGTCCCGCTCGTAGGCCTCGGCGAACTCGCGGACGCCCGGCGGGTGGCTCAGGTGCCGCTCGGCGTCCCAGTGCGGCCGCACCCAGACCGGCCGGACGCCGCTGACGATCAGCCCGGAGATGACCGACTTGTGGACGTGCCGCGGCACCAGCAGCTTCTCGTGCGGCCCGGCGACGGCCAGCATCGCGCTCTTCACCGACAGGGAGCTGCCGCACGTGGAGAAGAACGTGTGCTCGGCGCCGACGGCGTCGGCCATCAGCTCCTGGGCGCTGGAGAGCACCCCGTGGCGCATCAGCCGGTCGTCGAGGCCGTTGAGGGAAATCACGTCGGACTCGAACACGCCAGCGCCGACGACTTCGAGCACCCGCGGATCCACGCCGCGGCCCTGCTTGTGGCCGGGCGCGTTGTACGGGACGTAACCGGTGCGGTGGTAGTCGCGCAGCGCCTCGAGTACTGGTGCTTTGCTGTGGTCCATGGCGCCGGAGTAGCCGGAGCGCGCCCGCGGGAAACACCTCGGTGGCATGACCGTCCGCGGTTGGGGTATCCCGGAGGGCATGGAGTGGCACGAGGAGCTGCACGAGCGGGCCGACGAGCGCATCGAGCACCTGGACGAGCGGCTGTGGGCCGTCGCGACCGCGCTGCACGAGCGGCCGGAACTGTCCTATGAGGAGCACGCGGCCGCCGAACGGCTCACCGGGGAACTGGCCGCGGACGGCTTCGAGGTCGAGACCGGGGTCGCCGGGCTCCCCACGGCGTTCGTCGCGCGGGCCGGGCGGGGCCGGCCCTGCGTCGCGCTGCTGCTGGAGTACGACGCCCTGCCGGGCCTGGGGCACGCCTGCGGGCACAACCTGATCGCCGCGGCGGGCCTGGGCGCCGCGCTGGCCGCCAAGGAAGTCCTGGGCGAGGAGCGGGGCTCGCTGCTCGCCGTGGGCACGCCGGCCGAGGAGCGCGGCGGCGGGAAGGTCGCGATGGCGGAGGCGGGCGTGTTCGACGACGTCGACGCGGCCCTGATGATCCACCCCGGCGTCCACTCGTGGTCGTGGGCGCCGCTGACCGCGCAGGTGGAGGTGAAGGTGACGGTCCACGGCCGGGCGGCGCACCCGACCGGCGACCCGGAACACGGCATCGACGCCCTCGCCGGCCTGATCCAGGCGTTCGGCGCGGTCTCCGCCCTGCGCCAGCGGCTGGCGCCCGGCTCGCACGTCCAGGGCATCATCACCCACGGCGGCGAGGCGACGAACATCGTCCCGGACCGGGCCGAAGGCCGCTTCGGGCTCCGCGCGCTGACGACGGACGCACTGGACCGCCTGGTCGAGGACGTGACGACGTGCGCGCAGGGGGCGGCGCTGGCGACCGGGGCGAAGGTCGACGTCGAACGCCTCGGCCGGGGGTACGCGCACTTCCGCGACAACCCGGTGCTGTCGGAGCGGTTCACCGAGCACCTGGCGGCGTGCGGCATCCACGCGACACCGCCGGCGCCCGGGGTCTTCCTGGGGTCGTCGGACATCGGTGACGTCAGCGTCCGCGTCCCGGCGATCCACCCGTTCGTGGCCATCACGGCGGAGGAGATGTCGGACCACACACCGGAGTTCGCCGAGGCGGCGGCCGGCCCGCGGGGCCGGGCGGCCATGCTGGCTTCGGCGGCGGCACTGGCGCGGACGGTGATCGACCTGCGGACGCACCCGGCGCTGGTCAGCCGCGCGTGGGACTGCTTCCGGGACCAGGCGCGGAACCGGCGGTGAGCCGGTGCGGGTGCCGGAGCGGTCTCCGGCACCCGCGTCACCTCAGGCGACCGGCGTGTAGTGCGACGCGTCCCCTTCGAGCGACTCGCTCGGCCGCCCGTCGATGCCAGCGGGGATGTCGCCGGCGACGGTGACGCGGTTGAGGCGCCGGGGCAGGCCGTCGTAGTTGTCGATCGCGTAGTGCTGGGTGATCCGGTTGTCGAACAGCACCAGCTGGTCCGGCTCCCAGGCCACCCGCACGATGTTCTCCGGCCGCGTGACGTAGGACTGCAGCAGCCGCAGCAGATCGCGGGACTCGCTCACCGAAAGACCCTCGATCCGCTGGGCGAACCCGCCGATGAACAGGCCGCGCTCACCGGTCACCGGGTGCACCCGCACGACCGGGTGCACGGTCCGGTACTTCCGCGAGACGAACTGCGCGCGCCGCGCCTGCTCCTTCTCGTCCACCGTCTCCGGCGGCTGGACGTAGTCGTAGTCGTTGGTGTGCACCGCGCGCAGCGTGTCGGCGAACGCCCGCAGCGGTTCCGGCAGGTCGCGGTAGGCCGCGGCGGCGTTGGCGATCAGCGTCTCCCCGCCGTAGGGCGGCACCACGAGGCTGCGCAGCGTGCTGGCCTTCGGCGGGTTGAGGACGAAGGTGACGTCGGTGTGCCAGTGGTTGGCGCGGCCCTGCTCGCTGTCGACGGGCAGGATCGTCGGCGCGCCTTCGACCGCAGGCACGGTCGGGTGGGCCTTGGTCAGCTCGCCGAAGTGCGCCGCGAACCGCTGCTGGCCCTCGTCGTCGAGCCGGACGTTCCGGAACACCAGTGCCTTGTGCTCGTGCAGGGCGTCGGTCAGGAACGCCACCTGCGTCGCGTCGAGGTCCCCGGCCGGGTCGAAGCCGACGATCTCGGCGCCGATCCTCCCGGTGAGCTTGCGGACGTCGGTGCCGATGGTGGTCATGCGGGCTCCTTCACTCGGTTGCGGTTCACGGGCCGCGCGAGGCCGTAGTGCTCGCGCAAGGTGGGGCCGGAGTACTCGGTGCGGAACAGCCCGCGCCGCTGCAGCTCCGGGACGACGAGGTCGACGAAGTCGTCGAGCCCGCCGGGCAGGGTCGGCGGCATGACGTTGAAGCCGTCGGCGGCGCCGCCGCGGAACCACGCCTCCAGTTCGTCGGCGACCTGGACCGGCGTCCCGGCGAAGACGCGGTGCCCGCGGCCGCCGGCCAGCCGTTCGAGCAGCTGCCGGATGGTCAGGTCCTCCCGCCGGGCCAGGCCGACGACCAGGTCGAACCGGCTCTGGCCGCCCTCGGTGAAGCTGCCGACGTCGGGCAGTGGCCCGTCCAGCGGGTAGCCGGTGACGTCGTGGTCGAGCATCTTCGACAGCTGCCGCAGCCCGTAGTCCGGCGTGATCAGCGCGTTCAGCTCGGCCTCGCGTTCGCGCGCCTCGGCTTCGGTGCGGCCGAGGATCGGCGAGATCCCCGGCAGGATCTTGAGTTCGTCCGGCGTGCGGCCGTACTTGGTGAGCCGGCCCTTGACGTCGTCGTAGAACGCCTTGCCTTCGGCATAGGTCTGCTGCGCGGTGAACACGGCCTCGGCGTGCCGGGCCGCGTACTCCTTGCCGGTTTCGGACGACCCGGCCTGCACGAGCAGCGGGTAGCCCTGCACCGGGCGTTCGATGTTGAGCGGTCCCTGCACCCGGAAGTGGGGCCCGTCGTGCTCGACCGCGCGGATCCGGCCAGTGTCGGCGTAGACCCCGGTGGCCCGGTCGACGACCGCGGCGTCGTCGTCCCAGCTGTCCCAGAGCTTCTTGACGACGTCGACGAACTCCTCGGCCCGGTCGTAGCGCGCGTCGTGCGACGGGCGCTTGGCCAGGTTGAAGTTGCGGGCCTCGTCGATGCCGGCGGAGGTGACGATGTTCCAGCCCGCGCGGCCGCCGGAGAGGTGGTCGAGCGAGGCGAACTTGCGGGCCAGGTGGTAGGGCTCGTTGTAGGTCGTCGACGCCGTCGCGATCAGTCCGATGTGGACTGTGGACGCGGCGAGCGCGGACAACAGCGTCAGCGGTTCGAAGTGGCTGTGGGAGTTGTGCCTGACGTTGCCCCACAGCGCGACGCCGTCGGCGAGGAAGATCGAGTCGAGCTTGCCGCGCTCGGCGGTCCGCGCGACGTCGACGTAGTGCTGCAGCGTCCGCGCCCGGTGCGGGTCGGTCGACGGGTGCCGCCACGCGGCTTCGTGGTGGCCGTTCGGCATCACGAACGCGTTGAGGTGCATCATGGTTTCTCCTTGGGCCGCCAGGTCGAAAACCGCCGTTCGAGGCCGACGAAGCCGGCGTTGACGAGCACGCCGAGCAGCGAGACCGCGATGATCCCGGCGTACATCTGCTGGATCTGGAAGTTCACCTGGCTCGTGTTGATGAGGTAGCCGAGCCCGGCTTTCGCGCCGACCATCTCCGCGGCCACCAGCACCAGGATCGAATAGGACGCCGCCATCCGGATGCCGGTGAACACCGTCGGCACCGCCGAGGGCAGGATCACCTTCCGGAACAGCCGCGGGCTGGACAGCCCCAGCGAGCGGGCCGCCTTGACCAGGAGCGGGTCCACGGTGTTGACCCCGGCGATCGTGTTGAGCAGCACCGGCCACACGCAGGCGTAGACCACGAGGCTGACCTTCGACAGCTCGCCGATGCCCAGCAGCAGCGTGAACACCGGCAGCAGGGCCAGCGCGGCGGTGTTGCGGGCGAGCTCCAGCAGCGGCTGCAGGAACCGCGCGACCGGCCGGTACCAGCCGATCAGCAATCCGAGCGGCACCGCCACGGCCACGGCCACGGCGAACCCGGCGGCGGAGCGCCCGACGCTGGCCAGCAGGTGGTCGGCGAGCTCGCCGTCGAGCACCAGCTGCCACAGCGCCTGCAGGTCTTCCGAGAGCGGCGGCAGGAACGTCCGCGTGCCCTCGTCGAGCACGAACCGGGGGACCAGCTCCCAGAGCAGCGCGAACAGCACGACCGCGGCGGACGCGTGCACCGCGCGGGTGAGCCGCTTCCGCCAGCGCGGCGGGCGGGCCGGCGGGGTCGTGGGTCCGATGTGGACGGTCGGTGCGTCGAGGGTGGTGGTCATCGGGCCGCGCTCCGTTCGTGTTCGGCCGCCTTGCGAACCTCGTCGTGCAGCAGTTCCCACAGCTGGTGGCGCTGCCGCCCGAACGCCGCGCCGGAGCGCACGTCACCGGCGCGGTCGCCGAGGTCGACGTCGACGACGGCCTTGAGCCGCCCGGGCCGGGACGTCAGCACCGCGACCTGCTGTCCCAGGTAGACGGCCTCGTCGATGCCGTGGGTGATGAACACGATCGTCTTGCCGGTGCGGCGCCAGATCCGCAGCAGCTCCTCCTGCAGCTGCTCGCGGGTCTGCGCGTCGAGCGCGGCGAACGGCTCGTCCATCAGCAGCACGGCCGGGTCGTAGGCGAGGCTGCGGGCGATCGCCACGCGCTGCTTCATCCCGCCGGACAGCTCGTGCGGGTAGCGGTCCTCGAAGCCGGACAGCCCGACCAGGGCGAGGTATTCGCGGGCCCGGTCGGCGCGCTGCCGCTTCCCGAGCGGGCCGCCTTCGAGCCCGAACTCGACGTTGGCGCGCGCGGTGCGCCACGGGAACAGCGCGTATTGCTGGAAGACGACCCCGCGGTCCAGGCCGGGGCCGCGCACCGGCGTGCCGTCGATGAGCACTTCGCCCGACGTCGGCGTGGTCAGCCCGCCCAGCAGGTCGAGCAGCGTCGACTTGCCCGAGCCGCTCGGGCCGACCAGGGACAGGAACGTGCCGTCGGTGATGTCGAGGGAGACGTCGTCGAGCGCGGTCAGTTCGCCGAACGTCTTGGTCACCGAGCGGATGGCGATCACTTGGTCACCGCCGGCGCGCCGTCGCGGTAGGGGTTGAACTCGTTGGTGTAGAGCTTGGCCGTGTCGATCCGGTCGTGCTTGAGGTAGCCCTCCTGCTTCAGCCACGGCTCCCACCGCGTGTAGTCCGCGTCGGAGATGAGGCCGCCGCGGGTGATGCCGACGCTCTTCCAGTACTTGAGCGTGTCGGTGTTTTCGTTGCGCCCGCGGGCTTTGATGATCTTCGTGAAGCGCGCGATCACTTCGTCGCGCGGAGTCGTGCGCTCCCACTCGACCGCCCGCGCCACGGCGGAGACGAAGACCTTGGTGGTCTCCGGGTACTTCTTGATGAAGTCCGTGCGCAGGACGTACGGCCCGCCGTTGTAGGGGCCGAACGCGCCGACGTCGGTGAACAGCGGGCGGACACCACCGGCGGCGACGGCGTGGTCCTGCAGGATGCCCTGCAGCGCGGCGACGTCGAGCTGGCCGTTGCGCAGCGCCTGTTCGGCGTTCACCGGCGGGATCACGACGAGCTGCACCTGCTTGATCTCGTCGTCGGACAGGCCCTGGCCCTTCAGCCACGTGTCGAGTGCGGCCTCGAGGTTCGCGCCGGCGGTGTTGACGCCGACCTTCTTGCCGATCAGGTCGCGGGCGGTCCGGATCGGGCTGTCCTGCCTGGTGTAGTAGCCGATGAAGGACTTGTCGTCGGACCCGTAGTAGTTGACGACCGCCTTGACCGGGGCGCCGGCCTCGACCAGTTTGACGACCGCGCCGGTGAAGGCGCCGCCGAAGTCGGTCTGGTCGGTGGCCGCCGACTGGATGTCCTGCGGGCCGCTGATCGTGTTGCCGACCCACTTGAGCTTGATCGGGCCGAAGTAGCCCAGGTCTTCGGCGAGTTCGGGCAGCGTGACGGCGTTGGCGCTGCCCTGGTAGCGCAGTTCCAGCTTCTCCGGTTGCCCGGGCGCACCGGTGGCCGTCGCCGAAGCGCAGCCGGCCAGCAGGACGAGGGCGGCGGCGAACAGGGGCAGGGTTTTCTTCACGGTGGTTTCGTCCGTTCCGGGAGTCGGTGGGGATGGCAGCAATTCTTCGCAGCACCCGGACGGACGGTCAATTTTGCGAGTTCGTGAAATAACTCCGCCGCTTCACGAAGCGTGCGGCCACCGCGTGAGGAGCGGACCGAGCGGGTCTTCGTAGAGGACGTCCAGGAGCACCGCGCCGCCGGCGGTGGCCAGCTCGGTGCCCGGGAAGCTCGTGCCCACAACGCTTTCCGCCGCGTCGGGGCACCGGGACCGGTCGCGGACCTCGTCCCGGATGATGGGAAGGCAGCCGGGCACCCCGGCTACACTGCGGTCGACCACCACGAGCACGGCCGGGTTGAGGACGTCGAGCAGAAGGGCCGCCGCCTGGCCGATGAGCCGGGCGCGCTCGTGGCACATCGCCACGGCCGCGGAATTGCCGCGGGTGGCGAGCGCGAGCAATTCCGGAAAATCCGGCTGCGCGATGAGCCCGTTTTCCGCGGCTTTCCGTGCGAGCGTTGCTTCGGAGACGGCCGCTTCCAGGCAGCCGGTGCGCCCGCACCGGCACGGTTCGGTGCTGCCGTCGACCCGCAGGTGCGCGACGGTCCCCGCGGCCGAGCGCGGCCCGTGGTGCACTCCTTCGCCGGTGGCGAACGCGGCGTCGACGACGTTGCCGGTGAACAGCTGCACGACGCTGTCGCGGGCCCGCCGGTGCCCGAAGAGCCGTTCGGCGTGCACCAGCGCCCGTGCGTGCCCGTCGACTTCCACGGCCAGCCCGGTGCTGCCGGCCAGCAGGTCGCGGACGCCGACGTTCCGCCAGTCCAGCAGCGGGTGTTCGACCACGGTGCCGGACTCCCGGTCGACCCAGCCGCCGGTGGCGACGCCGAGGCCGAGCGGCTCGCGGTCCGGCGCGTGCCCGAGCAGGAGGTCGTCGAAGATTTCGGCGGCGCGGGCCAGCAGGTCCTCCGCGGCCAGCCCGTCGTGCGGTTCTTCGTGCTGCACCAGCACTTTCCCGCGCAGGTCGAGCAGAGCGACGGTGGCGTGGTGCACGGCGATGTGCAGGGCGCCGGCGACGTACCGCCCGGTGTCGAGGTCGACCGGCACGTGTGGCCGTCCGACACTCTTGCGTGGCTCCGCTTCGGGGAGCTCGCGCAGCAGCCCGAGCCGGCTCAGTTCGGCGGTGTGGCCGGTGACCGCGGCGGCGGACAGGCCGGTCCGCCGCGCGATGGTGCTGCGCGCGATCGGGCCGTCGTCGAGCACCGCCCGCAGGACGGCGCTGGCACTGGCGCTGCGCCGGAACCCGCGCGCGTCCGTCCTCTGTGGACTTCCCGCCCGGCTGGTCACCGCCCGATCGTGGCAGACGAACCGGCGTGGGCCCAGCGTGCCCAGGATGCGGGCTCGGCGCATCCCCACAGGGGAACAAGAAGACGTCGCCGGGGCGATCATCCGGGAGCCGGTGGACTCCCGGCGTTGGCGGCCCGCAGGAACCGTTCGCCCTGCTTCGCCAGCGCGTCGGCGAGCTCCGGCGCGTCGAGCACCTCGAAGTCCACGTCGAGCAGGCCGAGGTACAGCGCGAGCGCCGGCGCGTGGTCGGACCCGACCTCGGCGACGCAGCGGTCCGGGCCCTCGGGGGTCACGCCGACCGCGACCGGCAGCCGGGCCCGCACGTGCTCGACCGGCGCGTGCAGCCGCACCCGGGCGTGGAACCGCCACGTCGCCGCACCCGCACTGCGCTGGACGTACTGCACGACGTCACCCTCCGGCGGCTCACGCGGGGTGAAGCGCGGGCCGTTGGGCACCTTCGGCGTCAGCCGGTCGACGCGGAAGGTGCGCCAGTCGTCCCGGGCGGTGTCCCAGGCGACCAGGTACCAGCGCCGTCCCCAGCTGACCAGCCGGTGCGGCTCCACGTCCCGGCGGCTCGGTGTGCCCTGGTGGCTCGTGTAGCCGAACCGCAGCCGTTCGCTCGCCCGGATGGCCGTCGCGATGGCGGTGAGCACGTCCGCGTCGACGGCGGGACCGGCGCCGGGGACCGTGACCGTCGCCGCCTGCAGCGCCCGCACCCGGTGCCGCAGCCGCGACGGCAGCACCTGCTCCAGTTTGGCCAGCGCACGCACCGACGTCTCGCCGATACCGGGGACGCCCGCCGCCGTGCGCAGCCCGACCGCGACGGCCACGGCTTCGTCGTCGTCCAGCAGCAGCGGCGGGAGCTGGGCGCCCGCGCCGAGCCGGTAGCCGCCCAGGACGCCGGGCGCGGCTTCGACGGGGTAGCCGAGTTCCCGCAGCTTGCCGACGTCGCTGCGGACGGTGCGCGCGGTGACGCCGAGCCGGCCGGCCAGGTCGGCGCCGGTCCAGTCACGCCGCGTTTCGAGCAGCGACAGCAGCCGCAGGAGGCGGGCGGAGGTCTGCAACACCGTCGAAGGGTCGCACGGAACGCGGAAGAAAGTCTTCCGCAATGGCTCTTAGCGTGCTGCCCATGACGAACGAGATCCATCCCTTCCGCATCGACATCCCGCAGGCCGAGCTGGCCGACTTGCACCAGCGCCTGGCCTCGGCCCGGTTCGCCGACCCGGTGCCCGGCGACGAGCCGGACCGGTCCCGCGGCATCCCGGCGGCCGAGGTCCGAGCGCTGGCCGAGTACTGGCGCGACGGCTTCGACTGGCGCCCCCACGAGGCAGCGCTCAACGCGTTTCCGCAGTTCACGACCGTGATCGACGGCCAGACCGTCCACTTCCTGCACGTCCGCTCCGCGCAGGCCGACGCGGTGCCGCTGCTGCTCACCCACGGCTACCCGAGCTCGGTCGTCGAGTTCCTCGACGTCATCGGCCCGCTGACCGAGCCGGGCCCGGACGCGTTCCACGTCGTCGTCCCGTCGGTGCCCGGGTTCGGGTTCTCGACGCCGTTGAGCGGCCCGGGCTGGGAGCTGGCCCGCACGGCCGGCGCGTTCGCCGAGCTGATGACCCGGCTCGGCTACGACCGGTTCGCCGCCCAGGGCGGCGACCTCGGCGCGGGCGTCACCGGGCGCCTCGGGGCGGTGTACCCGGACCGGGTGCTCGGCACCCACGTCAACAGCGACCGCGGCACCATCGCGCTGGCCGGGGAACAGCTGCCGCTGCCGGAGGGCCTGTCCGCGGCGGAACAGTCCGAACTGGACGCCGCCCGCGAGGCGTGGCGGGCCGGCCGCGGCTACCTGGACCTCCAGTCGCACACGCCCGAGACGATCGCGGCCGCGCTCACCGACTCGCCGGTGGGGCAGCTGGCCTGGATCGCGGAGAAGTTCGAGGCGTGGTCCGGCGCGGGCGGCATCGACCGCGACCGGCTGCTGACCACCGCGAGCCTGTACTGGTTCACCCGCAGCGGCGCGACCGCGGCCCGGTTCCTGTACGAGGCCGCCCACTCCGCCCACGGCTGGCTGGCGTCGTCGGACGTCCCGGCGGGCTGGGCGGTGTTCAACACCTCGCCGCTGGTCCGGCGGATCATGGACCCGGAGGAGAAGATCGCGCACTGGTCGGACTTCGCTTCCGGCGGCCACTTCGCGGCGATGGAGGAACCGGGGCTGCTCGTGGCCGACATCCGCGCGTTCTTCCGCGGGCTGCGGTCGTAACCCTCGGCGCTGACCCCGTTTGCCCCTCACGACCCGGGCGCGTGGGCCAGAATCGGCGGCGTGCAGTTCGCCATCCTCGGGCCGGTCGAAGCCCGCCGTCCCGACGGGACCCCGGTCGCCGTCGGCGGCCCCCAGCTGCGGGGTCTGCTCGCCTTGCTCGCCCTCGACGCCGGGCGCTTCGTCGGCGCCGAACGGCTCATCGACGGCCTGCACGGCGAGCAGCCGCCCGAGGGCGCCGCCGAAGCCCTGCAGTCGCAGGTCTCGCGGTTGCGGCGGCGGCTGCGGGACGGCGGCGCGCCCGACGGTCTCGTCGAATTCACCCCGGCCGGGTACCGGCTGGCCGTCGACCCCCAGGACGTCGACGTCCACCGCTTCGAACGGCTCACCGCGCAAGCGCGGGAAACCCCCGATCCGGCGGCGAAACTGGCGCTGTTCACCGAAGCGCTCGCGCTGTGGCGGGGGCCCGCGCTCGACGGGCTCGCCGACCCGCCGCGCGCGGCCCGGCTGGCGGAACTGCGGCTCGCCGCGACCGAGGACCGCGTCGAAGCCGCGCTCGCGCTCGGCCACCACGAGCGGCTCGTCGCCGGACTGCGGGAGCTCGCGGCCGAGCACCCGCTCCGCGAACGCCTCACCGCCCAGCTCGTCCGGGCCCTGCACGGCAGCGGCCGGTCCGCCGAAGCCCTCGCGGTGTTCGCCGGGATCCGGGCCCGTCTGGCCGACGAACTCGGCGCCGACCCGTCGCCGGAGCTCGCGGCCGCCCACCTCGCCGTCCTCCAGGCCGCGGCGCCCGCGCCGGCGCGCTGGGTGCCCGTGCCGCTCACCGCGTTCGTCGGCCGCGCCGAACTCGACCGGCTCACCGCGGCACTGGACGGCGCCCGGCTCGTCACGCTCACCGGGCCGGGCGGCGCCGGCAAGACGCGCCTCGCCGTCGAAGCCGCGGCCCGGGCGGCGGGTGAGGTCTGCTTCGTCGAGCTCGCGACGACCACCGACGTTCCGCGTGCCGTCCTGGCCGCACTGGGCCTGCGGGAACAGGGGGTGCTGGCCCCGGGCGCGGCCGCGGATCCGGCCGACCGCCTCGCGGCCGGACTGGCCGACCGGCCGCTGCTGTTGGTCCTCGACAACTGCGAACACGTCGTCGCCGAGGCCGCGCGGCTGACGCGGCGCCTGCTGGGGGAGTGCCCCGGCCTGCGCGTGCTGGCCACCAGCCGGGAGGCGCTCGGCCTGACCGGCGAGACGCTGGTGCCGGTCGGCGCGTTGCCCGCCGACGCCGCGGAGCGCCTGTTCACCGACCGGGCCGCGGCCGTCGCTCCCGGCGAAGCACCCGCTCCGGGCGCGGTCACCCGCATCTGCGCCGCCCTCGACGGCCTCCCGCTGGCCATCGAGCTCGCCGCCGCCCGGCTGCGGTCGCTGTCGGCGGACGACGTCGCCGCCCGCCTGGGCGACCGGTTCGCGCTGCTTTCGCGGGGCGACCGGACCGCGGAGCCGCGGCACCGGACGCTGCGCGGCGTCGTCGAGTGGAGCTGGGACCTCCTCGACCCCGGCGAACAGCTGCTGGCGGGCCGGTTCGCGGTGTTCGCCGGTGGTGCGCGGCCGGCCGCGGTCGAACGCGTCTGCGGGGTCCCCGAAGCCGGGCTCACCGGGCTGGTCGAGAAGTCCTTCGTCGAGTTCACCGGCGGCCGGTACCGGATGCTGGAAACGATCCGCGCGTTCTGCGCCGGGCAGGGCGACGACCGGCGGGCGGCGCACGCGCGGTACTTCCTGGACTTCGCCTCGGCCCTCGAGCCGAAGCTGCGCGGCGCCGACCAGCTGACGGCACTGGCCGAGCTGACCGCCGAACACGCCGAACTGCAGGCGGCCCTGCGCTGGAGCGCCACCGAAGACCCCGCGACCGCGTTGCGGCTCATCGCCGCGCTGTCCTGGTACTGGTGGCTGCGCGGCCTGCGCAGCGAGGCGACGCCGGTCGCGGACACCGTGCTCGCCGCCGTCGGCCCCGAGCCGCCGCCTGGACTGGCCGAGGAGTACGTCCTGTGCGTGATCCAGGCGTCGGCCACCGACGTCGAGATCGAGCCCATCCTGCGGCGGCTCGACGGGCCGCTGCGGTACCCGTACCTCTTCCTGCTGTGGGCGTTTTCCCCGCGCACCAAGGCCAAGGAAGGCGAGCGGCTGGCCGCGCTGATCGGTCCCGACGCGTGGTCCCGGGCGTTCGCGCGCATCGGCGACGGCCTCGGCGCGCAGTACGGCGGCCGGATCGCCGAAGCCGAAGCGCACTTCTCGGCGGCCCTCGAGGCGTTCCGCGCCCTGGGCGACCGCTGGGGCGAGGCGAGCGCGCTGGAGAAGCTCGCGGAGTTCGCCGACTGGCGCGGCGACCACGCGCGGTTCCGCGAGCTGATGGACGAGGCCGTGCGGCTGGCCGGGGAGCTCGGCGCGGTCGAAGACGCCGCCGACCTGCTCTGCCGCCGCGCCGACGGCGTCCTTCGGCAAGGAGACGCCGAAGCCGCGAAAGCCGACTACGAAGCCGCCGCCGAGCAGGCGCGCGCGGCCGGGACCCCGGTGACGCTCGCCCGGGCCCGCGGCGGGCTGGGGGAGATCGCCCGGCGCGCGGGCGATCTGACCGCGGCCCGGCGCTGGTACGCCTCGGCCCTGAGCCTGGCCGCCGACCCGGTTACCGGCGGCGAGACGCGGATCCGCGTCCACACCGGGTTCGGCTGGACCGCGGCCGCCGAGGGCCGCCTGGCCGAGGCGACCGAGCTGCACCAGGAGGCGCTCGCCACGGCGCTGGAACACACGAACCTGCCCGGCGCGGCGCAGGCCGTCGAAGGGCTGGCCGGGGTGCTCGCCGCGCGGGAGGAGCACGAGCGGGCGGCGTTCCTCCTCGGCGTCGCGGTCGGGCTGCGCGGTGCGCCGGTGACCGGGGACGCCGACATCGACGGCGTGGCGGACCTCATCCGGGCGCGCCTCGGCGCCGAGGCCTACCGCACGGCGTTCGAGCGCGGCCGGGAGGCGCCGCCCGAGCAGGCGGTCCGGGAGGCCGGTCAGCGGCGGTTCGCGCTCGGTTCGTGAACGGTCAGCGGCAGCGCCGATCGTTCACGGCATGACGAAGCACATCCTGATCTCCGGCGCCAGCATCGCCGGCCCCGCCCTCGCCTGGTGGCTGCACCACCACGGCTTCCACACGACCGTCGTCGAGCGCGCCCCGAGCCTGCGCGAAGGCGGGTACAAGGTCGACATCCGCGGGGTCGCGGTCGACGTCGTCCGCCGGATGGGCCTGCTGGAGCAGGTGCACGCGTCGAGCACCGACATGCGCGGCGCGGCGTTCGTCGACAAGCGCGGCAAGGAGCTGGCCACCCTCGACGCGGACACGTTCGGCTTCCGCCACGGCGACGAAACGGAGATCCTGCGCGGCGACCTGGCCCGGATCCTCTACGACGCCACACGTTCGACCACCGAGTACGTGTTCGGCGACTGGATCACCGGGCTCGACCAGCGTCCCGACGGCGTCGAGGTGACGTTCGCCCACGGCGAGCCCCGCCGGTTCGACCTGGTGGTCGGCGCCGACGGCCTGCACTCCGGCGTCCGCGCACTGGCGTTCGGCCCGGAGGAGGACTACCTGCGCCGGTTCGACGCCTACATCTCGATTTCGACGGTGCCGAACAAGTTCGAGCTGGACCGCTGGGAACTGCTGCACTCGGCGGCGCCCGGCCGGATGGTGAACGTCTACAGCACCGCGCGGGCGGCCGACGCGAAGGCGGCGTTCTGGTTCACCGCACCTCCGCTGACCTACGACCGCCGGGACGTCGACGGCCAGAAGGACCTGGTGGCGGACCGGTTCGCGGATCTGGGCTGGGAGGTCCCGGAACTGCTGGCGGCGATGCGCGAGGCGGACGACTTCTACTTCGACCCGGTGTGCCAGATCGTCATGGACCGCCTGTCGACCGGCCGCGTGGTCCTGCTCGGCGACGCGGGCTACTGCGCGTCGCCGGCGTCGGGCCAGGGAACCAGCCTGGCCTTGGCGGGTGCGTACGTCCTGGCCGGCGAGCTGGCGTCGAGCTTCCCGGAGGCGCTGCCCCGGTACGAAGCGGCGATGCGGCCGTTCATCGAGAAGAACCAGGCGCTGGCGAAGACGGCGTTGCGCGGCATCATCCCGCAGTCCCGGGCGTTCGCGTGGTTCAACACCCGGATGATCCGCCTGATGCCGTACCTCCCGGGCCGCAACCGCGTGCTGGAGCAGATGTCCCGCCCGATCCGCGAAGCGGCGAACGCGTTGGAACTGCGGGAGTACGGCGTCAGTGCAGGGGATCGTGCCCCCAGTTCATGAGCGAGTGCCGCCAGGTGGTGTCCTTTACGTCCCCCGACGGCCGCTGGGCGAGGTGCCGGTGCACGTACCCGACGACCTTGCGCATGTGGGCCAGGTCGTCGCCGGACAGGTCGTCCTTCTTCTTCCCGAGGATCTCGACGATGCGCCGGCCGGACTGGTGCCCGATGGATTCGCTGTCCTTGTGCTGCCCGGCGGCCTTCGACTCGTCGGTCTTGAGCCAGTCGTCGAGCTGCTTGGCGGTCATGTTGACGCTGGTTCCGAATTCGCGGCGGGTCTCTTCGTCGTCCATCCGGGACGAGTACCCGCCGCGGCTGCGCAGCACGCAGGTCAGCATCGGAAGGGTGAACTCGCCGTCCGCGGTCGCGGGCTCGGCGGCGAGGAAGGCCCGGATCCGGCCGAGCGTGTCCGCTCGCTCCCGCGGCGGCATGACCAGCACGCCCGCCCGGGTGGCGAGGGCCGCCACCAGGGAGTCGGCGGTGCGGCGCTGCTCGTGCGGGAATTCGGCCCGCTCCGGTGCCGCGAGCCGGGTGGCCCAGGGCGCCCGGGCCGTTTCGGCGCGCCAGCCGGCGGGCGTGTCCCGCGGGCCGATCACCGCGCTTCCCGCGGCGCGCGCCAGCCCGGCCACCCAGCCGGCCCGGTCGTCCACGACGTTCCACAGCCCGGCCAGGATGCCGCCGGCGGCCAGGACCCGGGCGATCTCGGGCCCCGCGACGGCCGGGGCGAACCAGTGCAGAGCGTTGCCGGCCAGCACCGCGTCGACCGACGCGTCCGGCAGCGGGATCGCCTCGGCGCTGCCCGCTCGCGCCCGGACCTGCGGCAGCGTCCGGCGCAGCTCGGCCAGCATGGCCGGATCGGGTTCGACCGCGGTCACGTCGAACCCGAGGGCCACCAGCGTGGCGGTGAGCTTGCCGGTGCCGGCGCCGAGGTCGAGCACCCGCGGGCCGGGTGCCGGGTCCAGCGCCCAGCGCACCGCGGCGGGCGCGTAGCCCGGGCGGTGTTCGGCGTAGGCGGCCGCCGCCCCGCCGAACGACGAAGCGTGCCGGAGCCGCTCGGTCCGCTCCACGCCGTCACCCTATCGGCCGGGATGCTGCTCGAGCACGGTGCTGAGCCGACGGATCCGGGGTACCCCGGTGCCATGACCAAAGAATTCAAGAAGGGCGACCGCGTCCGGTGGGACGCCGGCAACCAGAGCTCCGTCGGCACGGTCGAGGAGAAGATCACCAAGGACACCCACGCGGGCAAGCGGGACGTCAAGGCGTCCCCCGAGGAGCCCCAGTACCTCGTCCGCAGCGAGAAGTCCGGCAAGACCGCCGTTCACCACCCGGACAAGCTGCACAAGGCCTGACGCTCGTCCTCGGCCGGCTCCTCGCGCGATCGCCCCGCCGGCGGTGCGGCGTTTTGGCCGGCCGTTCCTGCGCGAACCGTTGCTGCCGCGGCAAAGAGCTCGAACGGGGCGGCGCGGCGGGAGGATGGGCGCGTGGCCACCCCCAGCGGCCACGTGAGTCACCCGCGGCCGCAGCGCCACCCCGGGCCGGTGTCACGTTTCCGAAACACCGGACGAGCGTATCGTAGTCTTTCCGGCACAGGATGTGTCAAGTTTTCGGAACGGCTACGCTGACCGGTGTCACGTTTCCATGGCTGCGGGTGGTGTGTGGTGAGCGAAGAGCGCAGTTTCGCCGAACGGCTGGCGCACCTGATCGCGACCGTGCACCCGCCGGACCGCAAGCCGTACTCCTACCGGGAGATCGCGCACGGCGTCGCCGAGCACACCGGCGTGACCATGTCGGCGACCCACGTGCAGCAGCTCGCCGTCGGCGCGCGCAAGGACCCGAAGCGGTCGCACATCCAGGCGCTCGCCCAGTTCTTCGGCGTTCCGGTCACCTACTTCTTCGACGACGAGGTCGCCGGCCAGGTCGACCGGCAGGTCGAAGACGTCATCGCGTGGCGGGACAGCGAGGCGCGGACCCTGGCCCAGCGGGCGATGCGGCTCTCGCCGCGCGACCGGGAAACCGTCACGGCGCTGCTGGACCAGCTCGGCAGCTACGACGACGCCCGCCGCCGTGCGGGCCGCCGCCGGAAACCGGAGTGACCGCCGCCGGCTCGGCTACGATGAGCTGGTCCGTGAGCGCGCCCCGGTGCACCCGGCTGGCGCCCGGTGAGCGGGGAGGACCCATCGACGAGCGCGACCTGCCGGCCCTCCGCGACCGGGCGCGCGAGCGCGTGCGCACGGTGCTCGCCGCCGTCCCGGTGCCGCGGCCGTGGTCGATGAACGCCTGGGTCGACGGCCTCGAAGCCTGGCGCGGCCGCGAGATCGACCTCGTCCCGATCGCGTACCGGCCCGGTCAGCCGTCGGGCGCGTGGCAGGCGCGCGCCGGCTACGACCTGATCGCCTTCACCGAGCACACGTCGGCGCTGCACCAGGACCACATCATCGCCCACGAGCTGGCCCACATGCTGTGCGCGCACACCGGCACCTGTCTGGTGTCGGACGCCGAGGCCGCCGAGCTCGCCCCGGACCTGACCCCGCGGGCGTTGTCGCACCTGCTGACCCGGATCACGACGGACACCGACGAGTACGAGGCGGAACTGATCGCCGTCCTGCTGATGAGCGCGGCGACGAGCGAGCCGCCCGCCGTTCAGCCGGGTGCATCCGGCCGTGCGGCGGAGCAGGCTAGGCGGCTCGCGGCGCTCCTGGGATAGTCGCGTTCCGTGATCGACATACTTTTCGTCGGCGTCGGGCTCTTCGCGCTGTTCGCCGGGATCTGGCGGGCGGTCCGCGCACGCCGCACCGGCGCGGGCGCGGGCCTGGCTGTGTCGCTGATCGCGCTCGGCGCGGCGTTCTGCTTCCTGGCCAACCGGGCGCAGCAGGTGGAGAGCGAGCTGTACCCGAGCCTCGGCCGGCTCCTGTCGAACCTGGCGACGATGGTCGCGGCCTACGGCATCGGCCTGACGGTCGCGGAGATCAGCGGCACCCGCGACCGCGGCCGCCGCACCCGCCTGGTCGCGCTCGGCGTGGCGCTGGCGGTGCTGGTGGTGACGTTCTTCAGCACGTCGGACCTGCCCCGCGGCGTCGGCGTGTTCGACGAGCTGTACCGCACCCACCCGACGCTGGTGGTCTACGTGTTCACGTACACGGTGTACCTCGGCTTCGCGGTCCTGGACATCGGAATCGTGGCGGCGGTGACGATCCGCGCGAGCGGCGGCGCGTTGCGCGCGGGGCTCGCGCTGTTGCTGCTGGCGTCGGCGTTCGCGCTCGCTTACCTGGCCGGGAAGGTCGTCGGAACGCTCCACGCGCTGCAGGCCGACCAGCCGGTCAAGACGTTGTGCCGGGGGCCGTTCTCGACGTTGTCCTGCACACTGGACGTCGGTTTTCCGGCGGTGTCGGTGCTGCTGATCGTGGTCGGTCTGACAATTCCGGCGGTCCCGGGCATGGTGGCCGCCCGCCGCGACGCCCGGACGTTGCGCCTGCTGCGGCCGTTGCGCGCCGACCTGACGCGCCGGTTCCCGGAGATCGCCCGCATCGACGCGGCGGGCTCGTCTCGCCGTGAGCGCCTGCTGGCGGCGATGAGCGAGACCAACGACGGGTTGATCCTCGCGGGCGTGACTCCGGAATTGGCGCCCCCGGCGGCGGCGCGGCTGGTTCGCGACCTTCCGGACGAGCCGGCGGAGACGGAGCCGCCCACCGCGGCAGCGGAGCCGTTCGCCGCGGACGTGGCCCGGCTTCGAGCGATCGCCCGCGCGTACCGGGATCTGGAGGGCGCCACGGCGGCCGAAGCCACCGGCCTCTGAGCAACGGTGAAGCCCCTCCGCTTCTTGAGTCGAACCAAAAGTGTAGTGACTACGGAGATGGAGTGAGGCCAGAGCTTTAGCGGCACCACCCTTGTAGCCGCCTCAAGAGTGTAGCCACTACAAAAGTTGTGTGGCGTCAAAGCCGCAACTGCACCAACTTGTAGCCGCCGCGAAGGTGTAGTCACTTCAGGGGTTGCGTGGGTGCGGACCTGCAGCCGCACCAGTCCTGCAACCCCTCGAAGGTGGATCGGCTGCGAAAGTGTAGCGACTACGCAACTGCACCCAATCCACCGACCGCTCACCCGCCGAACGGTGCCTCGAGCCGCCGTTCCCAGCCGCGGTCGGTGAGCGCCACCAACTGCAGTGCCGTCGCGCGATCGGTGAGCGGCAACAGCGGCCGCACCTCCTGGGCCACTCGCTGGAGCGTCTCCTCGGCCCCACCCATCGCAACCGTCAGGTGCGCAACCGGCCGCGGCCCGAACCGCCCCCCGTACGGCAGCACCTCCGGCCACCGCGCACAGACCGCATCGGCCACCGCCTGCAGGCCCGGAGTCGCGAGCGCCACGAAACCGGGCGTCACCAGCAACTCCGTCAGCCGAACCTCCGGAGCGGAAAACCCCGCCGCCAACGAACGAACCTCCGCCAGAACCTCCTCGGTCAGGGAGCTGTCCGGCAGGAACGGGTACAACGCCGTCACGTGCGCAGGCAAACCGGGACGGACGAGAGCGGGATCGACCCGCCGCGCCGCAGTCAACACCGGCTCGGCGGCGGGCAGCAGGATCAGCAGCGCGGTCGTTCCGGGTGCGGGCACCCCGGCATCATCCCAGTCAGGCGACGGCGGCCTCCGGGAACCGCCCCGAGCGGGCCAGGGCCAGGCTCCGCCGGCACAGCTCCACCAGCTCCAGGTTGGCCCGGCTCCGCGGCATCGTCCCGCACAGCCCGCACCGGATGGTCACCTCGCCGGCCAGCTCGTCCACCGCGACCAGCGCCTGGTGATCGCAGCGACGGCACCACCGGTACCCGACCGCCGGGTTCGTGTGCACCGGCGATGCGACGCAGTCGTGCAGCCAGCGGCGGTGCGTCCGGCAGGTGACGCGGTCGGTCGGATCCAGTCCGCCGGCGTCCTCGATGCGGTCTTCTCGCGCCAGCGTCGCCGCCAGGAGCGGCTGCCGCGGCGCCGCGGGCTGGTCCCGCGGGCTTGGTGCGGCCCACGCGTGGTGGTCGCCGCATCGGCACTTCTCCGTCATGTCGCCCCCAGGGGTCGGGTCGTTCGTCGCCCGAGTGTGAGCTCGGCAACAGAACGCCGACAACCGGAAAAGGGCGCACTTTCGACCGGCGGGCGGTCACCCGCGGTAGGCGGATGGGCGGACTTCGGCGCACCGGTATGCGAACATGTGTTCTATGACCGATGAGGGGCCCATCCTGCACGCCGACCTCGATTCGTTCTACGCCTCGGTCGAACAGCGCGACGATCCGGCGCTGAAGGGACGGCCCGTGATCGTCGGCGGCGGGGTGGTCCTAGCGGCGAGTTACGAGGCCAAGGCCTACGGCGTGCGCACGGCGATGGGCGGCGCGCAGGCTCGGCGACTCTGCCCGGACGCGGTCGTCGTGCGGCCGCGGATGTCGGCGTACCTGGCCGCCAGCCGCGCGGTCTTCGAGGTCTTCCACGACACGACACCGTGGGTGGAAGGCATCTCGATCGACGAAGCGTTCCTGGACGTCGGGGGGTTGACCAGGATCGGCGGGCGGCCGAGCCGGATCGCCGAACGGCTGCGCGCCGCCGTCGCCGAGCGGGCGGGGCTGCCGATCACCGTCGGGGTGGCGCGGACGAAGTTCCTGGCGAAGGTGGCCAGCCGCGTCGCCAAGCCCGACGGCCTGCTCGTCGTCCCGCACGACGGCGAGCTCGAGTTCCTGCACCCGCTGCCGGTTTCGGCGCTCTGGGGCGTCGGCAAGGTCACCGGGAAAAGCTGCGGGCGCGCGGGATCACCACCGTGGGCCAGCTGGCCGCGTCCGAGCACGTCGACCTGGTCGGCATGCTCGGCCGCGCCGCCGGCGCGCACCTGCACGACCTGGCGCACAACGAAGACCCGCGCCGCGTCGAAGTCGGGCGGCGACGGCGCTCGATCGGCGCCCAGCGGGCCCTCGGGCGCAGCAGGCGGACCCCGGCCGAACTCGACGTCGTGCTGGTGGCCCTGATCGACCGGATCGCCCGCCGGTTGCGAGCCGCCCGCCGCGTCTGCCGGACCGTGACGATCCGCCTGCGCTTCGCGGACTTCTCCCGCGCCACCCGCTCGCACACGCTGTCCGACCCGACCGCCGGCACCGGCGTGCTGCTCGCCGCGGCGCGGGACCTGCTCGTCGCCGCGCTGCCGCTGATCGCCGACCGCGGCATCACCCTGCTGGGTGCCGCGCTGTCCAACCTGGCGGACGACAACCCCTTCCAGCCGGCCCTGCCGTTCGAGACGCAGCGGGCGACCGAGCTCGACACCGCCCTGGACGCCGTGCGGGACCGGTTCGGGAAGGCCGCGGTCACCCGGGCGGTGCTGCTCGGCCGGCCGGACGACCTGGAAATGCCGATGTTGCCGGACTGACGATCAGCCTGTCCGGTGCGGAAGGCGCGCGTGCGCCAGCGCCGAGAGCGCGGCCGGTCGCAGCGCGTCTGTGCGTTGCCAGAGCTCCGCAGCGATGCTGTGCTGCTGCCCGGCCTGCTCGACGACCTCGAAACCCGCGTCGCGCAGGAGCGTGGCGAGCGCCGCGGGGGAGAGGAACGTGTGCCACGGCTCACCCTGCCCGGCGACGACCGGCCCGACGGCTTCGGCGTAGGCGTTGCCGGCCGCGTCCCGCAGTTCCGGGGGCAGCAGGTGATCGGTCACGATTTCCGATCCCGGCGCCAATCCGCCCAGATCCCGCAATGTGGCGGCAATCGCCGCCGGCGTCAGGTACACGGTGACACCGAGCCAGCTGACGAACACGGGGCGAACCGGGTCCAGTCCACACTGGACGAGCCGTTCCCGCGGCTGTTCGGCTTCGAAGTCGACCGGGACGAAGGTGACCGAAGGGGGTTCGGCGACGCCGGCGCGGGCCAGCAGTTCCCGTTTGGCCGCCTGAGTCGCCGGGTGGTCGACCTCGAACACGCGGAATCGTCCGGGCGGAGTCCGATACGCGAACGAATCGAGCCCGGCGCCCAGAATCACATACTGGTCTATACCGGAATTGCGGCGCAGCAGGCGCGCCTCGGTGAACCGGCTCCGGCACACTGCTTCGGCGCGGGCGCCGGCCAGGACGGGATGCTCGCCGTGGAGCCGGTGATAAGCCAGGAGTTCCTCGGCGCGCTCGCCGAGGAAGCGCTCTGCGAGGGGATCGGAGAAGATGACCGGCGCGGCGTCGACCAGCAAATGTGCCGCTCGCGCGGCTGCGGCCGTGAAGGCCGTGCGGCTGACGCCGGGAGCATTAGCAGGAAAGTCGGCGGAGTTCATGGCGTCACGGTACCGATTCGATTTCGAGCATATCACAAAATAGAATATTCGACAAGGCGGCGAGCATTTCGGCTCGGTTGCGGTCACCCTGGACGCGGGCGAGCCGCTCGCCCGAGCGGCCATTGTGGACGCTTGTGGGTGTCGCGCGTGCCGGGCATGATTCGACAGGTTAGGGTCTGTCCGACCGTGTTCTGGAGAAGATGAGGAACGACGAATCATGGCGCAACGGGTACAGGTCCAGATGGTGGACGACCTCGACGGCAGCGAGGCTTCGCAGACCGTCCCCTTCAGCCTCGACGGGGTGACGTACGAGATCGACCTGTCCGAGGAGAACGCCTCCGCGCTCCGGGACGAACTGGCTCGCTACGTCGCCGCCGCGCGGCGCATCGGCGGCCGCAAGGTCCGCCTCGCGACCGGCCAGTCGCTGTCCGGGCCGTCCGGCTCGGGCACCGACCGCGAGCGCAACCGGCAGATCCGCGAGTGGGCGCAGGCGAACGGCTACGAGGTCGCCGAGCGCGGCCGCCTGTCCAGCGAGATCATCGCCGGCTTCGAGGCCGACCAGGCCGCGGCGGCCGAACCGGCCGACGCCAAGCCGGCCCGCAAGCGAGCGACCCGCAAGAAGTCTTGAAAGCTGTGCCGGTGCCGGCGGAGCCACGGCTTCGCCGGCCGGCCGCTTGAGCGTTTCGAGGTGGCTTTCGGTATCTCTCCGGTGTCTCACCGTCACGCATCCGGTTCGATGTGGACGGCCGGGGCGGTCCCAGTGCCGCCGAACGGGCCGCGCGCCATCCCGTGGGCGGCGAAAGCTTGTCCGAGGACGGCCCGGATGGCCAGACTGTCAGTGCTCCGCGCGGCCGGTACCGCGGTGGAGCACCGGTCCGGTGGCCGCCTCCTCCCTCGATGGCCACCGGGCCGCCTCCCATCGTCCGCGTGAGGGCCGTTTCGGCGCGTTGTACGCACAGCGGGAACCCCACGCCGGTGTTCATCGGGTACTCGGCCGTCGACGGCACATCGACTCCGGCGGCGGTTCTAGCCGTTGGTTTCGTGGTAGGCCTGGCGAGTCCGCTCGGTGTGTTTGGCCATGATCCGCTCCGCCGCCTCGGCGTCGCCGTCGGAGATCGCGTGGATCAGCTCGTCGTGCTCGTCCCACGCGTCCCGCCCGCGGGGCCGGGCGACCGGCGTGTAGTACCAGCGGACCCGGCGGTCGACCAGGCCGATCAGCTCCGCCAGCACGGCGTTGCCTGACAGCTCGGTGAGGAACCCGTGGAGCGCGGCGTTGGCCGCGATCAGGCTCTCGGTGTCCTCCGCGTGCAGGGCCTGAACCCCGGCCTGCTGCAGCTCCCAGAGCCGCCGGACATCCTCCGCTTTCGCGTTGCCGGCGGCGAGCTTGGCCGCGTGCGTCTCCAGCACGCTGCGGACGCTCAGCAGCTGGTCGGCTTCCTCGTCGCTCGGCAGGTGGACGAACGCGCCCTGCGCCGGACGGAGGTCGACCCAGCCTTCGCTCTGCAGCCGTTGCAGGGCTTCGCGGACGGGTTGCCGGCTCACGCCGAGGTACTCGGCGAGGTCCGCCTCGACCAGGTGCTGGCCGGGCTCGAGGGTGCGGTTGACGATCAGCTCGGCGAGGGCCTCGTAGACGACCTGGCGCAGGGGAGCGGGCCGTTCGACGCGCTTGCCGGGAGTCGAGCTGAGCGAGCTCTTGGCGGTGCGGCGGCCGGTCGGGCCGCGGCCGGGCAGCGGGGAAGCGGGCACGGGGCACCTCGAAGAGCAGTGGAAGCGGCAGATCGATCTTCAGGATACAGGTTTGGTATACAGAATCCCGAGGGCTCACCCGGTCGGGCGTCTGGACATCAAGATTGCGCCTCGGCCGAGAAGTCTACTGTGGACGTTCAGACCGTTCGCTATCACTCCAAGTGAGAAGCCCCCGCCGACTCAGGTCGGCGGGGGCTCGTTTCACTCGAACCGCACGGTGAAGCGTTCGTCCGGCGGGTTCTTCGCATCATCGTCCATGACGTCTGTCAGCAGCTTCTTGATCTGCCCGTACAGCTCGGCGCCGAGGTGCTCCCGGCTGGCTCCCGAGTTCTCCCAGACCAGCTCGACCGGGCGCTCGACGTCCCGGTAGAGCCGATCCCACAGAGCGTTCAGGTTGTTCCGGTAGTACGGCCCGAAGTCCAGCTGCCGCTTCAGCTGATCATGAACGTCCTTTTCGGACTTGACGGCCTTCCCGTCGATGACGACCCGCATGATCACTTCCAGTTCGGCAGCCGGTAGAAGGAACCCAGCTCGTAGTGGTCGAACGTAACATAGGCCAGCCCGTCGTTGGAGTACAGCAGCCGGTAGCCCGGCTGCTTGGCCCGGGTCATGGCGGAATCGAGGCCCACGTCGGCTTCGTACCAGATCCGGCCCGGGGCCTCCGGCACGAGGGCGGGCACGTTCCGGAACACGTCTCCGCCGATCTGCGCGCCGGGGATGAAGTTGTTGAGCGCCTTGCCCGCCTTCCATCCGGCCGCTTCCGCCACCGCCTTGGTGACGTAGTTGGACGGCAGCTTCCCGCTCAGCTTGAGGCTGTCGACCAGCGGGTTGGCCAGCTCCGCGACGCCAAGGCTCGTCCCGAGCGCGATGCACGTCGAGTTGTGCACCAGTACCGGCACGCCGTCGACCACGACGTAGTACGAGTGCAGCTCGTCCACCGTCAGGTTCCGGACCCGCTGCTCCTCGGTGCGCTCCGAAACCCCGTCCACGGCGACCGTGCTGCCGTCCGGCTGCCGCAGCAGGTCACCCGTGGCGAGGCTGTCCGCGTTCACCCAGGCGTGCCGGTTGGTGACCCAGAACGGGTGATGGCCCGTCGCGGTCAGGACCGTCCCGTGCAGGCGGATGTCGACCAGGTGCTTGAGCCCGCCACTGGCGATCCGGTCGGTGACCGGCTCCGGGTGGGTGGTTCCGGTGTCCGGGTCGGTCGCGACGACCGTTTCGCCGACGGCCACGTCCTCGATCGCCCGGCGTGATCCGTCTCCCATCAGCACCTGCGTGCCGGGTAGGAAACTGTTGCAGTCGGCCAGTTCCTTCGCGACCTTCTGCTCCAGGTTGGCCAGCCCGTTGCGGATCGCCGTGGAGCTCAGGAACTCCTCGGTGCTCAGAGCCCCGAGGCGGGAGGCCAGGAACGAGTCGGAGGCGATGCCGGCGAGGAAGTCCGCACCGATCGTCAGCCCGATCCCCGCGCCCGCGGCTTCGGCCAGGAACCCGGCCTCCGCACCGACGAGCGCGCCGATCAGCGGGGCGGCGCAGACCTCGGCGCAGAAGATGCCCGCTCCGACGACCACCGCGCCCGCCACGACGGTGCCCGCGATGGACCACCAGCGCTCCGAGTCGGCTTCGTCCTGCGCCTTCTGCTTGGCCTCCGCGATCGCCGAGTTGATCTTGTAGGTCAGGCTCGGGTCGTAGGCGCCCTTGAGGCAGTCGCCGAAGACCTGCTCGCTGTACTGCTTGAGCTGGTTGCAGACCGCGACGTTCCGCTCGGACTCGCCCTTCGGGTCGGCGATCATCCGCTGGGCGCGCGCCACGCAGTCGTCGCGGTCCGGCCCGGCGGGCACGCTCTCGCACGTCTTGTTGACGTCGTCGGAGAACTTCTTCTTCGCGGCGTCGATCTCCTGGGTGGCCCGGCTGATCGCCGCGTCCCGCGCGCTGTTGGCCGCGTCGACGGCGGCCTGGGCGTCCTTGCCGGCGTCGACGGCGTCCTGGTACGCCTCGTGCGCCGCGACCATGGCGCTCTGCGCGTAGCTGTTCGCCAGGTTGGCCGAGTGCCGCGCCGCGGTCGCCGACCGGGTGGCCTTGACCGCCGACTGCGACGCCCGTGCTGCCGCCTGCTTGGCCGCATCAGCCGAGCGGGCCGCTTCCCGGGCCGAGTCCTGCGCCTGCTGCGCCGACTGCCGGGCCTGCTCCGCGTAGGTGCCCGCGTCGGTGGCGAACCCCTTGGCACGGTTGGCGTAGTCGGCGGCCTCCGCGGCGGCCTTGCGGGCCGTCGCGGCCACGGACTGGGCCGTCGCCGCGTTTTCCGACGCCTTCGCCGCGACCGAGGTGGCCTGCGCGACCAGCCCGGCGACGACCGCGTTGTGCACGGCCGACTCCCGGTCGTGGCGGGCCGCCACGTACTGCCCGTTCAGCCGGTACTGGCGGACGATGTCGGGCGAACCGGCCAGCGCGGCCTGGGCGAGCAGCCGCGCCTCCGGTCCGGTCGCGGTGTTGGCGATCAGCTGGTTGAGCGCGATCCGGTCGTCCTTCTCCCGGGCGATGTTCTGCCCGGTGTCGAGGAACTGCCGGTACGCGGCCACGGTGCCGGCGTCGAGGGCCTTCTGCGCCTCGGCGACGACGACGGCGTTGCTTTCGGCGCGCGCGGCGGCTTGCACCTGGTTGACCTGCAGCCGCAGGTCATTGCCCTCGCTCGGGTAGTCCGGCGAGGCGAGGAACCGCTTGACGTCGGCGTCGCTGCCCGCCAGGGCCCGCTCGCCGGCGGCCTTCTTGTCCGGGACGGCGTCGTCGATCTGCTCGCGCACCGTCTCCCGGTCGTCCAGCGACGCCGCCTGGCCGACGCCGGCCTTGGCGAACTCGCGGGCCTCGGCGTCGGAGCCGGTCAGCGCGGTCTGGGCCGCGGCCTGCGTCCAGGGACCGCCGGTGGTCAGCAGGCGCAGGGCCACCTTGCGGCCGTCGACGGCGGCCAGCGCCGGGTCGGTGCCCGGCGCGGCCGCCTCGGCCAGCAGCCGGTTCGTCTCGGCGTCGCGCTGCACCTCCTGCGCCGCGTTCCACTTCCGGGTCAGGCCCAGGTGGTCCTGGACGTCGAGGGCCTGCTGGGCGGCTTCGGTGGCCTGGTCCGCCTGCAGGCTCGTGCGGTCGGCGTCCGCCTTGCGCGCGGCGGTGTAGATCCGCTGGGCCTGGTTGGCGGAGTCGACCGCGATCTGCGCGGCCGCGCTCGCCGAGTTGGCGTGCTGGGTGGCGAGTTCGGCGGCTCGCGCGGAATCCACCGCGTGCTGGGCCGCGTCGTCGGCCGCCGCGGCGGCGAGGGCGGCGTCGGTCGCCGCCCGCTGGGCGAGCGTGCGGGCCTGGTCCGCCGCGCTGGCGGCCTCGTCGGCGTAGGCGCGGGCGGACGCGGCCGCCCGGTTCGCGAGGTTGGCCTGCCGCCGCGACGCCGCAGCGGCGGCTTCGGCCTTGCTCGCGTCGATCCCGGCCGCCTTGGCCCACTTCACCGACTGCTGCGCCGCGTCCGCCGACTTCGTCGCGTTCTGCCCGGCCGAGTCGGCCGCGTTGATGGCGTCGCGCGCGTGCCCCAGCGAGGTCTTCGCCAGGTCGATGGCGGTGACGGCGTCCTGGGCGCTCTTGGACGCGGCCGAGGCGTCGATGGCGGCTTTCGCGGCGTCGCCGGCCTTTCCGCGGTCGACACGCGCAGCGGCCGCAAAACCCCAGGCGGTGCTGGAGGCGCGTCCGGCCTTGGCGGCGGCCGCGGCGGCGCGGGTGGCGGCACTCGCGGCGACCCGGGCGGCGGCCGAGGCCGCGTTGGCGGCGCCGATCGCCGTCACCGCGGCGCTCGCGGCCCGGTTCGCGGCGTCGGCGGCCCGGTTGGCCGCGTCCGCCGCGCCCTGGGCGTTGTCCTTGGCCGCCTCGGCGGCGGCCGCGGCGAGCTCGCTCGCCTGCCGGGCCAGGTCGGCTTCCTTGAGCGCGGTGTCGGCGGAGTCCTTGGCGGCCTGGGTTTCCTCGGCGGCCTGCTGCCCGGCGATCTTCGCCGCGTCGGCCAGCTGCTGGACCGACGACGTCTCCTGGTCGCGCGCTTCGGCGACTTCCCATTCGCGGGCGATGAACAGCCGGAGCGCTTCGGTCGTCTCCGCGTCGAGCGCGGTCTGTGCGGCGGCCTTCACTTCGGGGCCGCCCGCGGCCATGATCTGGTTGACCCGGATCCGCAGGTCGGTGGCTTCCGCCCGCACCGACGTCGTGGTCAGGAACGTCTTGAGCGCCTGCGGTGTCTGGGCGTCCAGTGCCTTCTGCGCGGCGGCCCGGACCTGCGGTCCGCCCGCGGCCATGATCTGGTCGACCCGGATCCGCAGGTCGGTGTCCGACGCGGAACTCCAGCCCGTGTCGAGGAAAGCCCGCAGCGACCCGGTGTCGGTGGCGTCGAGCGCGCGCTGGGCGGCGGCCTTCACCGTCGGGCCGCCGGCGGCCAGGATCTGGTTCACCGCCAAGCGGTCGTCCACCCCGGCGAGCCGGCCCACCTGCTGCGTCAGGAACGCGTCGACGTCGGCGTCCGTGCCGGTCAGGGCCTGCTCGGCCGCCAGCTTGACCTGCGACCCGGCGCTGCGCCAGATCATCAGCACCTTGGCCCGCGGGCTCAGGCTCACGTCGGCGGGCTCGTCCGGATCGGTGTCGGCCAGTGCGGCGGCCGACTGCATCGTCAAAGCGGCCACCAGCGTCAGGACGAGCCCGCCGCGCAGCAGCCTTCGTTGTTTCCTCAGTGGAATCCCCCCACTCGTCGCGGTCCGCGAATCGGACATCGCCGCCTGAATATCGCCGGACGTCGCCGGGGGTTACCGCGTTCGGTCGTGGGAAGGATCACCGCGGCCCCCGCCCTTCGGGGGTAGCGGACGGACCGGGCGCCCGGTTGGCCCGCGGCCGTTGACCTCGCCGCAGCTCAGCAGCTATTCTCGATATGCGAAAGAAAAATTCCGTATAGCGAAATTCGAGGTCGCGATGCCTGAAGAGGGGCACTCCCTGCCGTACGTCGCCAACCTGTCGATCCTGTTCAAGGAGGTGCCGCTGCTCGAGCGGGCCGCCGCCGCGCGGGAGGCCGGGTTCACCGACGTCGAGTACTGGTGGCCGTTCGACACCGCGGTTCCTCCGCGCGACGAAGTCGACGCCTTCGTGCGGAGCCTCGACGGGGTTCGGTTGCGGGGGCTGAACTTCTACGCCGGGGACATGGCCGCGGGGGAGCGGGGCCTGGTGAGCTGGCTCGGCCGCGAGACCGAGTTCGCCGACAGCCTCGTCGTCGCGCTCGGGATCGCCGAACGCACCGGCTGCCGCAGCTTCAACGCGTTGTACGGCAACCGGCTCGACGGCGAGGACCCCGCCAAGCAGGACGACCTGGCCCGGGCGCACCTGGACAAGGCCGCCGACGCCGCCGCGCGGATCGGCGCGCAGCTGGTCCTCGAGCCGCTTTCCGGAGCCGAGCGCTATCCGCTCAAGACCGCCGCGGACGCCGTGTCCGTGCTCGACGACCTCGGGCGCGACAACGTGCGGCTGCTGGCCGACCTCTACCACCTGGCAGTCAACGGGGACGACCTGGACGCACTCGCGACGACGCACCTCGCCCGGATCGGGCACGTGCAGATCGCCGACGCGCCCGGCCGGCACCAGCCCGGCACCGGCTCCCTGGACATCGACGGGCACCTCGCGCGGCTGCAGCACGCGGGGTACGCGGGGTTCGTCGGGATCGAGTACGTCCCGGAACCCGACACCGCCACGTCGCTGGACTGGCTGCCGATCACCCGAAGGGGACGAGCATGAAACTGGGATTCATCGGACTGGGCGTGATGGGCGCCCCGATGGCCGCGCACCTGGTCGCGGCCGGGCACGACGTCAGCGGCTACGACGTCAGCCGAGTCGCGGGCGAGAAGCTCGAGGCCGCCGGCGGGCGGGCCGCGGACGGCGTCGCCGACGCAGTGGCCGGTGCGGACGTCGTGATCACGATGCTGCCGAACCACCCGCAGGTCGAGGCGGTCGTGCTGGCCGCGGGCGGGGTCCTGGACACCGCCGGGCCGGGGACGCTGCTGATCGACATGAGCACCATCCGGCCGGAGACGTCGATCGCCGTCGCGGAAGCCGCGCGGGACAAGGGGATCCGCGTGCTCGACGCGCCCGTCTCGGGTGGGCAGGCCGGCGCGGAACAGGCGTCACTGTCCATCATGGTCGGTGGGGCCGACGACGACTTCGAGGCGGCCAGGCCGATCCTCGACGCGCTCGGCAAGACCATCGTGCACGTGGGCCCGCACGGTGCCGGCCAGGTCGTCAAGGCCGCCAACCAGCTCGTCGTCGGCGGCACCTACGGCCTGATCGCGGAAGCGGTCGTGCTGCTCGAAGCGTCCGGAGTGGACGCGGCCACCGGCCTCGACGTGCTCGCCGGCGGCCTGGCGGGCAGCCGGATCCTCGAGCTCAAGCGCAAGTCCATGGTGGACCGGCAGTTCGCGCCCGGCTTCCGGATCGACCTGCACCACAAGGACATGGGGATCGCGCTCGCCGCCGCCCGGCAGGCCGACGTCGCGCTCCCGCTCACCGGGCTGGTCGCCCAGCTCGTCGCCGCCGGCCGTGCCATGGGGTACGGCTCCCTGGACCACTCGGCCTTGCTCAAGGTCGTCGAACAGTTGTCGGGCCGCGTCCCGGCGGAGGTGTGACATGCCCAGAATCCCCGCGATGCAGGCGGTCGTCGACGTCCTGGAGAGCGAAGGCGTCGACACCGTCTTCGGCTGCCCCGGCGCCGCGATCCTCCCGCTGTATAACGCCCTACAAGGCCGGGCGATCGAGCACCTGATCGTCCGCCACGAAGAGGGCGCGACGCACATGGCCGACGGCTGGGCCAGGACGAACGGCAACGTCGGCGTGGCCATCGGCACGTCCGGGCCGGCCGGGACGAACATGATCACCGGGCTCTACACCGCGCACGCGGACTCGATCCCGATCATCTGCATCACCGGCCAGGCGGCGACGGACAAACTGCACCAGGAGGCGTTCCAAGCGGTCGACATCGTCGAGATCGCCAAACCGGTGACGAAGTGGGCGGTGCAGGTCAAGGAGGCCGCGCAGCTGCCGTGGATCTTGCGCGAGGCGTTCCGGGTCGCCCGGTCCGGCCGGCCCGGCCCGGTGCTGATCGACCTGCCGATCGACGTCCAGAAGCAGGACATCGAATGGGACTCGTCGATCGACTCACCGCTGCCGGTCACCGCGGTGAAGCCCGCGCCCGCGCGGGTCGAACGGGCCCTGGACATGCTGCTGGCCGCCGAACGCCCGCTCATCCTCGCCGGCGGCGGGGTCGTCCTCGGCGAGGCGAGCGAGCGGCTGCGGGCCGCGGCCGAACGGCTCGACGTCGCGGTCCAGGTCACGCTGATGGGCAAGGGCAGCTTCCCCGAAGACCACGAGCTGTTCGCCGGGATGGCCGGCATCCAGACGTCCCAGCGCTGGGCCAACGCCGCCTTCCTGGAGGCCGATCTGGTGCTGGCGCTGGGCGCCCGGTTCGGTGACCGCCACACCGGCGAGCTGTCGGTGTACCGCGGGGACCGCAAGTTCGTCCACGTCGACATCGAGCCGACGCAGCTGGGCAAGGTGTTCGGCCCCGACCTCGGCATCGTCTCCGACACCGGGGAGTTCCTCGACGCGCTGCTCGCCGCACTCGAGCGGCGCGAACCGAAGCCGCGGCGGGAGTGGGTCGCCCGGATCGGGGAGCTCAAGACGGCGCTGCCGCGGCGGGACGACTTCGACAGCCTGCCGATCAAGGCGCCGCGGGTGTTCAGGGAGATCAACGAAACCTTCGGCGAGGACACCTACTTCGTCACCGCGATCGGGCTGTACCAGATCTGGTCGGGCCAGTTCCAGCGGGCGCACAAGCCGCGGCACTACCAGGTGTGCGGCCAGGCCGGCCCGCTCGGCTGGGAGATCCCGGCCGCGATCGGCGTCAAGAAGGCCCGGCCGGACGCCGAGGTCGTCGGCGTGGTCGGCGACTACTCGTTCCAGTTCCTGGTCGAGGAGCTGGCGGTGGCCGCCCAGTACGACGTCGGGTTCGTGCTGATCATGCTCAACAACGAGTACCTCGGCCTGATCCGCCAGGCCGAGACCGGGTACGACATGAACTTCGAGGTCGACATCCACTACGACGCGAACGGCACGGACAACGTCAAGATCATGGAGGCCTACGGCTGCTCGGGCACGCGCGTGCACGAGCCGGGCGAGATCCGCACGTCCCTGGAGTGGGCGCGCAAGGAGGCCGAGCGCACCAGCCGGCCGGTCCTGGTGGAGATCATGATCGAGCGTGAGGGCAACGCCGCCATGGGGGCGGCCCTGGACGCCGTCAAGGAGTTCGAGCCCGCGTAACACCCCGCGTCCGACCAAGGCCGCCGCACGAAATCCGGCCTCGTGCGGCGGCCTTGGCGTGCCCGCGGCGCGGTCGTTGGAGAAAAGTACAAACGCGGGCCGGAAATTCACCCGGTTTTCGGGGGTTCAGCCGTGGTCCGGGCCACACGGCAGCGTGTGTACTTCTTGCCGAAGCAGCCCCGAAAGGACGTCCACAGTGGAATTCCTCCGACCCGCCTCGCTGGCCGACGCGCTCGCCGCGAAGGCCGCGAACCCCGGTGCGGTCCCGATCGCCGGCGGCACGGACGTGATGGTCGAGCTCAACTTCGACCACCGCCGCCCGGAGTCGCTCCTCGACCTCGGGCGCGTGCCCGAGCTGCACGGACACGGCACCGACGGCGGCCGGATCCGGATCGGCGCGGCCGTGTCCTACGCCCGGATCATCGCCGAGCTCGGTACGCAGCTACCCGGCCTGGCGATGGCCGCGCGGACCGTGGGGTCACCGCAGATCCGCAACCGCGGTTCCGTCGGCGGCAATCTGGGCGCGGCGTCGCCCGCGGGCGATTCGCACCCGGCGTTGCTCGCGGCCGGCGCCGAGGTCGAGATCGCCTCGGTCCGCGGTACCCGGGTCGTCGCCGCGGAGGACTTCTACACCGGCGTCAAGCGGAACGTCCTGGCGCCGGACGAGCTGATCACGGCCGTGCTGCTGAAGCCGGCCACCGGACCGCAGCAGTTCAGCAAGATCGGCACGCGCAACGCGATGGTGATCGCCGTCGCCGCCTTCGGGCTGGCGCTGCACCCCGCCGAAAAACGCGTCGGTACCGGCATCGGCTCGGCCGCGCCCACCCCGCGGCGGGCCGTCGAGGCCGAGGAGTTCCTGGCCGGCGAGTTGGACTGGGAGTCGCGCCGGCCGGTGACCGACTCGGTCAAACGCCGCTTCGGCGACCTGGTCGCCGCGGCCGCCGCGCCGATCGACGACGTCCGCGGCAGCGCCGCCTATCGACGTCATGCCCTGGGGGTCATGGCGCGCCGGACGCTGACCTGGGCGTGGACCGAATACTCCGAAGGGAGCGCGAAGTGCGCGTGAACGTCACTGTCAACGGCGAACACCGCCGCGCGGACAACGTCTGGGAAGGCGAAAGCCTCCTGTACGTCCTGCGCGAGCGGCTCGGCCTGCCGGGCTCGAAGAACGCCTGTGAGCAGGGTGAATGCGGCTCGTGCACGGTCTACCTCGACGGCGTCCCGGCGTGCGCGTGCCTGGTCGCGGCGGGACAGGCCGAGGGCCGCGAGGTCGTCACGGTCGAAGGACTGGCCGATGGCGAGGTCCTCGATCCGGTGCAGGAGGCGTTCGTCGAGCGCGGCGCCGTCCAGTGCGGGTTCTGCACGCCCGGCCTGCTGGTCGCCGCGCACGACCTGATCGAGCGCGTCCCGGACCCCAGCGACGTCGAGATCCGCGAGGCGCTGGCCGGGAACCTCTGCCGCTGCACCGGCTACGAGAAGATCCTCGGCGCCGTCCGCGACGCCGCCGCGAAGAAGGCCGTCCGATGAGCGCGCCGGCCCGTTCCCCGCAGGAGCTGCACGACACGATCGCCGGCGGCATCGGCGAAAGCCCGCTGCGCCCGGACGGCACGCTCAAGGTCCGCGGCGAGTTCGCCTACTCCTCGGACCTGTGGCACGAGGACATGCTGTGGGGCGCCACCCTGCGCAGCCCGCACCCGCACGCGCGGATCGTGCGCCTCGACGTCTCCCGCGCGCTGGCCCGGCCGGGGGTGCACGCGGTGCTGACGCACGAGGACGTGCCGGGGGAGAACGTCTACGGCCTCAAGTACCAGGACACGCCGGCGCTGGCCGCGGACCTGGTCCGCTACCAGGGCGAACCGGTCGCGATCCTGGCCGCCGACCACCCGGAGACCGCCCGGCAGGCGCTCAAGGAGATCGTCGTCGAGTACGACGTCCTCGAGCCGGTCACCGACCCCGAGCGCGCCGCGCACGACGACACGCTGCCGAAGCTGCACCCGGGCGGGAACCTGGTCCGCCACCAGCGGATCGTCAAGGGCGATCCGGCGGCCACGGCGGACGTGGTCGTGTCCGGTGTGTACGAGATCGGCATGCAGGACCAGGCGTTCCTCGGTCCCGAATCGGGGCTCGCGGTCCCGGCGGAGGACGGCGGCGTCGACCTCTACCTGGCGACCCAGTGGCTGCACGTCGACCAGCGGCAGACGGCGAAGGCGCTCGGCCTGCCGCTGGAGAAGGTGCGCCTGACGCTGTCCGGGGTCGGCGGGGCGTTCGGCGGCCGCGAGGACCTGTCCATGCAGATCCACTCGTGCATGCTGGCCCTGCGCACCGGGCGGCCGGTGAAGATGAGCTACAACCGCCTGGAGTCGTTCTTCGGACACGTGCACCGCCACCCGGCGAAGATGTACTACGAGCACGGGGCGACGAAGGACGGCAAGCTCGTCTACGTCCGCGCGAAGCTGTACTTCGACGGCGGCGCGTACGCGTCGAAGACCCCGGTCGTGGTCGGCAACGGCACCACGCTCAGCGTCGGCCCGTACGACGTCCCGAACGCCCACATCGAGGGCTGGGGTGTCTACACCAACAACCCGACCTGCGGCGCGATGCGCGGTCTCGGCGCGGTGCAGCCGACCTACGCCTACGAGTCCCAAATGGACAAGCTGGCGTCCGCTTTGGACATGGACCCGGCGGAACTGCGCATCCGCAACGCGTTGAGCGAAGGGTCCACTGTGGTCACCGGTCAGGTGGTCGACTTCCCGGCGCCGGTGGCCGAGCTGGTGCAGCGGGTCCGCGACCTGCCGCTGCCACCCTCGCGCGGCGAGCACGTCGACATCCGCGAGCTGCCCGGCGGCGCGTCCAACACCACGCACGGTGAAGGTGTCGTGCGCGGTGTCGGCTACGGCGTCACGATCAAGAACATCTCCTACGCCGAAGGGCTCGACGACTACTCGACCGCCCGGGTCCGCCTGGAGGTGCTCGGTGGTGAGCCGGTGGCGATGGTCCACACGGCCGCCGCGGAAGTCGGACAGGGCCTGGTGACGTTGCAGCAGCAGATCGCCCGCACGGAGCTGGGCGTGCCGCGGGTGACCGTGCACCCGGCCGACACGAGCGTCGGCGACGCGGGCTCCAGTTCGGCGTCCCGCCAGACCTATGTCACCGGCGGGGCGGTCCGCAACGCGTGCCGTGCGGTCGCGGAGGCCGTCTACGCGCGGCTCGGGGTGCCTGCCGAGGGCATGTCCCTGGTGGGCGGCAAGGTCGTCGCGGCCGACGGCGAAGTCGTCGCCGACCTGGCCGAGCTGCTGGGGGAGACCGCGATCGAGGAGACCCGCGAGTTCCACCACCGCCCCACCTACCCGCTCCACCCGGAGACCGGCCAGGGGGACGCCCACGTCCAGTACGGGTTCTCCGCCCACCGCGCGGTGGTCGACGTCGACCTGGACCTCGGCCTGGTCAAGGTCGTCCAGCTCGACTGCGCCCAGGACGTCGGCAAGGCGATGAACCCCGACGCCGTCGTCGCCCAGATCCAGGGCGGCTCGGCGCAGGGCCTCGGCCTCGCCGTCATGGAGGAGATCCTGGTCCAGGACGGCAAGGTGCGGAACCCGTCGTTCACCGACTACCTCATCCCGACCATCCTCGACGTGCCGCCGATGCGCCTCGAGGTCCTCGAACGACCCGACCCGCACGCGCCCTACGGCGTCCGCGGCGTCGGCGAACCGCCCACGATCTCCGCCACGCCGGCGATCGCCAACGCCATCCGCGCGGCCACCGGCCTCGAGCTGCCGCGCGTCCCGATCCGCCCCGAACACATCACAGGAGCCTGAGATGACCACCGCGACACCCCGGGGCTCCGCCCCGGGCCGGGGGCTCCGTCACCCGGACCCCCGCAAAGACACGGGGATTTCCGCCGAGACCGAATGGCTCGACCAGGCCGTCCGCATCGCGGAGACCAACGTCGCGAACGGCGGCGGCCCGTTCGGCGCACTGATCATGAAGGACGGCGAGGTCGTCGCGACCGGCGTCAACCGCGTCACCGCCAACCTCGACCCGACCGCGCACGCCGAGGTCGTCGCTATCCGCGCGGCCTGCCAGGCGCTCGGCACGTTCAAACTGGACGGCTGCGTGCTCGTCTCCAGCTGCGAGCCGTGCCCGATGTGCCTGTCCTCGGCGCTCTGGGCGCGGGTGGCCAAGGTCGTCTACGCCGCGGACCGCGACGACGCGGCCAAGGCCGGTTTCGACGACCGCGCCTTTTACGAACTGTTCGACCGTCCCCGCGACACCTGGACGGTCCCCGTCACGAGACTGTCCGCAAAGGACGGTTTCGCGCCCTTCGCGGCTTGGCTCGACAAGGCCGACCGCACCGACTACTGACCCACAAGGCCAGCTGACCGGAGCACAACCCCATCGAACGTCCCGCTCGCCCAGGCACGGCGCTGTGCCTCGGCCTGGCCGAGCGCCCCCCACCGGCAAGGGCAGGACGCATGACCCAGACCGAAGTCCCCACCACCGTAGTCGACGACGTACCCGGACAACGCCGATCGCTGCTCGACAGGCTGTTCGAGCTGCGGGCCCGGCAGAGCACGATAGGCCGTGAAGTCCGCGGCGGCGTCACGACGTTCGTCGCGATGGCCTACATCGTTCTGCTCAACCCGCTCATCCTCGGCGCCTCCGCCGACATCACCGGCGCGCGGCTCTCCGCCGCGCAGGTGACCACCGCGACCGCGCTGGCCGCTGCCGTGATGACCGTCCTCATGGGACTCGTCGGCAACGCGCCCCTCGCGCTGGCCGCCGGGCTCGGCATCAACGGCATCGTCGCCTTCCAGATGGCGCCGTCGATGACCTGGGCGCAGGCGTTCGGGCTGGTCGTGCTCGAAGGCGTCTGCATCGTGCTGATGGCCGTCAGCGGCGTCCGCGAGCGGATCATGAACGCCATCCCGCGGCCGCTCAAGACGGCGATCACCGTCGGGATCGGGCTCTACATCGCGCTCGTCGGCCTGGTCAGCGCCGGGTTCGTGACCCGGGTGCCGGACTCCGCGCAGACGACGGTCCCGGTGCGCCTCGGGGCGGGCGGGCACCTGCACGGGTGGCCGATCGTCGTGTTCTGCGTCGGTCTGCTGCTGATGATCGTGCTGGTGGCCCGCAAGGTGCCGGGCGCGGTGCTGATCAGCATCGGCGTGGCCACCGCGTTCGCCGTCGTGCTGCACCAGGTGTTCGGCGTCGGCGGCTGGGGGCTCACCACGCCCGCGCTGCCGGACCACGTCGTCGCGGCGCCGGACTTCGGCCTCTTCGGGCACATCGATCTGTTCGGCGGCTTCGCCTCGGCGGGCGCGCTCGCGGCCACGGTCTTCCTGTTCACGCTCGTGCTGTCCGGCTTCTTCGACGCCATGGGCACGATCACCAGCGTCTCCGACGAAGCGGGGCTGTCGAAGAACGGCAAGGTCCCGCGGATGGGCCGCATCCTGCTGGTCGACGGCGCGGGGGCGATCGCCGGCGGCGTCGCGGGCTCGTCGCCGAACACGGTGTTCCTCGAGTCCGCGGCCGGCGTCGGCGAAGGGGCGCGGACCGGGCTGGCCAGCGTCGTCACCGGGCTGCTGTTCGCCGGGACGCTGCTGTTCACGCCGCTCGCCGGGGTTGTCCCGGCCCAGGCCGCCGCGCCCGCCCTGGTCGTCATCGGCGGCATGATGGTGGCGCAGTGCCGGACCATCCCGTGGCACGACCCGGACTACACGATCCCGGTGTTCCTGACCGCCGCGCTGATCCCGTTCACCTACTCGATCACCAACGGCGTCGGCGCCGGCCTGATCGCCTTCGTGCTGATCAAGGTCGGCCGCGGCAAGTGGCGCGAGGCCGGCTGGCTGCTTTCGCTGCTGGCGCTGGTGTTCGCGGTGTACTTCGCCATCGACGGTGTCGAAACCCTCTTCCGGTAAGGAGATCCCCGTGGCCCTGATGTTCTTCAACGGCGGCGCCATGCGCGGCGAACCGCTGCACCACCTCCTGGACGGCTCGCCGTTCGTGGCCGTGACCGACACCGCGCCGAAGTACCGGTTCTACGCCGTCGGGGACCAGTGCCCGGCGCTGTACCCGGTGTCGCACGGCGGCGCGGCGGTGACCGGCGAGGTCTACGACGTCTCGCTGGACGCACTGCGGGACAAGGTGCTCCCGGCCGAGCCGCACGAGCTGGAGCTCGGCGTGGTGGAGCTGGCCGACGGCAGTTCGGCGTTCGCGATGCTGCTGCGCCGGCCGTACACCTCGCACGTCGCCCTGCGGGACATCACCGAGATCGGCGACTGGCGGGCCTTCAAGGCGAGCGCGTGAAGGTCCTGGTCGCGCCGGACAAGTTCAAGGGGTCGCTGACCGCGGCGGAGGTGGCGTCGGCGGTGGCTGCCGGCCTCGCCGACGCCCACCCCGGCCTCGTGGTGCGGGAACTCCCGGTGGCCGACGGCGGCGACGGCACGGTCGCCGCCGCCGTCGCCGCCGGGTTCCGCCGCGTCGAGGTCCCGGCCCGCGGCCCGACGGGCGTTCCGGTGACGGCGTCCTACGCGGTCCGCGGCGACACCGCGGTCGTCGAGCTGGCCGAGGCATCCGGGCTGCACCGCCTGCCCGGGCCGCCGCAGCCGCTCACCGCGACCAGCGCCGGCACCGGCGACGTCATCGCGGCCGCGGTGCGGGCGGGCTGCCGCCGGATCGTGCTCGGCGTGGGCGGCAGCGCGGGCACGGACGGCGGCGCCGGCATGCTGGCCGCGCTGGGCGCCCGGCTGCTGGACGACACCGGACGCGAGCTGCCCTTCGGCGGTGCGGCTCTCGCGCGGCTCGCTTCACTGGACTTGTCCGGCCTGTCCGAGGTGGACATCGAGCTGGCGAGTGATGTGGACAATCCGCTGTACGGCCCGTGCGGAGCCGCCGCCGTCTACGGCCCGCAGAAAGGCGCGACAGCCGCCGACGTCGAGACGCTGGACGCCGCCCTGCGGCACTGGGCGTCGATCGCCGGACCGGAGTTCGCTTCCCGGCCGGGTGCCGGGGCGGCCGGGGGAGTGGGCTTCGCGGCGATGGCCGTGCTCGGTGCCCGGCTGCGCCCCGGCATCGAGCTGCTGCTGGAGTTGCTCGGGTTCGACGCGGCCCTGGCCGGGGCGTCGCTGGTCATCACCGGCGAGGGCTCACTCGACGAGCAGACCTTGTCGGGCAAGGCCCCGGCCGGAGTGGCCCGCGCCGCGGCGGCCCGGGGCATCCCGTGCATCGCGGTGTCCGGGCGCTGCCGGCTCACCTCCGGTCAGCTGGCGGAGGCGGGGATTTCGGCGGCGTACGCGTTGACGGACCTGGAGCCGGACCCGGCGCGGTGCATGGCGGAGGCGGCGCCGCTGCTGCGCCGCCTCGCCCGCCGCGTCGCGCTGGACTACTTCTCGCTGTCCAGGTGATCGAGCTGGGCGGCGGCATACCGGCCACCCGCCGCCGCGCCGGCGGGTACGGCCGCCTCGATCTCCGCCAGGTCGGCGTCGGTGAGCTCGACGTCCGCGGTCCCGAGTGACTCGGCCAGCCGGGTCCGGGTGCGCGCGCCGACGAGCGGGACGATGTCGTCGCCCTGGGCGGCGACCCAGGCGATGGCGAGCTGCGCGGTGGTGACGCCCTTGGCGGCGGCGATCTTGCCCAGCGCTTCGGTCAGCGCGAGGTTGCGGTCGAGGTTGTCGCCTTGGAACCGCGGGCTGTGGCCGCGGAAATCACCGGCGGCCAGCTCGCGCGACGGCGTCCAGTGACCGCTGAGGAGACCGCGCGAGAGGACGCCGTAGGCGGTGACACCGATGCCGAGCGCGCGGGCCGTCGGCAGGATGTCCGTTTCGATGCCGCGCGAGAGCAGCGAATACTCGATCTGCAGGTCCGAGATCGGGTGGACGGCGGCGGCCCGGCGCAGGGTCCCGGCTCCGACCTCGGACAGCCCGATGTGCCGGACGTACCCCGCGCGCACGAGCTCGGCCAGCGCGCCGACCTGGTCTTCGATCGGCACGGCCGGGTCGAGCCGGGCGGGCCGGTAGATGTCGACGTGGTCGGTGCCGAGCCGGCGCAGGCTGTAGGCGAGGAAGTTCTTGACGGCCTCGGGACGGCTGTCGTAGCCGAGCCAGCTGCCGTCCGGCCCGCGCAGGGCGCCGAACTTGACGCTGATGACGACCTGCTCCCGCGCCCGGCCGCGCAGCGCATCGCGCAGCAGCAGTTCGTTGTGCCCCATGCCGTAGAAGTCCCCGGTGTCGAGCAGGGTGACCCCTTCGTCCAGGGCGGCGTGGATGGTGGCGACGGACTCGGTCTCGTCGGCGGGGCCGTAGAGATCGGACATGCCCATCAGCCCGAGACCGAGGGCGCTGACGGCCGGACCGGTCCGGCCGAGGGTGCGGGTACGCATGAAACTCTCCCGTGTTTCCGTTGATACTACGATCAAGATATCATCGATACCGAACACACGCTACCGGCAAGTTGTTATCATCGAAACCATGGCAACGAAGACGGCAGAGGACACTCGCGCGCGAATCCTCGAAGCGGCGGCAGCGCTGCTGGCGGCCGAGGGCCGCGACGGCCTCTCGACGCGCGCGGTGAGCGCGGCGGCGGGCGTCCAGCCGCCGGCGTTGTACCGCCTCTTCGGCGACAAGGACGGCCTCCTCGACGCGGTGGCGGCGTACGGCTTCGACGAGTACCTGAAGAGCAAGCGCGCACTGGGATCGACGGGCGACGCGGTGGAGGACCTCCGCCGAGGCTGGGACCTGCACATCGAGTTCGGCTTGTCCCGCCCGGAGTTCTACGTACTGATGTACGGCGACGCCCGCCCCGGCCACACGTCCCCGGCGGCACGCGAAGCGGAGACGATGTTGCGAAGCATCGTCGAGCGAGTGGCGGCGGCGGGCAGGCTGCGGGTGGGCGTCGAGCGAGCGGCCCGCTTGGTGCACGCAACGGGCGTGGGCGTGGTGCTGGCCCTGATCGCAACACCGGAGCAGGACCGAGACCCGCAGTTGTCGCCAACAGCCCGCGAGACGGTGTTGACCCGAATCCTGACGGAAAGCGAAAAGGCAGGGGGATCGGACCTGCCGCAGCGGGCAATCGCCCTACGAGCAGGCCTGCGGGAGGCCACAGCGCTCACCGAGGCCGAGCGAGTCCTGCTGGCAGAGTGGCTGGACCGAATCGCCAACGCGTAGACAGGCAAGCGCCCCGCCAACGGCAAGCCGGGCCTCCCGGCAGCCCGCCAACGGGAAGCCGAACCTCCGGCAGAAGCACCAACTGAAAGCCGAACCGCCCCGGCAGAGCACGAACCAGAAGCCGAACACTCCGGCAGCCTCCTAACCAGACTGCAACCCAGACCCCCCGCAACCCCGATCCGAAGCCAGAACACGGCCGGCGGCACCGGGTCAAGGCACGCTTTCCCGCCTTGACGCGGTGCCGTCGGCCGTAGTCACAATCCGGGCTTCGGGGTTGCGAAGACGCAAACCCACCACGCCATCCGGTAGAAGACTGAATCGATCCAGCCCAACCGGACATTGCGTGTCACCCCAACACGACTCAATATGTTGCGACCAACAACATATCCACGACAACGCCGTCGGAGGGTCCGAATGATCAGGTGGAAACCCTGCACAGCAGCAGCAATCCTCCTAGCCGCACTCTTCCCCCAACCAGCCCAGGCCACTGGAACGGCAACGGACTGCTGCGGCAGCGGAGCCTCCTGGACGACGGGCAACAAATCAGCCCTCGGCACCTCCACGACCACAACCAGCCCGGTCTGGTTCACCGTCGCCAACGGAGTCACCTCGGAAGTCTTCTACCCGAGAGCCGACGTCCCGAACATGCAGGACATGCAGTACGTGATCACGGACGGCGCAACGTTCGTGGACCTGGAACGAGACGCCACCACCCACGTCGTGACGATGCCCGACGAGAAGGCCCTCCAGTACACGATCACCAACACGGCGAAGAGCGGCAAGTACCGGATCACCACCGACTACGTCACCGACCCCGGCCGCCCGACTCTCGTCACGAACTCCCGCTTCCAGTCCCTCGACGGCGGCACCTACCGCCTGTACCTCCTGGCCAACCCCTCGATGGCCGGCGGCGGAGCGAACGACAACGCCTGGTGGGACGGCACCGGACTCCTCGCCAGTGGCACCGAAACGCTCTTCGGCGGCACGAGCACCACGGTCGTCTCCGCACTGCGCGTCTCCACCGGCTTCACCGCCCACGACAACGGCTACTCGGGCGCGGCCAGCGACTGCCTGACCGACCTCCGCGCCGACAAGGTGCTCAACAACCAGTTCGACACGATCTCCGGCACCGGCAACGTGGTCCAGTGCGGCCAGATCCCGGTCGGCACGGACACGACGTTCACCGTGGCACTCGGCTACGGAACCACCGCGTCGGCGGCCACGGCGAACGCGAGCGGCTCGCTGAGCAGCGGCTTTTCGTCGATCGCCACGTCCTACCGCAGCGGCTGGAACTCCTACGTGGGCAGCCTGAAGCCCGCGCCCGCCAGCGTTTCCGGCGACACGCAACGCCGGCGCGCCTACTACGTCGCCGCCATGGCGCTGAAGACCGCCGAAGACAAGCAGCACCCGGGGGCGAGCGTCGCGGGGCTCGCGACCCCCTGGGGTGACTACACCAACGGCGACCACCTCAACGACGGCTACCACCGCGTCTGGGGCCGTGACCTCTACCAGCAGGCGACCGGTCTCCTCGCCGCGGGCGACAGCGCACAGGCCAAGCGGATGGCCCAGTTCCTCTGGAGCGCCCAGTGGATCGGCAGCCCCACGGCCGGCGACGGCACGACGTACCCGGCGGGGTCGTTCCCGCGCTACAGCCCGGTTTCCGGGGTCGCGGGCGCGAGCGCCCAGCAGCTCGGCTGCTGCGAACAGCTCGACCAGGACGCCGACGCGATCCTGCTGGCCTGGCTGACCGGCGTCACCGACGCCTCGACCTACGCCAAGGTCAAGACGACGGCGAACCACATCGTCGCGACGGGTCCGGACACCACCGAGCGGTGGGAGGAGCAGTACGGCAAGTCGCCGTCCTCGGTGGCCGCGGAGATCGCCGGGCTGATCGCGGCGGGCGCGATCGCGCGGGCCAACGGCGACACCGGGAGCGCGGCGTCGTGGGAGTCGACCGCGGACTCCTGGCGCAACTCCCTGGCCGGCTGGACCGTGACGACGTCCGGCTACTGGGGCGGCCACACCTACTACGAACGCCTCGACCGGTCCGGCAACCCGAACGACACCGCGACGATCTGCTTCGACGAAGGCTGCTTCTACGAGCACGACGTCACCGACTTCGGGTTCCTCGACCTGGTGCGGCTCGGCATCCGCCCGGCGGGCGACCCGACTATCGCCGGCTCGGTCGCGCCGACGGCCGCGGCGTCGGACGGCAACTCGGCGGTGCAGGTGACGCTGCCGAACGGCGACGTCTACTTCCACCGCTACCCGCACGACAACTACGGCGAAAGCACCGCGAGCTGCAGCGGCTGGCCCGCCGGTGGCAGTCAGCGGTTCGGGCGGCTGTGGCCGGTGCTGTCCGGGGAACGCGGCGAGTACGAGCTGGCCAACGGCCGCTCGGCGGCGGTCTACCTGAAGTCCATGGCGGACTCGGCCAACGACGGGTACTTCGTGCCCGAACAGGTCTGGGACCGCGCCGACGCCGGCTGCTTCGGCCTCGGCCGCCCGACCGGGAGCGCCGGGCCGCTGATGTGGGCCGAGGGCCAGTACCTGCGGCTCGCGCAGAGCATGGACGCCGGCTACGACCTCGACACGCCGTCGATCGTCAAAACCCGCTACGGCAGCTGAAGAAACCGCCGGCCCGGCACGCCCCCTCGGTGTGCCGGACCGGTGGTCAGCGCACCAGGCGGACGGTTTTCGCCGCGGGGGCGAAGGTCGCCGTCTGGCCGCGGGTGAGGGCGACCGTGTCGGCTTCGAGGCCGTCGCCGAAGGCGACCAGTCGGTCGGACTCGACCTCGACGGTCAGCGGCGCCTGCGTCAAATCCCCTTCGGTGCAGGTGGTTCCGGTCGTCGGCGACGGCCACGCTTCGCGCACGAACCAGACCAGCCGGGCCTCGCCGGGCGCGGGCAGACGCAGCGCGCTGCCGCGTTCGCGCCACACCGACCCGCACCAGCCCGTGGCGCCGGTGCCCGTCCCGACGAGGATCCCCGACGACGCCTGGCGTTCGGCCCGCCCGCCACCGACCCCCAGCCGGTAGCGGGCCGTCTGGTGCCCGGGGTGCCCGAGATAGATCTCGTTGAGCGCGAACAGCCGCTGGCCGTCGTCCGCGGTGAGCTCGGCCATCGTGCGGTGCTCGACGTTGCCGGTGGCGCGCACCAGGTCCGCGGCCGCCGCCGGCGGGTGGCGCACGAGCACCCCGGGTGCGCCCGGCGCGATCCCGATCACCGGCTGGCCGTCGAGGTACTTGGCCACGTTGGCGATCAGGCCGTCCTGCCCGACCACCACGACGACGTCCTCGGGCGTGAAGAGGAACCGGTCGAGGTCCGCGCGTTCGACCTCGCCGCGGCGCCAGTCGAGCGGGATCGCCGCCGACACCGCGGCCAGCGCCGCGCGCACGGCGGCGTCGGCCGCGGTCACCTCGGCCAGGTCGCGGCCGCGGGTGCGGAGGAAGAACTCGGCCTGGCCGCGGGTGCCGTGGCGGGCGACGAGTTCGGCCAGCTCGGTGCGGCGGTGGACGAGCACGACCCGCGGCGCCAGGCTCACGAGCGCACCCCCAGCTTCGTCAGCAGCGGCGTGAGCAGATCCGGCGTCAGGACCAGGCTCTCGATCTGCGGCAGGTTCCCCGCCAGCTCCTTGAGCGCCAGCCCGGTCAGCACGCTCTCGGGCAGGTCGCGGTAGGCCGCAAGCCGGGCCGCCTCGCCCGCCGCTTCCGCTTCGCCGAGTGCCCGCTTGCCCTCGGCCTTCACCTGCGTCAGCCGCTCCTCGCGCGAAGCCTGCGCCTCCGTCTCGATGCGGTTCGCCGCCGCCGCCTCTTCGGCCTGGCGGCGGGCGTTCGCGCCGCGCTGGGCGAGCAGCTGCTCCTCGCGGCGGGCCAGCTCGATCTGGTTCTGCAGCTCGTTTTCGCTGATCGCGCGTTCGCGTTCAACGGCGAGCGCCCGGCGCTCGAAGGTCGCGCGGTCGGCCTCCTGCTGCACCTTCTCCCGCGCGGTCGTCTGGAGTGCCTTCTCGACCTCCGGCTCGGCCCGGATCGCGACGACGCGGACGTCGATCACCGCGGAACCGGTCTGCGCGAGCCGCGTGTCCTCCTCGGCCAGGCCCGCGCGGATCCGGTCGCGGACCGCCCGGACGCCGTCGACGAGCGCGGTGGCCAGGGGAGTGCGGGTCAGCACCTCGACCGCGTACTGCTGGACGTTTTCGGTGAGCAGCCCGCTGATCTGCGCCAGTGGGTCGCTTCTCCAGCGGCCGGTGTCCGGGTCGATGGAGAAGTCGATGCGCTGCGCGGCCAGTGCCGGGTCCTCGATCCGGAAGGTCAGGGCGAGCTGGACGGTGACGTCCTGGAAGTCGGCCGTGCGGGCGTGGAACAGCAGCGGCAGCTCGCGGTCGTCGACCGGGACTTCCGAGACGACCGCGGTGAGCGGCCGGTACCAGAACGACAGCCCGACGCCGTCGTGCGCGAGCTTGCCGCGGCGGTAGTGGCGGATGTGGACGGTCGGGGCGCCGCGCAGGTGCCGGAACCCGAAGCGGCGGTCGATGTCGGCCATGGAGTCCTCCTCTTATCGTCGGCGTGACGATATGGGGTGGACTGGTTAATCGTCAAGCTGACGATTAGGGTGGGTGGCATGGGTCACCCACCGTTCGCCGTCACCGTGGACCTCGTCGTGCTCACCCTGACCGGCGACGAGCTGTGCGCGCTGCTGGTGCGCCGCGGCGTCGAGCCGTACCTGGGGGAGTGGGCGCTGCCGGGCGGGTTCGTCCGGGAGGACGAGGACCTGGCGGACGCGGCGCGCCGCGAACTGGCGGAGGAGACGGGCCTGGCGCCGGGGGCCGTCCACATCGAACAGCTGGCGGGCTACGGCGCCCCGGACCGCGACCCGCGGATGCGGGTGGTGACGGTGGCGTACCTGGCGCTGGCCCCGGACCTCCCGGTGCCCCGCGCGGGCACGGACGCGGCGGAGGCCCGCTGGGCACCGGTCCGGGCGTTGCGGACCGAGCGCCTGGCGTTCGACCACGACCGCATCCTCGCCGACGGCGTCGAGCGCGCCCGCGCGAAACTGGAGTATTCCCCGCTGGCGACGGCGTTCTGCGCCCCGGAGTTCACCGTGGCGGAGCTGCGCCGGGTGTACGAACTGGTGTGGGACACGCGGCTGGACCCGCGCAATTTCCACCGCAAGGTGACGGGCGCGGAGGGTCTTTTGGAGCCCACGGGCCGGACAACCACCCGAGACGGCGGCCGCCCGGCCCGCTTGTACCGGCGCGGCACGGCGGAGGTGTTGTACCCACCGATGCTGCGCAGCTGACGGCTCTGGCTGGTGGCGGGTACCTGGGTTGCGGCCGGTCGGGCTGACCGGCTCGGCCGGTGGTGCCGGTCTTGGCTGCGGGGTCGGCTCGCCGCCCAGGCGCAGTCGTTGCGGCGCCGGTGATGCCGGGCGTTTCCGTTCGACGCCGGCCCGGCCCGGCCCGGCCCGGCTCGCGCCGCCGCGGCACAGCTATTGCGGCGCCGCCGCTGCCCGGCGTTCCTCACCAGCTCGATCCGGGCCGAACGCCGCCGGTGAGCGGCCCGGCCTCCGCCTACGCCGCTCGGGCCGGAACCCACCGCCGGGCCGCCGAGACCAGTGGCAGCAGGCGCGTGCCGAAGTTGCGGGCCGCCAGGCCGCCCCGGGTGGCCGGGATCAGGAGCGCCGCCGCCGTCGGGACCGCTCGCTGTTTCGGCTCCACCAGCTTCCGGTGCGCCGTCTCGTACCGGAGGAACGCCGCGGCCGGGTCGTCCGGGGTCCGGCCGAGCTCCTCCGCCAGCGTGTACGCGCCCGCCATCGCCAGCGACGAGCCGTCGCCGAAGAGGGACACGCACGAGGCCGCGTCGCCCGTCAGTGCGATGCGGCCCGTGCTCCAGCGGTCCATGCGGACCCGGCTCACCGAGTCGAAGTACAGGTCGTCCGCCGTGCGCACCTGGTCCAGCAACGGCGGAACCAGCCAGCCCGCGCCCGCGTAGGTCTCGGTCAGCAGGCGCCGGTGCAGTGCCGTGTCGCGGTGGTCGAAGCCCGGCAGCGCGGCGCCGCGGAACATGAACGCCGCGATGCCGTGCCCGCGCGACGGGTGCACCGCCACCGCGCGGCCGGGCGAGTTGTACATCTCGATCGCCGCCGGGTCGGGCGGCGGCCCGGTCAGCGGCAGCGTCGCGATGTAGACGCCCATGTGCTCGACGAACGCCTGCTCCGGGCCGAACGCGAGCCGCCGTACCGCCGAATGCAGCCCGTCCGCGCCCAGCACCAGGTCGAACCGCCGCGGGGCACCCCGCTCGAACGTGACGTCGACGCCGCCGGCGTCTTCGCGCAGCTCGGTGACGGAGTCTCCGAACACGAACTCGGCGTGCTCGTGCGCCGCGTCGTGAAGGATCGCCGCAAGGTCGGTGCGGGGGAGTTCGATGTCGCCGTCCGCGCCGAACAGCCGCATCGGGATCCGGCCGGTGCGCCGGCCCGCGTCGTCGACGAAGATCAGCGCCTCGGCGCTCGTGCTCGCTTCACGCAGCTTCGCGGTGACGCCCATCCGCTCCGCGACGCGCGCCGCCGGCCCGCGGACGTCCACCGGGCTCCCGCTCGAGCGCAGCCCGGCGGCGCGTTCGACGACGGTGGGCCGGAAGCCGGCGCGGCCCAGCCAGTACGCCAGAGTCGGCCCGGCTACGCCGGCACCGGAGATCAATACGGTTCGTTCGGTCATCAAATGCCCCCATCTCGGTCCTGACCATCGGTCAGTCGCGACGGTACGCTCCTGTCCGTCGGTCAGGCAACCGGGCTACGCTCGGAAGATGACGGACGACACCCGGGCGAAGATCCTGCGCGCGGCGCTGGCGGAGTTTTCGGCGCGCGGCTTCCACGAGACGTCGGTGCGGGAGCTGGCCGAACGCGTCGGCGTGACGAAGACGGCGGTGCTGTACCACTTCCCGGGCAAGGCGGACATCGTCGCGGCGCTGGCCGAGCCGATGCTGGCCGACTTCGAAGCCGCGCTGGCCGCGGCGGCGAAGGCGGCCGACGTCCGCCGGGCGGCCCTCGAAGGACTCCTGGAAGTGTGGTTGACCCACCGGTACCTGCTCCGGATGAACCTGCGCGACCTGGGCCTGACCGCGTCGGCGGCGGTGTTCGAGCGGTTCCGCAACGGGATGCTGAAGGCGAACGCGCTGGTCGCGGGCCCGGACGCGGATTTCGCGGCGCGGGTCCGCGCAGCGCAGGCGATCGCGATGCTCAGCGACCCGGTGGTCCTGTTCGCGGAGGCGCCGGAAACCGAGTTGCGAGCAGCGATCCTCGACGGCGTGCAGCGGCTGGTCACGGCAACGAGCGAAGAGCCGGCCAACACTCAGCGGCCGCCCGACGCGTCGAGCGAAGAGCGGCGCAAAGGCCGTCGAGGGCGGCCGCCCGCCATGAGCGCCGAGACCGTCTCGGCCGCCCGGCGTCTCTACGAAGCCGGGCGTGCTCCCGCCGACATCGCGGCCGAGCTCGGTGTCTCCCGGGCCACCGTCTACCGCCACCTCTCCATTAATGAGACGACTTCTGAGACTTTTTGAGACACGAGGTCAAATCAAGGCCCGGAACCACAGCGTGAACTCCGTCTTCTGCGGCACCAGCCGGTACTGCGGCAGCACGCCGGGCCCGCACGACGCCGTTCCCAGCCCGTGCTGGGCGACGTCCAGCGTCAGGTGCACCACCTCGTCCGGCACCAGCTCATCCGGGTGCCGCGCCGCCTCCAGTGCCGCCGCGGTCCAGCGGCGGGCCGTGAAGTCGAAGACCGGCTCGCCGTCCACGCGGATGCCCGCACCGTCCGGGGCCGTCAGGCGCGCCCAGCGGACCGCCGTGCGGTTGCCGTTCTCCTGCGGGAACACGTATGGCGTCTGCAGTCCGTCGACGCTGCGGGAGAACCGGCCGATCCGCGCCGCCTGGCGGCTGTCCGGGTACGCCTCGCCGGGGCCGCCGCCGAACCACTCGGCCGAGCCGAGCGCGCCCGGGACCGCCATCGTCAGGCCGAGCCGGGGGAGCGTGCCGGGGAACTCGCCGTCCGGGGTCACCGAAACCCGCAGCCGGAGGCGGTCCCCGAACGCCGTCCACGTGTAGTCGGCGAACAGCCCGAACGGCTGCGCCGGCGGGGCGACGCGCGTGCGCACCACCAGTTCCTCGCCGTCCGCGTCGACCGTGATCACCCGGTGCTGCAGCCGGTGCAGCCCGGCCTCCCGCCACTGCTCGGCGGCCGGTGGTCCCGCGAACGTGCCGCGGTCGTTGTCGGTCGTCGCCCGCCAGACGTCGAGGCGCGGCCCGCGCACCGCGTGGCCGCCGAGCGCGGTCAGGACACCCGTCGCCGGGTCGAACTCGCCGGCGCCGAGCACCAATCGTCCGCCGGTGCGGAACACCGGGCCGCGGGGTGGCAGCGGTGCCGCGGCCGGCGCGGCCGACACCGCCAGCTGCCCCCAGCCGACGACGTGCCCGGCCGGCGCCCAGGCGGTCGCCGACGTCAGCGACGCCGACACGGTCAGCCACGACTCGCCGCTCGTCGTGGGCAGATCGGGGAGCGGGACCGTGGTGCTCTGTCCTGATTGGACCCTGGGAACGGCGAGAAGACCTTGAGCGACCGCGATTCCTTCGTCCTCCAGGGTCCAGGTGAACGTCAGGTGCGCCGTGCTCACGAAGTCGTAGTGGTTGCTGACCCGGATCCCGGCCGGATCGGCGGCGATCCGGACCGGTTCGGCGACCTTCGCGAACTCCAGCAGCCCCGGCGACGGCGTCCGGTCGGGGAAGACCAGGCCGTCGATGACGAAGTTGCCGTCGTGGATCGGCTCGCCGAAGTCCCCGCCGTAGGCGAAGTGCCCGCCGTCGGCGATGCCGTGGTCGATCCACTCCCAGAGGAACCCGCCCTGGCAGTTCGGGTAGCGCTCGAACAGCTCCCGGTACTCCAGCAGCCCGCCCGGGCCGTTGCCCATCGCGTGCCCGTACTCGCACAGCAGGAACGGCAGGTCGCGACGCCGCGTGTTGTCGTCCTCCCGGCGGCCGATGCGCTCGACGTCCTCGTGCGAGGCGTACATCCGGCTGTGCACGTCGACGTAGGCGCAGTCGTGGTCGCCTTCGTAGTGCACCGGCCGCGTCGGGTCGCGGTGGTGCACCCACTCCGCCATCCGCGCGAGGTTCTCGCCGGTGTGGCTTTCGTTGCCCAGCGACCAGAGGATGACGCTGGGCCGGTTCTTGTCGCGCTCGACCGTGCGCCGCATCCGGTCGAGGTAGGCCTCGGCCCACCTCGGGTCGCCGCTCGGGTTGCCGGCCCAGCCCAGCGGCTCGAAGCCGTGGGTCTCCAGGTCGCACTCGTCGATCACCCAGAGGCCGTGGGTGTCGCACAGCTCGAGGAACGCCGGATCGGGCGGGTAGTGGCTGGTCCGGACGGCGTTGACGTTGTGCCGCTTCATCAGCAGGACGTCGGCCAGCGCCGTCTCCGGCGACACCACGCGCCCGGTGCGCGGGTCGTGCTCGTGGCGGTTCACCCCGCGCAGCATCAGCGGACGGCCGTTGACCTTCAGCTGCCCGCCTTCGACGGTCACCGTCCGGAACCCGAACCGCAGCCGGTGGTCCCCGGCCGGGTTCTCCGACGGCACGTGCGGCGGGTCGACCGGGAACGGGTACCGCACGTTCGTGTAGGCGGGCCGGCCGTGGCCGTGCAGCTGCCACAGCGACGGCACCGGCAGCTCGTCCCACGCCGAGTCGTCGAACCGCTCGGCCTCGATCCCCGCCGGGGCGGCCGCGAGGCTCGGTGACAGCCGGAAGCGCCAGGTGCCGTTCAACGACAGTGCGGGTGCGTCGGAGGTGAAGGCCGCGCGCGGCGGGAGCGAGCCCCGGCCGGGGCCGGGGTCTTCCAGGTACGACATCGGGTCCCTTCCGCGCTCGCCACGTCCGAGAACGTTCCCGTGAACGTTCACGGACTGCTCCGCAGTCTGCGGCGCGGCGGAACCGGGTGTCAAGCGATCAGGCGGATTCGCGCAGGTGGAGGCGGGCGCGGACGATCAGCTCGGCGGGCTCGAGCGGCGTCTCGCCGGTGACCAGCCGGGCCGCCTGCTCGACGGCCAGTGCGCCGACCGCCCGCGTGTCGATCGCGACGCTCGAGAGCTCCGGCTCGACGAGGGTGCCGAGGGCGAGCCCGTCGAACCCGACCACGGCGAGGTCGGCGGGCACGCGCAGGCCGAACCGGCGGGCCTCGCGCAGGGCGCCGATGGCCATCACGTCGTTGAAGGCGAACAGGGCGGTGACGTCCGGGTGGGCGGTGAACAGGGCGGCCAGCGCCGCGCTCCCGCCGTCGACGCTCTGCGCGCCCGCTCCGATCCAGCCGGGCTGCACGGAGACCCCGCACTCGGCGGCGGCCCGCAGGAACCACCGGCGGCGGACGCTCGGGACGGGGTGGCCGTCGAGCATGCCGATCCGCCGGTGCCCGCGCGAGACGAGGTGGGCGACGGCCTCGCGCACGCCGTCCTCGCCGTCGATCCCGATGCCGCTGAAGCGCGGGGTGCGCGGCTCGCGGCCGATCAGCACCACCGGGATGCCCGCGGTGAGGCGCTCGAGGTCGTCCTCGGACCGGCCGAAGTAGCCGGTGACCGCGTCGACCTGGGTGCCGATCACCCGCAGGGTGGCGAGTTCCTGCTCGGGGTCGTCGGCGGTGTCGTGGACGACGACGTGCCAGCCGCGGGCCCGGGCCGCCGCCAGCGCACCGGAGGCGACCTCGGTGAAGAAGGGGTTGAGCAGGTCCGGCACGACCAGGCCGATCGTGGTGGTGTCCGGCCGCACCAAGCCCCGGGCGAAGCGGCTGGGCCGGTACCCGAGCGTCCGTGCGGCGTCGAGGACGCGCTGTTTGGTCGAGCCGTCGATCTCGCCCTTGTCGTTCAGCGCCCGCGACACCGTCTGCCGGGAGACCCCGGCCGAGCGGGCGACGTCGTGGATCGTCACCCGCCGGGGTTCGGTGCTGCTCGGAGACACCCGTCGAGTATGCCCGCCCCCGCCCACCCCGCTACCCGACACCTCCACAGGCCGTGACGGAAGGCCCAACTCGCGTGATCAAGACCGAGACTCGCGTGATTGGAGCCGTAACTCGCGTGATTGGAGGCGGGACTCGCGAGTTACGGGCTCAATCACGCGAGTTCCGGGCTGGGACACGCGAGATACGAGTTTCGTTACGCGGCCGGGGTGCGTTCGCGGCGCTTGGCGATGAACCGCCAGCCCACCGCCAGGACCACCGCCAGCACCGGGATCGAGTAGAACGCGATCTTCTCGGCGCCGTCGGAGAAGCCCATCAGGACCACCACCAGGGCCAGGAACGCCAGCGTCGCCCAGCCGCTGTAGGGCGCCCACGGCATCCGGTACGACGGGCGCTCCAGCTCGCCGCGCAGGGCCGCCTGGCGCAGGCGCAGCTGGCAGAAGATCAGCGTCGCCCACGTGCTGATCACGCCCAGGGACGCGATCGCGATGGCGATGTCGAACGCCTCCTTCGGCACCAGGTAGTTCAGCACCACGCCCAGCACGTACGCGACCGACGTGAACAGGATGCCGCCGTAGGGGACCTGGCGGCGGCTCATCCGGCTGACGAACGACGGCGCTTCGCCCTCCTCGGCCAGCGAACGCAGGATCCGGCCCGTCGAATACAGCCCGGAGTTGACGCTGGACAGCGCCGCGGTCAGCACCACCGCGTTCATCACGTCGCCGATGCCCGGGATGCCGAGCCGGCTGAACACCGTGACGAACGGGCTCTCGTCGCCGCTGTAGAACGGCCACGGCAGCAGCATCGCCAGCAGCAGCACGGACCCGACGTAGAACACGCCGATCCGCCAGACCACGCCGTTGATCGCCTTCGGCAGCACCTTGCGGGCGTCCTTCGTCTCGCCCGCCGCGATGCCGACGACCTCGATGGCCGAGTAGGCGAAGATGACCGCCTGCAACGTCATCAGCGCCACGCCGACGCCCGCCGGGAACAGTCCACTGTGGCCGGTCAGGTTGTGCGGACCGGCGGGTGCGCCACCGATGTTCGCGCTCGTCAGCACCAAACCGGCGCCGACGACCAGGAAGACGACGATGGCCAGCACCTTGACCACCGAGAACCAGAACTCCAGCTCGCCGAACACCTTGACCGACAGCAGGTTCACCGCCAGCAGCACGCCCAGTGCGACCAGCGCGGTGAGCCACTGCGGCAGGTCCGGCAGCCACTTGTGGACGTAGATGGCGACCGCGGTGATCTCCGCGATCCCGGTCATCGCCCAGTTGACCCAGTACATCCAGCCGGAGGCGAAGCCGGCCCACGGCCCGATGAACTTCCGCGCGTAGGTGACGAAACTGCCGGAACTGGGCTCGTGCAGGACGAGTTCGCCGAGCGCGCGCATCACGAAGTAGGCGGCGATCCCGCAGATCGCGTAGGAGAAGACCAGCGACGGGCCGACCTGGTGGAGCTTGCCGCCGGCGCCGAGGAACAGCCCGACGCCGATCGCGCCGCCGATGGCGATCATCTGCACTTGGCGGTTGCCCAGTGCTTTCGAGTAGCTTTCACCTTTTTCGGTGCGCAGCGAGGAATCCATGGTTACCGGACGCTAGAGCGTGTGCGGGACGTCACCAAGCGGACTAAGGAAGACTTAAGGTGTGCCGGAGGTCACGGCGCACCCCGGGGTGCGCCCCGGTCCGGCCCGCCTTCTACGCTACGGCCGTGGATCTCGCGGCGCTGCTGGACCGGATAGCCGACGACGTCGCGCCGGAGGTCGGCCGCGGCGCCGTCGCGGACTACATCCCCGCGCTGGCCAGGGTCGAGCCGGGGCGGTTCGGCATGGCGGTGGCCGAAGTGGACGGTGCGGTGCACGGCGTCGGCGACTGGGAGCGGCCGTTCTCGGTGCAGAGCATGTCCAAAGTGTTCACACTGGCGCTGACCCTGTCCCGCGGTGACGGGGTGTGGGCGCGGGTCGGCCGCGAGCCGTCGGGTGACCCGTTCAATTCGCTGGTGCAGCTCGAACACGAGGACGGCATTCCGCGCAACCCGTTCATCAACGCCGGCGCCCTGGTGGTGACCGACGAACTCGCCCGGCACGGCGACGCGGCGGAGGCGCTGCTGACGTTCCTCCGCGAGGAAAGCGGCCGGCCGGAAATCGCCGTGGACGCCGAGGTGGCGGCCTCGGAGGCCGGGCACGCGGACCGCAACCGCGCGCTCGCGTACTTCATGGCCTCCTACGGCAACATGCGCCACCCGGTGCCGTCGGTGCTCGACCAGTACGTCCGCCAGTGCTCGATCGCGATGAGCTGCGGCGACGTCGCCCGGTCGGCGTTGTTCCTGGCCCGCCACGGCCTCCGCAACGACGGCTCGCGCCTGCTCGGTTCGAGCGCGGCGAAGCGGATCAACGCGGTGATGCTGACGTGCGGCACGTACGACGCGGCGGGCGAGTTCGCCTACCGCGTCGGCCTGCCGGGCAAGAGCGGCGTGGGCGGCGGCGTCGTCGCGATCGTCCCGGGCCGGTGCGCGGTCTGCGTGTGGAGCCCGGGTCTGGACGCGCGCGGCAACTCCGTCGCCGGGGTTGCCGCGCTCGACCGGTTCACGACGCTGACCGGCTGGTCGATCTTCTGACTCAGCGCAGGTAGTTGTAGACGCTGGCCCGCGAGATCCCGAGCAGGTCGGTCAGGGCCGGCACCGCGTTCTTCAGCTCGAGGAACCCCCGCTCCTTCAGCGACCGCACCAGGTCCTTCTTCGCGGCCGCCGGGAGGCTGCGGGGCGTGTGGCCGCGCTCGGTCGCGTAGTCCTCGACCAACGCGCGCAGCTCCGCACCCGTGCGGGCCCGCAGGGACTCGGTGAGCGGAGCCGGTTCGTCGGTGCGGGCGAGGCGGGTCAGGGCGTGGGCCGCGGAGCCGAGCAGCGAGACGTCGAGGTTCAGGCACAGCGCCGCGACGTACTCGCCGCGTGCGTTGCGGATGCCGATCGACGTGCTCTTCGCCGGGCGGCCGTCCGGGAAGCGGTTCGGGTAGTTCTGCAGGACGTCGGGGAACCGCGGGTCGGCGATGCGGGCCAGGCCGAGCTCGGTGGCGGGGTCGCCGACCGCGCGCCCGGACAGGCCGCCTTCGACCGCGCGCACCGCGTGGGCCGGGTCGCGCAGGTCGTGCAGCACCACCTCGCACAGGCCGGGGAACATCCGGCCGACGGCGTGGGCGATCTTCTCCGCTTCACGCAGCAGCAGCTCGTCCTCGGACGGCGACGTCATCCGATCAGCTCCCGCAGCTTGTCCGCCGCCTTCAGGCCGGAGCCGGTGAGCACGACGACGGTGGTTTCGCCCGGCCGGATGGCGCCGCGGGCGCGGAAGACGTCGATGGCCGCCGCGGCGGTCGCGCTGGTCGGTTCCGCGTACAGCCCGAGGGACGCCAGGCGGCGGGCGGCCGCGGCGATGGCGGCTTCCTCGATCGCCGCGGTGTCCCCGCCCGAACGCCGGATCGCCGCGACGACCTCCGGCAGCCGCACCGGACGGCGGATCGCCGTGCCCTCGGCGACGGTCGGGGCGAACGGCGGTGGCTCCCGGTCGTGGACGGCGGCGTCGATCGGGGAGCAGTTCCGCGGCTGCGCGACCAGCAGGCGCGGGCGGTGTTCGATCGACCCGGCGGCCAGCAGCTCCCCGAACCCGAGGTCGCAGCCCAGCACGATGCTGCCCGCGCCGGCCACGGTGACGACGGCGTCGGGCGCGCGGAAGCCGAGGTCCTCCCACAGCTCGTAGGCGAGGGTCTTGGTGCCCTGCAGGAAGAACGGGTGCCAGTTGTGGCTGGCGTAGGTCGTGCGGTCCGCGCGGCGGACGGCTTCGGCGGCGGTGTCGTCGCGGGTGCCCGGCACCAGCTCGACGGCCGCACCGTACGCGCGGGTCTGCTGGACCTTCGCCGGCGACGTCCCCTCGGGGGCGAGGACGGTCGCCGCGATCCCGGCCGCGGCGCTGTAGGCGGCCACCGACGAGCCGCCGTTGCCGGAGCTGTCCTCCAGCAGCTCACGCACCCCGGCGCCGGCGAGTGCGGACACCATGACGCTGGAGCCGCGGTCCTTGAAGCTGCCCGTCGGGCTGAACCACTCGAGCTTGAACTCCACGTCGGTGCCGTCCCACGTCTGCGGGACGAGCGGCGTGCAGCCCTCGCCCAGCGACACCGGGCGGAGGCCGCCGGGCAGCGCGGCCCGGTACCGCCAGAGCGACCGGACACCGGTGTCGACGTCGTCCGGGCGCAGACCGGGCAGCGGGGCGACGGTCAGCGGGGCGCCGTCGTCGCCGCGCCAGCGCAGCGGGTCGCCGGGGTACCGCGCTCCCGTCCGCTCGTCGGTGTACCAGTACTCCACCGCCACCTCCAGGTCTGGACGAACGGTCCAAGTGTAGACGTACCGTCCAGCGCTACTGCCGAGTACGCGAAATGTCTTCAGCTTCTTCTCAGGAAAACTTTGTAACGCGCAGGTGGGGAATTTCGATCACGCCGGTCCGGCGGCGCACCGGTGGTGGTCGATCGAATACCCGCCGTCGTACCGCGTGGGCCTGCCGCGGCCGCCCGCGTCCTCGTTCGTGGTCTTGTGAGCACCGAGAATCCCGAAGCGTGACCAATCCACTGTGGACCCGGGATGGGCCGGCGGAATGTTCCGTGCTTTCGCCGCTCAATTCCTCCTGCGCTCCGGACAATGCCTCGGAAATTGCCGCAGATCATCGGTGCGGAGGGGTTTACCGGTTCGGCTGAGCGAACGTTTCCCTACGCCTGCTTTACCGGCGGGATAAGCTCCGGTGGTCACCGGGAAACGCCGGACCCGACGGTCGGCGTGGTCCGGAACGGTCAAAGTTCCGGCGTCCACCAGGCGGGATGGCTTGCGCCGTCCGGCGGTGCGCGCCGGGTGGACCACGCCGCGGAACCGGTCCACCGCCGCGCGGCGCGGCCAATGGTGTTCCACGTCCAGGCGCCGAACGTGACCGTGACGTTAAATTCTTGCGCCGCCGGCCTGGTCGCTCCCGAATTTTCTGAACACCGGCGATGAAATCGCGGTGGGTTGTTGACGGCGCGGAAGGAACCCGCTTAAGTACTCCCCGTTACCCTTCACCCTTTCGTGTGCGGGAGTTCCCATGCGTCTCTCGAAAGACGACTCCGTGCCGGCCGGGCCGGTCGTCGCCGTGTCGCCTCTGCGATGGCCGTCGGCGCGCGCGGTCGCGGCCGCCGCGCGCGGGGGCGCGCTCGGCGTGCTCGACCTGACGGCCGGGGGCACCGCGGCCGCGGAGGAACTCGCGCTGCTGGGCGAATGGGGCGTCCCGGCCTTCGGCGTCCGGCTGGCGCAGTCGGCGGACCTGCCCGAGGCCGTCACCACCGTGCTGCTGACCGAAGACGCCGAGTGCACCCCGGCGGACTTCCCTGGCCGGCGGGTGCTGGCCGAGGTCGGCTCCCGGGCCGCGGCCGGCCGGGCGGTCGCCGCGGGCGCCCACGGCTTGGTCGCGCGCGGGCACGAATGCGGCGGCCCGGTCGGCGAACTGAGCACGTTCGTGCTGCTCCAGGCCCTCCTCGCCGACGACGGCCCCGGCGTCCCGGTGTGGGCGGCGGGCGGCATCGGGCCGCACACCGCCGCCGCCGCGGTCGCGGGTGGCGCGGCCGGCGTCGTCGTCGACACCCAGCTCGCCCTGCTCCCGGAAGCCGAACTGCCCTCGGCGCTCACCACGCCGCTGCTCGGGCTCGACGGCTCGGAAACGAGCGTCGCCGACGGCGTCCGCGTCCTGGCCCGGCGCGGCGCCGGGCCGGTCGAAGCCGGCCAGGACGTCTTCCTCGCCACCCGGTTCCGCGACCGCTGGGGCACGGTGACCGCCGCGGTGCGCGGGTTGGCCGACGCCGTCGGGGAGGCCCTGCGCCTGCCGGACGCGGTGCTGGGCCCCGGCAGCGCGGGCAGCCGGGTGTTCGGCACGGCGCTGCCGGTCGCGCAGGGACCGATGACGCGGGTCAGCGACCAGCCCGCGTTCGCGGCCGAGGTCGCCGCAGGCGGCGCGCTGCCGTTCATCGCGCTGGCGCTCTCCGGCCCCGAACAGACCCGGGAGGTGCTGGAACGCACCCGCGCCGCCGTCGGCGGCGCACCCTGGGGCGTCGGCGTCCTCGGGTTCGCCGCGGACGACGTCAAATCCGCGCAGCTGGCGGTCATCCGCGAGCTGCGGCCCACGCACGCCATCATCGCGGGCGGCCGTCCCGCCCAGGCCGCGGCCCTGGAAGACGCCGGCATCGCCACCTTCCTCCACGTGCCGTCGCCGGGCCTGCTGAAGCAGTTCCTCGAAGCGGGCGCCCGCAAGTTCGTCTTCGAAGGCTCGGAGTGCGGCGGCCACGTCGGCCCGCGCACCAGCTTCCCGCTGTGGGAGGCGCAGCTCGGCGTCCTGGCCGACTTCCTCGCCACCACGCCGGACGCGGCCGCGGACCTGCAGCTGCTGTTCGCCGGCGGCATCCACGACGAACGCTCGGCCGCGATGGTGGCCGCCCTCGCCGGCCCGGTCGCCGCGCGGGGCGCCGCGATCGGCGTGCTGATGGGCACCGCCTACCTCTTCACCCGCGAAGCCGTCGACGCGGGCGCGGTGCTGCCGCTCTTCCAGCGCCGGCTCCTGGAGGCCGAGCAGACCGACCTCCTGGAAACCGCGCCGGGCCACGCCACCCGCTGCGTGCGCAGCCCGTTCACCGAGGAGTACGCGGCGATCAAGGCGGACCTCGCCGAGCGCGGCGTGCCGAGCCGGGACGCCTGGGAACGGCTGGAGACGCTCAACGTCGGGCGGCTGCGCCTGGCGAGCAAGGGCATCGAGCGCGTCGGCGCCGAACTGCGGGACGTCGGCGAAGACCGGCAGCTGGCCGAAGGCATGTTCATGGCGGGCGAGGTCGCCGTCCTGCGTTCGGCGGTCACCACGATCGCCGGCCTGCACCACTCGGTCGGAGCAGGCGCGAACGCGTTCCTGCGCGCGCGGGCCGCCGAGTTCGGCGCCACCGAGACCGAACCGCCCGCTCCCGCGCCGCTGGAGATCGCGATCGTCGGCATGGCCTGCATGTTCCCGCAGGCGCCCGACCTGGCCGCGTTCTGGGCGAACGTCCTGGCCGGCGCCGACGCGGTCACCGAGGTGCCGCCGCAGCGGTGGGACGCCTCGCTCTACTACGACCCCGACGGCCAGGGGGAGCGGACGCCGTCGCGCTGGGGCGGGTTCCTGCCGGAGATCGGCTTCGACCCGCTGAAGTACGGCATCCCGCCGTCGTCGCTGGCCAGCATCGAACCCGTGCAGCTGCTGGCCTTGGAAGCCGCCCACCGCGCGCTGGCCGACGCGGGGTACGCCGACCGCGCGTTCGACCGCGCCCGCACGTCGGTGGTGTTCGGCGCCGAGGCGGGCAGCGACCTGTCGAACGCGATGACCCTGCGGAGCGTGCTGCCGTCCTACGTGGGCGAACTGCCGTCCGAACTGGACGAACGGCTGCCGCGGATCACCGAGGACTCGTTCCCCGGCGTGCTGGCCAACGTCATCGCCGGCCGGATCGCGAACCGGCTCGACCTCGGTGGCGCGAACTACACCGTCGACGCCGCGTGCGCGTCCTCGCTGACCGCCGTCGACGTCGCCTGCAAGGAGCTGACCGCCGGCACCAGCGACCTCGTCCTCTGCGGCGGCGCGGACCTGCACAACGGCATCAACGACTACCTGCTGTTCGCCTCGGCGCACGCCCTTTCGCCGACCGGGCGGTCGGCGACCTTCGACAGCGCCGCCGACGGCATCGCGCTCGGCGAAGGCGTCGCCTGCATCGCCCTGAAGCGGCTCGCCGACGCCGAACGCGACGGCGACCGGGTCTACGCGGTGATCAAGGGCGTCGGCGCGGCCTCGGACGGCCGCGCGCTGGGGCTGACGGCACCGCGTCCCGAGGGCCAGCACACCGCACTGACCCGCGCGTACCGCAACGCCGGCGTCTCGCCCGCCCGCGTCGGGCTCGTCGAGGCGCACGGCACCGGCACGGTCGTCGGCGACCGGACCGAACTGGGCACGCTGACGAAGGTGTTCACCGAGGCCGGGGCCACGCCGGGCGCCTGCACGATCGGCTCGGTCAAGTCGCAGATCGGGCACACCAAGTGCGCCGCGGGCCTGGCCGGGCTGATCAAGGCCGCACTGGCCGTGCACACCGGCGTCAAACCGCCGACGCTGCACCTCTCGGCGCCGAACCCGGCGTGGGACGCTGCGACGAGCCCGTTCGTGTTCCAGTCGGCGGCGCAGCCGTGGACCGCGCCGCCGTCCGAGCGGCTCGCCGGGGTCAGCGCGTTCGGCTTCGGCGGCACGAACTTCCACGTGGTGCTCGGCGCGCACGACGGCGTCCCGCCCGCGCAGACCGCGGACGAGTGGCCCGCTGAGCTGTTCACCTTCACTACGGAGTCGGCCGCGAAGGCCCTGCTGGAGCAGGCCACCGACGTCCCGGCGGGGCGGGAACCGTGGCGGCTGCGCGACCTCGCCCTCGCCGCGTCCCGGCGGGCGGAAGCGGCGGGCGGGCGGAGCCGGATCGCGGTCGTCGCGTCCAGTGTGGACGAACTGGTCCGGTTGCTGCGGCAGGCAGTGGCCGGTCGTGCGGCGCCGGGCGTCTTCCTGGCCGGGCCGGCCGAACCGGGCGAGGTCGCGGTCCTGTTCCCCGGCCAGGGCAGCCAGCGGCCGGGCATGTTCGCCGAGCTGTTCGTCACCTTCCCGGAACTGCAGCGGTACCTGCGCCTGGACTCCGCGACGGCGGACGTCGTCTTCGCCCCGGCGGCCTTCGGGGAGGCGGCGCGGCAGGCGGTGGCCGAGCGCGTCACGGACACCCGCGTCGCCCAGCCCGCGCTCGGGGTCACCGGGCTGGCGGCGTTCCGGCTGCTGCGCCGCGCCGGCGTGCGGCCCGCCGTGCTCGGCGGCCACAGCTACGGCGAACTGACGGCGCTGGCCGCGGCCGGTGCGCTCACGCCGGAAGCGCTGATGCACGCCAGCCACGCCCGGGCCGAGGCGATCCTCGGCGCGGTGCCCGCGGACGACCCGGGTGCGATGGCCGCGGTCTCGGCGGGAGCGGCCGAGACCGGGAAGGTCCTGGCCGACGCCGGGCTCGGGTCCGTCGTCCTCGCGAACCACAATTCGCCGAAGCAGACGGTGATCTCCGGGCCCACCGCCGACGTCGAGGCCGCCGTCGGCCACCTGCGGGCCGCCGGGCTCGGCGCGAAGCGGATCCAGGTCGCGTGCGCGTTCCACAGCTCGCTCGTGGCACCGGCGGGAGCGGCGTTCGGCCGGGCCCTCGACGCGATCGGCGTCGTCCGGCCCGCGGTCCCGGTGTACGGCAACCGGACGGCGGGGCCGTACCCGGCCGACCCGGACGCGATCCGCGGTGAACTGGCCGCCCAGCTGGGCGCGCCGGTCCGGTTCGTCGAGCAGGTCGAGGCGATGTACGCGGCCGGAGCGCGGGTGTTCGTCGAAGCCGGGCCCGGAGCCGTCCTGGCCAAGCAGGTCGCCGCCATCCTCGGCGACCGGCCGCACCGGACGGTCGGGTTCGAGCAGCCGGGCCGGCGCGGCCTGCCGGGCTTCCTCGGTGCGCTGGCGCAGCTGGCGGTGTCCGGGGTGGCGGTCGAGACGGGCTGGCTGTTCCGCGGCCGTGACGCGGTCGACGCGTTCGCGGCACCGCGGCCGAAGCGTCCCGGGTGGACGGTCGACGGCCACCTCCTCCGGGCGGCCGACGGCACCATCCCGGCCGGTGCCCTCCGCCCGGCGGAACGCATCCGGCTCGCGTCGGCCCCGGTGGCCGCGGCGACGTCGGAAACGATGGTCGCCGACTTCCTGCGCACGAGCCGCGAAATGATCGCCGCCCAGCGCGACGTGCTCCTCGGCTTCCTCGGCACCGATGCTCCTTCAGTGGTTCGCACGCCGGTTCCGGTGCCGGTCATCGAGCAGCCGGTCATCGAACAGCCAGTGGTCGTGCCGGTCGTGGCTCCGCAGGTGCGGTCGGTGCTGGAGACCGTGGTCGAGGTGATCGGGGAGCGGACGGGGTATCCGGTGGAGATGATCGAGCCGGACCTCGATCTGGAAGCCGATCTCAGTGTGGATTCGATCAAGCGCGCGGAGATCGCGGGTGAGCTGGCGTCCCGGTTGGGACTGGCCGGCGGCGACGTGGAGGAGTTCGCGAAAGCCCGCACGGCGGCGGCGATCGCAGCGCTGATCGGCGACGAACCCGCCGAGGTCACCTCGGTTCTCGAGACCGTGGTCGAGGTGATCGGGGAGCGGACGGGGTATCCGGTGGAGATGATCGAGCCGGATCTCGACCTCGAAGCCGATCTCAGTGTGGATTCGATCAAGCGCGCGGAGATCGCCGGTGAGCTGGCGACCCGCCTGAACCTCGACACCGGCGGTGACGTCGAGGAACTGGCCAAGGCCCGCACGGCCGCAGCGATCGCGCGCCTGATCGACGGCGAGCGCCCCAAGGCGGACGCACCGAAGGCCACCTTGGGGCGCTCGGGACCGGCCGAACCCGCGCCGCTCGTCGTGGCGCCGAAACGCCTGGTCATGACCGAAACCGAGCTCGCCGCCGCCGGGACTCCGGAGATCACCGGGAAAGCCTTCCTCCTCATCGGGCGCGGGTCGCTCGCCGCGGCGGTCCGAGCCCACCTGACCGGCTTGGGCGCGACCGCCGAAGTCGCCGACGACGTCCGCCCCGGGTTCGACGGCGTCCTGTTCCTCCCGGACACCCGGACCGTGCTGCCCGCCGCCTTCCCGCAGTACCAGGCCGCCCTCGCGACCGGGCCCGGCTGGCTGCTCACCGCCGGACCGGGGGAGGGCCTGCGCGGCTTCCACCGCAGCCTCGCCCGCGAGTACCCCGGCACGCTCACCCGCGTGGTCGAGCTGAACCCGGACGAAACCCCCGGCGAGCAAGCCGCGGCCTTCGTCGCCGAATTGTCCACAGTGGACCGGGAACCCGTCGTCGTGCGGACCGGAGCCCACCGGAGCGGGTTCCGGATGACCGAACAGGACCTGGGCCCGCTCGGCAGCAGCGGTGCGGGCCCGGCCAGCGACGGGGCGGCCGAAGCCGCCGCCATCGGCCTGGACCGCGACTCCGTCGTCCTGCTCGTCGGCGGCGCCAAGGGCATCACCGCCCGGTTCGCCGCCACCCTCGCCGCGGCCGCCCGCTGCCGGATCGAGCTGCTGGGCCGGACGCCGGTGCCCGCGAACCGCGACGAACACCCGCAGGCCGGAACGGCCAAGGACCTCCGCGCCGCCCTCATCGCCACCGGCCTGAAGAACCCCGCCGAAATCGAACGAGCCGTCCGCCGGATCCAGGGCGAACGCGAGGTGCGGCAGACCCTGGCGAAGCTCGAAGCCCTCGGCAGCCCGGCGCGCTACCAGTCGGTCGACATGCTCGACGCCGAAGCCGTGCACCGCGCGGTCAAAGAGATCCACGCCGAGCACGGCCGCCTCGACGGCATCGTCTACGCGGCCGGCGTCATCGAGGACAAGCTCGTCGCCGAGAAGACGCCGGAGTCATTCGAGCGCGTGTACAGCACTAAGGCCGACGGCGCCCGCACCCTGCTCGAGGCCACCGCCGACCTGCCCGACGAACCGAAGTTCGTGGTCCTGTTCGGCAGCATCGCCGCGGCGCTGGGCAACCGCGGCCAGTCCGACTACGCCGCCGCCAACGACGCACTGGAGACGCTGGGCCACCGCTGGCCCGCCGGGCGCGCGGTGACCGTCCACTGGGGACCGTGGGCGCCGACCGGCGAACACGACGGCATGGTGACCCCCGAGCTCATGCGCGACTACGCCCGCCGCGGCATCGCCCTGATCGACCCGGAGGAAGGCACCCTCGGCCTGTTGCGCGAGCTGGCGTGGGGCTGTCCGGACACCGGGGCCGTCGTCCACACCGCCTCGGGCTGGTGAGCCCGGTGCCCCAGCCCGTCGCCATCGTCGGGATGTCCGTGCTGCTGCCCGGCGCTCCCGACCTGGCGAGCTACTGGCGCAACCTGGCCGGCGGCGTCGACGCGATCACCGAGGTGCCGCCCGGCAAGTGGGACCACGCGCACTACGCACCGGACGAACAGCGCCGGGCCGACCGCGTCTACTGCCGCCGCGGGGGGTTCGTCGACGAACTGGCCGAAGTGGACGTCACCGGCTTCGGGATCATGCCGAACTCCGTGCCCGCCACCGAGCCCGACCAGCTGATCGCGCTGCGCGTCGCGGCGCAGGCCGTGGCGGACGCGGGCGGCCCGGACCGCCTGCCCGCCGACCGCGCGAAGGTCGGCGTCGTGCTCGGCCGCGGCGGCTACCTGACCCCCGGCCTGGTCCGCCTCGACCAGCGCGTCCGGACCGCGAGCCAGCTCGTCCGCACCCTCGGCGAGCTGCTGCCGGACCTGGATGCCGACCGCCTCGACGCCGTCCGCCAGGCGTTCACCGACCAGCTCGGCCCGGAGGCACCCGAGTCCGCGATCGGGCTGGTGCCCAACCTGGCCGCGTCGCGGCTGGCCAACCGCCTCGACCTGCGCGGCCCGGCGTACACGGTGGACGCCGCGTGCGCGTCCTCGCTGATCGCCGTCGACCACGCCGTGCGCGAGCTGGCCACCGGCCGGTGCGACGTCGTCCTCGCCGGCGGCGTGCACCACTGCCACGACATCACCTTCTGGAGCGTGTTCACCCAGCTCGGCGCGCTGTCGCCGTCCGAGCGGATCCGGCCGTTCCACCGCGGCGCCGACGGCGTGCTGATCGGCGAAGGCACCGGTGTCGTCGTCCTCAAGCGGCTCGACGACGCCCAGCGCGACGGCGACCGCGTCTACGCCGTGATCACCGGCACCGGGGTCGCCTCCGACGGGCGGACCGCGAGCCTGGCCAGTCCCGACTCCGGCGGCCAGGTCCGGGCCGTCCGCCAGGCGTGGGCCGCGGCGGGCCTCGACCCGGCCGCGCCGGATTCGATCGGCCTGCTGGAGGCGCACGGCACCGCCACCCCGGCCGGCGACGCGGCGGAACTCGCCACCCTCGCGGAGGTGTTCGGCAGCGCGGGCTCCGCCGTGCTGGGCTCGGTCAAGTCGATGATCGGCCACACGATGCCCGCGGCCGGGATCGCCGGGCTCGTCAAGGCGGCCTTGGCCGTGCACCACGGCGTCCTGCTGCCCACGCTGCACTGCGACGACCCGCACCCCGCGCTGGCCGGGACCCGGTTCCGCCCGCTGGGCGCGGCCGAGCCGTGGGACGCGCCGGTGCGCCGGGCCGGCGTCAACGCGTTCGGCTTCGGCGGGATCAACGCCCACGTCGTGCTGGAACAGGCGCCGGGCCGCGCGAAGCCGGTGGCGGTGCGCGAGCCCGAACGCGTGCTGCGGCTCGCCGCGCCGACCCTCGAGGCGCTGCGCGAGGCGTTCGACCGGGGCGACCACCAGGAGCCCGGGACCGGCCCGGTCCGGCTCGGCATCGTCGACCCGACGGAGAAGCGGCTGGCCCTGGCCAGGAAGGTCCTCACCCGGGGCCGGGCCTGGCGGGGCCGCAACGACGTCTGGTTCGCCGACCGCCCGCTGCTCGGGCCGGGCGGTGGCAAGATCGCCTTCGTCTTCCCCGGCCTGGAAGCGGAGCTCACCCTGAACTGCGGTGACGTCGCCCGGCACTTCGGCCTGCCCTGGAAGCACGCCGACGTCGAGGTCGGCGACGTCGGACGGCAGGGCGCCGCGGTGTTCGAGCTGGGCAGGCTGCTGCACGCCGCCCTCGGCCGGCTCGGCGTCACCCCGGACGCCGTCGCCGGGCACAGCCTGGGCGAATGGACGGCGATGGCGGTCGCGGGTGTCCACGCCGAAGCCGAGGTCGACGCCTTCCTCGCCGGGTTCGACCCGGACGCGCTCGTCGTCCCCGGGCTCACGTTCGCCGCGATCGGCGCGCCCGCACCGCGGGTCCTCGAGCAGCTGGCCGGCCGCGCGGACGTCGTCCTGTCCCACGACAACTCCCCGAACCAGGCCATGATCTGCGGGCCGGAAGCCGCGGTCGGCGCGCTCGTGCGCCGGTTCCGCGACGCCGGGATCGTGGCGCAGGTGCTGCCCTTCCGGTCCGGCTTCCACACCCCGATGCTGCGGCCGTACCTGGACCCGATCCGCGCCGCGGCCGAACGCTTCACGCTGCACCCGCCGTCCCTGCCGCTCTGGTCGGCGACCACGGTGGCGGAGTACCCGGCGGGCGAAGCCGAGGTCCGCGACCTGTTCGTGCGCCACCTGGTGGAGCCGGTCCGGTTCCGCCCGCTCGTGCGGGCACTGCACGCGGCCGGGTTCCGCGCGTTCGTCCAGGTCGGCGCCGGGCAGCTCGGCTCCCTGGTCGGCGACACCCTGCACGGCGAGGAGCACCTGGTCGTGGCCGCGCACTCGGGGCAGCGCCCGGGCCTGGCGCAGCTGCGCCGGGTCGCGACCGCGCTGTGGGCCGACGGCCTCGACGTCGACTTCGCCCGCCTGCCCGGCGAGCGTCCGGCCGCTCCCAAGGCGGTCAAGCTCGACCTCGGCGGCCGCCTGATCTCCCTGGACGAGCAGGTCCGCGCGCGGATCGCGCTGCCGGCCGCCCGTCGCTCCACTGTGGACGACCTGGCCGCGCAGGGCCCGCTCGCCGCGGAGTTCGCCGCGCTGCTGGCGGACACGGCCGAGCTGGCGTCCACCGTCCTCACCGGGCCGGCGCGCCGCCTCCCGCCGCCACGAGCGCTGGACACGACGCTGACGGTGTCGCTCGAATCGATGCCGTACCTGCTCGACCACTGCTTCTTCAAGCAGCCGCCCCACGCCGACCCGGGTGACCGCTGGCCGGTCGTCCCGGCCACCACGGTGATCGACCACCTGATGCGGTTCGCCGAACAGGCCGCGCCGGGACGGCACGCGGTCGCCGTGCACGACGTCCGGCTCAGCCAGTGGATCACCGCCGTCCCGGCGGTCACCGTGCCGGTGCGGGTGCGGCCGCAGGGCACCGACCGGGTGCACGCGGCCTTCGCCGGCTACTCGCAGGCCGTGGTGGAACTCGCGCCGGAGCACCCGGCAGGCGCACCCGCGCCGTGGCGGTTCCCCGCGTCGGCCGAACAGGTGCCCGAGACCACCGCGGCGCAGCTGTACGACGAACGCTGGATGTTCCACGGCCCGCGGTTCCAGGGCGTCACCGAGCTGACGGCCGTCGGCGAACGCCACGTGCGGGCGGTGCTGACGACGCCGCCCGCGCCGGGTGCCCTGCTCGACAACGTCGGCCAGGTCCTCGGCTACTGGATCATGTCGCGGCTGCCCGAGCGGACCACCGTCTTCCCGGTCGCCATGCGCGAAATCCGGTTCCACGGCCCGCACCCCGCGCCGGGGGAGCGCCTGGAGTGCCTGGTCCGGATCACCGGGCTGACGGAGGAGTTCCTCGACGCCGACATGCAGCTCGTCCGCGACGGCCGGGTGTGGGCCGAGTTCACCGGCTGGCGCGACCGCCGGTTCGACAGCACGGCGCACATCCGCCAGGCCGACCGCACGCCCGAGCGCTCGACGCTGTCGGTCGGGCAGCCGGGCGGCTGGGCGCTGGTGCACGAGCAGTGGCCGGACCTGGCCACCCGCGAACTGATCATGCGCAACTACCTCGCCGGGCCCGAGCGCGACGCCTACGACCGGCGCCCGCCGCGCGGGCGGCGCCAGTGGCTGCTCGGCCGGATCGCGGCCAAGGACGCCGTCCGCCAGTTCCTCTGGGCCGGCGGCGAAGCCGAGATGTACCCCGCGGAGCTGCGCATCGGCAACGACGAGGCCAGTCGTCCGTTCGCGACCGGCGCCTACGGCCGGGCCCTGCCGCCGCTGACGATCTCCGTGGCGCACCGCGCCGAGGCGGGGGTGGCGATCGCCCGCCACGGGCCGTGCGGCATCGACGTCGAAGAGGTCGTGCCCCGCTCGCAGTCCACTGTGGAGGCCGCACTCGGCGCGGGCGAGCTGGCGCTGTTCGCGAGCCTGTCCGGCGACCCGGAGCGGTGGTTCGCCCGGTTCTGGACGGCGAAGGAGGCCGTGGCGAAACTGCGCGGCACCGGCTTGCGCGGTGAGCCGCACGACTTCGCGGTCGTCGCGGCGACGCCGGACGAACTGACTGTCCGCGTCGCGGGCCGCGAGTACCGCGTGTGCTGTGCCGACGTCGAGAACCCGCCCGGTGCGCCGCCACGCCGTTACGTCGTCGCCTGGACCGAAGAGACGAAGGAGACTGCCGGATGAGCATCGAGACGACGGCCGCGAACGAGGCGGCCGTGCTCGCCCAGCTCGGCGAGATGCTGCGCGAGCTGCTCGAGGAGTACGGGCTGGACGACGCCGAAATCACCATGGACACGACGTTCCACGACGACCTGGAGCTGGAGAGCGTCGACCTGGTGGCGCTGTCCGGGCAGCTGCGCGAGCACTACGGCGACCGCGTCAACTTCGCGACCTTCATCGCCGAGCGCGACCTCGACGAGATCATCGCGCTGACCGTCGGCGAGCTCGTCCGGTACATCGTCGCCTCCCTGCGGGCGACGGCGTGAGCCGGATCCGCGCGGGCGAGCTGGACGTGCACGTCCAGCGCCTCACCCCGGACGTCCCGCTCGACGGCGACGCCCCGATCGTGGTGTGCGTCCACGGCCTGCTCACCGACAGCCTGGCCAGCTACTACTTCACCCTCGGCCCGGCCTTCGCCCAGCGGGGGCTCGACGTGCTGATGTACGACCTGCGCGGGCACGGCCGCACGACCCGGCCGCCGTCCGGCTACCAGCTGGAACGGTTCGTCGACGACCTCGTCGCGGTCCTCGACGCCTGCGACATCACCCGGCCGGTGCACGTCGTCGGCAACTCCTTCGGCGCCTCGGTGGCCTTGGGGCTGGCCGCCGCCCGCCCCGACCGGGTGGCCAGCGTGGTCGTGATCGAGGGCGAACCGCCGACCGAGGAGTGGACGCGGCACATGGCCGACGGGCTGGCCGACGCCAAGACCCGGCTGGCGATCGACGAGGTCATCGGCTGGATCGCCGAGCACCACGGTGCCCACACCGCCCGGTTGTCCAAGGCCGCGAACCGGATCCTGCAGACGACCACGATCGCCGAGGACATCCCGCGCAGCGCGACGATCGCGGCGGACCTGTCGGCCGTGCGCTGCCCGGTGTTCGCCGTCTTCGGCGGCGATTCCGGCCTGGCGGCGCAGGTGCCGCACTTCGAGGCGCACCTGACGGCGTGCCGCACGGTCGTGCTGCCCGACCAGGGGCATTCGGTGCTGGTCGAGCGGACCGCGGAGGTCACCGAGCTGATCTCCGGGTGGGTCCGCGACACCGCGCGCACGCAGGCGCGGGTGCGGTAGTGGCCCGGTTCCTCTTCGTCGTCCCGCCGCTCGTCGGGCACGTCAACCCGGCCGTCGGCGTGGCGGCCGAGCTCAGCGCGCGCGGGCACGAGGTGGCCTGGGCGGGCCACGACGAACTGCTGTGGCAGCTGGCCGGCCCGGCGGCGCTCGTGTTCTCCTGCGCCGCGGGCGACCTGCCCACGCGCCCGGCCGAGCTGACGGGCCCGGCCGCGCTGCGGTTCCTCTGGCAGGACTTCCTCGTCCCGCTGGCCGAGGCGATGGCCCCCGGCGTGGCCGCGGCCCTCGACGCCTTCGAGCCGCACGTCGTGGTCGCCGACCAGCAGGCACTGGCCGGTGGCCTGCTCGCCGAGGCGGCGGGCCTGCCGTGGGTCACCTCCGCGACGACGTCGGCCGAGCTCGTCGACCCCCTGGCCGGGATGCCGAAGGTCGGGGAGTGGGTCGCCGCGCTGCTCGACGGGCTGCGCGCGCGCCTCGCCGGCGGCCGCGGCGAGGCGGACCCGCGGTTTTCGCCGCACGGCGTCCTCGCCTTCACCACCCGCGAACTGCTCGGCCCGGCCACCGTGGCGCCCTCGGTCCGGCTCGTCGGACCGGCCCTCGGCCCGCGGCCGTCCACCGCGGACTTCCCGTGGGAGTGGCTCGACCCGCCGCGGCCGACGGTCCTGGTGTCCCTCGGCACGGCGAACACCTCGGCGGGCGCGCGGTTCCTGACGGCGACGGCGGAGGCGTTCGCCGGACGGCCCGCGCGGGCGGTGATCGCCGACCCGGGCGGCGTGCTCGGCGACGTCCCGCCGAACGTCCTGGTGCGGCCGCACCTCCCGCAGCTGGCGCTGCTGTCCGAGGTCGACGCGGTGCTGTGCCACGCGGGCCACAACACCGTCTGCGAAGCGCTGTGGCACGGGCTCCCGCTGGTGGTGGCCCCGATCCGCGACGACCAGCCGATCGTGGCGGCCCAGGTGGTCGCGGCGGGGGCGGGCGTCCGCCTGCGGTTCGGCCGCGCGGACGCCCTTCGCATCGCGACGGCGGTCGAAGAGGTCCTGACCGAGCCGTCGTACCGCCGTGCGGCCGAAGTGGTGGCGGCCTCGTTCCGCGCGGCGGGCGGCAGCGGTGCGGCCGCGGGAGCCCTGGAGCAGCTGGCGCTGGAGAGCCTGGCACACCTTTCGCTCTGAAGTTGTTGTTTACACAGAAAAATGGACCCGTTACCGTCGGCCGGGTGACCGTTTCCGAGTGTCGTTCCGAGGACCTTCCCGAACTCCTGGCGTCGGTCGCGGCATTGTTCGCCGAGGACGGTGGCCGACGCGATCCGTTCATGGACACCGGCTGGCCCGCCCGCGAAGGCGCGGGTTACTACGCGGACCTCGTCCGAGATCCGGACTGCCTGTGCCTGCTGGCCGGCGCCGGCGGGGGTCACCTGGTCGGGCGGTTGCGCCGGCCGGATCCGTTGCGGCCGGGGGCCGTGACGGCCGAGCTCGAAAGCATGCGTGTCGCCCCGGAGCGCCGTCGCGAAGGAATCGGCGGGTCGCTCGTGGACGCGTTTCTGAGCTGGGCCCGCGCGCGCGGCGCGAACGAAATGACTGTGCAGGCGTACGCGCAGAACGCCGGTGCACTCGATTTCTACGCCGCGCGCGGATTCCGCCCGTTCCTGGTGACTCTGACGCGCAGCTGAGCCCTTCCCGCGCCACACTGGGAGTCATGGGCTTCCTGGACGGGCGGGCCGTGGTGATCACCGGTGCCGGACGCGGGCTCGGGCGGGCGTTCGCCCGGCACGCGGCGGCGAGCGGCGCCGCGGTCGTCGTCAACGACGTCGACGCGGAACCGGCCTGCGAGACCGTGGCGGCGATCGTCGCCGACGGTGGCGCCGCCGTCGCGAGCGTCGGCTCGGTGGCCGATCCGGCGTACGCCCGGTCGCTGATCAGCCGGTGCGCCACGGAGTTCGGCGCGCTGGACGGGCTGGTCAACAACGCCGCCGTCGGCTACCACGCGCCGCCGTGGGAGGACGACGACGCCGAGCGGGCCCGGGCGCTGGTCGAGACCAACGTGCTCGGGCAGCGCCGCGGCGTACTCGGCGTCGAAGGGCGCGGTGGGCGTCGATGACCTACTCCTGGGCCGCGGACCTGGCCGAGCACGGGGTCCGGGTCAACGCCGTCAGCCGATCGCCTGGACCCGGCTGATGGCCGCCGACCCCCGCGGCAACCGCGACGCGCCGCCGCCCGAACGGGTGGCGCCGCTGGTGACCTACCTGCTCAGCGACTTCGCGGCCGGGGTCACCGGGCAGGTGCTGCGGCTGGCCGACGGGCACCTGCACGCCGTACGCCAGCCCGCGATCATCCGGCCGGTCCTGCACCGGGAAACCTGGACGGTGGAGCAGATCGCCGCCGCCGTCGGCGGCGAGCTCGTCCTCGAATCGCCGCCGCGGGAGCGCTGGACCCGTTGAGCGGCAGGGATCACCGGAACGGGTGGCTATCCACAGTGGACACCGGCCACTAGCTTGGAGAGATGACGGCCACCGCGGAGGTCACCCCCGGCGCGGCGGTGCCGCCCGCACTCGGCCGCGGCCGGGTCAACGCCGTGTTCGGGGCCGTGCTGCTCGGGATGCTGCTGGCCGCGCTGGACCAGACCATCGTCGGCACCGCCCTGCCCACCATCGTCGGCGACCTCGGCGGCGCCGGGCACCTGTCCTGGGTGGTGACGTCCTACCTGCTGGCCGAGACGATCATGACCGTGGTCGTCGGCAAGCTCGGCGACCTGTTCGGCCGCAAGCTGATGTTCCAGCTGTCGGTGATCGTGTTCGGCATCGGCTCGTTCTGCGCCGGGTTCGCCGGCAGCATGGTGTGGCTGATCGTCTGGCGCGCGGTCCAGGGCCTGGGCGGCGGCGGGCTGATGGTCACCTCGACCGCGCTCATCGCCGACGTCGTCCCGCTGCGCGAACGCGGCAAGTACCAGGGTGTGCTCGGCTCGGTGTTCGGCGTGGTGACCGTGGCCGGCCCGATGCTCGGCGGCTTCTTCGTCGACCACCTGTCGTGGCGGTGGGCCTTCTACGTCAACATCCCGCTCGTCGTCGTGGTGCTGGTGGTGGCGTCCTCGGCGATGCCGAACGCCCGCGCCGCGGTCAAGCCGGTCATCGACTACCTCGGCATCCTGCTCATCGGCCTCGCCGCGACCGGGCTGACGCTGGTCACGAGCTGGGGCGGCACGCAGTACGCGTGGGGTTCCCCGGTGATCATCGGGATGGCGGCCGGCTCGCTGGTGCTGCTGGCGGCGTTCGTCTTCGCCGAACTCCGGGCGAAGGAGCCGATGTTGCCGATGCGGCTGTTCCGCAACCCCGTGTTCACCGTCGGCGGGATCATGAGCTTCGTCGTCGGCTTCGCGATGCTCGGCGCGCTGTCGTACCTGCCGACGTACATGCAGTACGTCCAGGGCACGTCGGCGACGACGTCCGGCGTGCGGCTGCTGCCGATGGTGCTGGCGCTGCTCGTCGCGTCGATCGCCGCGGGCAACGCGGTGAGCCGCACCGGGCGGTACAAGGTGTTCCCGCTGGCCGGGGCCGCGGGCATGACGATCGGCCTCTACCTGCTGTCGCGGCTGGGCCCCGGTACCGGGTTCTGGGAGGCTTCGGCGTACATGGCGGTGCTCGGGCTCGGCATCGGCCTCGGCATGCAGGTGCTGACCATCGCCGTCCAGAACACCGTCGACTACGCCGACCTGGGGGTGGCGACGTCCGGGGTGACGTTCCTGCGCTCGATCGGCAGTTCGTTCGGCGCGGCGATCTTCGGCACGGTGTACGCCAACCAGCTGACCCCGAAGCTGGCCGCGCTGCCGGTGCCGCCGGGGGTCGACCCGCGGGCGCTGCAGGTCCCCACGGCGTTGCACGCGCTGCCGCCGTCGGTGTCGGCCCCGGTGATCAAGGCGTACAGCGACTCCCTCCACGTCGTGTTCCTCGCCGCGGCGCCGGTCGGCCTGGTGGCCCTGGTCCTGGCGTTCTTCCTCAAGGAGGTCCCGCTGCGCGACACGGCCCGCGCGGCGGCCCCGGACCTCGGCGACGGCTTCGCGATGCCGGAGGCCCGCACGGACGACCGCGAACTCGAGCGCGCGGTCGCGACGCTGTTCTTCCGCGAACGCCGCAAGGTGGCGCCGTCGATCATCGAGCGCGCGGGCAGCGACCTCGACGAGGGCGGGATCTGGTGCCTGCTGCAGGTCCACCTGCGACAGCGCCGCAGTTCGCCGGCGACGCTGCGGGCGATCGGCGAGGACTTCGGCGTGCCGGCGCCGGTGCTGGAACCGGCGTTCAACCGCCTGGAGCTGACGGGTCACCTGCGCTACACGCGCGACGGCTGGCAGCTGACCGCGTCGGGCCGCGAGGAGTTCGGCAAGGCGGTCCAGGCCTGGCACGACTGGCTGGCCGAGCGCCTCGGTGACTGGGGCACGACCGACCGCGCCGAACTGGACGCGGCGATCGGGCGCGTCGCCGCCCGGCTGATGGACCAGAGCGCGGAGTCCCGAGGCCACGGCCGCCACGCCCTCGCCTGACGCACCGGTCCGGCCCGAGCGCCCCAATGCGGCCTTCGGTGCGTGAGACGCACCCAAGGCGGCCTTCGGTGCGTGAGACGCACCGAATGTGGCCTTGGGGCGCTTGCGGGGGGTCAGCGGCGCCAGAAGTCGTGCGGGGCGCGGCCCGGCCGGAAGCCGCACGCTTCTACCAGCGCCGTCGCCTCGCGGAAGCCGTGGCCGACCAGGCCGGGCTCGTGGGCGTCGCTGCCGAACGCCACCGCCTCGCCACCCACCTCGAACCACCACCGCACCACCTCGCCGGGCAGCGGGACCTTCGTGTTGACCTCCAGGGCGCGGCCGCTCGCCCGCAGCGCCCGCAGCACCGTCCGGAACTCCTCCTCGAACTCCGCCGCCACGAACGGGGGGCCCTCGGCCGGCCACGAGCGCAGGGCGTAGTCGATGTGGGCGAGCACCGCGAAGTCCGCCGTCGACTCGACCAGGCCCAGCACCTCGCCGAGGTACGCCCGCAGGAGCTCACCCGGCGGCCGGTCCGTGATGACCGTCAGCTCTCGGTGGTGCTCGCCGTCCGGGAGGGAGTGCACCGAGCCGAGCACGCGGTCGAAGTCGTGGGCCGCCAGCAGCGCGTCGGCGCGCGGCCGGTGCCAGTGCGGCTCGCTCAGCTCGACGCCCGACAGGATCCGCAGGCCGTGAAACCTCTCTCGGCACTCCTCGACGCACGCCAGGTACCCGGCGACGTCCAGCTCCGGCGGCTCCAGGACGCCGTCGGTGCGCAGCCGCACCCGGAAGTGGTCCGGCAGCAGCGGCCGGACCGGCTCCGGCACCAGCCACGGCGTCAGATCGGCGTGCTCGGTGAAGGCCACCGACGGCAGGCCCAGCTCGATCGCCCGCTCGCAGGAGCCGGTCATCGAGCCGGTGACGGTGTCCCAGGACCATTCGGTGTGGACGTGACCGTCCGTCGGCAGGCTCACCGGCCCACCGTAGCGACGATTTTGGACTAGCGTCTGTGCCATGGCGGACAAGGCTGTCGAGCTCGAGGTCGGCCCGCACACCGTGCGGATCTCCAACCCGGACCGGGTCTACTTCCCGGCCCGCGGCGAGACGAAGCTCGACCTGGTCAACTACTACCTCTCGGTGGGCGACGGCATCGTCAACGCCCTCCGCGAACGCCCCTGCATGCTGCACCGCTTCCCGTCCGGCGTGGCGGGGGAGAAGGTGCACCAGAAGCGGGTGCCGAACGGCGCACCGCCGTGGCTGGAAACCGTCCGGGTGACGTTCCCGCGCTACAACCGGCACGCCGACGAGCTGTGCGTCACCGAGCTCGCGCACGTCGCCTGGGCCGTGCAGATGTCCACAGTGGAGTTCCACCCGTGGAACTCCCGGCGCGCCGACACCGAAAAGCCCGACGAATGGCGCATCGACCTCGACCCGATGCCCGACTGCGGGTACGACCGGGTCCGCCGGGTGGCGCACGTCGCCCACGAGGTGCTCGACGAGCTCGGTGCGGTCGGGTGGCCGAAGACCTCGGGCGGGCGCGGGCTGCACATCTACGTCCGGATCGAACCGCGGTGGGGGTTCTCCGACGTCCGCCGGGCCGCGTTGGCCTTCGCGCACGAGGTCGAGCGGCGGGCTCCGGATGACGTCACCACCACCTGGTGGCGGAAGGATCGGGACCCGCGGATGCTCTTCGTGGACTACAACCAGAACGCGCGTGATCACACGATCGCCAGTGCTTACTCGGTGCGGGGGAATCCGGAAGGGACGGTGTCGGCGCCGGTCCGGTGGGAGGAGATCGATGACGCCGAGCCGGGGGACTTCACGATTGCCACTGTTCCGGGGCGGTTCGCCGAGGTGGGGGATCTTCACGCGGGGATCGATGATGCGGTTTTTTCGTTGGAGCCGCTGTTGGAGTGGGCGGATCGGGATGGGGTCGAGGAGCCGCCTGAGGCTGAGTGATGTCTTCGGCTGTGAGCCGAGAATGGTGGGTCGCAACCCCGAAGCCTGATTGTGACGACGGCCGGCGACCCCTTGTCAAGGCGGGAAAGCATCCTTGACAAGGGGTCGTCGGCCGTGTTCTGGCTTCGGATCGGGGTGCCGCGGTGCCGTGCTCTCAGTCCAGGCGCTCGATGATCGTTGCGTTGGCCAGGCCGCCTGCCTCGCACATCGTCTGCAGGCCGTAGCGGCCGCCCGTCTGCTCCAGCACCGACAGCAGCGTTGTCGCCAGGCGGGCGCCGCTGGCTCCGAGGGGGTGGCCCAGTGCTATTGCGCCGCCGTTGACGTTGACCTTGGCCGGGTCCGCGCCGGTCTCCTGCTGCCAGGCCAGGACCACGCTGGCGAAGGCCTCGTTCACCTCGAACGCGTCGATGTCCGATATCTCCAGGCCCGCGCGGGCCAGGACCTTGCGGGTGGCCGGGATGATGCCCGTCAGCATCAGCAGGGGGTCGTCGCCGGTCACGGCGAAGCTGTGGATCCGGGCCCTTGGCTTCAGGCCCAGTGCCGCCGCCGTCTCGGTGCTGGTGATCAGGAGCGCGGCCGCGCCGTCGTTGATCGGTGACGAGTTGCCCGCCGTGATGTGCCACGCCAGGTCGGGGAAGCGCTGTTCCCAGACGTCCGCGCGGAACGCCGGCTTCAGCCCGGCGAGGATCTCCGGTGTCGTGGCGGGCCGGACCGTCTCGTCCGTCGTCACCTCGCGCAGGGTGCCGTCGGCGCCCGGTGCCTTCAGCGGTGCCACCTCACCCGCGAACTTCCCGTCCGCCCACGCCTGCGCCGCCCGCTGGTGGCTTTGGGCGGAGAACTCGTCCAGCTGCGCCCGGCTGAAGCCCCACTTCGCCGCGATGAGCTCCGCGCTGATGCCCTGCGGGACCAGACCGTCGGGGTAGCGCGCGGCGACCTGCGGGCCGAACGGGTCGCGGCCGGCCACCTGGCTGCCCATCGGCACCCGGCTCATCGACTCGACGCCGGAGGCGAGCACCACGTCGTACGCGCCGGCGATGACGCCTTGGGCCGCGAAGTGGATCGCCTGCTGGCTGCTGCCGCACTGGCGGTCGACCGTCACCGCGGGCACCGACTCCGGCAGCCCGGCCGCGAGCGCCGCCCAGCGGGCGGTGTTCATGCTCTGCTCGCCGATCTGGCCGACCGCGCCGCTGATCACGTCGTCGATGCGGGCCGGGTCGAGGCCGGTGCGCTCGACGAGCGAACGCAGTGCGTGGGCGTGCAGGTCGACCGGGTGCACCCCGGCCAGCGAACCGTTCGGCTTGCCCTTGCCGATCGGGGTCCGTACCGCGTCGACGACCACCGCGTCCGTCATGGCGTCTGCCTCCTCGCAGATCGGGGATGCTTTCGGTATACGCCGGGTGAGTTGGATTCCACAACTCGACTGTTCGGCACGTCACATGCGGTTGACGTGCTAGGTTGGATTTTCAATCCGGTGGAGGTGGCATGGTTCGGCGTGGTCGCGAATGCTCGGTCGCCGAGGCGCTCGAAGTCGTCGGCGAACGGTGGAGCCTGCTCGCGCTGCGCGAGATCATGCTCGGGGAGCGGCGGTTCAACCAGATCGCCGAGAACACCGGTGCGAGCCGGGACATCCTGGCCGCCCGGCTGCGCAAGCTCGTCGACGCCGGTGTCCTGGAGAAGGTCCAGTACGAGGCCCACCCGCCGCGCCACGAGTACCACCCGACCGAAGCCGGCCGCGCGCTGCAGCCCGTCCTGCTCGCCCTGATGGCATGGGGTGACAAGTACGTCCACCAGGGCGAACCGCCGACGCTGTGGCGCCACGCCTGCGGCGAGGTGCTGGCGCCGGCCACCGTCTGCGCGCACTGCGGCGAGCCGGTGAACGCTCCGGGCACCCACGCGATCCGGCTCGGCGCCGTGCACGCCTGACCGCGGCCGGCCAGGCCTCCTCGCCTCCGTGGCGAGGAGGCCTTTTTGCTGCGCGGACGTTGACTTGAGACGCGCGTCACTGTAAGCCTTGAACGAATCAACGCAAGAAGCTGACAGCAAGCCGAGAAATCAAGGCAGCTGTCAGGAAGATCCCGGTTTCGCTCCGAGTCGTCTCCCTTCCCTCCCCGGACCCAGAGGAACCGCATGAGAACGAAGCGAGTGTTGTCACCCGCGGCCGCCTTCGCCGCCTTGTCCCTGCTCCTGGCCACGCCGGCCGCGCCGGCGAGCGCGGCCCCGGCCGCCGCACCGGCCGTCCGGCCCGCCGCGCAGGCGGCCTCCGCCACCTACACCGCCGGCAGCCAGCTCGCCGGCTACCCCGTCTCGAACGTCGGCGACGGCAACCAGGACACCTACTGGGAAAGCGCGAGCAACCAGTTCCCGCAGTGGGTCCAGGCCGACCTCGGCGCACCGACCGACGTCGCCCAGCTCGTCCTCAAGCTCCCGGCCGCGAACTGGGGCACCCGCACCGAGACCCTCGGCGTCCAGGGCAGCACGGACGGGACCACCTTCACCGACCTGAAGCCCTCGGCCGGGTACGTGTTCGACCCGGCCAAAGCCAACACGGTCACCGTGGACGTCTCCGGCAAGCCCCGGTACGTCCGGCTGAACGTCACCGCGAACACCGGCTGGCCCGCCGCGCAGCTGTCGGAGTTCGAGGTGCACGGACCCGCCGGCGGGGACACCCAGCCGCCGTCCGCGCCCGGCAACCTCGCCTACACCCAGCCCGCCAGTGGCCAGATCCGGCTCACCTGGTCGGCGTCCACCGACAACACCGGCGTCACCGGCTACGACGTCTACGCGAACAACCAGCTGCGGGGCAGCGTCGCCGGGAACGTCCTGACCTACACCGACGCCCAGCCCGACAACGCCACGGTCTCCTACTTCGTCCGGGCCAGGGACGCGGCGGGCAACCAGTCCGCGAACAGCGGCACCGTGACCCGCACCGGCACCCAGTCCGGCACCAACCTGGCGCTGGGCAAGGCGATCACGGCCTCCTCGACCGAGTGGACGTACGTCGCGGCCAACGCCAACGACGACTCCCTGGCCACGTACTGGGAGGGCGGCGGCGGAACGTACCCGAACCTGCTGACCGTCGCCCTCGGCGCGAACGCCGACCTCGACCACGTCGTCGTCAAGCTCAACCCCGACCCGGCGTGGGGCCCGCGGACCCAGACGATCGCCGTCGAAGGCCGTGAGCAGAGCTCGTCCGCCTTCACCACCCTGGCCGCCGCGCGGACCTACAGCTTCGACCCCGCGACCGGCAACACCGTGACCATCCCGCTCGGCGGCCGCGCCGCGGACGTCCGCCTGCGCGTCACGGCGAACTCGGGCGCCGGCGGCGGGCAGGCCGCGGAGTTCCAGGTCTTCGGCGTCCCGGCCCCCAACCCGGACCTGACGATCTCGGGCGTGTCCTGGTCGCCGCAGAACCCGGTGGAGACCGACGCGATCACGACGTCGGCGACCGTCCGCAACGCCGGGACGGCGGCTTCCGGTGCCACGAACGTGAACTTCTACCTCGGCACGACCAAGGTCGGCACCGCGAACGTCGGCGCGCTGGCCGCCGGCGCGTCGGCCACGGTGTCGGCGAACATCGGCACCCGCGACGCGGGCAGCTACCAGCAGCTGACCGCGAAGGTCGACGAGGCGAACGCCGTCATCGAGCAGAACGAGGCCAACAACTCCTTCACGAGCTCGACGGCCCTGGTCGTCAGCCCGGTGCAGAGCTCCGACCTCGTCGCGGCCACGGCGTGGTCGCCGGGCAACCCGGCCGCGGGCAACACGGTCACCTTCACCACGACCCTGCGCAACCAGGGAACCGTCGCGAGCGCGGGCGGCGCCCACGGCGTCACGGTGACCGTCACCGACCAGAACGGCACCGTCGTCAAGACGCTGACCGGCAGCTACACCGGGGTCATCGCGGCCGGTGCGACCGCCGCACCGGTCACCGTCGGCACCTGGACCGCGGCCAACGGCCGGTACACGGTGAAGACGGTCGTCGCGAACGACGCCAACGAGCTGCCGGTCAAGCAGGGCAACAACACGAGCACGCAGGCGCTGTTCGTCGGCCGCGGCGCGAACATGCCCTACGACATGTACGAAGCCGAAGACGGTGTCCTCGCGGGCGGCGCGGCCGTGGTCGGCCCGAACCGCACGATCGGGGACCTGGCGGGCGAGGCGTCCGGCCGCAAGGCCGTGACGCTGAACTCGACCGGCTCCTCGGTGGAGTTCACCACCCGCGCGTCGACCAACACCCTCGTCACGCGGTTCTCCATCCCGGACTCCGCCGGCGGTGGCGGCATCGACGCGACGCTGAACGTCTACGTCGACGGCACCTTCCTCAAGGCCATCGACCTGACCTCGCACTACGCCTGGCTCTACGGCGCCGAAACCGGCCCGGGCAACTCGCCGGGCGCCGGTCCGCGGCACATCTACGACGAGGCCAGCGCGCTGCTCGGCACCACCGTGCCCGCCGGGCACCGGATCAAGCTGCAGAAGGACGCGGCGAACACGACGAACTACGCGATCGACTTCGTCAACTTCGAGCAGGCGACCGCGGTCGCCAACCCGGACCCGGCGCACTTCGCCGTGCCCGCCGGGTTCACGCAGCAGGACGTCCAGAACGCCCTCGACAAGGTCCGGCAGGACGCCACCCTCACCGGGGTCTACCTGCCGGCCGGGAACTACTCGCTGTCGAGCAAGCTGAACGTCTACGGCAAGGCCATCACGGTCACCGGCGCCGGTCCGTGGTTCACGAAGTTCTCCGCGCCTGCCGGCCAGGAGAACACCGACATCGGCATCGACGTCCAGTCGAGCGCCAACGGCTCGACGTTCAGCGGGTTCGCGGTGTTCGGCAACTACACCTCCCGCATCGACGGCCCCGGCAAGGTGTTCAACTTGACCAACGTGGCCAACCTGACGATCGACAACATCTGGGTCGAGCACCAGGTCGTCATGGTCTGGGGCACGAACGTGGACAACACGACGATCAAGAACTCCCGGATCCGCGACACCTTCGCCGACGGCGTCAACCTGACGAACGGGAGCACCGGCAACCACGTCACGAACAACGAGGCCCGGTCCACCGGCGACGACAGCTTCGCGCTGTTCGCCGCCACGGACATCAACCAGGGCAACCAGTACGACAACGTGTTCGAGAACCTGACCGCGCTCACCCCGTGGCGCGCGGCGGGGCTGGCGGTGTACGGCGGGTACAGCAACACCTTCCGCAACCTCTACATCGCGGACACGCTGACGTACTCGGCGATCACGATCAGCTCGCTCGACTTCGGCTACCCGTTCCTCGGGTTCGGGCCGCAGCCGACGACGGTCCAGAACGCCTCGCTCGTGCGCGACGGCGGCCACTTCTGGGGCCAGCAGGTCTTCCCGGCGATCTGGCTGTTCTCCGCCTCGAAGGAGTTCCGCGGCATCCGGGTGTCCGATGTGGACATCCAGAGCCCGACCTACAGCGGCGTCATGTTCCAGACCAAGTACGACGGCACCACGCCGGAGCACCCGGTCGAGGACACCGTGCTGACGAACGTGTCGATCACCGGCGCCCACCGCAGCGGGGACGCCTTCGACGCGAAGTCCGGGATCGGGATCTGGGCCAACGAGCTGCCGGAACCGGGCCAGGGCCCGGCCGTCGGCTCGGCGACCTTCACCGGCCTCACCCTGGCCGACAACGCCGAGGACATCCGCAACCGCACCACCACGTTCACCATCAACCGCACCTGAGAGGGGCCGCGCGGGCCCGCCGGGAAGCCGTTCCCCGGCGGGCCCCCGCCGTGCCAGGATGGCGCCGGAGGTGGTCGACGTGCGGATCCTGGTCACCGGCGGCACCGGGCAGCTCGGCAGCGCGGTGGTGACGCGCCTGCGATCGGCGGGCGAAGAGGTCCGCGTGCTCAGCCGCCGCGCCGGCCCCGACGTCGTCCGCGGCGATCTGCGGACCGGCCGCGGCATCGACAGCGCGGTGGCCGGGGTGGACGTGGTCGTCCACTGCGCCACCGACTACTTCGGCCGGGAGGCGCAGCTCGCCCGGACGCTGATCGAGGCGGCTCGGTGGGCGGGTGGCCCGCACCTGGTCTACGTCTCGATCGTCGGCGTCGACCGCGTCCCGCTCGGCTACTACCGGGCCAAGGAGGAGACCGAGCGGCTGGTCGCGGCCTCGGGCCTGCCGGTGACGATCCAGCGGGCCACCCAGTTCCACGGCCTGGTCCGCACCCTGCTCGGCGGCGCGTCGCGGCTGCCGGTGGTGCCGGTGCCGCGGGTCTCCTTCCAGCCCGTCGACGTGCGGGACGTGGCGAAGCGGCTCGCGGACCTCGCCCTGGACGAGCCGGCCGGGCGCGCACCGGACTTCGGCGGCCCGGAGGTGCTTTCCGCGGCGGAGCTGGCGCAGGCGGTCGGCGCGGCGAGCGGACGGCCGCGGCGGATCGTGCCGGTGCGGGTGCCGGGGGAGACGTTCCGGGCTTACGCCGCCGGGGAGCACCTGGCCCCCGGGCACCGGGACGGGGTGATCACCTTCGGTGAGTACCTGGCCGAGCGAGCCGACCACCGATAACCGGCGCTTCCCGGGTTTCGCTGCCCTGGCCGATTACTGCCTCACGCAGCTTCCCGGGTGGGCAGCCGCTTCGGGATCACTGCGCCTGCGGCCGGGTCGAGCCCGGACGACTCGCCGGGCGGCCCGAGGTTCGCGAAGATCGACCCAGACCTGACCGACCGGGAGGAGACCGCGCCATGATCCGCTGGGCCACGTTCGACTGCTTCGGCACGCTGGTGGACTGGCGCCACGGCATCGCCACCGGGCTCGAGCTGCTGTTCCCGGGCCGCGGCGCGGAGCTGCTGGAGGTCTACAACCGGCTCGAACCGCAGGTGCAGGCCGAAGCGCCGGTGCGGCGGTACCGGGAGGTGCTCGCCGAATCCGTGCGCCGGACCGCGGCCCAAGCGGGGCTGGAGCTGGTGGCCGACGACGCGTCCGTGCTCGGGACCGGGCTGCCGTACTGGCCCGTCTTCCCCGACACCCGGGCGGCCCTGGCCGAGCTGCGGGCGGCGGGCTGGCGGCTGGCGCTGCTGACCAACTGCGACCGCGACCTCATCGGCGAGACCCAGCGGCGGCTCGCGGTGCCGATCGACGCCGTCGTGACCGCGGAGGACGTCGGGGAGTACAAGCCGGGGCACGGGCACTTCCGCCGGTTCGCCGCGTCCTTCGACGCCACGGCCGTCAACTGGGTGCACGTGGCCCAGAGCCACTTCCACGACATGGTGCCGGCGCGGGCGCTGGGCATCCCGCGCGTGTGGGTCGACCGGCACGCCGACCAGCACGACCCGGCGGTGGCGGACGCGGTCCTGCCCGGCCTCGCGGGGCTGGCCGAGACGGTCGAGCGGGTGCACGCCGCGGCCCGCTGACCGCGGTCACGGGTGCCGCACCTCGACCCTTCGGGCCGGGAACACGGCCGCCCACAACGCCCTCCACGGTGCCGAAGACGGCCGCTCCTTCGGCAGTCGCACCGCCGGGCGCGTGCCGGCCCGGTAGTCCATCTCCACCTGTACCCAGTCGTGGATCCAGTCGCCTCGCATGAGGAACTCCTTCCGTAGTGGAGTCCCACGGTCGTACTGAGGGGTCGGCGGCCGCATCGGGTGATCGCGCAGTTCCGGGGCGGCCGACCCCTTACCCGCTATCGTGGCCGGGTGGCCGCGACGACGTTCCTGTTCGTGCCCGGCGACCGCCCCGGCCGGCGTTCAGCTGCGTGACCTTGGCGGCCGAGCTCGGCGTCGACCCGGAGGACCGCGCCCGGGCACATCGTGGGGGGAGTGAGCGCGTGCCGCACCGGATCGAACTGCGGCCGCTCCGGCCGGGCGACGAGGAGTTCTGCTTCCGGCTGCACCGCCGGGCGCTCGGCGAGTACGTCGACGCGATCTGGGGCTGGGACGACCCGGCGCAGCGCGCCTACCACGAGAAGCACTTCGACCGGACGAACACGCAGGTCATCACCGTCGACGGCCGGGACGCCGGCGCGCTGACCGTCCTGGACGGCGGCACCGAAGTCGTCCTCGGCCTGATCGAGCTCGACCCGGCGTACCAGGGCCGCGGGATCGGGGCGCACGTCGTCCGGACGCTGGTTGCCGACGCGGTGTCGCGCGGGCGGGACGTGGTGCTCGAAGTCCTGGCCGTGAACACGCGGGCGAAGGCGTTCTACGAGCGGCTGGGGTTCGTCGAGTCCGGTCGTCCGCGCGAACACAAGATCGCCCTGCGCTACCCCGCACGCTGATACTGCCCGGCGGCTACACCGCACCCCGGCGCCGCAGCGCCGCCGCGTCGAAGCCGAATTCCGCCAGCACCGCGTCCGTGTGCTCGCCCAGTGCCGGTACCGGGTCCATCCGGGGCGCCCGCCCCGGCAGCGTGATCGGCGGCAGCGTCGCGCGGACCGGGCCCGCCGGGGTCGAGACGTCGGCGAACCGGTCGCGGGCCGTGAGCTGGGGGTGCGCCAGCACGTCCGGCAGGTCGCGACGGCGGGCGTGCGCGATGCGGCCCGCCGTCAGCCTGGCTTCCAGCTCGGGCCCGGTGAGCCCGGCGAAAACGGCGACGATCCCGGCTTCCAGCTCGGCCCGGTTCGCCACGCGCGCGCTGCCCGTGGCGAACCGCGTGTCGGTGATCCAGTCCGGCCGCGCGACGGCGTGCTCGCAGAACGCCGCCCATTCGCGGTCGTTCTGCACCGCCAGCACCAGTTCCGTCCCGTCACCCGCGGCGAAGGTGCCGTAGGGCTCGATCGCGGCGTGGCTGGTGCCGGTCCGCGGCGGCGGTGTCCCGCCGTACCCGGCGTAGTACAACGGGAAGCCCATCCATTCGACCAGCGAGTCGAAGAGGCTGACCTCGAGCTCGGTGCCCCGTCCGGTGCGCTCGCGGTCGTAGAGGGCCGAGAGGATGCCGGAAAAGGCGTACATCCCGGCGCCGATGTCCGCGGCCGGGATCCCGCTCTTGGCCGGCTCCGCCGCGGACCCGGTGACCGACACCAGGCCGGCCTCGGACTGGATGAGCAGGTCATAGGCCTTCGCGTCGCGGTACGGCCCGCTCGAGCCGTAGCCCGACACCGAGCACGTGATCAGCCGCGGCCGCGTGGCGCGCAGGGCGGCCGCGCCGAGACCCAGCCGCTCCGCGACACCGGGCGCGAAGTTCTGCACGAAGACATCGGCGCGGTCCAGCAACGCGGCCATCACGCTCGCGGCGGCGTCGCTCTTGAGGTCGAGCGTGACGCTTTCCTTCGACCGGTTGAGCCAGACGAAGTGGCTGGACTGGCCGTGCACGGTTTCGTCGTAGGCGCGGGCGAAGTCGCCGCTGCCCGGCCGTTCGACCTTGAGCACCCGGGCCCCCAGATCGGCGAGGTGCCGAGTGGCCAGCGGCGCGGCAACCGCCTGTTCGCACGACACGACGGTGACGCCGTCGAGGGGCAAGGAGCGCATGGCCGCATCCTGCCACCCGGGGCGGAGGGCCCGCGGCACGACCGGATTTCCTGAAGTTTCGGGCAAATCGTTGACCCGCCCCGAGCGGCTTGCGACCTGAAACGATCAGCCGACCCCGGCGAGCGAGGTGCCCGATGAGCAGGGGTCGGCAGCGCGCGGGTGGCCGGGGTATCCCAGGCGACGGTGTCGGTGGTAACCGCACCGGCGGATCCGCTGCCTACGCGACCCGGCGAACCCCGGCGGCGCGGGGGCGCGGGGCCTGCCATGCTGCTCGCGCCGGTCTGCTTGCCGATCCGAAGGCGCGCGTGACGGCGAACGGAAGGGACCTCGTGGACCGAGCTGCCGAACTGACCGCTGTCGCGAAGGAAGTCGCCGACACGAACCTGTAAATGACGCTGGGCACGGCGGACGAGTCGGGCGCGCCGTGGGTGTCGCCGGTGTACTTCGTCGCGGCCGCCGGCTACCGCGAGTTCTACTGGGCGTCGAAGACGGACACCGCGCACTCGCGGAACCTGGCGGTGCGGTCCGGGCTGAGCATCGTGATCTTCGATTCCCGGGTGCCGGTGTACCAGGGCCGCGCGGTGTTCCTGAAGGCGGTCGGCGAGGAGCTCTCGGGCGCGGACCTGACCACGGGGCTGGAGGTCTACAACGGCCCGTCGGTATCGCGCGGGATTTCCCGGCTGGAGCGCGAGGACGTCGAAGGCTCGGCGGCGTACCGGCTGTACCGGGCCACGGTTTCCGAGCACTTCACCCTCGACCCCGCCGGGCACGACCTGCGGGTGCCGGTCACGTTCTGACCGCTCGCGGTGGCGGCGGGTGGTCACAACGCCGCCGTCTCCTGCGTCATGTCTTCGACGAATCGACGACACGATGATCGGAGCGGCTCGGACAATGAGCGATATCGACGTCCACGGCACGGTGACCAGCGGTTTCGAGGCGGTGCGCGAGGAATTCGCGGCCGCGGTCACCGCGAAGGCCGGGGCGCAGCTGGCCGTCTACGTGCGCGGCCGCCAGGTGGTCGACCTGTGGGCCGGCGACGAGGTCACGGGGGAGACCCTCACCGGCGTCTACTCCTCGACCAAGGGCGCCGCGACGCTGGTGGTCGCCCTGCTGGTGCAGGACGGCGTGCTGGAGCTGGACCGCCCGGTCGCCCGCTACTGGCCGGAGTTCGCCGCGGCGGGCAAGGACCGGATCACCCTGCGGGACGTGCTCAGCCACCGCTCCGGCGTGATCGGGGTCGACGGCGGGTTCACCGCCGCCGAACTCGCCGACGACCAGGTGATCGCGGGGCGGCTGGCCGGGCAGCGGCCGTACTGGCGGCCGGGTTCGGCCTACGGCTACGGCGGGTTCGTGACGTTCGCGATGGTCGGCGAAGTGGTCCGCCGGGCCACCGGCCGGTCGCTGGGGGAGCACTTCGAACAGCGGGTGCGCGCGCCCCACGGCCTGGACCTGTACCTGGGGCTGCCGGAGGCGCTGGAGGACCGGTACCGCGACGTCCTGCCGGGCCTGGCCGACCCGGACCGGCTCGCGGCGTTCTGGGCGAACGTCCCGGGGCCGCACAGCCTCACCGGGATCGGCTACGGCCTCAACTCGACCCCGCCGCTGGACCAGGTGGCCTTCCTCAACACCCGCCGGGTGCGCGCGCTGGGCCAGGCCTCCGCCGGCGCTGTGGGCAACGCCCGCGCGCTGGCCGGGATGTACGCGGCCCTGGCCTTCGGCCTGGGCGGCCGGGCTCCCCTGCTCGAACCCGCCACCCTGGGCGAGTTCGCCATGCTCCACTCGACCGGTCGCGACCTGGTCACCGGTGACGCGGGCCAGTGCGCCCTGGGCTTCCAAGCCAAAGGTGCGCGCTACCCGTTCCTGAGCGCGAACGCCGTCGGGCACAACGGTTCCGCGGGTTCGGAGGCGTTCGCCGACCCGGCCAGCGGGATCGCCTTCGGCTACACCCGCCGTCGCTTTTCGTTCGACTGGTCCTACCCCGAACACGACCGCCTGGCCGCCGCGGTCCACCACGCGGCCACGGCTTCCTGAAGCGCTCCGAAAGCCGCTCGCCCGGAACCTGTTACCTCCCCGGGCCGCCAACCGTCAGAGCAGTGAAAGCACCTAAGTCCGGAAAGGACACCCGCACCATGACCACCCTCCAGTCGCGGCTTCCCGACCCCGCCGAGCTCGTTCCCGAACTGAAGCAGATCGGCGCGGCCCTGTTCCAGGCCACCGGGAACGGCTCGGTCCCGCCGGCCACCATCAGCCTGCTGCAGCTGCGCGCCGGGCAGATCGTCGGGAACACGTACCTGACCGCCCTGCACACGGGCAACCTCCGCGGGGCAGGGGAAACCGACGAGCGCGTCGCCGCCGTGGCTTCGTGGTGGGACGCGCCGCACTTCACCGAAGCCGAACGGATCGCACTGGCGCTCGTCGAGGCCGTGCTGATCCCCAGCCCTCACGGCGAACGTGTGCCCGACGAGCTGTACGCCGAGGCGGCGGCCCACTACGACGACAAGGCGCTCGCCACCCTCGTCATCGCGATCGGCCAGGTGGGCTTCTTCATCCCCCTGGCGCTCATCGGCAAGCCGCTCGCCGGTGTGTCACCCGCTGAGCAGTGGCGGTAGCGCGAGTCCTGCCCTGGCAAAAGGAGAAACTCATGCCCACCCGAGTGTGGTCGCGCCGGCTGCGCACCGCGTTCTACTGGTTCCTCGCCACCGAATTCGCCGTGGGTGCCGTGACCAAGTTCTGGTCCGGCCCCACTTTCGCCGGACCCGCGTACTCGGTCAAGTTCGCCGAATGGGGCTACCCGACGTGGTTCCGGTTCGTCGTCGGCGCGCTCGAAGGGGTCTGCGCGGTGCTCCTCGTCGTGCCGGATCGACGGCCCCGGTTCCTCGCGGCGGCGACGCTGGTCCTGGTGCTCACCGGCGCGGTCACCACCCACATCGTCAACCACGACGAGCTCTACCAGAGCGTCGCGGCCCCGACCCACCTGGTGATCATGGCGATCGTCGCCCTGGCGAACTGGCCGGCGGACTGGCGGGACCTGCTGCGGAGATCACCGCGGCTTCCCTCGACGACCGGGGATGCGCGGTAATCCTTCTCCGTCTCCCCGGGCCGGAGCCGTCGCGTGGCGGCGGCCTCCGGCCGGTCTCACCAGGTGCGTGCACGGCGCACACGGCCGTCCGGGTGATAGGAATGGCCGGTGACCGAACCGAACACCATCGAAGCCGCCGCGGCCGAGGCCGTCACGCTGACCAGTGAACTCATCCGCATCGACACGACCAACACCGGCGATCCCGACACGCTGGTCGGCGAGCGGGCGGCGGCCGAGTACGTCGCGGAGAAGCTGACCGACGCCGGCTACGAGATCACCTACGTCGAGTCGGGTGGGAAGAACCGGCACAACGTCATCGTCCGGCTCGAAGGGGCCGACCCGAGCAGGGGTGCCCTGCTGATCCACGGTCACCTCGACGCCGTGCCCGCCGATCCCTCGGAGTGGTCGGTGCACCCCTTCTCCGGCGCGATCCAGGACGACTACGTCTGGGGTCGCGGGGCCGTCGACATGAAGGACATGTGCGGGATGGCGCTCGCGCTGGCCCGGCACTACAAGCTGAACGACGTCGTGCCCCCTCGCGACCTCGTCTTCGCCTTCCTGGCCGACGAGGAGGCCGGCGGCAAGTACGGCGCCCAGTGGCTGGTCGAGAACCGCCCCGAGCTGTTCGAAGGCGTCACCGAGGCGATCAGCGAGGTCGGCGGGTTCTCGATCACGCTCAAGGACGACGTCCGGGCCTACCTCATCGAGACGGCGGAAAAGGGCATCCGCTGGATGAAGCTGCGCGTGCGGGGCACCGCCGGGCACGGCTCGATGATCCACCGCGACAACGCCGTCACGAAGCTGTCGGAGGCCGTCGCGAAGCTCGGCAACCACCGGTTCCCGCTCGTGCTCACCGACTCGGTCAAGGAGTTCCTCGCCGGCGTCACCGAGATCACCGGCTGGGACTTCCCCGAGGACGACCTCGAAGGCTCGGTGGCCAAGCTCGGCAACATCTCGCGGATGATCGGCGCGACCCTGCGCGACACCGCCAACCCGACCATGCTCACCGCCGGCTACAAGTCGAACGTCATCCCGTCGGTCGCCGAGGCCGCCGTCGACTGCCGGATCCTGCCGGGGCGCCTCGAGGCGTTCGACCGCGAGCTCGACGAGCTGCTCGGCCCGGACATCGAGAAGGAGTGGATGGAGCTGCCGCCGGTCGAGACGACCTTCGACGGCGCGCTCGTGGACGCGATGACCGCCGCCGTGCTGGCCGAAGACCCGGGCGCGAAGACGCTGCCGTACATGCTCTCCGGCGGTACCGATGCGAAGTCGTTCCAGCAGCTCGGCATCCGCAACTTCGGCTTCGCGCCGCTCAAGCTGCCCGCCGACCTCGACTTCTCGGCGCTGTTCCACGGGGTCGACGAGCGGGTCCCGGTCGAGGCGCTGAAGTTCGGCACCCGGGTGCTGGACCGGTTCCTGCGCACGTCCTGATGACCGGGTTCGCGCTCGCCGACGGCACGCCCCTGCAGGTGATCCGCAGGGGCGACCCGGCCGCGCCGGTGACCGTGGTGTTCGTCCACGGCTACGCGCTCGACCAGCGCAGCTGGGGCCGGATCGCGCCGCTGGTGCCGGACGCCGCCGACGGCCCGGTGGCCGTGCTGACCTACGACCAGCGCGGCCACGGCGGCTCGGGGCGGGCGCGGCGCGGCACCGCGACCATGGCGCAGCTCGGCGACGACCTCGCCGAGCTGCTCGAGCGCGAGGTGCCGCAGGGCCGGGTGGTGCTCGTCGGCCACGACATGGGCGGCCTGGCGATCATGTCGCTGTCGCAGCGGCACGCCCCGCTGTTCGCCGAGCGGGTGGCCGGCCTGGTGCTGCTGGCGACGTCGTCGGGCACCCTGGCCGCCGAGGTGTCGGCGACCTGGCCGAACGCGCTGGGCCGGCTGGCCCGCGACCTCGAAGCGGTGCTCGGCTCGAAGCTGTTCGGCGTCGTGCGCGAGCACACCAGCCGGGCGGTGAGCGCGGGTCTGCGCTGGTGGCTGTTCGGCGACGACCCGGACCCGGAGCTGGTCGAGCTGACGGTGAAGATGATCCGCGGCAACTGGCCCCACACGGTAGCGCTGTTCCGCCCGGCCATGGACGCCTACGCGCGGGAAGCGGCGCTGACCCAGGTCGCCGGCCTGCCGGTGACGGCCATCGTGGGGGAGCGGGACCGGATCGTCCGGTCGTCCGATGTGGAGCAGTGGGTCCGCGGCCTCGGGGGCGGGACGGCGGTGGTGCTGCCCGGGATCGGGCACGTCGTGCCGCTGGAGGCCGCGGCCCAGGTGCTGCCGCGGGTCGTCGCCATGGTCAACGCGAGCCACCGGGCCTGAGTCAGCGGGTGCCCGCGGCGAGGAAGATCGGCACCGCGACGAACAGCCGGTCCTCGCGCGCCCGCGAAGCCTGCTCGTCCAGCCAGGCGCCGTCGCCGCCGAGGTTCGCCAGCACCGGCAGGGCCGCCGCGTCCGTCCACACCAGCGCGCGGACCTCGACCGTGACGTCGGTGAACCCGTTGTCCAGCAGCAGGTTCCGGTACCGGCGGGCGATCCGCGGGTGCTGCATGCCGTCCGCTCGCGCGTGGACGATCGACCGGGTGCGCACGGGGTCGTCGGAGTCGATCACGATGGTGTCCCAGTCCTGTCCGGTGAGCACCGCGCGGCCGCCCGGGGCCAGGACGCGGCGGGCCTCGGCGACCGCGAGCGCCGGTTCGGGCAGCACGTGCAGGACCTTGTCGGCGCGGTAACCGGTGACCGAGCCGTCGGCGAGGGGCAGCGCGGCCGCGTCGGCGACGTGGAACTCGCCGTCCGGCCAGCGCGCGCCGGCGACCTCGATCATGGCCGGATCGGCGTCGACGCCGATCGCCCGGACCCCGCGGGCGGCCAGCTCGCCGACGGCCCGCCCGGGGCCGCAGCCGACGTCGACCACGACGTCACCGAGGCCTTCGTAACTGAGTTTTCGCAGGTCGGCAGCTTGCGGGCGGTCGTCGAGGGCGTCGAGGAGGGGAAGCAGCGTGGACATGGCGCCCATCCTGCGACTTAATGCCGGGATGAAGTCAATCGGCGAAGTGGCGGCCCGGTTCGGGTTGCCGGCGCACGTGCTGCGCTACTGGGAGGCGGAAGGGCTGCTGAGCCCGGCCCGCGCCGGTGCCCGGCGCCGCTACACCGACGCGGACCTGCAGCGGGTGGCCGCCATCCTGGTCGCGAAGGAGGCCGGGTTCGAGCTCGCGGACATCCGCACGATGCTGTCCGGGCGGTCCGCGGCCGACCGCGCGGCGATGGCGGCCCGCCAGCGGGACCGGTTGCGGGCCCGGATCGCCCGGGCCCAAGCGGCCCTGGAGCTGCTGGAAGGCGACTGCCCGCACGAAGACCTCATGGCGTGCCCGAACTTCCGGGCCCTCCTCGACCGACAGCTTGAGCGTTCTTGACAACTTCTCTTTTCGGCAAGACACTGGGCGCATGTTCCCCGTGGCGGTGATCGAAGACGCGGCGGCAGCCGAAGTGTCGCTGGACCCGGTCCGGGCCCGGCTGCTGGCCGAACTGGCCGAGCCGGCGTCGGCGACCATGCTCGCCGGGCGCGTCGGCCTGCCGCGCCAGAAGGTCAACTACCACCTGCGCGCGCTGGAAAGCCACGGCCTGGTGGAGCTGGTCGAGGAGCGGCGCAAGGGCAACGTCACCGAGCGGATGATGCGGGCCACCGCGGCCTCCTACGTCATCTCGCCGACGGCGCTGGCCGCCGTCCAGCCGGATCCGGCCCGCTCACCGGACCGGCTCTCGGCCCGCTGGCTGCTCGCCGTCGCCGGACGGCTGGTGCGGGACGTCGGCCTGCTGATCACCGGCGCGGCGAAGGCCCAGCAGCGCGTCGCGACCTTCGCCCTCGACGGCGAGGTGCGGTTCGCCTCCGCCGCCGACCGGGCCGCGTTCGCCGAGGAACTCACGACCGCCGTCACCACCCTGGTGGGCAAGTACCACGACGAGACGGCCGAGAAGGGCCGCTCGCACCGGGTGGTCGTCGCCGTGCACCCGAGCGTCCCCGAGGAGTCCTGACGTGGGCCACGAGTTCGAACTGACCGACACCGCCGAAGTCGGGGCGACGCCGGAGCAGGTGTGGGACGCGATCGCCACCGGACCCGGCATCGACTCGTGGTTCATGGGCCGCAACGAGGTCGAAGGCGGCACCGGCGGCACGGTCCGCGGCGCCTTCGGCGGGTACGAGCCGGAGTACGGCATCCGCTCCTGGGAACCGCCCGGCCGGCTGGCCTACGGCAGCGCGACCGGGCCGGACGGGCGGCGGATCGGGTACGAGTTCCTCGTCGAGGGCCGTGCCTCCGGCAGCACGGTGATCCGCTGCGTGACCAGCGGCTTCCTGCCCGGCGACGACTGGGAGGACGAGTTCGAGGCGATGACCGCGGGCGGCGCGCTGTTCTTCCGCACACTGGTCGAGTACGTCACGCACTTCGCGGGCCGCACGGCGGTGCCGGTGACGGCGTTCGGGCCGCCGGTGGGGGACTGGGACCGGGCCTGGACGCAGCTGGGCGTCGCGCTCGGCCTGGCCGGGCGGCCCGCCGAGGGCGAGCGCGTCCGGCTCGGGCGGGAAGGCGTCGTCTACGCCGTGAACGACCAGGCCGTGGGCGTCCGGACCCCGGACGCGATGTACCGCTTCCTGCGCGGCTTCCACGGGCCGATGGTGGCGTCCCACCACCTCTTCGCACCGGGAACCGACCCCGTGACCGAGGAGAAGGCCTGGGGCGAGTGGCTCGACCGGGTGTTCGGCTAGGTCGGCAGCGCGCCGGGGAGGCTCTGGGCCGTCTTCTTGCGGCGCAGCCACACCCGGCGCGTCCCGTCGGCGTACAGCCGCACGGTGCGCAGTTCCCAGCCCGCGAACTCCGCGTGGATGGAGAGCTGGGTCGCCGCCGCACGCCGGGACACGCCCGGGGGGAGGTGCAGGCGGCGGTACTCCCAATCCCCTTCGACCACCGCCTCGCTGACCGTCGTCATGGCTGGATCACCTGGGTCCCTTCTCCGGCGGCCGAGCCGACGATCACCCGGCCGCTCTTCTCGTCCACTCCCACCGAGTCCGGCTGGCGCACGGTGGGGAACCGGTACTTCTCCACGGGCTCGCCGCCGCGGACGTCGAACCCGACGACCTCGTTGCGTCCGGTGAGCGTCACCCACGCCAGGCTGCGCGTCGCGTCGTAGGCGATCCCGTACGCCCCGCCGGGCACCGGGTACCGCTGCTTCAGGATCAGCGGACCGGCCGAAAACGCCAGCAACGCCCCCGCCCGCGCGTCGGTCACCAGCACCCGGCCGTAGGAGTCCGCCACCGCGTTCGCGGCGCCGTCCCCGGCGCGCAGGCCCTCGTTGACCTTCCCCGCCGCCACGTCGACCGAGAACACCGCCGTCCGCAACCGGTCCAGCACCACCACGCCGTGCCCGGTGTCGACGACGTCGTCGGCGCTGTAGAGCTGCCCGCCGATCGTCCGCGCCGGCCCCGCCGCGGGCAGCACCCGGATGTCCTTGCCCGCCCCCATCGCGACCAGCCGATCAGCCCCGTAGACGATGCTCGACGCGGGCTGCCCGCCGGTCTTCGTCTCGGTCAGCTTCCGGTCCGGCAACGTCAGCTGCTGCACCACACCCGACCCGGGCTCGGCGATCTCGACCCGCCCCGGCGCCACCGACAGCCGGGACGCCGTACTGTATAACGGCATATTCACCGGGGGTGACGCGAGCGCATTCAGGTCGTAGAGCCGCAGTGCAGGGGGTGAAGAAAGCGCAACGACCAGGGTCGAGGTCTTCGGGTCCACGGCGACGGCCGAGACCGCGCCGTCGCCGAGCACCTGACCGGCGGGCTTCACGGTCACGGCGGGGGAGTCGGCCGGGCGGGCGGCGGTCGGGTTCGCCACGATCTGCAGCTCGTCGGACGTCGACTTGGCCGAGGAACAGCCGGAGAGCACCAGTGCACCGGCGAGCGGGAGCGCGATCCACGACACGGCGGCGAGCCGACGCACGTTGCGGCCTCCAGTTGTCCCTCGGTGGGCGGTCTTCACCAGCATGCTCCTTGATCCCCGTGCCGTCACGTGCGTGTCACCGAACAGACACCTGGCGCTCACCGCGGCCAGCGTTCGGGGTAGCCGACCTCGATCGCGCTGACGTCGTCGAGCGCGGACCGGATGGCGGGCGGGAGGGTGATGTCCTCCGCCGCGAGCGAGCCGGTGAGCTGGCCGGTGTCCCGGGCGCCGACGACCGGGGCGACCACGCCGGGCCGGTCGCGGACCCAGGCCAGGGCCACCGCGAGCGGCGACGTGCCGAGCCCGTCGGCGGCGGTCGCGACCGCCTGCACGATCCGGGCGGCGCGGTCGGTGCGGTGGTGTTCGACGTAGCCGGCGTACGCGCTGTTCGCGCCCCGGGAGTCCGCGGGGGTGCCGGTGCGGTACTTGCCGGTCAGCACGCCGCGGCCGAGCGGCGCCCACGGCAGCACCCCGATGCCGTGGTGCTCGGCGGCGGGGACGACCTCGCGGTCCACCCCGCGTTCGAGCAGGGAGTACTCGACCTGGGTGGAGACGAGCGGGGCGACGGCCGGCGCGCCGGCGGCGGCCGTGGCCAGCTGCCAACCCGCGTAGTTCGAAACGCCGACGTACCGGACCTTTCCGCTGGTCACGGCGTACTCGAGCGCGGAGAGCGTCTCGGCGAGGGGCACGCAGTCGTCCCAGGCGTGCAGCTGCCAGAGGTCGATGTGGTCGGTGCCGAGCCGCTTGAGGGAGCCGTCGAGCGCGCTGAGCAGCGCGCCGCGGGAGGCGCCGCCGCCGAACGGGCCTTCGGTGCGCCGGGCGACCGCCTTCGTGGCGACGACGACGTCGTCGCGAGGCACGAGGTCGCCGAGCAGCGAGCCGAGGACCCGTTCGCTCTCGCCCTCGCCGTAGATGTCGGCCGTGTCCACCAGGGTGCCGCCGGCGTCGACGAAGGCGACCAGCTGGCTGGCGGCCTCCTCCGCGTCGGTGTCGCCACCCCAGGTCATGGTGCCGAGCGCCATACGGGAGACGCGCAGTCCCGAGCGGCCGAGCAGTCGCTTTTCCACGACCGCCGAGCCTAGTGGCCTGGCCCGTCCGGAGGAGACCAAGGTGAGTCGTGTCGCGATCAAGGCCCCCGTTAGGGTCGGGCCCCGTGCGACTCGGACTGAATCTCGGCTACTGGGGAACGGGGACGGACCCCGCGAACCTGGCGTTGGTGAAACACGCGGAGGAGCTGGGGTACGCGGTCGTGTGGGCGGCGGAGGCCTACGGCTCGGACGCGGTCACCGTGCTGACGTGGATCGCCGCGCAGACCTCGCGGATCGACGTCGGGGCCGCCGTGCTGCAGATCCCGGCGCGCACGCCGGCGATGACCGCGATGACGGCCGCGACCCTCGACACGCTCTCGGGTGGCCGGTTCCGGCTGGGTCTCGGCGTGTCGGGCCCGCAGGTGTCCGAGGGCTGGCACGGCGTGCGGTTCACCTCGCCGGTGGGCCGCACGCGCGAGTACGCCTCGATCGTGCGTTCGGCGTTGCGGCGGGAGCGGGTGCGGTTCGACGGCGAGCACTTCACGCTGCCGCTGCCGGACGGTCCTGGCAAGGCGCTGCGGATGACCGTCCGGCCGGCCCGCAAGCACCTCCCGCTGTACCTGGCGGCGATCGGGCCGAAGAACCTGGAGCTGGCCGGGGAGATCGCCGACGGCTGGCTGCCGGTGTTCTTCTCGCCGGCGCACGCGGGGGAGCAGCTGGCCCACGTGCGGGCCGGTGCCGAGCGGGCGGGCCGCGGCCTGGCCGGCTTCGACGTCGCGCCGTCCGTGCCGCTGGTGCCCGGGGACGACTGGCGGACCTGCGCGGACGCCGTCCGCGGCTACGCGGCCCTCTACCTGGGCGGGATGGGGAGCAGGGAGAAGAACTTCTACAACCGGCTGGCGTGCCGGATGGGATTCGCGGCCGAGGCCGCCGAAGTGCAGGAGAAGTACCTGGACGGCGACCGGGCGGGGGCGATGGCGGCGGTGCCGCCGGAGTTCCTCGACGCGACGTCGCTGCTGGGTCCGAAGGAACGGATCGCGGAGAAGATGAAGGAATACGCCGAAGCCGGCGTGACGACCCTGTCGGTGTCGCCGTACACGCCGGAGCCGGCCGCGGCGCTGCGCACCGCCGTCGAGGCGCTCGAACTGGCGGGGGTGGCCTGACGTGGGGTGGTTCGAAGCCCTGGTCCTGGGCCTGGTCCAGGGCCTGACCGAGTTCCTGCCGATCTCGTCGAGCGCGCACCTGCGGATCGTCGCGGCGCTGGCCGGCTGGGACGACCCGGGTGCGGCGTTCACCGCCGTCACCCAGATCGGCACCGAGCTGGCGGTGATCATCTACTTCGGGCCGAAGATCGGGAAGATCCTGCGGGCCTGGTTCTTTTCGCTGTACAAGGCGGAGTGGCGCCGGGACCCGGACGCCCGGCTGGGCTGGCTGATCATCGTCGGTTCGCTGCCGATCGTGGTGCTCGGGCTGCTGCTGCAGGACCAGATCGACAGCGCGTTCCGCGACCTGCGGATCACCGCGACCGTGCTCATCGTGTTCGGCGTGATCCTGCTGGTCGCCGACCGGATCGGGAAGCAGGACCGTACGCTCGACGACCTGACCGTGCCGCACGGCCTCGGGTTCGGGTTCGCGCAGGCGCTGGCCCTGATCCCGGGCGTGTCCCGCTCGGGCGGCACCACGAGCGCGGGCCTGCTGCTGGGGTACACCCGCGCCGAGGCGGCGGAGTACTCGTTCCTGCTGGCCCTGCCGGCGGTGTTCGGCTCGGGCGTGTACAAGCTCAAGGACATCGGCGCCGGCGGCGTGCCCGCGCAGTGGGGCCCGACGATCCTGGCCACGCTGGTCGCCTTCGGCGTCGGGTACGCGGTGATCGCCTGGCTGATGGCCTACATCAAGAAGCGCAGCTTCGTGCCGTTCGTGATCTACCGGCTGGTGCTCGGGGTGCTGCTGTACGTGCTGATCTTCAGCGGTGTCCTGGACCCGAACGCGGGTCCGGTCGGGCACTGAGCGCCCCGCGTGGGGACCGCATGATCGGTCCCCACGTAGGGTGGGGCCGTGAGTACGGTCATTCTGCTCCGGCACGGCAAGTCCACGGCCAACGGTTCGGGCGTCCTCGCCGGGCGGTCCCCGAAGGTCAACCTCGACGACACCGGGCGCGCCCAGGCGGAGAAGCTCGTCGAACGCCTCGACGGCGTGCCCCTCGCGGGTCTCGTGGTTTCGCCGATGCTGCGGTGCAAGCAGACCGTCGGCCCCCTGGCGTCGGCCCGCGGGCTCGAGAAGGTCGTCGAGCCCGGGCTGTCCGAAGTGGACTACGGCGACTGGACCGGCCGGGAGCTCAAGCACCTCGCCAAGGAACCGCTCTGGCGGGTCGTGCAGGCGCACGCGTCGGCCGCGGTGTTCCCGGGCGGCGAAGGGCTGGCGGCGATGCAGGCGCGGTCGGTGGCGGCCGTCCGCGCGCACGACCGGCGGATCTCGGCCGAGCACGGCGACCACGCCGTCTGGCTCCTGTGCAGCCACGGCGACGTGATCAAGTCCATCCTCGCCGACGCCCTCGGCCAGCACCTGGACGCCTTCCAGCGGATCGTCGTCGACCCGGCGTCGATCTCGGTGGTGCGGTACACCGAGACGCGGCCGTTCGTCATGCGGGTCAACGACCACGGCGGCGACCTCCGCGGGATCGTGCCGCCGGAGCCCAAGCCCAAGCGCGGGAAGAAGACCGGTAAAGACGGTGTGAGCAGCGACGCCGTGGTCGGCGGTACCACGGGGCGGTGACCCCCGGCCACCTCCGGAGAGCGCTGACATCGATGGCGGAGGAGCACGTAGGGTGGCGGGACCGAGTGTGTCTGTCCCCGACCAGGAGCCTGCCCCGATGATTTCGCCGGACAACCCGTTCGCCGCACCCAGCGAGCTGCCCTACGCCCTGCCGCCCTTCGACCGGATCTCCGACGAGCACTACCGGCCCGCGTTCGAGGCCGGGCTGGCCGAGCACGCGGCGGAGATCGAGCAGATCGCGGCGCAGGACGCCGAGCCGACGTTCGAGAACACCATCGTGGCCCTCGAACGCGCCGGCGAGCTGCTGGGCCGGGTGGCGAGCGTGTTCTACAACCTGTCCGGCTCCAACAGCACCGACGAGATCCAGGCCATCCAGGCGGAGTTCGCGCCGAAGCTGGCCGCCCACTACGACGCCATCCACCTGAACCCGCAGCTGTTCGCCCGGATCGACGCCCTGCACGCGCGCCGCGGCGAGCTCGGCCTGGACGAGGAGTCGCTGCGGCTGCTGGAACGGCGGCACACCGACTTCAGCCGGGCCGGTGCCGGGCTCGGCGAGGCCGAGCAGGCCCGCCTGCGCGAACTGAACGGGCAGCTCTCCACGCTGCAGACGAAGTTCCAGCAGAACCTGCTGAAGGACACCAACGAGCTGGCGGTCGTCATCGCCGACCGCGCCGAGCTCGACGGCTTCGGCGAAGGCGCGATCGCCACCGCGGCCGAAGCGGCGGCCGCCCGGGGTGAGGACGGCAAGTACGTGCTCACGCTGAGCCTGCCGACCAGCCAGGCCTCCCCGCTGGAGACCCTGCGCAACCGCGACGTCCGCGAGCGCATCCACGCCGCCTCGATGGCGCGGGGCAACCGCGGCAACGACTACGACAACAACGCCGTCGTCGCCGAGGTCGTGCGGCTGCGCGCGGAACGGGCCGCCCTGCTGGGCTACCCGAACCACGCCGCCTACGTCATCGCGGACGAGACCGCGAAGACGGCCGAAGCCGCCGCCGGGCTGCTGGAGCGGCTGGCGCCCGCCGCCGTGGCGAACGCCCGCGCCGAAGCCGCCGAGCTGCAGCGGCTGCTGGAGGCCGACGTGCCGGGTGCGAAGCTGCGGCCGTCGGACTGGCCGTTCTACGCCGCCCAGGTCCGCCGCGAGCGCTTCGACGTCGACACCGAGGCCCTGCGGCCGTACTTCGAAGCCGACCGGGTGTACCTCGACGGCGTCTTCTTCGCCGCGACGAAGCTGTACGGGCTGACCTTCACCGAGCGCGAAGACCTGCCCAAGTACCACCCGGAGGTCCGCACCTTCGAGGTCTTCGACGCCGACGGCACCCCGCTGGGCCTGTACCTGCTCGACCTGTACACCCGCGACGCCAAGCGCGGCGGCGCCTGGATGAACACCTTCGTCGACCAGTCCGAGCTGCTCGGGCGCAAGACGGTGGTGGTCAACGTGCTCAACGTGAACAAGCCGCCGGCGGGGGAGCCGACCCTGCTGACCTTCGACGAGGTCGTCACCGCGTTCCACGAGTTCGGCCACGCGCTCCACGCGCTGGTCTCCTCGGTCCGCTACCCGACCTTCTCCGGCACCAACGTGCCGCGCGACTTCGTCGAATACCCCTCGCAGGTCAACGAGATGTGGATGCTGTGGCCGGAAGTGCTGGCCCACTACGCCAAGCACCACGAGACCGGCGAGGCCCTGCCGCCGGAGCAGGTCGAGAAGCTGCTCGCCGCCCAGCAGTACGGCGAAGGGTTCTCCACCACCGAGTACCTCGCGGCGTCCCTGCTCGACCAGGCCTGGCACGGCCTCGGCGTCGACGACAACGTGGGGGAGGTGCAGCCGTTCGAGGCGGCGGCGCTGGTGAAGGCGGGTGTGGCCGTCGACGCGATCCCGCCGCGCTACCGCACGACGTACTTCGCCCACATCTTCAGCGGCGGCTACAGCGCCGGGTACTACTCCTACATCTGGAGCGAAGTCCTCGACGCCGACACCGTCCAGTGGTTCCGCGAAAACGGGGGACTGACCCGCGAGAACGGTGACCACTTCCGCCGCACCCTGCTCGGCCGGGGCGGCAGCATCGACCCGATGGACGCCTTCCGCGCCTTCCGGGGCCGCGACCCCGAGATCGACCCCCTGCTGGCCCGCCGAGGCCTCGGCGGAGTCTGACTCACTACTGTATAACGACCTATACTGTGGGGCTGATTTCTAAAAAACCAGCCCCACAGTAGTACCTGCCCAAAACCAGCAAGGACACCGGCAACGCGCTCAGGTCACCAGGTCGAGCCAGGCTTCCGCGAGCGCGCGGTGGCCGGCCGGAGTCGGGTGCACGCCGTCCTCCGACCAGCGTTCCGGCCGGTCCGACGTGGACAGCGCGGCGAAGAGGGCGTCGGCGGCGAGCAGTTCGGCGTGGTACTCGGCCGCGAGGTCCCGCACGGCGCGGATCTTCGGGTCGAGGCCGGTGCGCCAGGCCTGCCGGGTGTCTTCGCCGACGACGACTTCGGCGGCATCGCCGTCTCGGTGGATGCCGGCCGTGATGTCGCCGCGGACCGGCACGAGGAACGGTTCGATGAGGATGAGTGCCGTGCCCGCTTCGGCGAGGGGGGCCAGCAGGCGGTGGTAGTTCGCGGTGAACTCGGCTGCGGACATCTCGCGGGCCGTGGGGTCGAAGGTGTGCCGTCCGTTGTCGTTGACGCCGACGAGGACGGACACGACGTCGGGGTGGGCGTCGAGGACGTCGGTTCGCCAGCGGGCCTCGAGGTCTTCGGTGGTGTCTCCGGCGTGGGCGGCGTTGATCCAGGTCAGCGGCCGTGCGGGGTGGCGGAAGCACCATTCGCCCGCGACGAGCAGGGGGTAGCCGCAGCGGTCCTCGCCGTCGGGGCGCCAGAGGTCGGTGATGGAGTCGCCGGTGAACAGCACCGTGCTGTGGGGCTCGAGGGTGATCGTCATGGGGCCGAGCCTGGTGGGTGCGGCTGGCGGGGAACGCACGCCGGGCTGGCAGCCGGCTGGCATTCCCCGCCGCGGGGTGTCAGGCCGTGGCGGCTCGCTCGCGGGCGACGATGCGGTCGACGAAGCCGTAGGAGAGGGCTTCGTCGGCGTCGAACCAGCGGTCCCGGTCGGCGTCGGCGGTGATGCGCTCGACGGTTTGGCCGGTCTGCCGGGCGGTGATTTCGGCGATGCGGCGCTTCATCCGGCCGAAGACCTCGGCCTGGATGGCGATGTCGGTGGCGGCGCCGCCGATGCCGGCCGAGGGCTGGTGCATGACGATCCGGGTGTTGGGCAGCAGGTAGCGCTTGCCGGGGGTGCCGGAGGAGAGCAGGAACTGGCCCATGGAGGCGACGAAGCCGAGGCCGTACGTGGCGACGTCGGGCTGGACGAGCTGCATGGTGTCGTAGATGGCCATGCCGGCGGTAACCGAGCCGCCGGGTGAGTTGATGTAGAAGGTGATGTCCTTCGCCGGGTCGTCGGCGGCGAGCAGGAGCAGCTGCGCGACGATGCGGTTGGCGACTTCGTCGTTCACCTCGGAGCCGAGGAAGACGATCCGGTCGCGCAGGAGCTGGTGGTACACCGATTCGTCGGGGTTCTGGGCGGCGGTGGCCTGCATGTCGGGCACGGCGAGAAGGGTCATGGCCTGACCGTAGGGCGCAAGATCGGGTTGGCGGTGGCGGTTTCGCTGTGAGCGTGCGGTGTTCGCCGGACGCGAAAGGGGGCCGCCGTCCATTCCGGACGACGGCCCCCTTTCGCGGGTGCGGGTGGCTCAGATGAGGCCGAGCTTCTGCACGGTGTCGCGTTCCTCGACGAGCTCGTTGACGGAGGCGTCGATGCGGGCGCGGGAGAAGTCGTCGATCTCGAGGCCCTGGACGATCTTGTACTGGCCGTTCTCGGCGGTGACCGGGAAGGAGGAGATGAGGCCTTCGGGAACGCCGTAGGAGCCGTCGGAGGCGACGGCGGCGGAGGTCCAGTCGCCGGCCGGGGTGCCGTTGACCCAGGTGTAGACGTGGTCGATGGCGGCGGAGGCGGCCGAGGCGGCGGAGGAGAGGCCGCGGGCTTCGATGATGGCCGCGCCGCGCTTGGCGACGGTGGGGATGAAGTCGCTTTCGAGCCAGGCCTGGTCGACGGCGTCGGCGATGCTCTTGCCGCCGAATTCGGCGTGCTGGACCGAGGGGTACTGGGTGGCGGAGTGGTTGCCCCAGATGGCGACCTTCTTGAGGTCGGTGACCGGGACGCCGAGCTTCTTGGCGAGCTGGGCGAGGGCGCGGTTGTGGTCGAGGCGGGTCATCGCGGTGAAGCGGTCGGCGGGCACGTCGGGGGCGTGCGAGCGGGCGATGAGGGCGTTGGTGTTGGCGGGGTTGCCGACGACGAGGACCTTGATGTCGTCGGCGGCGCCGGCGTTGATGGCTTCGCCCTGTGGCTTGAAGATGCCGCCGTTGGCCTCGAGGAGGTCGCCGCGCTCCATGCCCTTGCTGCGGGGGCGGGCGCCGACGAGGAGGGCGATGTTGGTGCCTTCGAAGGCCTGCTTGGGGTCGTCGAAGATGTCGGTGCCGGCGAGGAGGGGGAACGCGCCGTCTTCGAGTTCCATCGCGGTGCCTTCGGCCGCCTTGACCGCCTGCGGGATCTCGAGGAGCCGCAGCTTCACGGGGACGTCCTGGCCCAGGAGCTGACCGGACGCGATGCGGAAGAGCAGCGCGTAGCCGATCTGGCCGGCGGCGCCGGTGACGGTCACGTTGACTGGGGCTTGGGTCATTGCGGTTCTCCAGCTTGAGACGACTTTGGCTAGTGGTGTGGAGCCTATCCCTCCCGGGCGTCGCTGGTCGGGTGCGTCCAGTCACTGTTGCCGAGATCGCTTTTCGGGGGTCCGGGTGGCGAAGCCCCGGCCCGGGAGCCTGGACAGCAGCTGTGGCGGGTTGTGCGCCGGTGGCGGAGATCGGTTGTGCCGGACGTCGCGTGGGTGATCGCGGGTGGGCGCCGGGGGAGCGGGGGTGCGAAATCGTTTTCCCTCCGCATTTATCCGCGTACGCCGGAATGGGCTTCGCGAAAATTGTCGAAAGGTGAGCAATGTCGCTTGGTGGGACGTCTGTGCAGCGTTGCTCCGTTCAGCGGGGTTTGCTTCCATGATCCTTTCGCTACCATGGTCGGCGCCCCCGTCCCCAATTTGAATGTATTGGGAAGGATTCCGATGCTGTCTGCGGTCGTTGCTGCCGTAATGGCGCTGTCCTCAGTGGTCGCCCCGCATTCGTGGAACACTCCTCCGCCGCCCGACAAGATCGTCATCGACGTCGTCAACGCCATCGGTACCGGCTGTCCGCCCAACACGTCCGCGGTCGCGGTTTCGCAGGACAACACGGCGTTCACGGTGACCTACAGCGCCTACACGGCGTTGGTCGGGGTCGGTGCCGGGCCGCTGGACGCCAGGAAGAACTGCCAGATCGGCCTGCGGGTGCACGTGCCGCAGGGGTTCACCTACGGAATCGCGCAGGCCGACTACCGCGGGTTCGCGCACCTGGAAAAGGGTGCGACCGGCCTGGAAAGAGCGAATTACTATTTCCAGGGCAATTCTCCGACGGCTTACATCCAGCATCCGCTGACGGGTGCGTTCGAGGACGACTGGCATTTCACCGATTCGACTGAGGTCGGGGCCATCGTGTTCAAGCCGTGTGGCGAGGAACGCAACCTGAACATCAACACGGAATTGCGGGCCGCGGCCGGGACGTCGGATCCGAAGAAGACGACGAGCTACGTCACCATGGACTCGACCGACGGCAGCATCACCACGGTGTACCACTTCGCGTGGCTGACCTGCCCGTGATCGGCTCCGGGTGACCGGAGGTCCAGAGGGGCGGCGCGGGCGGAACGCCGCGCCGCCCCGGGTCAGGGCCTCGCGGGGGCTCGTGGGTCGGTGGCTTCGACGCCGAAGACGCCGCCGAGGGAGACGAGGGCTTCGTCGAGGTGGCTGAGGCTGGAGAGGACGGCGCGGGTTTCGGCCGCTTCGACGCGGTCGGAGACGGGGGTGCCGTCGTCGCGCACGAGCGTGCCGGGTGTGGGGCCACCCGGGGCGCCGAGCGCGGTGCGGAGGACGTCGATGTTGGTCAGCAGCCGTCCGGTGAACTGCCGGAGCCGGTCGGTGTCGGCGCCGGCGAGCAGGCCGGGCTGGGCGCGGGCGGCGACGTGGCGGGCGCGGAAGGCGATGGTTTCGAGGGTGGTGAGCACGTGCCAGCCGTAGTCGCGGCGGGCGCTGCGGAGGTTCACCGGGTGGGTGAGCGGTTCGATGGTGGTGCGGACCTGGTCGACGCTGCGGTCGAGGTCGCGGGAGAGTTCGATGACGTTGACGTTCTCTTCGCCGGCGAGGAGGCCGCAGGTGTGTTCGAGGAATTCTTCGAGGTCGGCGAGCACCTCGTTGACGTCGTCGAGCATGACCGAGCGGGTGCGGACGGGGACGATGACGACGGCGGCGAGGATGCCGGCGGCGGCGCCGACGGCGGTTTCGGCGACGCGGATCCAGAGCACTTCGAGGCTGAAGGTGCCGAGGAGGCTGTAGAGCAGGCCGAGCATGCTGGTGACGAAGAAGGCCATCACGACCTGGGAGACGCGGGCGGTGTAGACCATCCCGAACACGCAGACGAGGATGAGGCCGAGGGTGGCGGGGGTGTTGCCGCCGACCAGCAGGGCGAGCAGGACGCCGCCGACGATGCCGATGAGGGTGCCGCCGAGGCGGCGGACGCCTTTGACGAAGGTGGCGCCGGCGCTGGAGGCGCCGATGAAGACGACGAACACGGTGAGCACGGCCCAGTACCAGCGCTGGTGGGAGACGAGGGTGCCGCCGAGGACGGCGAGCCCGCCGCCGACGACGGCTTGGATGGCGCTGCGGGTGCGGTTGTCGTAGGCGAACGCCGGGGTGGGCTCGTCGTCGTCTTCCTCGAGCGGGTCGGGGGTGGCTTCGGGGGTGGCGGCGCGCTGGGCCCGGTCGTCGGCGAGTGCGAGTTCGGCGAGGGCTTTGCGGACGCCGTCGCCGGGCGCGGCGTGTTCGTCGATGCGGCTGCCTTCGACGAGCATCCGGCTGTACTCGCCGGTTTCGCTGATCAGGGGCAGTTCGCGGGGGTCGCGTTCCATGAGGGCGCGGAAGCGGGCGAGGCGGGCGATGAGGTCGTCGCGGACTTCGGTGGTGAGTTCGTCGGAGCAGGTGCGCTGGACGGTGCTGGCCAGCCAGCCGACGGCGAGTTCGACTTCGATGGCGCGGCGGCGCAGGCGGTCGGCGGCGCGGGCGTCGACGACGTCGGGGGCGGCGTCTTCGATGAGCAGCACGCATTCGTGCAGCCGGGCCAGCGCGGAGCGCAGTTGCTTGCGGGTGCGTTCGCTGCCGTTGACCGCGAGGTAGGCCTCGGTGGCGCGGACGACGGCGCCGAGGCGGGCGCGGAAGGCCCGGCGGACGCGGAGGAATTCGGCCTCGGGGTTGTGCCGGAGCAGGACGAACCGGACGACGGCGTTGGCGAGGACACCGACGCCGAGGGCCATCAGCAGCTGCGGTACCTGCTTGACGTGGGCCTGCAGGAACATCGGGAAGAAGAACAGGAAGAAGGCGATCGAGCCGAGCGCGGTGCCGCGGGGGCCGAAGCGCTGGGCGTAGACGGCGACGAAGATCAGCAGGACGAACACGACGCTGTCCAGCGGTGGCCGAGCCGATCCGAGGCTGGCGACGGTGATCGAGGCGCCGCCGGTGAGGAAGGCCAGGACGAGGGTGACGGCCTGGCTGCCCGGGGTGGGGTCGTTGACGGTGAACGCCGTCATCATCGCGGCGATGGCGCCGACGAGGGTGACGGTGAGCGGGACGTGCGCGGGCAGCAGCGCGACGACGGCGAGGACGATGCCGAGCACGGCGGAGCCGGCCAGGCGCAGCCGGACCAGGCCGGGGTCGGCCGCCGCGAGCCGGTCCAGTGCGGCGGTGCGGAACTGGTTCATCGGGCGAGGAGCTCCCACTGGGCGAGGGTGGTGCGGCGGCCGCGGGTGGCGGTGATCCGCAGCCGGTAGCGGGCGTGCGCGGCCGGGGTGGCGAGGAGGAACGGGCGGGTCTGGCGGCGCCAGCGGAACAGCTCGTCCGAGCGTTCGTCGAGCGTGGTCCAGGAGGTGCCGTCGTCGGAGCCTTCCAGCACCCACGCGCCGGCGTCGCCGCCGCGGGCGCCGGAGGTCAGGGTGTACATCGTGACTTCGCGGGGTTCGCCGGTGACGGTGAACTCGATCGCCGGGGTGGCGCTCGAGAAGGTGACCTGGGTGCGGGTGGTGTCGTCGAAGAGCGCGGCGACCTTGGTGCCGTCGGAGCTGGTCGCGGTGCCGGTGAGGTCGGTGACCGGGACCGGTTGCTCGGGCGGTGGCGGCGGGGTGCCCCAGCCGGTGGGTTCGGTGGTCAGGTCGAAGACGAGTTCGGCGCCGCCGGCGAGGGTGGCGTGGGCGATGGACGTGCTTTCGTGCGGTTCGCCGTCGACGGTGAGCCCGCGGACGTAGACGGTCTCGTCGGTGTTGCCGGGGGCGTGCACGACGAGCTTCCGGCCGCCGCCCAGGTGCACGGTGGCCTTTTCGAACAGCGGTGAGCCGATGGCGTAGCGCGGGCTGCCGACGGCGAGGGGGTAGAAGCCCAGGGCGCTGAAGACGTACCAGGCGGACATTTCGCCGTTGTCCTCGTCGCCGGGGTAGCCCTGGCCGATCTCGCTGCCGAGGTAGAGCCGCCGCAGCACCTCGCGCACGACGGCCTGGGTCTTCGCGGGCGCGCCGGCGTGGTTGTAGACGTAGGGGATGTGGTGGGAGGGCTGGTTGGAGTGGCCGTACTGGCCCATCCGCACGTCGCGGGCCTCGGTCATCTCGTGGATGAGGCCGCCGTAGGCGCCGGGGCGGCGGCCGGTCTCGGGGGTGGCGAAGAAGGTGTCGAGCTTGGCTTCCAGTCCGGCGGTGCCGCCGTGGAGGGCGGCGAGGCCGGGGCCGTCGTGCGGCGCGGTGAAGGCGGTGTTCCAGGCGTTGGTTTCGACGAAGTCGCCGCCCCAGGCGGCCGGGTCGTAGCCGTGCGCGGCGAACTTGCGGCGGCCGTCGCGGTGGCGGCCCTGGAAGAAGCCGATCGCGGGGTCGAAGTGGTGGACGTAGTGCTTCGCGCGTTCGCGGAAGTAGGCCGCGTAGTCGGCGTAGTGCCGGGCCCGCCGGCCGTCGCTTTCGCGGGACAGCGTGTCGGCGAGGTTGGCGAGGCCGAAGTCGTTGATGCAGCCTTCCAGCGCCCAGGACAGTCCTTCGTGGACCGTCACCGGGGTGTAGTGCAGGAAGATCGACTCTTCGAGGCCCTTGCGGCCGACCGCCCCGCGCGGCGGGGTGACGGTGGCGTTCTTGAGCGCGGCGTCGAAGGCGGCCTCGACGTCGAAGTCGCGGACGCCCTTGAGGTAGGCGTCGGCGAAGGCGACGTCGGAACTGGTGCCGGTCATCAGGTCCGCGTAGCCGGGGGAGGACCAGCGGGCGATCCAGCCGCCTTCGCGGTACTGCTGGACGAACCCGTCGATCATCCGGGCGCAGCGCTGCGGGGTGAGCAGCGCGTAGGCGGGCCAGGTGGTGCGGTAGGTGTCCCAGAAGCCGTTGTTGACGTACAGCTCGCCGTCGACGACCTTCGCGCCGGTCCGCCGCCGGGTGCTCGGCCACCAGCGGCGCACGACCGGGCTGGCGTGGCGGATGCCGTTCGGCGTGTTTTCGTGGGCGACGTTCGGGTAGAGGAACAGCCGGTAGAGGTTGGAGTACAGCGTGGTGCGCTGGTCTTCGGTGGCGCCTTCGACTTCGACGCGGCCGAGCTCCTCCTGCCACAGGCGCCTGGCCTGGGCCGCGACCTGCTCGAACGTCGTCCCGTCGGGGATTTCCAGTTCCAGGTTGCGCTTGGCCTGGGCGAGGCTGATCAGCGAGGTCGCGATCCGCAGGGTGACCTCGGGGCCGTCGAACTCGAAGTAGCCCGAGACCCGCCGCCACGGCGGGAGGCGGACCTTGGCGCCGCGGGTGGCGGGGGCGTCGGTGACGCCGTAGACGAACATCCGGCGGGCGCCGGCGGAGAGCCGGCTGCGGACCCGGGTGTACCCGGTGACCACGCCGGTGTCGGGGTAGATCTTGAGGCGGCCGCGGTTGCGGACGTTGTCGAACAGCAGCCAGCCGTGCTTGTCCGGGAAGGTGAACCGCATGATCGCCGCGTGCGAGGTCGGGGCGAGGTCGGCGGTCATCCCGTTGGCGAACCGGACCCCGTAGTGGTGCGGTGAGCCGGTTTCGTCGGCGTGGGAAAAGGCCAGGGCGCGCTTGCGGCGGTCGGGCTCGACCGGGCCGGTGCCGGGCATGACGTGGAAGGTGTGCCGGTCCCCCATCCACGGGCTGGGCTGGTGCGACAGCGCGAGCGCCTGCAGCGCCGGGCGGTTCTGCTCGTCGTTGTGGCGGTGGTAGGAGTAGAGCCAGTTGGTGACGCCGGCGTCGGTGACCGGGGTCCAGAAGTTGAACCCGTGCGGCACCGCCGTCGCGGGGAAGTTGTTGCCGCGGGAGAACTCGCCGCTGGAGTGGGTGCCGCGGGTCGTGCGCACGCAGTCGACGGGGTCGCGCGGCGGCTCGGGGCGCTCGGCGATCCGGACGTCGTCGAGCCAGCCGTCGATGTCGTCGGCGGGGGAGGCGGTGCGCAGCACGAGCCGGCTGATCCGGCGCCCGGCGAACGCCCCCAGCGGCCGGCGGACGAGGTTCCACTGGTCCACCCACAGCGTCTTGTCGTCGACCGGGGCGAAGCCGGCGGAGGTGCCGTCGGCGAACTCGACGTCCAGGCTGACGCGGGTGGCGTGGTAGGCCGGGATGTCGCCGTCGGCGACGGGGAAGACCACATAGGACAGCTCGGTCCGCGCGGTGACGGGTGCGTCGAGTTCGAACAGGACGGCGTGCGGCCGGGCGGTGTAGCGCAGGGCACGCGTGCCGGTGAAGCCGGCGCCGGTCTTGGCCGTGGGGGAGCGGTCCGGGCCGCTGCCGACGTGCAGGCCGGGGTCCGCCGGCTGCGGGTCACCGGTTTCGAAGGACGAGAAGAACACGGCGTCGGACATGCGCACACCGTATCCGCCGGATGGCGCAGCCCGCGCGCTCTGCGGGCGTTCCTCCGGCTGACCACGGGCGCCGGGTGAGCGGGACCACCCGGGCCGCGCCTCCGGGTGGTCCGTGGCGCGGGAGCAGCCGGTCGACTGCACCCGGGCATGCTCCGCGAGAACCCCCGAACGCCGTGAAGGCCACCTCGAGCGGCTCGAGGTGGCCTTCACGGGGCTTGCCGCGGAACTACATCTTCGTGCACTGCCCGGCGACCGGGCCGCGGACCGTGTTTGGCAGGTCGTGGTCCGTCGGTGCCGGGTCGTTCACCGCGCAGGCCAGCGGGCCGCCGACGGTGCTGGACGTCAGCACCGGCCCGTGGTTGCCGGTCAGGGCCACCGGGCCGCCGATTTCGGTCAGCTCGATCGACACCGGGCCGGTCGCCCCGGTGATCGCCACCGGGCCGCCCACCTTCGTGCGGTTCAGCACGACCTGGCCGGCGCCGGTCGCCGCCAGCGGGCCCTTGATGGACCCGCCGCGGACGACCAGCGACGCTCCGCCGGTCACCGTCACCGGGCCCGACACGGTCGCGTCCTGCAGGCAGACCGTGCCCGAGGTGATCGACAGCGGGCCGTTGGCGGCGCCTGTGATCGTCTTCGTGCAGGAAGCGTCCGGCTTGCCCAGCAGCTCGAACTCGGCCAGCTGCGCCGGGGCGCCGGTGCTGGTCGCGGTCACTTCGAGCCGGTAGTAGGCGTAGTGCGCCGGGTTGGCCACCTTGAACGCGCGGGTCTGCTGCCGCCAGCTGAACGCCTGGTCGGTCTGCTGGTCGGCCACGGCCCAGGTCTTGCCGTCGTAGGAGCCCTTCAGCACCCAGCTCTTGGGGTCGCCCGCACCGGTCTGGGACGTCAGCGTGTAGTGCGTGACGGCTTCGTCGGTCGAGTCGAGCTGGTACTGCAGGGCGCCGGTGACGGCGGCCTGGGTGCGCGAGGTGTTGTCGATCAGCGCCGCCGCGTTCGAGCCGTCCGAAGTGGACAGGGTGCCCTTGCCGGGGCCGGTCTCGTCGTGCAGCGGCGTCGGCACGGCGTCACCCGTGGTGATCGACTTCGGTGCGTCGTTCGGGCCGGTGCCCCAGTTGGAGGGGTTCGGGCCCATATCGAAGTCGATCGTGCCGCCGCGGGCGATGACGTCCTGCGGCAGCGACGTCGAGGAGTACGCCTTGCCGTTGACCTTCACGCCCTGGACGTAGACGTTCTTCGCGCTGTTCTTCGGCGCGTTGATCACCAGGTCCTTGCCGCCGGCCAGGTGGATGGTGGCCTTCTTGAACAGCGGCGACCCGATCGCGTAGTTCGGGCTGCCCATCTGCAGCGGGTAGAAGCCCAGCGCGCTGAAGATGTACCACGCGGACATCTCGCCGTTGTCCTCGTCGCCCGCGTAGCCCTGGCCGATCTCGCTGCCGTTGTACAGCCGCGACAGCGCTTCACGGACCTTCGCCTGGGTCTTGGCGGGCTGACCGGCGTAGTCGTACATGTAGAGCAGGTGGTGCGCCGGCTGGTTGGAGTGGCCGTACTGGCCCATCCGCACGTCCCGCGCCTCCCGCATCTCGTGGATCACGCCCCCGTACGAGCCGGGGAAGGTGGCGGTCTCCTGGTCGGCGAAGAACTGGTCCAGCTTGTTCGCCAGCCCGGCCTTGCCGCCGTAGAGGTTGGCCAGGCCCTGGCCGTCCTGCGGCACGGTGAACGCCATGCCCCAGCCGTCGGTCTCGGTGTAGTCCCCGCCCCACGAGCGCGGGTCGTACTGGTCCTTGGTCTTGGTGAACTTCCCGTTCGCGTCCTTGCCCTGGAAGAACCCGACGCTCGGGTCGAACAGGTTGACGTACTGCTGGGCGCGGCTGGTGAAGTACTCGTAGTTCTCCTGGTACTCCGCCTTGCGCGGGTCGTTCGGCGCGGCTTCGTCGGCCAGCTTCTTCGACAGGTTGGCGATGCCGAAGTCGTTGACGTAGCCCTCGATCGCCCACGAGAAGCCCTCGCTGGCGGTGTTGGGCGTGTAGCCGAGGAAGATGCCCTGGTCCAGGCCCTTGCGGCCGACCGCGGAGTTCGGCGGCGTCACCGTGGCGTTCTTGATCGCCGCGTCGTAGGCCGACTTCACGTCGAAGTTGCGGACGCCCTTGAGGTAGGCGTCGGCGAACGCGACGTCCGAGCTCGTGCCGGTCATCAGGTCCGCATAACCGGGGGAGGACCAGCGCGCGATCCACCCGCCGTCGCGGTACTGCTGCACGAACCCGTCGACCATCTTCCCGGCCATGTCCGGCGTGAGCAGCGAGTACGCCGGCCACGTCGTCCGGTAGGTGTCCCAGAAGCCGTTGTTGACGTACATCTGCCCGTCGACCACCTTCGACCCGGTCTGGGTCGCGGTGTCCGCACCGGCCTTCGGCGACACCGGGCTCGCGTACTTGTACGCGGGCTTGCCGGCGGTGCCGGTGTTCTCGTAGGCCGAGTTCGGGTACAGGAACAGCCGGTAGAGGTTCGAGTACAGCGTCGTGAGCTGGTCCTTCGACGCGCCCTCGACCTCGATCACCTTCAGCTGGTCGTCCCACGCCTTCTGCGCCGCGTCGCGCACGGAGTCGAACGTCGCCGCCGGGGCGATCTCCTGGGCGAGGTTCTTCTTCGCCTGCTCGACGCTGATCAGCGACGTCGCGATCCGCATGTTGACGGTCTTGTCGGCGCCGGCGTCGAAGCGCAGGTAGCCGGTGACGTTGTCGCGGCCCTGCCCGGTGAGCTTGCCGCCCGCGGTGACCGGCTTGTCGAACTGCGCGTAGACGAACATCCGGCCCGCCCCGGCGTACACGTTGGTCTCGGTGTAGCCCGAGAGCGTGCCGGACGCGGTGTCGAGCGTGAGCCCGGCGGAGTTGTTGACGCTATCGAAGATCAGGCTGGAGTCCGTGCCCGGGAAGGAGAACCGGAACATCGCCGCGTGGTCGGTCGGCGCGATCTCGGTCTTGATCCCGTTCTGGAACTGCACCCCGTAGTAGTGCGCCCGCGCGACCTCGTCGGTGTGCTTGAACGGCAGCGCCCGTGCGTCGCGGTTGGCGCTGGGCACCCCGGCGGCCGCGGACGGCATCACCTGGAAGCTCTCGCGGTCGCCCATCCACGGGCTCGGCTCGTGGCTCACGGCGAAGGCCTGCAGCTGCGGGAGGTTCTGCGCGTTGTTCTGGGTGCTGTAGTTGTAGAGCCAGCTGCTCGACCCGGCGTCGGTGACCGGGGTCCAGAAGTTGAACCCGTGCGGCACCGCCGTGGCCGGGAAGTTGTTGCCCCGGGAGAACGTGCCGTTGGCCATCGTGCCCCGCGTGGTGAGCACGTTGTCGCTCGGACGCAGGCTCGCCGGCGGCGTCGGGGTCGCCGACACCTTCACGTCGTCCAGCCAGCCCTGCAGCGTGCCCGGCCCGTTCGGGTTGTCGTAGCCGACCAGGATCCGGTCGATCGTCTTGCCCTTGGCCACCTGCCCGATCGCCGAACGCACCAGGTTCCACTGGTTGGCGTAGAGCACCTTCGAGGCGCCCTGGCCCTCCGGGGTCAGCGGGAAGCCGTACTGGTCGGTCGCGCCCAGGTTGCGCAGGTAGGTGCCGTCGGTGAAGGCCAGGTCGATCGCGACGTTCGTGCTCGGGTACTTCAGGTCGCCGGTGATGAACTGCGGCTGCACCTTGTACGACAGCTCGGTCGAGGCGACGACCGGGATGTTGACGTCGAAGATCTTGTTGTAGGACCAGCCGTGCCCGGCCGCGGTCTGGCTGCCGGAGTAGCGGAACGCCTTGAGCCCGGTGAAGCCGACGCGGTTCTTGTTCGTGTAGCCGCTGGTCGGGCCGGAATCGACGAAGCTGCGCATGTTCGGCAGCGGTGGCGGCGCCGGGTCGTCGTTGGCCAGCAGCAGCTCCGACAGCTGCAGGATCGGGCCGCCGTTGTTGGCGGTGACGTCGAGGCGGTAGTACTTGAACGCCGCGCTCGGGGCGGCCAGCTTGTAGTCCTTCTGCTGGAACCGCGCGCTGAACGTCTGGCCGGTCTGCTTGTCGAGGTCGGTCCAGCTGCTCGCGTCGTTGGAGCCCTGCAGCGTCCAGTCCTTCGGGTCGCGCTCGTCGAAGTCGTTGGCCGAGGAGAGCGCGTAGTGCGTGATCGACGTCGGCTCCGACAGCGTGATCTGCGCCCACGCCGTCGGGTCCCACGACAGCCACTTCGTGTCCGTCGTGCCGTCGACGAGGTTCGACACCACCTCGCCGCCGTCGGTGTTCTCACTGCTGGCGCTGGTCTCGGTGACCTTGCCGCGGATGTCACCGGGGATCGCGGTGCCGTTCGCTCCGTTGACGCCGTAGGCGCGCGGCTTGCCGGCCGCGTCGGTGTCGACGGTGTCGGTCCACGTCGGCTGGACGTCACCGGGCTCGAAGGAGGAGGAGAAATCGGCGGGCAGGGCGTCTTCGGCGGCGGACGCCGCGGCGGGGAGGGCGACCAGGCCGGCGGCGACCACGGCGGCGGTCACCAGGAAAGCGACCGGCGGTCTGGCGCTTCGGGGCATCGTTGCTCCAAGCTCGGAGGGCGGATTTCAGCAGCGCCGCGCAGGCGGGGACCGGCGGCGCCCACGAAGGGAAACTCGCGGGTGACATCGATGTCAAGACCGCCCGGCAAACCTGGCCAGAATCAGACAACGCCGAAAACGGGGACCGCCGAGACGACTCGAGATCTTCGCCGCCACCACCGCACCGACCCTCGCCACCACCACGTCTGACGCCGCCGACCGGCTCCGTGACCACCTGCGCCGGCTGGTCCGCGGGTTCGACATCGACGGCGAACTCGCTCGACCCCGACGGCTACCGCCTGCGCCCGCCGAGCGACAGCCCTCGGCTGCCCTTCGCCGGCGGGCTTACCTCCAGGCGCCAGGGGTGGGTGCTTCGGCCGGTGCGGTGAGCTGGGCCATCAGTCCGGCGAAGTCTTCGAGGTGCCAGGTGGTGACGATGCGGTTGTCACGAACCTGGTGGATGTCCATGGTGCGCATCTCGATGCGCCGGCCGGTCGGCTGGTGCCCCATGAAAGCGCCCTGGTGGGTGCCGCTGACGGTGTTCCGGACCGCAACCCGGTCTCCTCCGGCGACGAGGTCCTCGTGCTTGACGTCGTAATCGGGCATGGCGTGGCGGAACAACGCGATCTGGGCAGCCATTCCTCCCGGTCCCTGCTCCTGCCCCGGCGCCAACGGGACGTCGATCCAGTCCTCCGCGAGGATCTCGCCGTAGATCGCGGTGTCGCCGGTGCGGAACGGTTCGTAGAAGGCGCGGACGATCCCGGTGATGTGCTGGTCGTTCCGGGTCCCGGGGACGGAGTTGCTCATGAGACGGGGTCCTTTCGAGGGGGTGAGGAGCGCAAATGGAGATGCGGTGACGAGATCGGTACCGCAAAGTGAGGTGCGCGCTCACCTCACTTTGCGGCGATGGGGCTACTATGGTGCGCACTCACCTCACTTGTCAACCACGAGTCGACCGAGACCCCGGTCACGAAACGGAGACCTCCGATGGCTGCACCCGCCCGGCAGCGGATCCTCGACGCCGCCGCGCGGCTCCTGCGAGAGAAGGGCATCGCGCGGCTGACCACCCGCGAAATCGCCCAAGCCGCGGACGCCGCCGAAGGCTCGATCACCAAGAACTTCGGCGGCAAGCTCGGCCTGCTCACCACACTGCTCTCCACCGACCTGCCCGAACTCAAGGCCTGGCGCGACGCCCTCACCCCGCCCACGCCACACGCCGAGGACCTGAAGACCGCGCTGACCGGCGCCGCCCACGCGGCCATCCACTACTACGCGGCTTCACTGCCCTTGATCGCCGGAGCCGTCTCCGACGCCACCCTCTTCGAGGCCTACCGCGCGACCAACACCGCCAACGGCACCGGCCCCCAGATCGCCGTCCAGCAGATGACCGCATACCTCGCCGCCTGGCAGCGGCACGGAGCCCTCGACCCCGCCGCCGACCCCGGCACCCTCGCCCTGCTCTTCTGCGGCGCCGCCCAACTGCAAGCGTGGACCGACTACCTCGCCGGCCCCGACCTCCTGCCCGGATCGCGCGCCGACCGCATCGACCACGTCGTGGACCTCCTGCTCCGCTGACCACTGCCGAGACCTGCGCCCGCGCCGAGGAAATGCTCGGCTCGAACGTGCCCGACCTCGACGTGGAGCGCCGCCGCGCCCTGATCGTCGAGAAGGGCGGCGACCGCGCCTACTGGGCGGGGGAGCCGCTCCACACCGATTCCGGGGCCGGACGCGCCGTGAAAACCGGTCCCGTGGGCTCCGGTGCCGTCGCTAAGGTCGCGATCATGACGACACCGGAACCCGCCGACCGCGTCCTCGCCCGCGCCTCCCTCGCCGAGGGCGACCCGACCGGCTGGTTCGACCGGCTCTACACCGCCGCCGCCCGCGGCGAAGCCGAAGTCCCCTGGACCCGCGGCCGGCCCCACCCCGACCTGGCCGCCTGGGCCCGCCCCGGCGAGGGCCGCCGGGCCCTGGTCGTGGGCAGTGCGCTGGGCGACGACTCGGAACTGCTGTCGGCCCACGGCTGGGCGGTGACGGGCTTCGACGTCGCCCCCACCGCGGTGGCCGCGGCCCGCGACCGCTTCCCGCGGTCCACAGTGGACTACGTGGTCGCGGACCTGCTGAACCCGCCGTCCGCGTGGCACCGCGCGTTCGACCTCGTCGTGGAGATCATGAACATCCAGGCCATGCCCCGCGACTTCCGGCCCGCCGCCCTGACGTCGCTGGCCTCGTTCCTCGCCCCGGGCGGCACGGCGATCGTGTCCGAGGTCGCCGAAGAGAACCAGGACATGGCGAACTGGCAGAGCCCGCCCTGGCCGTTCAGCCGCTCCGAGGTCGAATCCGTCGCCCAGGACGGCGTCCGGCTGGTCGGCCTCGACACCGTCCGCGACGGCGCGCGCTACTGGGCCACCTTCACCCGTTAGCCCGGTGGCGGCCCGGTGTCGTCCCGACGACGGCGGTGAAGGCCGCGATGAAGTGGCTCGGGTTCGCCCACCCGCACGCCCGGGCCGTGGCGGCGGTGTCGTGCCCGCCGGCGAGCAGGACCAGCGCGTGCCCGACGCGCACCTGGGTGCGCCACTCGTGGAACGTCATGCCGAGCTCGTCGCGGAACAGCCGGCTCAGCGTGCGCGGACTGGCGCCGATCGCCCGCCCGAGCTCGGCCAGCGGCGTGTTGTCCCCGGGGTGCTCGTACAGCCGCCGCGCCACGGCCCGCAACCGGTCGTCGCGGGGTTCGGGCAGGTGCAGCGGCTGCTCGGGCGCTTCGCGCAGCTCCTCGACCAGCACCCGGCGCAGGCGCGCGCTCGCGGCCCGGTCGTACTCGCGCGGGCCGGTCAGGGCCAGCAGCACCTCGCGGGCCAGGCCCGAAGCGATGAACACGGCAGGCCGGGCGGGCACCAACCGGGCCAGGGTCGCCGGGAGGAACACGATCCGCATGTCGGTGTGGCCGTGGGCGCGGTGCCGGTGGACGAACCCGGCGGGCGTCCAGGCCACCCGGTTGGCGGGCACGATCGACGTCCCCCGTTCGGTGTGCACCGACAGCACGCCCCGCGCCGCGTAGACCAGGTGCCCGCGATCGTGGGAGTCCGCGTCGCTCATTCCCCCCGGTGGCCACAGGTGGACTCCGCCGGACGGCCAGATCCGCGACGTGGGCTCGACTTGGCGGCCAATGGGCATGACTTGGCATTCTACCGGTGGTCGGCCACCGCTCCCGCCGGTGACAGTGGGACGCATGACGACGATGCGAGCGGCGGTGTGCGTCCGGGCCGGCGGCCCGGAGGTGCTGGAGGTCCGGGAACTGCCGGTCCCGGCGGTGCGGGCGGGCTGGAGCCTGGTGCGGGTCCGGGGGACCGGCCTCAACCGGTCGGAGCTGCGGACCCGGCAGGGACACTCCCCGGGCGTGCGGTTCCCGCGCGTGCTCGGGATCGAATGCGTGGGCACCGTGGCCGCCTCGACCGACCCCCGCCTGCCCGAGGGAACGACAGTCGCGGCGGTGATGGGGGAGATGGGCCGGGCCTTCGACGGCGGCTACGCCGAATACGCCCTGCTGCCCAACGCGCTGCTGATGCCGCTGACGACCACGCTGCCCTGGGACGTCCTGGCCGCGCTGCCCGAGACGTACCTGACCGCCCACGGCGCCCTCGACGCGCTCGGCATCGGCCCGGGCAGCCACGGACGGCTGCTCATCCGCGGCGGCACGTCCTCGGTCGGCCTCGCCGCCGCGTCGATCGCGGCCGGCCACGGCCTGGAGGTCGCCGCCACCACCCGGCGCCCCGAAAAGGCGGCCGCACTGACCGCCCACGCCCTCATCGACGACGGCGGCCCCCTGACCGCCCTGACCCGGCTGTGGCCCGAAGGCCCGGACTGGGTCCTCGACCTCGTCGGCGCCCGCACGGCGGTGGAGTCCCTGCACCTGGTCCGCCGCGGCGGCACGGTCTGCGTCGCGGGCTCGCTCAGCGGCTGGCTCGTCCCGGACTTCGAACCGATCGCGCAGATGCCTTCCGGCACGAAGCTGACGGCGTTCCACAGCGACAACCTCAAGGGCGCCACCGGCGTGCTGCAGCGGATCGTCACCGAAGTGGAAGCCGGCACCTACCGCCCGCACGTCGACCGGGTCTTCGCCCTCGACGACATCGCCGCCGCCCACCGGTACATGGAGGAGGACCGCGCCGCCGGGAAACTCGTTGTCCTGCCGTGACCGGGTCGCCTAGGCTCGGCGATCATGCCCACCCGGTCACTGCAGATCCCCACCGCCGACGGCCGAGCCGACGCCTTCGCCGCATTCCCCGCCGAAGGCGGCCCGCACCCCGGGGTGCTGATGTACCCGGACGGCTTCGGCATCCGGCCCGTGCTCCGCGAGATGGCCGAGGAGCTGGCCGGCCACGGCTACTCCGTGCTCGTCCCCAACCCCTTCTACCGGCACGGCCCCGCACCGGTGCTCGACCTGCCCGAGCACATCGGCGAGGAAGCCCGGCCCGCGATCTTCGCCCGGCTGATGCCGATGATCCAGGCGCACACCACCGACCGGATCCTGCGCGACGCCGACGCCTACATCCCGTTCCTCACCGCCCAGCCCGAGGTCGAACCCGGACCGGTCGCGGTGACCGGGTACTGCATCGGCGGCCTCCTCGCCACGCACACCGCCGCGGCCCACCCGGACCGGGTGGGCGCCCTCGCCGCGTTCCACGCCCCCGTGGCCGCGGCCGGGCCCGGCACCCTCCGCCGCCTCACCGCCCGGGCCCACTTCGGCCACGCCGAAACCGACCTGACACCCGAGGCGCTCGCCGAGCTCAACCAGACCCTGGACACCGCCGGGATCGACTACAGCTCCGAGATCTACCCCGGCACCGTCCACGGCTTCACCATGGCCGACACCGACGCCTTCGACGCCACCGCACTCCAGCGGCACTGGGAGAGCCTGCTCGCGCTGCTGGGCCGCTAACAGCTCTCGAGGAACCGGGCCAGGACGCGGGTGCCGAAGTGCAGCCCCGCCACCGGCACCCGCTCGTCCACCCCGTGGGCCATCGCCCGGTACGGGAACCCCTTGGGCAGCCACAGCGGCGCGAAGCCGTAGCAGTCGATCCCCAGCTGTGCGAACGCCTTCGCGTCCGTCCCGCCGCCCAGGCAGTACGGCACCACGACCGCCTCGGAGTCCTCCGCCCGCAACGCCGACGCCATCGCGTCGAACCACGGGGACCCCACCGGCGCCTGCACCGGCGGCTGGTGCGCGACGAACTCCCGCGTCACGCCCTCGCCGAGCAGCTCGTCCAGCGTGGCCAGCAGCGACTCCTCCGTGCCCGGCAGCACCCGCACGTCGACCTGCGCCGTTGCCGTCGACGGGATCACGTTCACCTTGTAGCCCGCGTCCAGCATGGTCGGGGTCGTGCTGTTGCGCACCGTCGGCACCACCAGCGAGCCCGCCGGGCCCAGCGCCGCCACCGCCGCGTCCACACCGTCCGAAGTGGACAGATCCACCGGCACGCCCAGCGCCGCGCCGGTCCGCTCCAGGAACGCCCGCACCGCCGGCGTCAGCGACACCGGCCAGCGGTGCGCGCCGATCCGGTGCAACGCGCCCACCAGCCGCGTCACGGCGTTCTCGGCGTTCGGGCGCGACCCGTGCCCGGCCCGGCCGCGCGCGGTCAGCCGCAGGTGCGCCGTCCCGCGCTCGGCCGTCCCGACCGGGTAGAGGTGCACGTCCCGGCCGTCGGCGGCGGGCACGTGGTAGGTGTAGCCGCCCGACTCGCCGATCGCCGCCGCGCACCCTTCGAACAACGCCGGGTGCCGGTCGACCAGCCAGTGCGCGCCCCACTCACCGCGGTCCTCCTCGTCGGCGACGAACGCCAGCACCAGCTCCCGCCGCGGCCGCACCCCGCCCGCCAGCGCGGCCAGCACCATCGCGACGAAGTCCTTCATGTCGGTCGCGCCCCGGCCCCACAGGTAGCCGTCGCGCACCTCGCCGGCGAACGGCGGCACCGACCAGTCCGCGGCGTCCGCCGGGACGACGTCCAGGTGCCCCTGCACCAGCAGCGCCGGCAGCGACGGGTCCCTGCCGGGCACGCGGGCGATCACGCTCGCCCGCCCCGGCGCCGCCTCGAGGATCCGCGACGGGATGCCGAGGCCGTCGAGGAACGCGGCCACGTACTCCGCGGCGAGCCGCTCGGGGTTGGCGTCGTTGTCGCCGCGGTTGGTCGTGTCGAACCGGATCAGGTCCGCGCACAGCTCGACAACGTCCGCCACGTCAGCCATAGATGCCCTGCACCGCCCCCGCCGCGATCGCCGTGACGACCTTGAAGCACTTCATCGCCTCGGTCATGTCCGGCGCGTCGAACCCGACGCGGCGCGTCCCGATCTGCTCGACCGTCGGGATCACCGCCGTCGACTGCGCCAGGTGGCTCGCGTCGAACTCGACCTCGATCCGGTGCGGCCGGACCTGCCGCTCCTCCCGGCCGGCCCGCGCCGGCGCCTCGGCCGCCGCGGCGGTCAGCAGCTCCGCCGTGCGCGACGGCGGCAGGCAGATCGCCGCGTACCGGCTCACGCACTCCTTCACCTGGACCAGCTCCGCCTCCGGAGCGTAATCACGGGCGTCGTCGCACGTTTTGTCGTCACCCGAAACGAGCAGGACAGGGACGCCGTACTCGGCCGCCATGCCCGCGTTCAGCCGCCCCTCGCTCGCCGGGACGTCGTCCAGCCACACCCCGGTGATCTGGTTCTCCAGGTAGGTGTGGGACAGCACCCCGTCGAAGCCGGCACCGGCGTGGTAGCCGAGGAACACCACCCCGTCCACCCCGGAATCGATGCCCTGCATCATCGACAGCGGTTTGTGCCGCCCGGTGAGCATCCGCGCCCGCGGGTCGAGGTCCTCCAGCAGCAGGTTCCGTTGCGAAGAATGGGCTTCGTTGACCAGGACGTCACTCGCCCCGGCCTCGAACAGGCCGGCCAGCACCGCGTTGACGTCGCCGGTGAACAACCGCCGGAAGCGGTCCCACTGCGGCGAACCGGGCACGACGTCGTCGGTCCACGTGACGCCGGTGGCGCCCTCCATGTCCGCCGAGATCAGGATGCGCATGCCGGGCACTCTAGCCAGCGCGTCCCGCACCCGGACGCGGAACACCGCGAACCCCGGATGTCACTCAGCGTGACGGCCGGTGGATCGATAACGATCGGGCACCTGCCGAGGTGGCAACATATTGCGCGATTGTCCCGGTATGTGGTTACTTCTCGTCCTTGGGGAGGCTCACAAGCGAACGATGGGGTGGTTTTCGGTGCAGTTCCAACGCAGATCCGGGCGGCTCGCCCGCGTGGGCGCGGTTGTCGCGGCCGCGACGCTGACGGCGATCCCGCTCGCCGTCCCCGCCCAGGCCCAGCAGGCCAAGGTGCTGCGGGTCGCGCTCACCACCGGCATCGACCACCTCAACCCCTTCACCGCCGTGCTCTCGGCGTCCACCCAGATCGGCCGGTTCACCTTCGAGTTCCTCACCGTCCCGGACGCGGCGAAGGCCGAAGCGTCACCCGCGCTCGCCGAGTCCTGGACCCCGTCGCCGGACAAGCTGACCTGGACCTTCAAGATCCGCAGCGGCGTCAAGTGGAGCGACGGGCAGCCGGTCACCGCCAAGGACGCGGCGTACACGTTCAACCGGATGCTCACCGACGAGAACGCCCGCACGGCCAACGGCAACTACGTGGCCAACTTCGAGACGGTCACCGCACCCGACGACACCACGCTCGTCATCAAGACCAAGACCGTGCAGGTCAACATGAACCTGCTCGACGTCCCGATCGTGCCGCAGCACATCTGGGAGCCGGTCAAGGACCTCAAGTCCCCCCAGACCGACACCCTCGCCGTCGCCGGCGTCTCCGACGGCCCCTTCCAGCTCACCGAGTACAAGCCCAACGAGTACGTCAAGTTCAAGGCCAACAAGGACTACTGGCGCGGCGCCCCCAAGATCGACGAACTGCAGCTGCTGCAGTTCAAGGACACCGAAGCCGCGGTCAACGCGCTCAAGCAGGGCGAAGTCGACGTCATCAACCGGCTCAACCCCAACCAGTTCGCCGCGCTGCAGGGCCAGCAGGGCATCACCACCAACGCCGCCCCCGGCCGCCGCTACGACGAACTGACGCTCAACTTCGGCGTCACCGACAACGCCGACCACCCCATCGGCGACGGCAACCCGGTCCTCAAGGACCTCAACCTCCGCAAGGCCATCGCCCAGGCCGTCGACACCAAGACCATCGTCGACAAGGTCCTCAAGGGCCTCGGCCAGGTCGGCGGCGGGGTCGTGCCCGCCGTCTACGCCGCCTACCACTGGGACCCCAGCGACGCCGAGCGCATCAAGTTCGACCTCGCCGCCGCCAACGCCACCCTCGAGCAGGCCGGCTACAAGAAGGGCCCCGACGGCGTCCGCACCGCCCCCGGCGGCGCCAAGCTGGAACTGCGCCTGACCGGCCACGCCAACCGCAGCTACGACCAGGGCGTCGCCCAGTACGTCACCGGCTGGCTCAAGGACATCGGCATCACCGTCAAGCAGGACCTCGTCTCCGACGACGAGCTGTCCGACCGCACCGAGACCGGCAAGTACGACCTCGCCATCGGTGGCTACGGCACCAACCCCGACCCGGACTACGCGCTGTCGCTGCACACCTGCGCCGCCCGCCCCACCGCCGACGGCAAGGGCGGCAGCACCGACACCTTCTTCTGCGACGCCGCCTACGACGAGCTGTACAAGAAGCAGCTCACCGAAACCGACGACGCCAAGCGCGCCGAATACGTCAAGCAGGCACAGGCCCGGCTCTACAGCCAGGTCCCGACCATCGTCCTGGACTACCAGAACGCCCTCGAGGCCTACCGCTCGGACAAGTTCTCCGGCTTCACCACCCAGCCGCAGCCCCAGGGCGCCATCCTCGAGCAGACCGGCTACTGGGGCGTCTACGGCGCCACCCCGGCCGGCACCACGAACACCGACGGTTCCGGCAGCGGCAACACCGTGCTGTGGATCGTCATCGGCGCGGTCGTCGTCCTCGTCCTCGTCGGCGGCGGCATCGCACTGAGCCGCCGCACCAAGACCTCCGAAGACCGCGAGTAGGACATGACCGCCCCCGAACAAGCCGCGGTGCTCGCCGGCCCCGACGAGCACCGCGGCGGGACCGGCACGGCCCGGTTCGTGCTCACGAAGCTCATCGAAGCCGTCATCAGCATCCTGCTGGTGATCGTGCTGTTCTTCTTCCTCTTCCGGATGCTGCCCGGCGACCCGGCCGCGGCGATGACCCGCGAGCGCGTCACCAGCCCCCAGCAGCTCGCCGAACTGCGCGAAAAGATGGGCCTCGACAAGCCCGTGCTCGTCCAGTTCGGCAACTACCTGTGGGACCTGCTGCACGGCGACCTCGGCGAATCCCGGCTGCTCAACAACGGCCGCCCGGTCGCCGACATGATCGGCGAACGCCTCTGGCCGACCATCCTGCTCGTCGGCAGCGCCACCCTCCTGGCCGTGGTCCTCGGCCTGTGGCTGGGCATCCGCGCCGCCTGGCGCCGCGACAGCTTCTTCGACCGCAGCCAGACCGGGATCGCGCTGACGCTGTGGTCGGTCCCGCAGTTCTGGCTCGGCCTGATGCTGCTCGTGGTCACCGGCGGCCTGTTCCCCAGCCGCGGCATGCACTCACCCGACGCCGCCCCCGACGTCCTGTCCCAGACCCTCGACGTCCTGCACCACCTGGTGCTGCCGTGCGTGACGCTGCTGGCGGTGTTCTACGCCCAGTACATGCTCATCATGCGGTCGTCGCTGCTGGGGGAGATGAACGCCGACTACCTCACCACCGCCCGCGCCAAGGGCCTGCGCGACGACCTCGTCCGCCGCCGCCACGCCGTCCCCAACGCCCTGCTGCCCACCACCACGCTGGTGTTCATGCAGTTCGGCCAGGTCCTCGCCGGCGCGGTCACCGTCGAAGCCGTGTTCAGCTGGCCCGGCCTCGGCCAGCTGACCTACGACGCCCTCCACGGCCCCGACCTGCCGGTGCTCCAAGGCGTGTTCACCGTGCTGGCCAGCGCCGTGGTGCTGATGAACCTGCTCGCGGAACTGCTCTACCGCGTGCTCGACCCCAGGGTGCGTACCTCATGACCACCGCCGAGACACCCCGGCAGATCGCCTGGGCCCGCCGCCGCGCGTCGCTCAAGGGGACCTGGCGCGAATTCGCCGCCCAGCGCGCCGCCCTCGCCGGGCTCGTCCTGCTCGGCGCCACCGTGCTCGTCGCCCTGCTGCTGCCGCTGATCAGCGACCAGACCGGCCTCGACGTCACCAAGGCCACCGGGGCACCGCTGTCCCCGCCGAACGCCGAGTTCTGGCTCGGCACCGAGAACTTCGGCCGCTCGGTGCTGCTGATGACCGTCTGGGGCACCCGGATCTCCCTGCTCGTCGGGTTCTCCGCCGCGCTGCTGTCGGTCGTCATCGGCACCCTGATCGGCATCACCGCCGCCCACTTCGGCGGCTGGGTGTCGGCGACGCTGCTGCGCTTCACCGACTTCTTCCTGGTCCTGCCTTCGCTGATCCTCGCCATCGCGCTCTCGGCGGTGCTGCCCAAGGGCGTCGGCACGATCATCGTCGCCATCGGCCTCACCGCCTGGCCCAGCACCGCCCGGCTGGTCCGCGCCCAGACCCTCACCATCGAAAGCCGCCCCTACATCGAGCGCGCCCACGCCCTCGGCGGCGGTCACCTGCACATCATCGGACGGCACGTCCTGCCCGGGGTGATGCCGCTGGTCCTGGCCAACACCACCCTCGTCGTCGGCAACGCCGTCATCGCCGACGCGACCCTGTCCTTCCTCGGCGTCGGCGACCCCAACTCCATCACCTGGGGCCTGGTGCTGGAAAACGCGCTCAACAACGGCGCCATCAGCCGCGGCGCCTGGTGGAACGTGCTCCCGCCCGGCATCGCCATCGTCCTCGTCGTCCTCTTCTTCACCCTGGTCGGCCGGGGCCTGGAGACCGTGTTCAACCCGAGGTTGAAGAAGTGACCACCCCGCTGCTGCAGCTCACCGGCCTCGACGTCACCTACGCGGTGGGGGACACCGACGTCCCCGCCGTCCGCGGCGTCGACCTCACCCTCGACCCCGGCGGCACCCTCGGCGTCGCCGGCGAATCCGGCTCCGGCAAGTCCACCGTCGCCATGAGCGTGCTGCGCCTGCTGCCGCGCACGGCGAAGATCACCGGCGAAATCCTGCTCGACGGCGAAGACGTCACGGCCATGAAGTGGGGCCGCCTGCGCGCGGTCCGCTGGGCGGAAGCGTCGGTGGTGTTCCAGGGCGCCATGCACGCGCTCAACCCGGTCCGCAGGATCGGCGAGCAGATCGCCGAACCGCTGCGGCTGCACCCCCCGGCCGGCAAAGCCCTGTCCGACGCCGAGGTCAGCGCCCGCGTCGCCGACCTGCTCACCCAGGTCGACCTGCCCCCGAGCCGGGCCGGCGCCTACCCCCACGAACTGTCCGGCGGGCAGAAGCAGCGCGTCATGATCGCCATGGCCCTGGCCTGCTCACCGCGGCTGATCATCGCCGACGAACCGACCACCGCCCTCGACGTCATCGTCCAGGCCCAGGTCCTCGCCCTGCTCTCGCGCCTGGTCGCCGAACAGCGGATCGGGCTGATCATGATCAGCCACGACCTGTCCGTGCTCGCCGCCACCTGCGAACGCATCGCCGTGATGTACGACGGGCAGATCGTCGAAGAAGGCCCCAGCGCCGAGGTGATGGGCGCGCCCCGCCACGAGCACACGCGGGCGCTGGCCGCCGCGTTCCCGACCGTCGGCGACCCGGTGTCCCGCTTCGCCCCGGCCACCAGCAACCCGCTGCCGCCCGAACCCGCCGAACGGGTGGCGGGCGAGCCGCTGCTGGCCGCGGAGAACCTGCGCGTGTCCTTCCGCGACCGCACCGGCAAGCGCATCGACGCCGTCGCCGGGGTCGACCTGACCGTGGCGCGCGACGAGATCGTCGCGCTGGTCGGCCAGTCCGGCTCCGGCAAGACCACCCTCGCCCGGACGCTGCTCGGCCTGCAGAAACCCGACTCCGGCGTGGTCCGCTACGCGGGCGACCCGGTGCCGACCGGCGGGGCCGGCCTCAAGGCCTACCGCCGCCAGGTCCAGCTCGTCCTGCAGGACCCGACGAGCGCGCTCAACCCGAGCCACACGGTGTACGAGGCCGTCGCCGAGGGGCCGCGGATCCACCGGCTCGCCGACGAGCGCGCGGTCGTCCACCGGGCCCTGGAAGCGGCCGAGCTGCGCCCGGCGGAGAAGTACGCCGACCGGCTCCCGCACCAGCTCTCCGGCGGCCAGCGCCAGCGCGTCGTCATCGCCGGCGCACTGGCGCTCGAACCGTCGGTGGTGGTGGCCGACGAACCGGTCGCGTCGCTCGACGCGTCCGTCCGCGGCGAAATCCTCGCCCTGCTGCTGCGGCTGCGCCGCGAACTCGGCCTCGCCGCCCTGGTGATCACCCACGACCTGGGCCTGGCCTGGAACATCGCCGACCGCGTCGCCGTGATGTACCGCGGCGAGCTCGTGGAAACCGGGACCGTCGAACAGGTCCTGCTCGACCCGCAGCACGAGTACACGAAGTCGCTCCTGGCCGCCCTCCCCGGCGGCACCGCCCAGCGCCGCCCGGTCGAAACCTGATACTGCGGGAACTCCGCACGAGCGCGGTGTGTAATCTCCGAACGGAAATGGCGACCACCACCGACCCCGCACAGACGCCCTCGACCGGACTGGCCGAGCGGCTCCGCGTGCCCTCGCGATTCCCCTACCGCACGATCGCGATGGGCACCGTCGGCAGCACCCTGCTGATGGTCGCCGCGCTCGGTGCGGGCGGCATCCTGATCTCCGACCCCGTGCTCGGCCACGGCCCGCTGTCGTGGGTCCGCTACGGCCACGGCCGCATGCTCGCCAACGCCGTCCTCTACACCGGCTTCGGCCTGGTCGTCTGGGCCTGGGTCCGGCTCGGCCGCTACGTGCTCGCCGGCCGCATCGGCAGCCGCCCGATCCTCGTCGCCGCCGGCTGCTGGATGGCGCCGCTGCTGGTGTCGCCGCCGCTGTTCACCCGCGACGTCTTCTCCTACCTCGGCCAGGGCGCCCAGCTGCTCTACGGGCTCGACCCGTACGCCAACGGCCCCGCCGAGCTCGACGTGCTGCCGAACGTGGTGCAGAACGTCCACCCGCTCTGGCAGACCACCCCGGCGCCGTACGGGCCGCTGTTCCTGCTCATCTCCAAGGGCGTGGTCGCCACCACCGGCGACAACATGATCCTCGGCGTCATCCTCATGCGCGTCGTGCTGCTCGTCGGACTGGCCGGGACGCTGTGGGCACTCCCGCGGCTGGTCAAGCACCTCGGCGGCAAGCTCCCGGTCGCGCTGTGGCTGGCGGTGGCCAGCCCGATGATGGTCATCCACCTCTTCGGCGGCCCGCACAACGACCTGATGATGCTCGCGTTCCTCACCATCGGCGTCCTCGCCGCCCTGGAACGCAAGCACGTCGCCGCGGTCGTCCTGGTCACCATCGGCATGCTGATCAAGCCCACCGCGGCGATCGCCCTGCCGTTCATCGTCTGGATGTGGGCCAACCACCTGCCCGGCGAGTCCAAGGTCCGCAACTTCCTGCGCGCCGGCGCCGCCTCGGTCGGCCTGTTCCTCCCGGTGTTCGTCGCCGGCACCTGGATTTCGCTCGGCTCGCTCAACCTGGGCTGGTGGTCCGGGCTCAAGGCCCCCCAGCTCATCGCCAACTGGCTCAACATCCCGACGGGCATCGGCGAGGTGTTCTACAACCTGGTCCACCTGATCGTGGACGTCCAGGTATCGCCGTTCGTGACGGTCGCCCGCGCGGCCGGCATGCTCCTGCTGGTCGCGTTCGGCATCCGCCAGTGGTGGCTCGCCCGCGGCGGCGGCACGGAAGCGGTCTACCGGGCCGGCATTTCGCTCCTGGCGGTCGCGATCCTGATGCCCCCGACGCTGCCGTGGTACCTGACCTGGGGTTTCGTGCTCCTGTCGGCGTTCAAGTGGCAACCGCGCCACCTGGCCCTGGTGGTGGCGGTGTCGGTGTTCGTGACCCTGGTGTACTACCCGACGGGCGAGCAGGCCCTCTACGACTGGTGGTTCATCGCCGGAGTCGTGGTGGCCAGCCTGTACTCGGCGGCGTCCCTGCTGCGCCCGGACCCCCTGGGCGTCATCGACGCCTGGCGCCGCCCGGAGAAGTTCCTCCGCGACTAGGGCGGGTCCTGTAAGCGGCTGAGCGGTGGCGGGATCACCGCCAGGTGATCAACGCGATCTTGTGGAAGCGGAATCGAAGCCCTCGCCCGCGACGGGGAAGAGCTCGGCCGGTCCCGCGGCGGACAACGCCTTTGGTCCCGGTGACCAGACCGGGCTGGGGATCGACACCACCAGTCACCCCGGCGCGTTCGGAGCCGGGCGGCTGCGCGCGATCTCTTCCGCGATCTTCTCCATGAACCACGCCATGACCTCGAACGGAACGCAGTGCCCCGCCGGCGCGCAGACGCGCACGGCCGGCTCCACCGTCAGGTTCTCGTCAGGCACGACCCCAATCATGATCACCGAGCCGGACGTGACGTCACTCAGCTCGACGAACCACGCGTCGTCCGGCACGGCATACATGAACTGCACGCCGTAGTACCGGCCGGCGTGCTTCCGCTCCTCGTACGTCACGCCGGAACGATGCCAGGCCGACCCGGCCGGCGACAGCGGATTAACGGGCGCTGGTACGGGCGCGAGTGGCGGAAACTCCCGGTCTCCGGCACCCGATCGCCCGTCTTTGCGGCACCGGGATTGCCGCCACCGGCGAGAATACCCACTCAACCGAAGCAACGGCCTTCAGGACCCCGGTGCCGAGCCCGTCCAGCCGCTCCACCGACGCACCTCGGTAACCACCACCGCGTGCTCCGGCGGCCGCGCCGCGTACTGCGAGTACTTCGCCACCAGCCACGACACCGGCTCGGCCCCCGGCGGCTCCACCCGCGCAACCCCGTCCGCCCGCGCCCACCACAGCCGTGACCAGTCCTCGTCGTAGCCATCGGCCAGGAAGCACACCGCCGGGTTCGCCGCGATGTTCGCCAGCCGCCGCAACGCCGTCGAAGACTTCGGCTTGTGGTCCACCGCGAACACCACCGTGTCACCCCGCACCGCGAACGTCACCGGCACCAGGTGCGGTACCCCGGAACCCGACACCGTCGCCAGCCGGGCCACCCGCGCCGCGGCGAACCGCTCCCGGGCCTCCTCCGACGAAAGCCTCACGTCAGCGCCGGGCTGTCGAACGTCAACGTGCCCAGGTCCGCGTCCAGCGTCACCGGCACCCCCAGCGGCAACGTCGGCGACGACGCCACGTGCCCGAACCCGAACTCCTCCACCAGCGGCACCCCCAGCGGCACCAGCCGGTCGACCACCAGCGCCCGGATGTCCGCCGCCTCGCCGCACGCCGCCCACGAACCCAGCACGATCCCGCGCACCCCGGAAAACCAGCCGCTGCGCAGCAGCTGCGTCAGCATCCGGTCCAGCCGGTACACGCTCTCCGTCACGTCTTCCAGCAGCACGATCGCCTCCCGCGCCGACCCGTGCTCCGGCGTGCCGATCCCGGCCGCCAGCAGGGACAGGTTGCCGCCCACCAGCAGCCCCGACGCCCGGCCCGGCACCAGCGCCGACCCGCCCCGCACCACCAGGTTCCGCTCCGGCTCGAACAGCGACCGCCGCAGGTGCTCCTGCGCGAAGTCGTCGAACAGCACGCTCGCCGGCATCGGCGAGAACACTGTGGACAGTCCGAGGTGGACGTCCACCGCCCGGTGCAACGCCGTGATGTCCGACGACCCGGCCAGCACCTTCGGGCCCGCCGCGCGCAGCGCCGCCCAGTCCACCAGGTCCAGCATCCGCTGCACGCCGTAGCCGCCGCGAGCCGCCAGCACGCACCGGACCCCGGGATCCAGCCACGCCTCGGTGAACTCCGCCGCGCGCGCCGCGTCCGGAGCTGACAGGTACGGCGGAGACCCCGGCGACGCACGCACGCACGGCCCGACCCGCACCTCCACGCCCCAGCCGCGCAGCACCGGCAGCGCCTTCTCCAGCAGGTCCGCCGGCACCGGCCCGGCCGGCGCCACCAGCGCCAGCGTGTCGCCGGCCCGCAACCGCGGCGGCCTCACCGCGACAGCTCCAGCCGCGCCACGCCCGGCGTCTCGAACCCGAACACCTGACCGTAGAAGGACAGCTCCGCCTCCAGCGCCGCCACGATCGTCGCCGCCTGCCGGAACCCGTGCTGCTCCCCGGCGAACCGCTGGTAGGCGTAGGGGATCCCGCCCCCGGCCAGCTGCGCCACGAACCGGTCGGCCTGCTCCGGCGGGCAGACCCGGTCCTCCAGGCCCTGCTGGAACAGCACCGGCCCGGCCAGCTTCCCGACGTTCGCCAGCGGCGAACGCGCCATATACCGCGACCGCGTCTGCGGCAGCGGGCCGACCAGCCCGTCCAGGTACCGCGACTCGAAGTCGTGCGTGTCGCCCTCGGTGCCGGTCCACCCGGCCAGGTCCAGCACCGGGTACATCACCGTCCCGGCCCGGTAGGTCTTCGTCGTCGTCAGCGACGCAGCCGCGGTGAACCCGCCCGCGCTGCCCCCGCGGATGCCCAGCCGGTCCCCGTCGGCCAGCCCGGCCGCCACCAGCGCCTCGGCCACCGCGACGCAGTCGGCCACGTCCACCACGCCCCACTGCTCCCGCAGCCGCTCCCGGTAAGCGCGCCCGAACCCCGTCGACCCGCCGTAGTTGACCGCCGCCACGCCGATGCCGCGGCTGGTGAAGTACGCGACCTCCAGATCCAGCTGCGGCAGGTGCTGCCCGGTCGGGCCGCCGTGGACGTAGACCAGCAGCGGCGGACGCTCACCCTCGGGCGCGGTGAACTCCGGGTTCCGCGGCGGGTACAGGACCACGGGCACGGCCTCGCCGTCCGCCGTGCTGAACACCCGCTCCTGCGGCACCGGTAGGTACGCGTGCGGCAGGGACGGCTGCGGCGTCAGGTCCGCCACCGCGCCGCCGGGGGACACCCGCACGACAGCGGCCTCCCGCTCCGGGCCGCCGGCCACGCCCACCACGTCCGGCCCGTCGACCGTGAAGGCGGTCGAAGACCACGCCGTGAGCTCGCCGGCCACCGGCGTCACCGAACCGTCGGCCTCGTCGAGCACCACCAGCCGTCCCGAGGACAGCGCCGCGTACCGCCCGCCGCCCAGCGCCGCGAACCACCGCGACCCCGGCTTCCACAGCGGCCCGCCGAGCTCCCGCTCCACCGGCGCCAGGTTCACCGCCGAACCGTCGAGGCCGATCCGGTGCAGGTTCCACCAGCCGTCCGGGTCCAGCACCGCCAGCAGCGACGCCGGCGTCTCCCACTCGACCTGGCACACCGAGACGTCCGGGCCGCCGGCCAGCACCCGGTGCGGCCCGAACGAGCCGTCCCCGGCGACGGGCGCCACGCACAGCTCGGTGCCGTCCCACGGCATCAGCGGGTGGTCCCAGCCGAACCAGGCCGCGTGCCGCCCGTCCGGGGACAGCTTCGGCACCGTCAGGAACCGGTGGCTCGCGGCCAGCACCCGCTCACCGCCGCCGTCCACCGCGATCGCCACCAGCTCCCGTTCGACGTCCGCCGGGCGCGGCCCGGTGCTGCGCTCCCGGACCGCCCACACCTCACCCGGCCGCCCGGCCCGCAGGTCGCCGTAGCGGACGCCCTGCGGCTCCGCGGGCTCCGGAGTGATCGCCACCACGCCGGTTTCGCTCTGCGCGTACACGCGCTGATCGGCCCAGTGCGTGAACACCGGGACACCTCCGGCGACCGCCCACGGCCGTCCGCCGTATTCGTGCAGCCGGTTGCGGACGTTCCACGGCGGCGGCAGCACGTCCTCCGTCCCGCCGGGAACGGCCTTCACCAGCGCGACTCTGCCCTGCTCACCGGGCCGCGCCTCGGCCCACCACACCTCGCCGCCGACCACGTCGAGCCACTGCGGGCCGCCGCCGGCGGCGGCCACCTCGGCGGCGGTGATGGGCGACGACCACGATCCGTACGGGGAGATCCGAGACACCCCCCGAGGCTAGCGGGCCGCCAACGGTGGGGCGGCGGATGCCGATCATGCGCCGGTGGCCTAGGGTCGTCAGTGCTATGTCTCGCGTAATCCACGTCTTCCGCCAGCCGGATCGGTTCGTCGCCGGCACCGTCGGCGAGCCCGGCGATCGCACGTTCTACCTCCAGGCTTCGGAGGACGTGCGCACGATCAGCGTCACCATCGAGAAACAACAGGTGGTCGTGCTCGCCGAACGCCTGAGCTCCCTGCTGGAGGAGGTCGCCAGCCGGTTCGGTGCCGAAGTGCCCGACGACGCTCCCGACGACCTCGTCGACCTCGACCCGCTCACGGTGCCGGTCGAGGAGGAGTTCCGCGTCGGCACCATGGGCCTCGGCTGGGACGCCGACAGCAGCGCGGTCGTCATCGAGCTGCTCGCCATCACCGAGGGCGAGGTCGACGAAACGGTCGTGCTCGACGACACCGAGGAAGGCCCGGACGCCGTCCGCGTGTTCCTCAGCCCGGCCGCCGCCCGCGCTTTCGCCGAGCGCGCCGACCGCGTCGTCAACGCCGGCCGCAAACCCTGCCCGCTGTGCGGGGAGCCGCTCGACCCCGCCGGCCACATCTGCCCGCGGCAGAACGGCTACCGGCGCGAAACCGACGCGGACGAAGACTGACCATGACGCCTGCCCCGGCCGATCCCGCTGCCCGCGAACTCGTCACCCACGGCCGCATCGACGTCGAAGGCCGGCTGGTCGACGCCTCCAACGTCACGCTCTTCTGCGCCATCGAGCTCGACGGCGTCACCGGCCGGGTCGTCTACAAGCCGGTGTCGGGGGAGCGGCCGCTGTGGGACTTCCCGGACGGCACCCTGGCCGGGCGCGAGGTCGCCACCGCGATCATCGCCGACGCCACCGGCATCGGCGCGATCCCGCCGACCGTGCTGCGCGAGGGCCCCTTCGGCCCCGGCATGGTCCAGCTGTGGATCGAAACCACCGAAGACGACCTGGTGGAAGTCCTGCCGCCGGACGAGGTCCCCGACGGCTGGCGCCCGGTGCTGCACGCCCAAGACCGGCTCGGCGAGCCGGCGGTGCTCGCCCACGCCGACCACCCCGGGCTGCGCGACCTGGCCGTCCTCGACGTCGTCGCCAACAACACCGACCGCAAGGGCGGGCACCTCCTGCCCGGCGTCGACGGCCACGTCTACGGCGTCGACCACGGCATCTGCCTGCACACCGACCCGAAGCTGCGGACCGTCCTGTGGGGCTGGATCGGCGAGCCGCTGCCGCCGGACACCGTCGAGAAGCTGCGCAAGCTGCGTTCGGAGATCGACGGCGGCCTCGGCAAGACCCTCGCCGAACACATCACCAAGTTCGAGATCCGCGCCCTGGCCGACCGCACCGACGTGCTCCTCGCCGAAGGCATCTTCCCCGAACCCGGCGACGACTGGCGCGCCATCCCGTGGCCCCTGTTCTGATCAACCCCGAGACACGGGCCCGGCTGATCGACCGCTTCGGCGCGGAACTGGCCGGACCCTGGTGCGACGCGCTGCCGGACCTGGTCGCCCGCCTGAGCGCGAAGTGGGGACTGACGGTCCGCGAAGCGCGCCCCGGCAACACCGGCCGCACCCTGCTCTGCACCGGCCCCGGCGGTGACCTGCAGGTCCTGAAGCTCACGCCGGACCCCGAGGTGGCCCGGCTGGAGTTCGCCGGGCTGCAGGCCTGGCGAGGCTGCCCGCGGGCCGTGCAGGTCCTCGACGCCGACCTGCAAGCGGGCGCGATCCTGCTCGAAGGGCTGGTCCCCGGCACCGAACTGCGCGGCCGCGCGGTCCCGTGGCGGGAAATCGGCCCCCTGCTCACCGAGCTGCACAGCGTGGCGCCGCCGCCCGGCCTGCCGCCGCTGACCGAGCGCGTGACCTTCATGTTCGACATCACCGAGCGCACCGTCGCCGGCTCGGCCGCCGAGCGGCACCTGACTCCGGAGCTCCTGGCGCGCGCCCGGAGCCGGGCGCTCGCCCTGGCCGAAGGCGGCCCGGCCGCGGTCGTGCACGGCGACCTGCACCCGGGCAACGTCCTCGACGCCGGTCCCCGCCGCGGCCTCGTCGCCATCGACCCCCGCCCGAGCGTGGGCGACCCGGCCTTCGACCTCGCCGACTGGCTCTACCTGCCGCTCGCCGCGGGCGGCACGCTCGACGACGGCATCGAGGCGCTCCGGCCGCACCTGCCCGGCCTGGACGCCGCCCGCGCCCGCGCGTGGTGCGCCGCCCTGGCTCCGCTGGCCGCCCACCCGCCGCTGCGGCGCGGGGAACACGGGCCGTTCACCGACGCGCTCCTGGAGATGGCGCGCTGACCGGCGTGGCATGACCCGCCCCGGCGTCCCGGAGCACTAGGTTCCGGGGTCGTGCGCCCCCATTCCTATGACGACGTGCTCGCCGGCCCGCGCCGCAAGAAGGTGCCGGAGGTCCCCGCCGAACCCGGCCTGGTCGTCGAGGACCCGGCCAGCGGCTACTGCGGCGCGGTGGTGAAGATCGAGTACGGGAACGTCGTGCTCGAAGACGCCAAGGGCCGCCACCGCGTCTTCCCGCTCGCCCCCGCCGGGTTCCTCCTCGAAGGCAAGCCGGTCACGCTCGTGCCGTTCAAAGCCCCGGCGAAGGCGCCCGCGCGGCGGATCTCGGCCTCCGGATCCGTGCGCGTCGAAGGCCTGAAGGCCCGCGTCGCCCGCGACTCGCGCATCTGGGTCGAGGGCAAGCACGACGCCGAACTCGTCGAACGCGTCTGGGGCCACGACCTGCGCGTGGAAGGGGTCGTCGTCGAACCCCTCGACGGCGTCGACGTCCTCGCCGACCGGATCGCCGGATTCGGCACCGGCACCGGTCGCCGCCTGGGCGTGCTCGTCGACCACCTCGTGCCCGGCAGCAAGGAATCGCGGCTGGTCGAAGCGATCCGCGACGAGAACGTGCTCGTCACCGGCCACCCGTACATCGACGTCTGGGAGGCCGTGCGCCCGGAGGCCGTCGGGATCAAGGCGTGGCCGAAGGTCCCGCGCGGGACCGAGTGGAAGCAGGGGATCTGCGACGCGCTCGGCTGGGGGCAACCTTTCGAAGGCTGGCAGCGTGTCCTGAGCGGGGTGAGCAGTTTCCGCGACCTCGAGACCCCGCTCATCGGGGCCGTGGAACGGCTCATCGACTTCGTCACCGAGCCGACGGAAGAGGACTGAATGTCTGATTTGTCCAAGGTCACGCGAAGGTTACGGCCCGTCACTGCGCCGGTGCGAACCGGCGCGATCTGAGAGCATGAAGCCATGGCTTGGGCACTGGTCTGGTTGATCGTCGGCATCGCCCTGATGATCGCCGAAGTCGTCTCCGGCGACTTCGTGCTGATCATGCTGGGCGTCGCCGCGCTGTTCGGCGCCGGCGCCGAGGTCCTCACCGGCAACCTGGTCATCGACGTCGCCGTGTTCGCCGTCGCCTCGGTCGGCATGCTCATGCTGGTCCGGCCCGCGCTCAAGCGGCGCTTCCTGTCCGGGCCGGTCCACCACACCGGCATCGACGCGCTGATCGGCGCCCGCGCCGTCGTGGTGTCCACAGTGGATGCCGAAGCCGGACAGGTGAAGCTGGCCGGGGACGTCTGGTCCGCGCGCAGCCTCGGCGAGCACCTCCCGCCGATCGCGCCCGGCACCGCGGTCACCGTCGTCGAGATCTCCGGCGCCACCGCCGTCGTGTCGGCCGAGCCGTGAGCCTCGGACTCGTCACCGTCGGCGAAGGCCACGCCGCGGTGGTCGAACGCGGCGGCCGCTTCCGCACCGTGCTCGGCCCCGGCCGCCACTTCGTGGTCCCGTTCGCCGACCGGGTCCGCGCCCGCGTCGACCTCGGCCCGCAGGTCCTGTCCGCCCCGCCCCGCCCGGTCGAGGCCGGCGACGGGCAGGAGGTCCTCATCGGGTTCGAGGTCGTCTTCGCCGTCACCGACCCGCGCCTGGCCACCTACGAGATCGGCAACCCGGCCCTCGCGATCGAACAGCTGACCCGCACCGCGCTGCGGCAGGAAGCCGGCCTGACCACCGCCGAGCGCGCCGTCACCGCGCCCGGGGAGCTGCACCGTACAGTGTGGACGGTCCTGCACGACACCACCGGCCGCTGGGGCATCACCACGAAGGACCTGCAGCTCGCGGTGCACCCGCCCGTGGCACCCGCAACGCCGTCAACCGCGCAAGAATGGTACTAGGTAAGGGGAAATTGTCTTGACCGGATTCGCGATCGGCCTGGTCATAGCCTTGGTCCTGCTCGTGATCATCACGATAGCCAAGGCGGTCATGGTGGTGCCGCAGGCGCAGTCGGCCGTGATCGAGCGGCTCGGCCGGTTCCGCACGGTCGCCTCGCCCGGCCTCAACATCCTCGTGCCGTTCCTGGACAAGGTGCGCGCCCGGATCGACCTGCGCGAGCAGGTCGTCTCGTTCCCGCCGCAGCCGGTGATCACCGAGGACAACCTGACGGTGTCGATCGACACGGTCGTGTACTTCCAGGTCACCGACTCCCGCGCCGCGGTGTACGAGATCTCCAACTACATCGTCGGTGTCGAGCAGCTGACCACGACGACGCTGCGCAACGTGGTCGGTGGCATGAGCCTCGAGCAGACCCTGACCTCCCGCGACTCGATCAACACCCAGCTGCGCGGGGTGCTCGACGAGGCGACCGGCCGGTGGGGCATCCGCGTGAGCCGGGTCGAGCTCAAGGCGATCGACCCGCCGCCCTCCATCCAGGACTCGATGGAGAAGCAGATGCGCGCCGACCGCGAGAAGCGCGCCATGATCCTCACCGCCGAAGGCCAGCGGGAATCGGCGATCAAGACCGCGGAAGGCCAGAAGCAGAGCCAGATCCTCTCCGCCGAAGGTGCCCGCCAGGCCACCATCCTCGCCGCCGAAGCCGAGCGGCAGTCCCGCATCCTGCGCGCCCAGGGTGAACGCGCCGCGCGCTACCTGCAGGCCCAAGGCCAGGCGAAGGCGATCGAGAAGGTGTTCGCCGCGATCAAGGCCGGCCGCCCGACCCCGGAGGTGCTGGCCTACCAGTACCTGCAGACGCTGCCGCAGATGGCGCAGGGCGACGCGAACAAGGTCTGGATGATCCCCAGCGACTACGGCAAGGCCCTCGAAGGCTTCGCCCGCGCGCTCGGCGCCCCGGGCGACGACGGCGTCTTCCGGTACGAGCCGCCGAAGGAGGACGACGTCCCGGACAAGCCCGACCTCGAAGACGACGAGGTCTCCAGCTGGTTCGAGACCAAGAGCGACCCGAAGGTCGCCGAAGCCGTCGCGGCCGCCGAAGCGGTGGCGCGCAAGGAGGTCCCGGCGATCGGGGCGCCGTCCTCGCCGCCCGCGCGGCCGTCGATCCCGCGCCCGGCCCAGCAGCAGCCCGAGCCGGAAGCCGACGAAGACCGCGGCACCGAAGCCACGCCGGCCCCGCAGCAGCCGCCGACGCCCCAGAGCGGCCAGCCCGCGCTGCCGCAGCCGCAGCCGCAGGTTCCGGCCGGCCCGCCCCCGGCAGGCCCGCCCCCGGGCGCTCAGTACCAGGGCCCGCCGCCGCAGGCCCCGCCGCCGGGCCAGTTCGGCGGCCCGCAGCAGCAGAACCCGGGCAGCGGCCCGTTCCCGCAGCAGCCCCCGTTCGGCGGCCCGCGCCGCTGATCAGTCCGACCGTGTAGGCCGCCTCGAACTTCGAGGCGGCCTACACGGTTTTCAGGTGCGCTGGTACACGCTGACGTCGTCGATGTCCGCCTTGGACCGGTCCTTCAGGAAGATCACGCACAACACCGTGACCACCGCGGACAGGACGATGTAACCGGAGATCGAGTACGGCGTCCCGGTCGTGTGCAGCAGCCACGTCGCCAGCAGCGGCGCCGGCCCGCCCGCGAACACCGACGCCAGCTGGTAGCCGAGCCCGGCGCCGCCGTAGCGCAGGTGCGTCGGGAAGCTCTCGCCGATCAACGCCGCCTGCGGGCCGTACTGCAGCGCGTGCGGGATGAACGACACGACGACCGCCACGAACACCAGCGCGTGGCTGCCGTGCGCGAGGATCGTGAAGTACGGGAACGCGATCACCCCGGTCAGCACGGCCCCGCTCAGGTAGACCCGTTTGCGGCCGAAGGTGTCCGACAGCGCCGAGAACAGCGGGATCAGCGCCAGCTCGCACGCGGCACCGACGAGGACCGCGTTGAGCACGAACGTCTTGCTGAACTCGTGCCGCGCCACGACGTAGATCAGCACGTAGCTGGTGAACAGGTAGAACGGCATCTGCTCGCTGAACCGGACCCCGGCCGACAGCAGGATCTCCCGCCAGTGGTGGCGGATGGCGTCGAGCACCGGCGTGCGGGCCGTCTGCCGGTTCTCGACGAGCTTGGCGAACATCGGCGTCTCGAGGATCTTCAGCCGGATCACCAGGCCGACCGCGACCAGCACCAGGCTGAGCAGGAACGGGATCCGCCAGCCCCAGGAGTCGAAGGCGTCGGGGGAGAGGGTCGCCGACAGCAGCGTCATCCCGCCGGTGCCCAGCACCAGTCCCACGGGGACGCCGATCTGCGCGAAACTGCCGAGCAGCCCGCGTTTGCGCTGGTCACCCCACTCCATGGCGAGCAGGACCGAGCCGCTCCACTCCCCGCCGATGGCGATGCCCTGCACCAGCCGCAGCAGCACGAGGACCAGCGGGGCCGCGATGCCGACCGCCGAGGTCCCGGGCAGCAGCCCGACGACCCCGGAGGAGATGCCCATCAGCAGCAGCGTGACGATCAGCGTCGCCTTCCGCCCGATCCGGTCACCCCAGTGCCCGAAGATCGCGGCCCCGACCGGCCGAGCGGCGAACCCGACCGCGTAGGTGGCGAAGGACTGCATCGCGCCGGCGTAGGCGCTGGAAGCGGGGAAGAACAGGTGCGGGAAGACCAAGGCCGCCGCGGTGTTGTAGAGGAAGAAGTCGTACCACTCGATGGTCGTGCCGATCGCGCTCGCCAGCGCGGCCCGCCGTACTTGCACTCTGCTGTCCGCCGCCACCTGGTGAGTGACGCCGTTGTCTCCCAGAACCATCTCGCAACACCTCCGGTGACCGATGTCACACAACAGTGTGACGCCCGAAGCCGTTTTCTGCGATCAATGACCCGGTTGTCGTCCGGTGCGTGACGGCGTCCCGGGAAAAATCGGGCGCGCGCTCCGCGCCGCCGCCTCTACGCTCGGCCCATGCCGCGCCGGATCATGTACCTCCAGCTCAAGACGGGGCACGACACCGACCGCGGCCCGTCGTGGATCGCCTGGGTGCGGTTCACCAGGACGTGGCGGACCGCGTACGTGCACGGCCGCACCCTGCGCCGGTGGCCGGGGCTGTACGACGCCAACTTCGTCGACGTCGAAACCGGCGAGGAGTTCTGGCTGTCCGGACCGAAGCGGGATCGGACCGACGGCCGCTACGGCAACGCCCAGCCCGTCGTCGAAGGCGACGCGGCCGCGCGCTACGCCGCCTTCCTCGCCGGCGGACCCGCCACCAAACTTGCCGACTAGGCAACTTTGCAGATTCGGCAAAGTTCGGTACGGTGGAGCCATGGACACCGACCGCGCCGGCCTTCGCGACCGCAAGAAACAGCAGACACGGATCGCGCTGAGCTGGGCGGCGATCCGGCTGACCGTCGAACGCGGGTACGACAACGTGCGGATCGAAGACATCGCCGCCGAAGCCGGGGTGTCCACCCGGACCTTCAGCAACTACTTCGGCAGCAAGGGCGAAGCCATCGTCGCCCGGCACCACGACCGGGCCCGGGCCATCGCCGCCGCCCTGCAGGAACGGCCGGAGGACGAGCCGATCTGGGAGGCCATCACCCAGGCCGCGCTCGCCGGGTACGCCCTCGGTGAACCGGTGCCCGAGGGGTCCGGCGCCACCCCGGCGTGGGTCGAAGGGCTGCGGCTGATGGTCGCCGAACCCGCCCTGCAAGGCGAGTTCCAGAAGGCCGGCGCGGCCGCCGAAGCGGAATTCGCGCTCGCCATCGCCGAACGCACCGGCACCGACGTCACCCGGGACGTCTACCCGCGGCTCGTCGCGGGCGTCGTCGGCGCCGCGCTCAACGTCGTCACCCAGCAGTGGCTCGTCGCCGAGCCGCGGCCATCCGTGGAAGACGTCCTGCGGGACGTCTTCGGCCGGCTCGCCGCCGGCCTGCCCGAACCCCGCTAGCCCACCTCACCCCGAAGCGCCCGCACGACGGGCTGCTTCGCCGTGCCCGAAAAAAGGGAGTCTCCACCATGGAAGACGTCGTCATCGCCGGAGCTGGACCCAACGGCCTCATGCTCGCCTGCGAGCTCGCCCTCGCCGGGATCCGCCCGCTGGTCCTGGAGCGGCTGCCTGAGCCCACCACCGAAAACCGCGCCAACGGCCTCGTCGGGCAGGTCGTCCGCCTCCTCGACCGCCGCGGCCTGCACGAACGGCTCGCCGGCCCGATCGCGCCACCCGTGCCGGGCTTCGTCTTCGGCGCGCTGCGCCTGGACCTGACCCTCGTCGACCGCAATTCGCTGACCGTCCTCGGCGTGCCGCAACGCCGCATCGCCGCGATGCTGGAGGAACGCGCCACCGAACTCGGCGTCGAGATCCGCCGCGGCCACGAGCTCACCGCACTCACCCAGGACACCGACGCGGTCACCCTCGACGTCACCGGCCCCGACGGGCCTTACCGGCTGCAGACCCGCTACCACGTCGGCGCCGACGGCGGCCGCAGCGTCACCCGCAAGCTCGCCGGCATCGGCTTCCCCGGTGTCACCGAGGACCGCACCGTGTCCCACTCCGCGAACGTGACCGTGCCCGCGGAGTTCACCGATCCGGCATCGGGCGGCCTGCGGGTGCCCGGGCACGGCGTCATCCCGCCGTTCTTCCACTACCGCACCGGAACCGGCCTGTTCGCCTACGCGCCGTTCCCCACGGGCACCCTCGTCACCGCGATGGAGTGGACCGACGACGAAGAGGCCGAAGACGAACCGCCGATGACCCTCGACGACCAGCGCGCGAGCATCCGGCGCGTCCTCGGCTTCGACCTGCCGCTCGGGGAACCCGAGGGCGACGGCCCGCACCTGCTGCGTCGGCTGCGCGGCCGCAACACCCGGCTGGCCGAGAAGTTCCGCGAGGGCCGTGTTCTGCTGGTCGGCGACGCCGCCCACGTCCACTCGGCGATCGGCGGCCCCGGACTGAACCTCGGCCTGCAGGACGCCGTCGCCCTCGGCTGGAAACTGGCCGCCACGCTGCACGGCTGGGCGCCCGACGGCCTGCTCGACACCTACGAAAGCGAACGCCGCCCGGTCGCCGAACGCGTCGTCATGCACACCCAGGCACAGTCCGCGCTGATCAGTCCGGGCGGGGACGTCACGGCGCTGCGTGAGCTGTTCGGCGAGCTGCTGCGGCTGCCCAGCGCCGTCCAGCACATCGCCGACCTGATGTCCGGCGCCGACGTCCGCTACGAACCGGGCACCGACCACCCGCTCGACGGCCGCTGGGCTCCCGACCTGGTGCTGGCCGACGGCACCCGGCTCGCCGAGCTGACGACGACGGCCCGGCCGCTGCTGCTGGACTTCACCGGTTCCCTCGGCGACGAGCGGCACGGCTGGCGCGACCGCGTCGACCTGGTGTCCGGCCACACGAACGGCGACGCCGACGGCGACGCAACCGCCTTGCTGATCCGGCCCGACGGCTACGTCGCCTGGGCGAGCAGTTCCGCCCGGCCGGACGACACCGAACGCAAGGCGCTGCACGCGGCCCTAGAACGGTGGTTCGGCCGGCCGCTTGACGCGTAGGAGATTTCCTACGTATGGTCGGCGGCATGACGATCACCCACGTGCAGTTCCTGACCCTGCCCGTCGCCGACCACGCCCGGGCGCGGGACTTCTACGTCGGCAAGCTCGGCTTCGAAGCGCTCGTCGACCGCCGCACGCCCGAAGGCGGCCGGTTCGTGCTGGTCGCGCCGAAGGGGGCGAAGACCGGCGTCGTCCTGACCGACCAGCCGGTCACCGGGGTCGTACCGGGCCCGCGGCACTTCCAGTTGCAGACCACCGACCTCGACGCCGACGTCGCCGCGCTGCGGGCGGCCGGTGTCGAGGTGGCCGAACCCCGGGAGCAGCCGTGGGGCCGGGCGACCTCCTTCACCGACCTCGACGGCCACGTCCTCGGCCTGCTCCAGCCGTCGGACTTCGGCAACGTGCCGGCCTGATGCCGGTCAACGACGACGTCTTCGCCGCGCTCGCCAGCCCGGCGCGCCGGGAGGTGCTGCGGCTGCTGCTGGACGGCCCGATGCCGGCCGGCGCGATCGCCGAACGCTTCGCCATGGCCCGGCCGAGCCTGTCGGAACACCTGCGGGTGCTCCGGCAGGCGGGCCTGGTCACCGAACAGCGTCAGGGCCGCAACCGCGTCTACCGCCTCGACGGGGCTCCGCTGGCGGAGGTCGCGGACTGGCTCACCCCGTACGAGCGCTTCTGGCGCACCAAGCTCGCCAACCTGCGCGACCTGCTGGACGAAGAGGAAGACCTGTGAGCGAGGACGACCCGACCGCGATCCACGTCGACCAGTTCCTCGCCCACCCGGCCCGCAAGGTGTGGCGCGCGCTGACCGAACCGGACCTGCTCGAACGCTGGATCAACATGCCCAACGACATCAAACCCGTCGTCGGGCACCGGTTCGAGCTGCTGGCCGAGCCGGTGCCCGCGGCCGGGTTCGCCGGCGGCCCCGTGGCGTGCGAGGTCCTGGCGGTCGAGCCCGAACGCCGCCTCAGCATCCGCTGGGGTCCGCAGTGGACGGTGACGTGGCGGCTGGAACCGGAGGGCACCGGCACGCGGTTGTTCCTCAGCCACGAAGGGTTCGACCCCGACGACGAATTCCAGCGCATCTCCCGCCGCATCATGGGTGGCGGCTGGCGTTCGCACGTGCCGCGGGCACTGGCCCGGTTGCTGGACACGCTGCCCGATCCGACTCCGTGACCGAGCCCGGCCCGGCAGGAACCGTGGTCGCGGAGCCGTCCGGCCGTGGCCGGGCCGGTCACCGGCCGCGCAGTACCATCGGCTGGTGAGCCCCGCCGCCGTCGATCCCGCCGAGTCGAAACCGCTGCGCGCCGACGCCCGGCGCAACCGGGCGCGCGTGCTCGAGGCGGCCGAGGACGTGTTCGCGGCCAAGGGCATCGGGGCGCCGACCGAGGAGGTCGCCCGGGTGGCCGGGGTCGGCATCGGCACCGTGTTCCGGCACTTCCCGACGAAGGAGGCGCTGCTCGAAGCGGTGCTCCACGTCCGGCTGAGCCGGTTCGCCGACGAAGCCGAGTCGGCCGTCGCCGCGGAGTCCACCGACCCGGGTGGCGCGTTCTTCGCGTTCCTCACCAGCTGGATCGAGATGTCGAGCGCGAAGACCGCCTACTTCGAGGCCCTCGCCGCGGCCGGTGTCACGCTGCCGGTGGCGAAGTCCGAGATCGGCGGACGCCTGCTGGCGGCCCTCGGCGTGCTGCTTTCGCGCGCGCAGGAGGCGGGCGCGGTCCGGCCGGACCTCGTCGTCGGCGAGCTGATCCCGGTGATCATCGGCGTCGCGCGGGCGGCCGAGTACGCCGGCCCGGACGCGACCCTGCGCGACCGGGCCGTGTCGATCCTCTTCGACGGCCTCCGCCCGTCAGCGGGCGACCGGGGCTGAGGCGACCGGCGCGAGCACCGGGCGCTTCGCGGTGAGCGTGTCGCCGGAGGACTCGCCCCGCAGGCGGCGGCGCACCCACGGCAGCGCGTGCTCCTGCGCCCACTTGAGGTTCTGGCTGCGGCGCGCGGCCGGGCTGAGCACCTCGCGCGGGCCCAGTTCGGTGCCGGTCAGCGGGTGTTCGACGCCGAGGGCCGCCAGCACGGCGATGGCCACTTCGGTGTGGCCGTAGGCGTTGAGGTGCAGGCGGTCGGGCGCCCACAGCCGCCGGTCGCGCAGCTGCCGCATGGCCCACATGTCCACGAGCAGGGCGTCGTGGCGGGCGGCGATGGCGCGGACGAACTCGTTGTAGATGGCGACCCGGCCGCGCATCTTGCGGAACAGCGCGTCCTCGACGCCGTCGACCCCGGTGAACAGCACCAGCCGGGCCCCGGTCGCGCGGATCTTCGCCACGGCGGCTTCGTAGCCGACCATCAGCGCGTCGATGTCGACCTTGGGCCGCATCAGGTCGTTGCCGCCGGCGTAGAGGGTGACGAGGTCGGGCGCCATGGCCAGCGCCGGCTCGAGCTGCTCGTCCAGGACCTGCGCCATCAGCTTGCCGCGGATGGCGAGGTTCGCGTACCGGAAGTCCGGCTCGCCCTCGGCGAGCTGCTCGGCGACGCGGTCGGCCCAGCCGCGCACACCGTGGGGAGCGGCGGGGTCGTCGTCGCCGACGCCTTCGGTGAACGAGTCCCCCAGAGTCACTAAGCGCTTGCTCATGTGTCCAGTGTAGGCAGCCCCGGCCCCGCCGCCCGCCCGTGCCCGGCGAACCGCCCGCAACCCGCCGGAAATCCGACGTATCAGCGTCCACCGTGGACGGCTCTGCCCGGTGAGACCCCAGCGGAAGGAGTGGCGGATGGACGTGCGGAACGCCGTGGGCCCGCTGCCCGCGATGCCCCCCGGCTCGGCGGGGAGCGTCTGCATCGCCGTCCTCGACGGCCCGGTCGACCTGTCCCACCCCTGTTTCGACGGCGCCGACCTCGACGTGCTCGACACGCTCGTCACCGACCCCGCGAGCCAGGGCGCGATGTCGCTGCACGGCACCCACGTCGCCAGCCTCGTCTTCGGGCAGCCGGGCTCGCCGGTGACGGGGATCGCCCCGGAGTGCCGCGGGCTGATCGTGCCGGTGTTCCGCGACGACGGCCACCGCCTGTCCCAGCTCGACCTCGCACGGGCGATCGAAGCGGCCGTCGCCGCGGGCGCCGACATCATCACCATCAGCGGCGGCGAACGCACCCCCGACGGCGAGCCCGACGCGCTGCTGGCGAACGCGTTGCGGTTGTGCGACGCCCACGACGTGCTCGTGGTCGCCGCCGTCGGCAACGACGGTGACGACTCCGTGCAGGTCCCCGCCGCCGACGCCGGCGTGCTCGCGGTCGGCGCCTGCACGGACGCCGGCGTCCCGCTCCCGACGAACAACTGGGGTGCCCCGTACCGGCTGACCGGCGTCCTGGCGCCCGGCCACGACATCGAAGGCGCCCGGCCGGGCGGCGGCACCGTGCGGCTGTCGGGCAGCAGCTTCGCCACGCCGATCGTGGCCGGGATCGCGGGTCTGCTGCGCACGCAGGCCCGGAGCCGGGGCGAAGACCTCACCCCGGCCGCCATCCGCGACCTGATCGTGCGCACCGCCGCCGGCGGCGGCACGCCCCGGCACTTCGCCGGCGTCATCGACGTCCCGGCGGCCTTCACCCCTCCGATGGAAAGCGAGACGACCGTGGAACAGCCCGAAGCAACCCCGCCACCGCACGACGGCGGCGTAGTCGCCGCCTGCGCCGACACCCCGGGCGGACCGGACGCCTGTGACTGCCGTTCCGGCCCGGCCCACGTCTACGCCATCGGCACGATCGGCTGGGACTTCGGTTCCGAAGCCCGGCGCGACGGCTTCATCCAGCAGATGGACGTCACCCCGATCGGCGACCACCTGGCCCCCGGCAACCCCTACGACCCGGCGCAGCTGTTCCGCTACCTGGCGGAGAACCCGTGGGCGTCGGACAAGCTGATCTGGACGTGCAACCTCGACGGCCGGATGCCGATCTACGCGCTGGAGGCCGAAACGCCGTTCGGCATGGCCTGGGGCGGCCCGCGGGCCGAAGGCGGCGACGGCACCGGCTACCCGCCCGTTTCCGTGGTGCACAAGACGTTCCGCGAGGCGATCGTCGGCCAGTCGCTGGGCCCGGACGACCCGAGCTACGTCGCGCGGGTGTCGGTGCCGGGCACGCTGACCGGCCGCACGGTCCGGCTGTTCTCCGGGCAGGTCGTGCCGGTCGTCGAGGTGCACGCCCAGGGCCTCTACACGTGGAACGAAGCCGTGCTGCTGGACAACCTGATCGACACGATCAACCACGACTACGACGCCCGCAACGCGGGCCGGCCGGACGAGCAGACCGTCCGCCTGCTCGTGCGGGCGTTCCTCGACAAGGTCTACTACCAGTTCCGCAACCTCGGCCAGAGCTCACCCGACCGGGCGCTCAACTACGCCGCGACCAACGCCTTCGAGCTCACGCGCGAGCTGGCCAACGGCTTCCTGTCCGGCAGGCTCACGCCGCGCCGGGCGGACGAGCCCGAGGTGCTCTACGCCCTCGACGACATCACGGTCACCAAGAGCCGGTACGCGCGGCCGGACGCCGACGCCTGGGACGTCAGGATCACCTACTTCGACCCGGAGAACGACCGCCGGTCCCGGGTGGCCTACCTGCAGACCTTCGACGTCAGCACCAGTCCTCCGGTGAGCCTGGCGCCTTCGCACCAGTTCCTCGTCGGGAGTTAGGAGAACAGATGCACCCCACCCTGGCCCTGCCCAGAATCGCGCGCGGGATCGACCGCGACGGCACCGCGGCCCCGGCGAGCCTGCGCGACGGCCCCGGCCTCGACGCCGCCCGCGCCGACTGCCGCAAGCTGCGCGGTCCCGCGAGGGACATGTGCTACAAGGCCCTCGCCGCGGCGAAGCGGCCGTGAAACCGCCACCGGAACTCCGGCTGCCGCGGCCCGCCGGCGGAGTCCACCGCACCCGGCCGCCGGGCCACGCCGCGGACCCGCCGGGCGTCCGCCCGGCGATCACCGATCCCTGCGGCGACGCCGAGACGTTCGAGGACTGGCTCGCCTGCCAGTCCTCGAAGGACCCGTTCGTGCTCTATTGACCAGAAAGGGAAAACCCATGTCGCACCCCACACTCCCGTCCACCCCGGCGTTGCGGATGCCGCGCCAGTCGGCGGGGATCGACCGCCACGGCCGGGCCACCGCCGCACTCGCCGGCGACAGCGGGGTGGAACCCGCGATCCTCCCGCTCCTGCTCGGCGGCCTGCTGTCCTCGCTGCTGACCACCCAGCCGGTGCAGGACACCATCGGCGACGTCGTCGGCGGCATCGGCGACTTCGTCAGCGGTCTGTTCAGCTAGTCCGCACCCGTTTCGGTGGAAAGGATCGGGACAATGCCGCTGAGACTGCCCGTACAGGCATCGGTGAACCGTTCGCTGCCGATCAGCCCGTTCACGATCCCGGATCCCGACGGCAGCCCCGTCGACCTCGTCTACGGGGCTCACCCGGGAGATCCGGCCCCCCTTCTCCGCCCGATCCGCGACGGTCGGGCCTGCCCTGCACGATTGTGAGGACTTCCATGTCTTTCGCCGGTATCGATCGTCTCCAGTACCCGGGAAACGATTTCATGAGCGGCCTGATGCAGAACACCAACCTGCTGTGGACCGGGTTCTACCTCGCCCCGGCGCCGTCACAGGGCAACCGCAGCTGGATGACCCACCTCGCCGACCTGCGTGCGATGGCGCCGGGGTGGGGCATCGCGCCGATCTTCGTCGGCCAGCAGCACCCCAGCATCACCACGCCCGGGGTGTCGCACGTCCGGACCGCCGAACAGGGCCGCCTGGACGCCCTGCTGGCGGCGCAGCTCGCCGACCAGGCGGGCTTCACCAGCGGCGCGGAGGCCGACCTGAGCGGGGCGCCCCGGATCTACCTCGACATCGAGATCGGCGGCACCCTGCCGCCGGAGGACCTGGCCTACGTCAACGCCTGGTGCGCGACCATCCGGTCCGACGAGACGTCGTACCTGCCCGGGGTCTACTGCTCGTTCAAGGACACCGCCGCGCAGCTGCAGCGGGACAACCCGGACCTGGTCTGCTGGGTGTTCAACATCAACCAGTTCCTGCACCACCACGACCAGGCCCTGACGGACCCGGGGGTGTTCCGGAAACCGGACATCGGCCAGTCCGGCTTCCCGGCCGCGACGGCCTGGCAGTGGATCCAGGGGCTGGCGTCGATCAGCGTGCAGCTGCCCGGCGGCGGCACCCAGTCGCTGCCGAGCTGGGACCTGGACGTCTCGGTGGTCCCGGACCCTTCGCACCCCGACCGCAAGTTCGACGCCGACGCCGGCACCTGGCTCGACTGAGCCGCCGGGCCGGGGCGCGTCCGCCCGCCGCGAAAACCCGTGGACCGGACCGTGACCGGCCGGTACCACGGGAAGCGTGAGCTCCTACGACGCGATCGCCGACTGGTACGAAACCACGCTCGTCCCCGGCTGGCGGGCGGACCCACTGGAGTTCGGCCCGGTGCTGCGGGACCTGCTCGGGCCGGGCACCGGAGCGTGCCTCGAGCTCGGCGTGGGCACCGGGGCCCACGCCGAGCGGATCCGGCGGCTGGGCCGGACCCCGCTCGGCGTCGACGTCTCCGCCGGGATGCTCCGGCACGCCGCGACGCGGCTGCCGGTCGTGCTCGGCGACGCCACCGCGCTGCCGATCGCGACCGGTGCGGTGCCCGCCGTCGTCGCGATCATGGTGCACACCGACATGCCCGCCTACCCGGCCGTGCTGCGGGAAGCGGCCCGGGTCCTGGCGCCCGGCGGGGTGTTCGTGCACGTCGGGGTGCACCCGTGCTTCTGCGGCGGGTTCGCCGACCGGAGCGACAGCCGCGCCGTCGTCATCCGGCCCGGCTACCGGGAGACCGGCTGGACGACGGAGTCGTGGACCGATCAGGGCCTGCGCGACAAGGTCGGCGCCACCCACCGGCCGCTGCCCGCGTTGCTGGGTGCGGTGCTCGAAGCGGGGCTGGTGTTCGAGCGGTTCGCCGAAGGGGGCGCCCCGACGCCGACGGTCTTCGCCTGGCGGGCCCGGAAGCTCAGGCGCTGACCTGCCGCGCCCGGTGCTCGGCGACGTGGACGCGCGTCGCGCACCGGGTCGAGCAGAAGCGGCGACGGCCGTTGCGCGAGGTGTCGACGTACGCGGTTTCGCAGCCTTCGCGGCTGCAGATGCCCAGGCGGTCCGGTGCTTCGCAGACCAGGTGGGCCAGCCCGCCCGCGGTGTAGGCGCGGACCCGGCCGACCGGACCGGCGTCCTCCGCCGAGTAGTGCAGGTGGGGCGGCTTGCCGTCGTGGGTGGTGATGTGCGGGCGGCACGCCGCTTCGGTCAGCAGTTCGTTGACCAGGTCCGGGCGGGCCGTGGCGCCGGCGGCGAACACCGGCCGCAGCCGGGCGGCCCACGCGCCGATCAGGGCCGCTTCGCCGTCGGTCAGGGCCTTGATGGCCATGCCGTTGCGGACCATCCCGTCCAGGAGCTCGCTCGCGGAGCCGGCGTTGACCAGGTCGGCGGCCACCAGCGCGGCCGGCCCGCCGTAAGGGTTGAAGTGCACTGACTCATTACAGCACGATCGGGGCATGGACCGGAACCGTTGCCCCCGCTGCGGCTGGCCGCTCGCCGAACTCCCGGCGGCCGCGGCGCAGCCCGTCAACCACCGCCTCGACTACGTGCGCTGCGTCTGCGGCAGCTGGCTGGCCCGGCTGGACGGCGAAGTCGTCGGCGCCACCCGATCGGCGCGGTGAACCGGTGGCTCACAGGTCGAGGGCGCCCGCCGCGTTGTCGTTCCACTGGTCGACGCGGCGGATGTACTCGTAAAGCGCCCGGCTGCCGCGCACCCAGCGGCCCTGGTCGGCGATCGCGAGGTCGTCGGCGCCGGCGCGGCGGGCTTCGGTGGCGAACCCGGACCGCAGGGAGTGTCCGGTCACCGGGTAGGGCAGGCCTGCGCGGACGCCCGCCCGGGTGAGGATCTGGTTGACGCCGGTCGTGCTCAGCGCGGGCTCGCCGACGTTGCCGTGCCGGTCGACCCGGCGGAACGCCGGCCCGTCGGTGATCCCCGCACCGGAGCGCCAGGTGTGCCAGGCGCGCACCGGGTCGGTGTCGGAGCTTTCGCGCCGCGGGACGACCATGTCCCCGGTGCTCTTGCCGTGCCGCACGGTCACCGCGAGCCCCCGGTCGTCGACCGGCTGCACGTCGGTGACCAGCAGGTTCGCCAGGTCGGAGCAGCGGGCGGCGATCGGGAAGCCGATCAGCAGCATCGCCCGGTCCCGGGCACCGGCGAGGGTGTCCGGACACGCCCGCGACATCGCCCGCAGGTCGGCGAGGGTGACCATGGTGGCCTTGCCGCGGCCGCGCTGGATCCCCTCGCGGGCCAGCCGCTGCCGGTAGCCCTTCAGCGCCCGCCAGGCGGCGCGGCTGGCTTCGGGGTCGACGATCACCTTGTGGTGCCGCAGCCCGGCGAGCGCGCCGGTGAGCCGCCGTTCGATCGTCGAGGGCGCCGCCGGCGCGGCCCGTTCGGGGACTTCGGGCACGGCCCGTTCGTCCGGCCGCAGCGTGCGGCCGCGTTCCAGCCACACCACGAACCCGGTCAGCGCGCCGATCGTCGCCGACAGCGGCGGGATCCCGGCTTCGGCGGTGTAGTCCTGCCAGACCTGCCAGTCCTGGGCGTAGGCCTTGAGCGTGTTGGGCGGCCGCTGCTCGTCGACGTGCCGGGCGGCGGCCTCGTCCAGCAGGGCCAGCCGTTCACGGGCGCTCAGTGCGGCGTCGGTCACCGGTTCCAGCTCGGGCACGCGCCGAGGGTACGGGAAACTCTGTCCGGAGACGGTGTCGATCCGCGCCGGGCCCGTTCGTATCAGCGGTGAAGAGCACCGATCCGAGGAGGACCACCGTGAAGCAGTACCTGCTCAGCGTCTACCAGCCCGACGGCCCGACCCCGCCGCCGGAGGTGCTGGCGGGCATCGCGCGCAAGCTCGACGCGGTGAACGCCGACCTGCAGGCGGCCGGGGCGTGGGTGTTCGCCGGCGGGCTGCACCCGCCGTCGAGCGCCACCGTGCTGCGGGCCGGCGACGGCGACACCCTCGTCACCGACGGGCCCTACACCGAAGGCAAGGAACACCTCGGCGGGTTCACGATCATCACCGCACCCGACCTGGACGCCGCCCTCGTCTGGGGTGGCCGGCTCGCCGACGCCGTCGCTCCGCTGCCGGTCGAGGTGCGGCCGTTCCGCGAATGAGGGTCGAGGAGGTCTTCGCCGCGGAGTACGGCCGGGCGGTCTCGGTGCTGGTGCGGGTGTTCGGCGACATCGACATCGCCGAGGAAGCCGTGCAGGACGCGTTCGCCGAGGCCGTCCGGCGGTGGCCGTCGGCCGGGCTCCCGCCGAGCCCGGCCGGCTGGATCATCACCACCGCCCGCAACCGGGCGATCGACCGCCTGCGCCGCGAGGCCACGCGGGCGGGCAAACACGCCGAAGCGGCGTTGCTGCACGCGGAGACCGAGCTCGTGGAGGAGGGCGCCGTGCCCGACGACCGGCTCCGGCTGATCTTCACCTGCTGCCACCCGGCGCTGGCCCGGCCCGCCCAGGTCGCGTTGACGTTGCGCCTGCTCGGCGGCCTGACCACCGCCCAGATCGCGGCCGCGTTCCTGGTCGCCGAGCCGACGATGGCCCAGCGGATCGTGCGGGCGAAGAACAAGATCCGCGACGCGGGCATCCCGTACCGCGTCCCGCGCGACGCCGACCTGCCCGCTCGGCTGACTGCGGTGCTCGCCGTGCTGTACCTGATCTTCAACGAGGGTTACGCGGCCAGCGCGGGGGAGGAGCTGATCCGCGCCGAGCTCTGCCGCGAGGGGATCCGGCTGACCCGCGTGCTGACGGGGCTGATGCCCGACGAGCCGGAGGTGTGGGGCCTGCTCGCGCTGATGCTGCTGATCGACGCCCGCCGCGAGACCCGCACGACGCCCACCGGCGACGTGGTGCTGCTCGCGGATCAGGACCGGTCGCGCTGGGACGCGGACCTGATCGCCGAGGGGCAGGAGATCGTCCGCCGCTGCCTGCGCCGCAACCAGCCGGGCCCGTACCAGATCCAGGCGGCGATCCAGGCGGTCCACAGTGACCCGCCGACGGACTGGGCGCAGGTCAAAGCGCTGTACGACCAGCTGCTGACGGTCACGCCGACGCCGGTGGTGGCGCTGAACCGGGCGGTGGCGGTGGCGGAGGTCGACGGCCCCGGCGTCGCGCTGGCCCTGGTGGAGGACCTCGATCTGGACCGGTTCCCGCTGTTCCACGCGATCCGGGCGGACCTGTTGCAGCGGCTGGGCCGATCGGGGGAGGCGGCCGCGGCCTACACGGCGGCCATCGAGCTCACCGGCAATGCCGCGGAGCGAGCGCTGCTGAAGCGGAAGCGATCGTCAACTCTCGGTTGACATTCCCAGGGGTCCTAGTTTTCGGGACCCCAATCCGGCCCTGCTCGCGACCTCGATCGCCTGTCTTGTTCTGAGTTCGGATATGTAACCTTATCCTAACTCAAGCGTCCTGAGGTTATCTTTTAGATTTAAAACAGCTGTATTTAGTTCTAATTAGAAGCTTTGATAGGCTCCCGATCATGACGGAAGACGCTGGTCAAGTGCGGGTGTGCGAGTACCGGAGGTGCGGGGCGCCGTTACCGCCGGCGGTGGGGCGCGGGAGCCGGGCTCGGTTCTGCCAGGACGGGAAGACCTGGGGCCGCCGAAACCTCAGCTGCCGTGACGCCGAGGCCGTGCTCTCGGACGCCGAGACGCTGCGGGAGAGCGACACCGAGCTCGACGACACCGCCGTCACCGCCCTCGCGGGCCAGATCGACCGGGTGCTCGAACCGGCCCGCGGGCTCGTGGAGACCCTCACAACCCTGCGCCACCAGCTGGAGGCGACTACGGCCACAGCGCTGGCCGAACGGGACACTGCCCTAGCCGAAGCCGACGAACACCGCCTCCAACGCGGCCGCGCGGAAGCCGAAGCCACCCAGGCCCGAGAGACCGCCGAGGCGGCCACGGTTGCGGCTGCCTCGGCGGAGAAGGAGAAGGCAGCCGCCCTGCGGGAGCGCGATGAGGAGGGTGCCGCCCGGCGTGCGGCGGTGCAGGAGCAGCAGCGGGCCGAGGGGCAGCTGGCCGCGGTCCGCGACGAACTCGCCCGCCTCGCCGATCGTGCCGATGCCGCGGCGGCGCTCGCCGGCGAACGGGCCGCGGTGATCGCCACCGTGACCGCCGAACTGGCCGCCACCCGCAGTGCGCTCGAGGACGAGCGCGGCCGCGGGCAAGCCGCCACCACGCGCGCGGAGGCGGCCGAAACCCGCGCCGACGCCGCCCGGGAGCGGCTCGAGGCGGTACGTGCGGAGCACGCCGAGGCGATGACGGCGCGCGACGCGGCGCTCGACGCCGTCCGTGCCGACCACGCCAGGGCCATGGAGGCGGCGCGCGCCGGGTTCGACCGGCGGCTCGCCGAGCTGCAGTCCGCGCACGAGCAGACCGTCCGGTCGATGCACGAAACCGCGACGACACTCGGCGCGGAACTGCGCGGCGCGCAGGGCCGGGCCGACGTCGCCGAGCGGGAGCTGACCCGGGTGCTGACCGTCGTGCGTCAACTGCCGGAGCCGCCCGAGATACTTAAGCAACTACTTGACCGTCTGCCGGAGCGGAGTTAACTTAAGTACATGCTTAACCATGAAGAGTCGCTGGACCTGGTGTTCCGCGCCCTGGGTGACCGGACGCGGCGGGCCCTGGTGGAGCGGCTCGTGCGCGGCCCGGCGTCGGTCAGTGAGCTGGCCGAGCCGCTGACCATGTCGCTCGCCGCCGTCGTGCAGCACCTGCAGGTGCTGGAGACCGCCGGGATCGTGCGGTCGGAGAAGGTCGGCCGCGTGCGCACCTGCCGGATCGAGCCGGCGGTGCTGCGCGCGGGCGAGCAGTGGCTGGGACGTCAGCGCACCACGTGGGAGAGCAGGCTCGACCGGCTCGGCGACTTCCTCGCCGGGCCGGACACTCCGGAAGGGAGCACGTCGTGACCGTCTTGCACAGCACGTTCAGCCTGGAACGCACCTACCCGGTGCCGCCGGCGCGGGTCTTCGCCGCCTGGGCGGACCCGGAGGCGAAGAAGCGCTGGTTCGTCTCCGCGGGTTCGCACGAACTGGACTTCCGCGCCGGTGGCCGGGAAGCCGTCGAAGGCCGCACCCCGGGCGGCGGTGCGCTGACCTTCGCCGCCACCTACCACGACATCGTGCCCGAGCAGCGGATCGTCTTCTCCGGCACGCTCACCGGCGACGGCGCGCTCGCGACCGTCTCGACCACGACCGTCGAGCTGTTCGCCGAAGGCGATGGCACGCGGCTGGTGCTCACCGAGCAGGACACCTTCCTCGACGGCGCCGAGAAGCCGGAGTGGCGCGAGCAGGGCACCGGCGACTGGCTCGACCGGTTGGGCGAAGAGCTGAAGTGAGGCCTACCGGGCGCGGTAGTGCTGCGGGCTGAGGCCGAACTCGCGCTTGAACGCCGCGCTGAGGGCGAACGCGCTGCCGTAGCCGACCTGCCTGGCGATCGCGGCGATCGTCGCGTCCGGGTGCCGGCGCAGCAGGTCCGCGGCCAGCGCGAGCCGCCACCCGGTGAGGTAGGCCATCGGGGTCTCGCCCACCGCGGCCGCGAACCGGCGCGCCAGTGCCGCGCGGGACACCCCGACGTCGGCGGCGAGCTTGGCGACCGTCCACGGCTCGCCCGGCTGGTGCTGCAGCAACCGCAGCGCCTGCCCGGCGACGGGGTCTTCGTGGGCCCGGTACCAGGCTGGTGCGCTGGTGTCCGGCCGGTCGAACCAGGCGCGCAGGGCGGCGATCAGCAGCAGGTCCAGCAGCCGGTCGAGGACGGCTTCCTGACCGGGGACGTCCTTGCCGATCTCGGCGGCCAGCAGCCCGATCAGCGGCGTCGGCCAGTCGGCCGCGCGCAGGACGAGCACCGGCGGCAGCGCGGCCAGCAGCCGCCGGCTCAGCTCGCCCGCCATGCCGTAGGTGCCGGTGAGCAGCACGACCGGGCCGTCGGTGCCGTGGCCCCACGTGCGGACCCCGACGTCGGCGAGCTCGGTCAGGTGGCCGCCGTCGGGGGTGCGGCACTCCTGGCCGGGCAGGATCAGTGCCTGCGGCGGGGTCGCGGGGTGGTCGGCCACCACATACGGGTCCGGGCCGCGCACGATCGCGACGTCGCCTTCGCCCATCGGGACGCCTTCGCCGCCGTCGGGCACGATCCACGCGTCGCCGCGCACCACCGACACCACGGTCAGCGGCGCCCGGTCTTCGATCCGCAGCGACCACGGCGGCGTGAGCACCGAACGCAGCAGGAACGCACCGTGGGCACGCGGACCGTCGAGCAGCGCAGCAAGCGGGTCCATGCGCTCGATCGTAGACGCTGGAACATGCGATCGACGCTTCGAACCATGGAGAGTCTCACCTCCACCCGGTTGACTGGCCGCATGACGACTACCTTCCCGGCGACCGCGGTCGGGGCGAAGTGAAGGGAAAACCGATGCCGACGGTGGTGCTGGTGGCCGCGCTGATCGCGGCCGGGCTGCTCGCGGGCCTGTTCTACGCCTACGCGTGTTCGGTGCTGCCGGGGCTGGCGCGCGCGGACGACCGGACGTTCGTCGCGGCGATGCGCGGGATCAACGTGGCGATCGTGAACCCGGTGTTCCTGCTGACGTTCCTGGGTGCGCCGCTGCTGGCGGGGGTGGCGGTGTTCGTCGTCCCGGGGCCGCGGCCGTGGGTGCTCGCGGGGTTCGGGTGCCTGGTGGCGGTGGTGGTGATCACCGGGGTGGTCAACGTTCCGCTGAACAACACCCTCGACGGCGCCGGCGACGACTACGCGGCGGCGCGGGCGGCGTTCGAGGTGGTGTGGGTGCGGTGGAACGGGGTGCGCGCGGTGGTGAGCACGGCGGGCTTCGGCTGCCTGGTCGCGGCCGTGCTCACCCGGCGCGGTTAGTCCCGGAGGCGGAAGAGCAGGTCGGTGACCCAGCCCGCGGGGTCGGGGACCTCGCGGGGGTCGGTGCGCAGCACTTCCAGGCGGCAGCCCCATTCCTCGCCGTCCGGCCCGGCGGTGCGGTCCCAGGTGAGGCCTTCGGCGGCGCCCCAGGCGAGGACGGCTTCGGTCGCGGCGGCCAGGCCGGCGGGTGGGCCGGTGTAGGTGTCGAGGACGTACCGGCCGGCCGGGAGTTCGCCGAGGAAGGCGGGCTCGGCCGGGGTGTGTTCGCCGTCGACGGGGACGCCGGCTTCGACGGTGAACCGCGGGCCGGGGTGCAGGACGCGGTAGCGGAAGAACGGGGCTCCGGCCGGGGCGACGCCGCCGGCGGCGAGGGTGCCGATCAGGGGTGGCAGCCGGTCGGCGATCCGCGGGAACTCCGGGATCGCGACGGTGGCGCGTTCGGCGACGTAGCGCTGGGCCGGCCGCTGGACGACGACGGGCATCAGGCGAAGTCCTCCGGTCCGAGCATGGGCCGGACTTCGATGCTGCCGTAGGTCGCGGCCGGGTGGCGGGCGGCGAGTTCGAGGGCTTCGTCGAGGTCGGCGCAGTCGAGGACGACGAACCCGCCGATCTGTTCCTTGGCCTCGGTGAACGGCCCGTCGGTGAGCAGGACCTCGCCGTCGCGGACGCGGATGGTGGTGGCTTCCGTCGGTGGGCGCAGACCGCCGCCGCCGCGGATCTTGCCGCGGCGGGCCATGTCTTCGCTCCAGCCGCCGCAGCCGTCGTGGCGGTGTTCCGCGGCGGTTTCGTCTCCGGCGATCATCAGCAGGTACTGCATGTCAGCATCCTTCCAGGACTTCGCGCAGGCGCTGGGCGAAGGCGGGTGCGTCGGTGGCGAACCCGCCGTGGCCGCCGGGGAACGTCTCGGCGGCCACGCCGAGCGCCGCGGCCAGCCCAAGGGCGGCTTGGTGGACCGGCAGCCGGGCGGACTGCTCGCCGACGGCGACCACCAGCCGGGCCGGGCTCTCGCGCAGGGCGCCGAGGTCGGGGTCGTAGGCGCCGACGGCGGGCATGAGGTGGCCGAAGAAGTAGGCGAAGTTGCCTGCCGCGCCCGGGTCGAGCGGCGGGGCGGGGTCGACGCCGACGACTTTCATGAACGCGGTGTAGGCGGCGGCGAGACCTTCGTCGCGGAAGAGGGCGGGGATGTCGGGTCCGTCGAGCGCGCCCTCGGGCAGGTAACGGGTGACCGGCGGCTCGTGCAGCACGGCGGTGCGCACGTCGCCGGGGTGGCGGCGCAGGTGCTCGAGCAGGGTGAGCGCGCCGCCGCTGCTGGCCAGGACGTCGGCGGGGCCGACCTCGGCGAGCAGCCGGTGGACGTCGTCGGCGTGGTCGCCGACCGGGTCGTGGCCCGGGGCGCCGTCGAGGGGGCTGCGCGACAGGCCGCGCGGGTCGTAGGTGACGACGGTGTGGTCTTCGGCCAGCAGCGGCCGGATGGGAGCGAACACCGCGGCGTCGGCGGGGCCGCCGGGGATCAGCAGCAGCACCGGGCCGTGGCCGTGGACGTCGTAGGTGAGGGTGGCGCCGGGGACGGCGAGGGTGGTCATGGGTGTTCCTCCGGTGGTCGGGCTTCTCCTGCCCGACGAACGGGCTCGCCCGGGACCGACACGACTTCGGAGATCCTTCGGGTGAGGTAGGTGCGTTCGGCGTCGGTGCCGGCGAGGTCGCGGGCCGTGGCGTACCAGTGGGCGGCTTCGGTGTGGCGGCCGAGGCGGCGGAGGAAGTCGGCGCGGGTGGCGGCCAGCAGGTGGTAGCCGGCCAGCGGCAGGGCGTCGAGCAGGGCGAGCCCGGCGGCCGGGCCGTCGGCCATGCCGACCGCGATGGCCCGGTTGAGGTCGACGACGGCGCTGGGCACGTGCTTGCGCAGCTGGTCGTAGAGGCCGGCGATCTGGGGCCAGTCGGTGTCGGCGGGGTGGGCGGCGGTGGCGTGGCAGGCGGCGATGGCGGCCTGGATCTGGTACGGCCCGGGACGGCGGCGGCGCAGTGCGGCCTCCAGGACGGCGGTGCCTTCGGTGATCGCGGCGGTGTCCCAGCGGGTGCGGTCCTGCTCTTCGAGCGGGACGAGGACACCGTCGGCGTCGACGCGGGTGGCGCGGCGGGCGTGCTGGAGCAGCATCAGGGCGAGCAGGCCGAGGGCTTCGGGTTCGTCGGGCATCAGCCGGGTGAGGACGCGGGTGAGCCGGAGCGCTTCGGCGGCGAGGTCCGGGCGGAGCAGGTCGGGGCCGGTGCTGGCGGAGTAGCCCTCGTTGAACATCAGGTAGAGCACGCCGAGCACGGCGTTGGTGCGTTCGGGCAGCAGGTGCGCGGGTGGGACGCGGTAGGGGATGCGGGCGTGGCGGATCTTGCGCTTCACCCGCACGAGCCGCTGGGACATGGTGGCTTCCGGGACGAGGAAGGCGCGGGCGATCTCGGCGGTGGACAGGCCGGCGAGGGTGCGCAGGGCGAGCGCGACCTGGGCTTCGGTGGCCAGCGCGGGGTGGCAGCAGGTGAAGATGAGCCGCAGCCGGTCGTCGGTGACGCCGCTGTCGTCGGGTTCGGGTTCGTCGGGGACGGGCACGCGGGCGGCCTCCCGGAGTTTGGCGGCGCCGAGGGCGTCGCGGCGGAGCCGGTCGGTGGCGCGGTGGCGGGCGGCGGTGGTCAGCCAGGCGCCGGGGCGGTCGGGGACGCCGTCGCGGGGCCAGGTGCGCAGGGCGAGGGCGAAGGCCTCCTGCGCGCACTCCTCGGCGAGGTCCCAGTCGCCGGTGATCCGGATGAGCGTGGCCACGACCTGGCCCCACTCCTCCCGGAACGCCTCGGCGACCGCGGTCTCGACGTCCACTCCTGCTCCTCCCGCCGGTGTCACCCTCCCGACGAACGGCCGGGTCCGGGACCGACAGCCGCCGCGTGGCAGGCGCCGAACCCGTCGGCGCGCGCGACGATCCGGCCGGCTTCGACGCGGACGGCCGTTTCGGTGGCGTCGCTGACGGCGGTGACGCCGGCGGCGGCCGCGAGTGCGCCGCCGTCGTCGCAGACCAGCCGCAGCCGGGGCCGGGCCGGGGCCGCGATCGCCTGGTCGAGGCAGCCACGCAGGTCGGCGACGGCGAGCCGGGCCAGCGGGGCCAGTTCGCCGGGATCGCTGGTGACGAGCACGGCGGTGACGTCGGCGCCGGCGCGCACGGCTTCTTCGAAGGCGGCGGCGCGGTGCAGGCCGAGGACGGCGACCACGCCGTCGCCGGGCCGGACGGCCGCGCCGGTCAGCAGGTCGGTCGCGGGGGGCGGGTCCCACGGCTCGCTCACCGGCCGGGCCTGGGTGGTGAGGGGCGGCTCGGCCGGCCAGTCGTCGGTCAGGTCGAGGTCGAGCAGGGCGGCGCAGGCGGTGACGAGGTGGAACGGCTCGCCGAAGCCGGGTGCGGCGGCGGCGAGCTGGCTCGCGCCGTGCAGGGTCGTGAGCGCGGCTTCGGCGACCCGGACCAGGCGGCGGCCGGGGCGGACGCGTTCGAGGGCGAGCCCGAGCAGGATCGCTTCGACGCGCATGAGCTGGGCGAACGGCCGGCGGGTGTGCTCGTCGGCGAGGACTTCGGGCACCAGGTCGCGGGCGAGCCGGGCGTCTTCGCCGTCGCTGTCGGTGGCCAGCGGGAGCCGGGCGATCCAGGCGCGGGCGAAGGCGGCCAGGACGTCGGCCGCGGCGGGGTCGGACGGCGGAGCGGCCGGGCGGGGGGCGCGTTCGGCGAGGTCGGCCAGGACGGCGAAGTACAGGGCGCGTTTGCCGGGGAAGTTGGAGTAGACCGCGCCGCGGGTGAGTTCGGCGCGTTCGGCGATGACGTCGACCTTCGCCTCGCGGAAGCCGCGGCGGGCGAACTCGTCGCGGGCGGCGGCGAGCACCTTGGCGCGGTTGCGCTCCTGGGTTTCCGCCCTGCTGAGCCTGACCATCGTCCTCCTTGCCGCGGTGTCGCGAGTCAAGATACCGTGACCACTGAGATGATAAGAACATCTGATTTGAACATCTGGAGTGGTGGATGACCCCCGAGATCGATCTGACCGACCCGGCCGTGCTGACCGACCCGTTCACCGCCTACGACCGGGCGCGCGAGGTGAGCGCGGTGGCCAAGCTGGTCATCCCCGGCTTCGGCCCGTTCTGGGCCGTGACCCGCTACGCCGAAGCACGCGCGATGCTCGGCGACCCGCGGTTCGAGGTGAACTCCGGCAGCTTCCTGCGCCCGCCCGGCGTCCCCGACCACTGCCTGCGGTACATGGAGACGATGGCGGAGAAGGACGGTCCGGAGCACCGGCGGCTGCGGCGGCTGGTGGCCCCGGCGTTCACCCCGAAGCGGGCCGCGCAGCTGCGGCCGCGGCTGGCCGCGATCACCGGGCGGCTTCTCGACGAGCTGCCCGGGCACGCCGAGGACGGCGTCGTCGACCTCGTGCCGCACTTCGCGCGGCCGCTGCCGATCGACGTCATCTGCGAGCTGGTCGGCATCCCGCAGGCCGACCGGGCGCGCTGGCGCGGCTACGGGGCCGCGGTGGCCGGCGGGTTGGGCCCGGACTTCGCCGAGGCGATCCCGGCGATCGTCGAAGGCGCTCAGGAGGCGGTGGCGCGGAGCCGGGCCGAGCCGGGCGACGACCTGATCGGCGACCTGGTGCGCGCGCAGGCCGAGGACGGTGACCGGCTCACCGACACCGAGCTGGTCACCCTGGTCTGGCACCTGATCCTGGGCGGGCAGACGCCGGTGAACCTCATCGCCAACGCCGTCGAAGCGCTGCTGCGGCACCCGGACCAGCTGGCTCTGCTGCGGGCCGAGCCGGGGCGGTGGCCGGGGGCGGTCGAGGAGCTGATGCGCTGGTGCAGCCCGCAGCTGCTGACCACGCCGCGGTTCGCGCGCGAGGACGTCGAGATCGGCGGGGAGGTGATCGGCAAGGGCGAGCGGGTGACGGCGGCGGTGGTGGCCGCCGACCGCGACCCGCGGGCGTTCGAGGCCGCGGACCGCTTCGACATCACCCGTTCGGGTCCGGCGCAGCTGGGCTTTTCGCACGGCCCGCACTTCTGCCTGGGCGCCTCGATCTCGCGGGTGCAGACCGAAGTGGCGTTGTCGGCGCTGTTCGCGCGCTTCCCGGACCTGGCGCTCACCGAGGACGTCCCGCGGGCGCCCGACGGCGGGACCTGGCGGCCCGCGCGGCTACTGCTGGCGTTGTGACACCAGCACTTCGATCCCGTCGAGGACGCGGGCGAGACCGAAGCGGAAGGTGTGGGCCGGGTTCTCGGCCGCGTTGTGGGCCGCACCGGCCGCCTGGCCGACCCGCGAGGAGATCGGGTAGTGCGCCGCGCCGGCAGCCGGGATCCCCGCCAGCACCGGCCAGGCGCGCTCCCACCACTGGGCGTCGGTCAGCCCGGTGGTGCGGACCAGGCGGGCCTGCTCGAGCGAGCTGCGGGCGGTGGTGCGGACCAGGCCGGTGACGAGGCTGACCACGGCGTCCATTTCGACGTCGTCGAGGCCGATCCCCTCCACCGCGCGCAGTTCGTTCTCGTACTTGGCGAAGCTGTGGGGGCCCAGGGCCGGGCGGCTGGTGGTGATCTCCAGCAGCCAGGGGTGGCGGTGCGCCAGTGCCCACTGGTCTTCGGCGACGGCGGTCAGCGCGGCCCGCCAATGGAGTCCTTCGGCGGAGGCCGTCAGCTCGCCGTGGGCGTGGTCGACCATCAGGTCCAGCAGCTCGGCCCGGCCGGGGACGTAGGTGTAGAGGGACATGGGGGAGACGCCGAGCTGTTCGGCGACCCGGCGGATGGTGACGGCCTCGATCCCGTCGGCGTCGGCGAGCGCCACGGCCGCGCGCACGACGTCGGCGGGGGCGAGCTTGGGTTTCGGGCCGCGGCGCGGGGGCGCCGAGACGCCCCAGAGCAGCTCGATCGCCCGCCGCGGGTCGCCGTCACCGTTCTCCTGCGTGCGCACGCCGGTCATTCTGTACCCCTGATCTCCGTACGACGTACAGAATTGTGCTAACCTTCTTCGTACACTGTACAGAGTTAAGGGGCTTGATGACTCCGCAGATCCACACCGAGGGACTCCGCAAGCGCTACGGCGACGCGGACGCCCTCGCTGGTTTCGATCTCTCCGTCCCGGCTGGCACCCTGTGCGGCCTGCTGGGACCCAACGGCGCGGGCAAGACGACGGCGGTCCGCGTGCTCTCGACGCTGCTGCGCCACGACGGCGGCGTCGCCCGGGTCGCCGGGTTCGACGTCGCCACCGAACCGGCGAAAGTGCGTTCGGCGATCGGGCTGGTCGGCCAGCAGGCCGCCGTCGACGAGGTCCTGTCCGGGCGGCAGAACCTGATCCTGTTCGGACGGCTGCACCACCTGGGCCGCCGCGAGGCCGTCCGCCGGGCCGGCGACCTGCTCGAACGGTTCGGCCTGGCCGGCACCGGCTCGAAGCCGGTGTCGGCCTACTCGGGCGGGATGCGGCGGCGCCTCGACCTGGCCGCCTCGCTGCTGGCGGCCCCGCGGGTGCTGTTCCTGGACGAGCCGACGACCGGGCTGGACCCGCGCAGCCGCACCGAGGTCTGGCGGGCGGTGCGGTCGCTGGTCGCGGACGGGACGACGGTGCTGCTCACCACGCAGTACCTGGAGGAAGCCGACCGGCTGGCCGACCGCATTTCCCTGGTCGAGCACGGCCGGGTGATCGCCGAAGGCACCCCGGCGGAACTCAAGGACTCGCTCGGGGCGACCCGGATCGAGCTGGTCCTCACCGATCCCGGCACCGTCGGCGCGGCGGCGGGGCTGCTGGCCCGGGTGACCGGGGCCGAGCCGGTCACCGACGAGCTGCGGGTGAGCGCGGCCGCGCCGGACGAGGCTTCCGTGCTCACCGACGTCGTGCGCGAGCTGGGTGCGGCCGGGCTCGCGGTCGCCGACGTGGCGCTGCGGCGCCCGACGCTGGACGAGGTGTTCCTGCAGCTGACCGGCGGGGCGGAGGTGCCGCGATGAGGTGGGCGGTCGAAGACGGCTGGACGCTGACCCTGCGGTACCTCGCGCAGCTGGCGCGGCGCCCGGCCCGGCTGGCCACGGTGGTGGCGTTCCCGATCCTGATGGTGCTGATCTTCGCCTACCTGCTCGGCGGCGGGATGAGCGTGCCCGGCGGGGGCTCCTACCGCGAGTTCCTGATGCCGGGGATGTTCGCGATGACGATGGCGTTCGGGCTGTCCGGGACGATGACCGCGGTGCTGGACGACGCCGCCAAGGGGGTCACCGACCGGTTCCGGTCGCTGCCGATGGCGCCATCAGCGGTGCTGACCGGGCGGGTGGCGGCGGACCTGGTGAACGCCGTGCTCGCGCTGGCGGTGCTGCTGGGCTGCGGGTTCGCCGTCGGCTGGCGCCCGCACGGCAGCCTGGGCGAAACCCTCGCCGCGCTGGGCCTGCTGCTCCTGCTGCGGACGGCGCTGGTCTGGGCCGGGATCTACCTGGGCCTGCTGACGTCGGATCCGTCGATGGTGACGCTGGCGCAGACGGCCGAGTTCCCGTTCGGGTTCCTCTCCAGCGCGTTCGTGGCGACGTCGACGATGCCGGCGTGGCTGGGCACCGTGGCGGAGTGGAATCCGTTGTCCTCGACGGTGACGGCCGCGCGGGTGCTGTTCGGCAACCCGGGCGCGGCCGGGACGTCCTGGGTGAGTTCGCACGCGGTGGCGATGGCGGTGGGGTGGCCGCTGGTGCTGCTGGCGGTGTTCGTCCCGTTGTCGGTGCGCAGGTACAGGAGGCTGGGGAACTGAACGTCCACTTCGAACCGGGCGAACCACCGCGGGCGGGCCGCCTGGTGGTCGACGGCCGGGAGCTGTCCGTCGTCGAGGCCCTGCCGGAGCTGCTGGAGGAGACCGCGGGGTTCTGGCCGACGGCCGCGCGGGCCGCGCTGCGGCTGGTCGCGGCCGGCCGGCTGCTGCCGGGGGTCACCGAAGCCGGGTACGACGCCTGGCGCGCCGGGCCGCTGGACCCGGGGGAAGCGGCGTGGCTGCGGGACCTGGCGGCCGCGATGCCGGCGGACGAGCGGGCGCCGGGGCCGCTGCTGCGGGCGTTCCTCGACGCCGTGGCCGACACCCTGCCCCGCACCCCGGCCGCGGCGAAGGCCGCCGGGACGCGCTTGTTCGCCGCGGCCGGGGTGCAGCGGGCGGAGTCCCTGCGCGACTGGGCCGACGAGCTGGCGGCGGGGCTGGATTCGGGGATCCGGGTGTCGCTGCGGGTGCACGCGCCGGACGGGTTCGCCGCCGGCCGGTTCCACGCCGTGGTCCAGGTGCACAGCCTGGCCGATCCCGGGCAGGTCACCGACGCGGCGCAGCTGTGGGCGACCGGGCGGTTCGGGCCGCGGGCCCGCATCGACGTCCTGCTCGCGCTGCGCCGCGGTGCGCGGGTCTGGCCCGCGCTGGGCCCGCTGCTGACCTCGGCGGTGCCGGCCGAGCTGGACCTCGGCGAGGACGACGTCACCGAGCTGGTCGCGACCGCGGCACCGCGGCTGGCGGCGGCCGGGATCGACGTGCATTGGCCGGCCGAGCTCGCGGGGTCGCTGACCGCGCGGGCAGTCGTGCGGGCCGGCGACGCTCCGGGTGACCTGCCGTCGTTCTTCGGCGGCGGGCGGGCGCTGGCGTTCGACTGGCAGCTCGCGCTGGGCGATGCCGTGCTGACCGAGGTGGAGCTCGACGCGCTCGCCGAGACCCGCCGCCCGGTGGTGCGGCTGCGCGACCAGTGGGTGCTGGTCGACCCGGCGCTGGCGGCGAAGGCCCGCGACCGGGCGCTCAAGCCGCTGACGCCGGTTGACGCGCTCGGCGCGGTGCTGTCCGGGACCACCGAGGTCGAGGGCGAAGTGGTCGAGGTCGTTACCGACGGCTGGCTGGCGCGGCTGCGGGAACGGCTGTCCGGGCCACCGCAACCGCAGGCCCCGCCGCCGGGGCTGGCCGCGTCGCTGCGGGACTACCAGCTGCGCGGGCTGCAGTGGCTGGCCACCGTGACCGGGCTCGGTCTCGGCGGGTGCCTGGCCGACGACATGGGCCTGGGCAAGACGGTCACGCTGATCGCCCTGCACCTGCACCGAGCCGCGGGACCCACGTTGGTCGTGTGCCCGGCGTCGCTGCTGGGCAACTGGGAACGGGAGATCCGCCGGTTCGCCCCCGGCGTGCCGGTGCGGCGCTTCCACGGCGGTGCCCGGTCGCTCGAGGACCTCGAGGGTTTCGTGCTGACCACCTACGGGACGCTGCGCACCGATCCGGCGCCGCTGGCCGCGGTGCGGTGGGACCTGCTGGTGGCGGACGAGGCCCAGCACGTCAAGAACCACCGCTCGGGCACCGCGAAAGCGCTGCGGCTGGTGCCGGCGGCGGCGCGGGTGGCGCTGACCGGAACGCCGGTGGAGAACGCGCTTTCGGAGCTGTGGGCGATCCTCGACTGGACCGCGCCCGGTCTCCTGGGCTCGCTGAGCGAGTTCCGCACGCGCTGGGCGAAGCCGATCGAGGCGGGTGACCCGGCCGCGGCCGAACGGCTGGCCCGGTTGCTGCGGCCGTTCCTGCTCCGGCGCCGCAAGTCCGACCCGGGGATCGCACCCGAGCTGCCGTCGAAGACCGAGACCGACCGGCCGGTGGCGCTGAGCGCCGAGCAGGTGGCCCTGTACGAGGCGGTCGTGCGGGAGATGATGGCCGACATCGCCACGAGCGACGGGATGGCCCGGCGCGGCCGGATCGTGAAGCTGCTGACCGCGCTCAAGCAGATCTGCAACCACCCGGCCCAGTACCTCAAGCAGCCCGGCGGCCGGTCGGGCAAGGTGGAGCTGCTCGACGAACTGCTCGACACGATCCTCGCCGAGGGCGGCGCGGTGCTGGTGTTCACCCAGTACGTCGCCATGGCGCGGCTGCTGGAGAAGCACCTGGCCGGACGCGGGATCGCGACGCAGCTGCTGCACGGCGGCACCCCGGTGGCGCGTCGCGAAGAGCTGGTCGCGCGGTTCCAGGCCGGCGAGGTGCCGGTGTTCCTGCTGTCGCTCAAAGCGGCGGGCACCGGGCTGAACCTGACCCGCGCCGACCACGTCGTGCACTTCGACCGCTGGTGGAACCCGGCGGTGGAGGACCAGGCGACCGACCGGGCGTACCGGATCGGGCAGACCCGGCCGGTCCAGGTGCACCGGCTGGTGGCCGAGGGGACGGTCGAAGACCGGATCGCGGCGATGCTGCGGGAGAAGCGGGCGCTGGCCGAGGCGGTGCTGGCCGGCGGCGAGGCCGCGTTGACGGAACTGTCGGACACCGAGCTGGCCGAGCTCGTCGAACTGAGGAGCCGCGGATGAACGACGACCGGGTGCGCGGGTTCCCCGCGTTCGGTCCGGGCGGGCGCGTCGCTCGCTCGTGGTGGGGGCGGGCGTGGGTGCAGGCGATGGAGGACACCGCGCTGGACCTGCGTCAGCTGAAGAAGGGCCGCAAGTACGCCGCCGCCGGGCTGGTCGGCCCGATCACGATCAGCCCGGGCCGCATCGCGGCGGTGGTCGAGGACGCCGACGGCGGCCCGTACCGGACGCAGCTGCGGCTGGCGGAGCTCCCGGAAGCGGACTGGACGCGGTTGCTCGACCGGGTCGCCTCCCGCGCCGGGCACCTGGCGGCGCTGCTGGACCGCGACCTGCCACCGGATCTGGCCGAGGCGGCCGGCGTGGACCTGCTGCCGGGGATCGCCGACCTGGACCCCGACTGCGACTGCCCGGGCTGGGAGCTGCCGTGCCGCCACGCGGCGGCGTTGTCGTTCCAGACGTCGTGGCTGCTGGACGCGGACCCGTTCCTGGTGCTGCTGCTGCGCGGCAAGGGGGAGCGGGAGATCCGCGCGGAGCTGGCCGCCCGCACCGCGCCGGCCCCGGTGGCCGACCGGGTCCCGGGTGAGGTGCCCGACCTGGCGGCGTTCCGGCCATCGGGTGCGCCGTCGATCCCGGCGGCGCCCGGGGTGCCGGCGGAGACGTTCGCGCTGCTGGCGGCCAACGCGGTCGGGCAGGCCCGAGCGCTGCTGAACGGACAGCCGTGGCCGGGACGGCGCCACGACGCGGTCCGGCTGGCCGCAGAATTCCCCACGGCGGCCGAGCGGCTGGACGTGGGCGCGCGGGCGATCGCGGCGTGGCGTTACGGCGGTCCGGACGGGCTGGAGGTGCTGGAATCCTCCTGGACGCCACCCAAAGCGGCGATCGGCGCGGCACGGGCGGCGCTCGCGGACGTCGAGGCGGAGCCGGTGTTCGAGCGCAACCACTGCACGGTGGGTGCGGTACAGCTGCGGCTGGACCGCCGAGGCCGCTGGCACCCGTACCGCCTGGAGGGGCAGGAGTGGTGGCCGGCGGGCCCGCCGGAGACCGACCCGGCGCTGTTGGTGGGCTGATTTCGGGGCTGCGCGGAGGTTTCAGCTGCTGGTGGCCACGCTCATCGAGGTGATGCGGGGGAACCCATATCACGGGTCGCCGTGGCCCATTTGCCGCGGCTCGCGGTGGGCAACTCGCGTTGAAGCGGGCGGTCAGCGGACAGCTCTCCGCAGGGTCGGGTGACCTGTCGCCGCGATCGGGGTCGCCGGGCGGAAATCCGCCAGATTTCCCGGTATCCAGCGCGGTACTCGTTGTCTCCTGTCCCTCGACGGCGGGTTCCGCCGGGCCACTGGGGGTGCGGGCGCGCGGGTTCTTCCCGCGCGCCCGCCCGGTTTCCGCCGGTGACCGAATACCCGCTGTCGAAAGCTGGAGGGGACCGTCGCCACGGCGGTTCCCTCCAGCGTCAGGCCGCCGTGGTCACCGCGTAATCCTTGACCTGCATCGAGTCGTGCATGCGGACGCCGCCGGTGTTGAGCTTCGCGATCGCCCGCGTCAGCCCGGCCGGCAGCGCCGAGACCAGCTGGCCGCCGCGGGCCAGCGCCCACACGCCCGCGGGGGAGTCCGGGATCAGGCTGCGGGCCGCGCCGATCGCGAAGGCGCGGCTGCGGCGCACCAGCTCGCCCATTTCCCGCTCGTAGGCGGCGAAGGCGCGCTCGTGGTCCCCGCCGGCCGCGGCCAGCTCGCCGGCCAGGACGTACGCGCCGAGCACCGCGAGGCTCGTGCTGCCGCCGACGGCCGGGCCGGGGCAGTAGCCGGCGTCGCCGACGAGCGTCACGCGGCCGCGGGACCACGTGTCCAGCCGCAGCTGGGTGATCGAGTCGAAGTAGAACGGGCCCGGGCCGTCGAGTGCGGCCAGCCAGCCGTCGACCTGCGGGTGCATTCCGGAGAACGCGGCCCGGAGCAGCTGCTTCTGCCGCGGGACGTCCCGGTGGTGGTAGTCCAGCGGCTCGGCGCGGCGGAACAGGAACACCGCGCGGGCGTCGTCGAGGTGGCGGGCGCTGTAGAGGGAGGCGGTGCGGCCGGGGCCGAGGTGGGTGACGGCTTCCCCGTCGAGGCCGAGGGTGTCCGGCAGCGACAGCACGGCCAGGTACGCGCCGATGAACGTCGTCAGCCCGGCTTCTTCGCCGAACACCAGCCGCCGGACGTTCGAGTGCAGCCCGTCGGCGCCGACGACGACGTCGAACCGGCGCGGCCGGGCGTGCTCGAAGGTGACTTCGCCGTCGGGGGACAGGGCGGTGATCGAGTCGCCGAAGAGGTACTCGACGTCGTCGCGGCCGGCGTCGTAGTAGATCTCGGACAGGTCGTCGCGCATGATCTCGACGTGCCGGTCGGAGGTGGCCTGGAAGATCTTCCGCAGGTCCACGCGCAGCGGCCGGCGGGCGCCTTCGCGGTGCAGCGTCATCCGGGTCGTGCCGGTGGCGACGGCCTCGACGCGGGGCAGCACGCCCATCCGTTCGGTGATGTCCATGGCCGGCCGGAAGAGGTCGACGGCGTGGCCGCCGGTCTTGCGCAGCGCCGGCGCGCGCTCGACCACGGTGACGTCGAAGCCGTGCCGGGTGAGCCAGTACGCCAGCACCGGCCCGGCGATGCTGGCGCCGGAGATGAGGATCCGCATGAGTACCTCCCTGACTTAACGGTAGGTAAGTTGTACCACGTCTCCTTACCTATCGTTAAGTCAGCTATGCTGGGGCGGTGCCGAAACCGTCCGACACCAAGCAGCGCATCCTCGACGTCGCCCGCGCCCTGTTCGCCAGCCAAGGGGTGCAGCGCACCAGCCTGCAGGACATCGCCGACCGGCTCGGCATCACCAAACCCGCGCTGTACTACCACTTCCCCTCCCGCGAGGACCTGGTCCGCAGCATCGTCCAGCCGCTGCTCGACGACGGCGAGAACTTCCTGCTCGAGCAGGAAGCCCGCGGCGACGCCCCGGTGCGCGAACTGATCGAAGGCTTCTTCGACTTCAACTACCGCCACCGCGCCGACGTCGTCATGCTGCTGGCCGAGCTGCCCACCCTGGCCGACCTCGGGCTCATCGACCGGGCCCTGGGCTGGCGGACCCGGCTCACCCAGCTGATCTGCGGGCCGTCACCCACGCTCGAACAGCAAGCCCGGGCCATCCTGGCGCTGGGCGGCCTGCAGGACGTCTGCATGCAGTTCCCCGACGCACCCGTCGCCGACCTGAAGGCCGCCGCGGTCGCCGGCGCCCTCGGCGCACTCGGCTGCTGAAAAATTCTTCCGCGGCGCGTGTCGAGAACGCGCCGGCGGCTCCGTCCCCGGGACGACAGCGACAACCCGGAGAAGGAGACCACCATGCAGCAGCACGAGATCGCCGAAGTCCTCGCCCGCCCGCTCAGCCGCGAACTGCTCACCCGCGACCTGACCCGGCTGGCCTACGTCGCCAAGGACGGCACCCCGCGCAGCATCCCGATCGCCTTCACCTGGAACGGCTCGCAGATCGTCCTGTGCACCGCGAAGAACGCCCCGAAGCTGCCCTCGCTGCGCGCCAACCCGGCCGTCGCCCTGACCATCGACACCGAGGTGCACCCGCCCAAGATCCTCCTCATCCGCGGCCGCGCCGAACTCGACGTCGTCGACGGCATCCCGGAGGAGTACCTGCAGATGAACGGCAGCTACGAAATGACCCCCGAGCAGCGGATCGAATGGGAACGCGAAGTGCGCTCCCTCTACGACGGCATGGTCCGGATCGTCATCACCCCGACCTGGGCGAAGCTGATCGACTTCGAGACCACCCTGCCCACCGCGGTCGAGGAACTGGCCCGGCAGCGCGCCGAGCGCCTCGGCTAGCGCACCGCGGCCCGCGGATGGTGGTCTTGCGGGGTGCGGTGTGGCTGCGGTGGCGATCGCAGGTGCGGCCGGCCGGGTAGTGATCGTCGACGGCGCTGTGCAGTCAGCTGGAACCGAAGTTCGGACGTCCGTGGACCGTGTGAGACCGGGCGGGGTCGCGGTGGGCCGAATTGTTGCGCCCGCCGGCCGCGCGGCCGTGCACGCGGTGGCCGCCGCCGGCGGGGATGTGGCCCGGCTTTCCGATGCCTACGTCCACCAGATCTCCGTCTGCGGGTGCTCGTAGCGGCGGACTGGGCGGGCGGCGGCCCGGTCAAGGTGCCAGCCGGGCGAACCGGTAGCGGGGCCAGTATCCGACGGTCGAGGGTTGAGCCCGGGCAGGTATCCGATCACGTGCCACCACGCTCGCAACCTCCCCGGGCAGTACACCTAGCGCACCGCGGCCCGCTCGATGATCGCTCCCGTGTCGACGCCGGCCGGGAGCGTGCCGAACGCCACGCCCCAGTCGCCGCCGAAGCGGGAGGCGCAGAACGCGTCGGCGACCGCCGGGTGGCCGTGGCGGACCAGCAGCGAGCCCTGCAGCACCAGCGCCATCGCCTCCACCAGCCGCCGCGCCCGGTACTCGATGCCGTCGAGGTCCGTCAGCTCCTTGCGGACGCGGTCCACGGCGTCGTCCAGCCGCGTGTCGCCGCCCGCGGCCTGCTCGACCTCGGCGAAGAACGCCGCCACCGACTCCGGCTGCCGGCCCATCGCGCGCAACGCGTCCAGCGCGGCGACGTTGCCCGAGCCCTCCCAGATCGAGGACAGCGGCGCCTCCCGGTACAACCGCGGCATCCCGGACTCCTCGACGTACCCGTTGCCGCCGAAGCACTCCAAGGCCTCCGCCGCGTGCGCCGGCGCCCGCTTGCACACCCAGTACTTCGACACCGCCAGCCCCAACCGGCGGAACGCCTGCTCCTGCTCGTCGTCCCGGCGGTCGCCCGCCGCGGCCAGCCGCATCGCCACCGTCGTCGCCGCCTCGGACTCGAGCACCAGGTCGGCCAGGACGTTGGCCATCAGCGGCTGGTCTACCAGCGCCTTGCCGAACGCGCGCCGGTGCGTGGCGTGGTGCACCGCCCGGACCGCACCCAGCCGCATGCCCGACGCGCTGCCCAGCGTGCAGTCCAGCCGGGTGTTGTTCACCATCTCGATGATCGTGCGGACCCCGCGGCCCTCCTCGCCGACCAGCCAGCCCACCGCGCCGTCGTACTCGATCTCCGAGGACGCGTTCGACCGGTTGCCCAGCTTGTCCTTCAGCCGCTGCAGCAGGATCCGGTTGCGCGAGCCGTCCGGCAGGACCCGGGGGAGCAGGAAGCACGACAGCCCGCCCGGCGCCTGCGCCAGCGTCAGGAACACGTCGCACATCGGCGCCGAGGTGAACCACTTGTGCCCGACCAGGGTGTAGCTGCCGTCGCCGGCCGGGGTCGCGGTCGTCGTGTTCGCCCGGACGTCGGAGCCGCCCTGCTTCTCCGTCATCGACATGCCCGCGAGCAAACCGCGCTTGGTGCTGGGCTCACGCAACCCGAAGTCGTACTCGGTCGTCGCCAGCAGTGGCTCGTAGCGCGCCGCCAGCTCCGGGTTCGCGCGCAACGCCGGAACCGCCGCGTAGGTCATCGAGATCGGGCAGCTGTGCCCGGCCTCGACCTGGCCCCAGACGTAGAACTTCGCCGCCCGCGCCGCGTGCGCCCCCTCACGCGGGTCCCGCCACGGCGTGCCGTGCAGGCCGTGGGCCGTCGCGACCGTCATCAGCTCGTGCCAGTACGGGTGGAACTCGACCTCGTCGACCCGGTGGCCGTACCGGTCGTGCGTGCGCAGCACCGGCTCGTTCTCGTTGACCAGCCGCCCCCACTCCTGCGCCTGCTCGGTCCCGGCCAGCCGGCCCAGCTCGTGCAGCTCACCGGCCGCCCAGCCGGCGCCGGCCCGCTCGAGCCCGGCCAGCAGCGCCGGGTCGTCGGCGACGTCGTGGCCCACCAGCGGCGGAACCTGGTTGGCGACCTCATGCGTGGCGGGCATCGGGACCTCCTAGAGCGCGAAGGATGAACGTGCGGAGCTCGGCGACGTCACCAGCGTTCCCGCTGGTCAACGGCCCGATCAGGACTTCCGCGGCGGCGCCGACGAGCGCGGCGGCGGTGAGCAGGCCGTCCTGGGGCGGCAGGACACCGTCCCGGACCCCGGCGGCGACGTGCTCGGCGATCACCGCGGTGTAAGCCCGCCGGAACTCCAGCCGCTCGGCGTCGATGAGCGCGTCGACCGGCTCGGCCAGCAGCGCGTACGCCTGCTTCGGCGCCTTCAAGGCTCGCTGGGCAAAGGTGTCGACCGCCGCCAGGACCCGTTCGGCGGGGTCACCCGCCGCGGCCGCCGCGACCCGGACCGCCTCGACCTCCCGCGTCACGACCTGCCGGAAGACGTGCACGACCAGCTCGGCCTTGGTGGGGAAGTGCCGGTAGACGCTCCCGACGGCCACCCCCGCACGTTCGGCGACGGCGGCGACGGAGCAGCCGCTGTAGCCGTGCTCGGCCAGCTGCCGCGTGGCGGCGGCGACGATCGTCTCCCGCTGGGCGTCGAGGCGTTCCTGCACCTTCGGGGTGCGGCGGTAGGGCACGCCAAGAAGTGAAGCACTGATTCATTGCTTCAGTCAACGCTTGACCAGCGCCACCAGGTACCGACACGGCACCGGCCCCGGGTTCACGAACACGCAGTTCGCAGCCGGCCCCAGCTGCAGGCAGTCCCCGGCGGCCAGCTCGTGCACCTGCGCCCCCTCGTGGAACCGCAGGTGCCCGGCCAGCACCCAGATCTGCTGGTGCAGGATCGCATACGTCCCCGCCACCAGCGGCACCTCCACCCCCGGCGGCAGCTCCACCTCCACCAGCTCCAGCGGACGCCCGGCCGCGGGGGAGACCGACCGCCGCCGGTAGCCCGTCTCCGGGTCCGTCCACACCGGCTGCTCCGCCGCCCGCGCCAGGCGCCGCTCGTCGCCCTCCGCGCGCGCGATCAGCTCCGACAGCGTCAGGCCCAGCGCAGCCGACAGCTTCGCCAGCAACGCCGCCGTCGGCTGGACGTCGCCGCGCTCGATCTTGCCGATCATCGCCCGCGACACCCCCGACGTCTCGGCGAGCGCGGCCGCCGACAGGCCTCGCGACGTGCGGGCGGCGTGCACGGTGGCGGCCAAGCGAGCGGTCAGGGGATCGGTCATGACTCGGGATACTATACGAGCCACTGCCGCTACCATATGAGCCATGATCCGAGCCGCCACCACCGAGGACGCCGCCGCCTGCGCCGCCCTCTACGCGCCCTACGTCACCGACACCGCCGTCTCCTTCGAAACCGAACCACCCGGCACCGCCGAGATGGCCCGGCGCATCGACAGCGCCCACGCCTGGTTCGTTTTCGAAGACCACGGCCACGTCGCCGGCTACGCCTACGCCACCCGCTTCGCCGACCGCGCCGCCTACCGCTGGTCCTGCGAGACGAGCATCTACCTCGAGCAAGGCCGCCGCCGCACCGGCGCCGGGCGCGCGCTTTACGAAACCCTCTTCGACCGGCTGCGTGCCCGCGGGTTCTGCCGCGCCTTCGCCGGCATGACCCTGCCCAACGACGCCAGCGCCGGGCTCCACCGCGCCCTCGGGTTCGAACCCGCCGGCGTCTACCGCCGGGTCGGCTGGAAACACGGCGCCTGGCACGACGTCGCCTGGGTCCAGAAAGACCTTCGCGCAACCGAAAGTTGCACATCGGCACCCGCCGAGCTAACGTGACACGCAACCAAACGTTGCGCGAGGAGCACCACATGGAACACGGCACCATCGAACGCGAAGTCCACATCGACGCCCGCCCCGACGTCGTCTTCGACGTCGTCAGCAGCCCCCAACACCTCCGCGAATGGTGGCCCGACGAAGCCGAATACCCCGTCGAACCCGGGGGAGCGGGCCGCATCGCCTTCGGCGGCTCCTGGGTCCAGTTCACCGTCGTCGACGCCGTCCCACCCAAGCACTTCTCCTTCCGCTGGACTCACGCCGAAGACGAGACCGCCGCACCCGGCAACTCCTTCCTCGTCGTCTTCGAACTCGAACCCGACGGCACCGGCACCCGCCTCCGGATGACCGAAACCGGCTTCCGCGAACGCGGCTGGGACGAAGCCAAGATCGCCGCCGAATACACCGACCACGAAACCGGCTGGGACCACTTCCTGCCCCGCCTGCACGCCTACGCCCCCCAAGCCGGAGCCACCCCGTGAGCACCGCCGTGGACGACGACCTCTGGTCCGCCGTCGGCGACCCCACCCGCCGCCGCCTGCTCGACCTGCTGCTCGAACAGGGGAGCGGCACCGCGACCAGCCTCAGCGACCACCTCCCGGTCACCCGCCAAGCCGTCGCCAAGCACCTCGCCGTCCTCGACCGCGCCGGCCTAGTCCACGCCCACAGCGCCGGCCGCGAAAAGCAGTTCCGCGTCGACGAAACCCAGCTCGCCCGCGCCGTCGCCCAGCTCACCGACGTCGGCAACACCTGGGACGCCCGGCTCCGCCGCATCAAGCGCATCGCCGAGACCATCGAGAAGACCGTCGAAAAAACTGTTGAGAAAACCAACGAGAGGAACCCGTAGAAATGGACATCCTGCACCGCATCGGCGTCCACAACGCCACACCGGACCAGGTGTACACCGCACTCACCACGATCGACGGCCTCGCCGGCTGGTGGACCGAAAAGACCGAAGGGGAGACCGGCACCGGCGGCGTCATCGCGTTCCGCTTCATCCCGGGCGGCTTCGACATGAAGGTGCTCGAACTCGACCCGGGCAAGCTCGTCCGCTGGGAGGTCGTCGACGGACCGCCGGAGTGGATCGGCACGACCATCCGCTGGGACATCGAGCAGCGCGACGACTACACGATCGTCCTGTTCAAGCACGAAGGCTGGCGTGAGGCGGGCGAGTTCATGCACCACTGCAGCACGAAGTGGGCGAGCTACCTGCTGAGTCTGAAGCAGCTCGTGGAGACCGGGGAGGGCGCCCCGAGCCCGCGGGACGTGCAGATCAGCGACTGGCACTGACGTTACTTGACATAATGTACATTATCGGCACTTGGTGACGTCCTGGGACGACGGGCCGGGAGGGGCGCAGAACCGACGGTCGGGCCGGTGCCGGGTTCGCGAGAGCGTTCGGTTCGCCAGGACGGCTCCTGCGGGGATTTCGAGGGGGCTGCAACTCGGCCGCGGGTGGAGATGAGCCCTCAGAGGGCCGAGAGCATCCCCTGGGAGTCGCTGACTCAAGGTCCGGTTACCCGACCTCAAAACGTCACGGTGACGAAATCGACCGGAGTTCGGCAGCCCGGGACGGCGTGCAGTGCGCTCGCCACAGCTGGTTTCCACCAGGAACTCCGCCAATCCCCGGATCCCGGGCCTTCGAAGCGAAGTCGAACATATGTGCGCATCGCTCGGAATCGAGCCGCGACGGCGTCTCAAGGGCTCGAATCAGGCCTCCGGAGAGAACCGTGTCCCCCGAGGGGAAGATCCTGGGTCATTCCGGTATTTCATGCATAATTGCGGTTATGCATGAAATACCGGGTCCGGGCCCGGGCGCGGAAACTGTCGGTGGTGTGCGGTACAAGATCCACATGAAGGTTTCCGAGGCCCAGCAAGCCTTCTTCGCTGCCCGTCGTCCCCGCAAGGACTCCCCGCACACCACCGACGCCTACCGCCGCGACCTCGCCGGCCTCACCACTCTCCTGGTTTCCGAGCTCGGCCGGCCCGCCGAGGAGCTGGAGGTCGCCGACCTCACCGGGCCGGCGTTGCGGGCGGCGTTCGGTGCGTTCGCGGACGGGCACGCGAAGAGCTCGGTGCTGCGGGCGTGGTCGACGTGGAACCAGTTCCTGACGTTCTGCGTGGCGGACGGGCTGCTGGCCGGCAACCCGATGGGTGCGGTGGCGCGGCCGCGGACGCCGGCGTTGACACCGAAACCGTTGCGGGGCGAGGAAGCTCCGGAGCAGCTGCTGTCGGCAGCGGCCGCGGGGTCGCGGCGCGCGCGGGATCCGTGGCCGGAGCGGGACGTGCTGGTGATCGCGCTGGGGTTGGTGGCGGGGTTGCGGGCGGCGGAGATGCGGGCGCTGACGTCGCGGTCGCTGGTGGGGCGCGCGGGTGAGCTGCGGTTGCACGTGAAGGGCAAGGGCAGCCGGGATCGGTCGATCCCGGTGCAGCCGGTGCTGGCGGAGTTGATCGAGCGGTACCGGGAGTCGTGCCGGGTGCGGTTCCCGAACGTGCGGTTCTCCCCCGGTTCGCCGTTGCTGCTGGATCGGGCGGGCGAGCCGATCGGGCGGGGTGCGCTGGAGTACCTGGTGAAGTCGTGTTACCGGGGTGCGGGGTTGCACGACCGGGTGCCGGTGGGGGCGAACCTGCACGCGTTGCGGCACACGTTCGCGACGCGGTTGGCGGAGGACGGGGCGACGGCGTCGGAGATCATGGCGTTGCTGGGGCACGCGAGCTTGGCGACGAGCCAGAACTACATCGAGGCGACGGGCCGGGAGCAGCGCGCGGCGGCGGCGAGCAACCGGACGTACCGGGCGTTGGACGGCTTGGGCTGAGGCTGTCGGACCACAGTGTCCTGCTTATGTACGAACCGGTACGTTCGCGGCAGCTTGCAATGAACGAACCGGTACGTTCGCAACCACCCCGCAATGGACGAACCAGTACGTCCCAGATCGCTCATAATGAACGAACCGGTGCGTCCGAGGGGCCCGGCAATGAACTAAACGGTACGTTCAGCGCCCCGGCGGCGTGGACGAAACGGTTCGTTCACGCCCTCTCCCCCGTGCGGGAGTCAGCGGAGCTGTTCGAGGTCCTTGGCCGCGCGGGCGATCTCGGCGGCGAGGCCGCGCAGCTCTCGGGGGTCAGCGCCGTCGTCGGCGGCGGTGACGATGTCTTCGGCCGCGCAGCGGAGCTGGAACAGGCGGTCCTGGAGGGCGGCGATTTCGGTGTCGGAGAGCACGACGGCGTCTTCGGGGAGGCCGCTGCGCTGGAGGGCGGTGCGGCGTTCGTAGGCGCGCTGGCGGCAGGATTGGCCGCAGTAGCGGCGTCGGCGGCCGACGTTGCCGGCTTCGGGGAGGCGGCGGCCGCACCAGCCGCAGTGCTTCGGGGCGCCGCGGCGGGCGGGGGCGGGTTCGAGCTGGGTCAGTTCGGCGGCTTCCCTCACCCGGGAGACCCTAGCTGGCCACTGTTTGCTCATGCCGGGGTCATGGCGGAAGGGCACACTTGGGGGATGCAGGCGTCGTTTCCGTACCTGGCCGATCCGGTCCCCCGTGCTTTTGCGCACCGGGGGTGGCACCTCGATGAGCTCGAGGGTTTGGAGAATTCGCTGCCGGCGTTCCGGCGGGCGTGCGCGGAGGGGTACCGGTACCTCGAGACGGATGTGCACGCGACGGCGGACGGGGTGGTGGTGGTCCACCACGACGCGAACCTGGATCGGACGACGGATGGTTCCGGGCCGATCGCGGCGCAGACGTGGGCGCAGCTGAAGGACGTGAAGGTGGGTGGGAAGGCGCCGTTGTCGCGGCTGGAGGACGTGCTCGAGGAGCTGCCGGATGCGCGGTTCAACGTCGATGTGAAGGTCGATCGGGCGGTGGAGCCGTTCGTCGAGGTGCTGGAGCGGACGAAGGCGTTCGACCGGGTGGCGGGGGCGGCGTTTTCGGATGCGCGCCTGGTGCGGTTGCGGAAGCTGGCGGGGCCACGGCTGGTGACGGCGATGGGGCCGCGGTCGGCGTTCGCGTTGTGGGTGCGGGGGAAGTTGCCGCTGCTCCCCCTGGGCCGGCTGGTGCTGGGGGCGATGGCGCAGGTGCCGGTGCGGCAGGGTGCGTTGCGGGTGGTGGACAAGGCGTTCCTGGCGATGGCGGGCCGGTCGGGTGTCGAGGTGCACACGTGGACGATCGATGATCCGGCGGAGATGCGGATGCTGCTGGACCTGGGGGTGCACGGGATCGTGACGGACCGGCCGGACCTGCTGCGTGAGGTGCTGATCGAGCGGGGTGCGTGGCGGCAGTCGCAGGAGCCGTGAGGGTCAGCGAGGTGGTTTGCCGGTCCAGGCGGCTTCCCAGGTCTTGGGGCCGAGGAGGCCGCTGTCCTTGATGCCGTTGGCGCGTTGGAGGTCGAGGACGGCGGTGCGGGTCTTGTCGAGGTAGCAGCCGGTGCCGGTGAAGCCGTAGCCGAAGGCGTTCATGCGGAGCTGGAAGGTTTTGAGGGGGTCGGCGCAGTCGCCGTAGCGGTAGACGACGCCGGGCCACGGGGGTTTGGCGCTGCCGGGGCCGGGTGGCGGGGCGGGTTTTCCGCCGCCGCCGATGTAGGCGGATTCGGTGTAGGTGGGGACGCGTTTGCTGCGGGCGTCGGCGTCGGCGGGGAGTTTGAGCATGCCGGCGCACTGCCAGGGTTGCCAGCCGCGCATGCGGTAGAGGTAGAGGGCGCGGTAGTCCTGTTCGGCGGGGGCGGCTTGGTCGGGGCGGCCCTGTCCGCCGACGCTGCGCCAGGTGGGCAGGTCGAACTGGTAGGCGCCGTAGTAGCCGTTGCCGGTGTTGGTGGTGTAGCGGTCGCTGGACTCGCACATGCGGAGCTTGGCCCAGGTGCTCGACGCGGGGTCCGCGCCGGCGGCGGTGGGGGCGATCAGCGGCAGACCCATGGCGGCGAGGGCGAGGAGCAGCAGTCTCGCCACGGTGCGTCGACGGTTATGGATCATGGGTGCACAGTAGGAGTGTGTCCCACTGACCACAACAGACACGATGGGCGCTCCAGTCTCACATGCACCGCTGTTCACAGTGGCCGTCGACACGCCGTGAAGGACGGACGGGGGTGTCGTGGGAGGCCGATGGATGAGCACGAAGCGACAAACCGGACACGGTTTGGATGGTGCGGTCACCCGGGTGGCGGTGTGCCCGTAGTCTCCGCGCTGACCTGGAAGTTCTTGGATCGAAGGAGCCGTGGATGACGCTGGCCGGGACGCGCTCGACCAGGCGCGAGCGCTGGGGCTGGTACTTCTACGACTGGGCGAATTCGCCGTTCTATTCGTCGACGACGACGGTGTTCGGTGCGCTGTCGATGAGCTCGATCGCGGCTGCGGACGCGAAGGCGAACATCACCCTTAACGGGGACCGCGCGTGTCTGAACGCGGCGGGTGGGACGGACACGTTGCACCACTGCGACGTGACGTTGTTCGGGCTGCACTTCCCGGCCGGTTCGGTGTGGGGGTACCTGCTGTCGGTGGCGACGGTGGTGCAGGTGCTGGTGCTGCCGATCGCCGGTGCGGTGGCCGACCGCAGTCACAACAAGCGGCGGATCCTGGGCGGGTTCGCGTTCCTGGGTGCGGCGGCCGCGGCGGCGATGTTCTTCTTGACGGGTTCGGACTGGCAGCTGGGTGCGGCGCTGTTCATCGTGGCGAACATCGGGTACGGGGGTTCGCTGGTCGTCTACTACTCGTTCCTGGTCGACATCGGCGGGCCGGACGAGCGGGACGGCATTTCGGCGAAGGGCTGGGCGTTCGGGTACCTGGGCGGTGGGCTGGCGCTGGCGTTGCAGCTGGGGTTCTACCTCGGTCACGACGCCTTCGGGGTCGGCCAGGACCTCGCGGTGCAGATCTGCTTCCTGACGTCGGGGTTGTGGTGGGCGGCGTTCACGTTCCCGGCGGTGCGGGCGCTCCCCCGCCGGCACACGCCGGTCGAGGTCGCGCCGGGGCGTTCGGTGCTGCGGGCGGGGTTCACGGAGCTGCGGCAGACGCTGGTGGCGGCGAAGGCGTTCCCGTTGACGCTGGCGTTCCTGGGCAGCTACCTGGTCTTCACCGACGGGATCAACACGGTGGTGACGGTGTCGGCGCAGTACGGCAAGGACGAGCTGGGGTTCGGGAACGAGGTGTTGATCGTCACGATCCTGGTGATCCAGTTCGTGGCGTACCTGGGTGGGACGCTGCACGGGCTGGTGGCGCGGCGGGCCGGGGCGAAGCGGACGATCCTGGGCAGTCTGGTGGTGTGGGTCGTCGTGCTGGCCGGGGCGTACTTCGTGCAGCCGAAGCAGATGCTGCAGTTCCTGGCGGTGGCGGTGGGGATCGGGCTGGTGCTGGGCGGGACGAACGCGTTGTCGCGGTCGCTGTTCAGCCAGATGATCCCGGCGGGCAAGGACGCGCAGTACTACTCGCTCTACGTCGTGGGTGAGCGCGGGACGTCGTGGCTGGGGCCGTTGGTGTTCGCGGGTGTGGGGCAGGCGACGGGCTCGTTCCGGCTGGCCATCGTGGCGCTGGTGGTGTTCTTCGCGGCCGGGTTGGTGCTGGTGTGGCTGGTGCCGGTGCGGCGGGCGATCGTGGCCGCGGGCAACACCCCGCCGGAGGTTCTGTAGCCACCGATAGGGTCGGGCGTCGTGACCTTGCTCAACGACGCCGCCGGCGCTGATCCCACCGATGCCCTGTCGTCGGTTCCCGCGGCCGGTTCGCGCCGCGGGACGCCGCCGGTGGGCAGGCTGAAGTTCTGCTACGGGCCGATGGACTGCGGGAAGTCGACCCTGGCGCTGCAGATCGACCACAACCACGCGCGGCAGGGCCGCCGGGGGCTGGTGCTGGTGCGCCACGACCGGTCGGGGGCGCCGCAGATCTCGAGCCGGATCGGGCTGACCCGGCAGGCGGTGGAGGTCGGTGAGGACACCGACGTGCGGGATCTGGTGCGGCAGGAGTGGGCGCAGGGCCGGCACGTGGACTACGTCGTGGTGGACGAGGCGCAGTTCCTCTCCCCCGGTCAGGTCGACCAGCTGGCGGAGCTGGCCGACGAGGTCGAGATCGACGTCTACTGCTTCGGGATCGCGACGGACTTCCGGAGCCGGTTGTTCCCGGGGGCCGCTCGTCTGTTCGAACTGGCGGACGAGCTGCAGCCGGTTCAGGTGGAGGTGCTGTGCTGGTGCGGGCTGCCCGGGCGGTTCAACGCGCGGGTGGTCGACGGCGAGGTGGTGCGTGAGGGTGACACCGTCGTGGTGGCAGATACCGAACAATCCATAGTCGAAACTTCAGCTTCAGCACGTTTTGAGGCTGAATTTGCTACTGTGCGTTATCAGGTATTGTGTCGCCGCCACTTTCGATCGGGTGACTTGGGGCCGGTTACCGCTCATCACGGTCAGTTACGGTTGACCTGACCGAGACGCGAGTAGCCCATCCGGGGGATATCAGCACTAAGAGGCCGTATTGACGTCACGCCAGAGCGCGAAACGCCTCCTACTAGGAGAAGCTGATGCAGGCGGGTGACGCAGCTCATCGTGAGCAACGACATGGTGGTCCGGGAATCCTCCGGGGCCCCGGGTCGTTGCATAGGGTGAGCAACACCCTGGCTCCACCCCGGAGCTGACTGAAAGGACCCCCATCATGGCCGACCGTGTTCTTCGTGGAAGCCGGCTGGGAGCGGTCAGCTACGAGACCGACCGCAACCACGACCTCGCTCCACGCCGCACCGTGCGCTACGCCTGCCCGAAGAACCACGAGTTCGAGGTGCCGTTCTCCGACGACGCCGAGATCCCGACGGTCTGGGAGTGCCGCCTGCACGGCAGCGAATCGGAGATCGTCGATGGCGGGCAGCCCGAGCAGAAGAAGGTCAAGCCGCCGCGCACCCACTGGGACATGCTGCTCGAGCGGCGCACGATCCCCGAGCTCGAGGACCTGCTGAACGAACGTCTCGCCGAGCTGAAGGGCCGCCGGACCTCCCGGTCGGCGTGACCTTCTGGAACTCGGCCCAGTAGCCAAGCTCCCACCACAACGGAAAGGCCCCCGCGACCTCCCCCCGCGGGGGCCTTTCGCATGCCCGGGACCCCGGAACAGTCGGCCTGCGTCCCTGGAGGGTCGGCCTGCGTACCGGAAGGGTCGGTTGGCGTACCTGGACGGTCGGACACCAGCCGACCCGTCCGGTGCACGATCCGACTCCCCCGGTACGCAAGCCGACCCCTCAGGTACGCGGGCCGACTGTCCAGGTACGCAGGCCGACCCTCCGGGTACGCGGGCCGACTGTTTGGGTGCGGGTCAGGTGGTGCGGAACGGGCCGTGGAGGGCGGCCCACTGCAGGAGCATGATCGTCTTCGCGTCCGCGATCTCGCTGGTGCCGATCATCTCGAGCGCCTTGGCGAACGGGAGCTCGAGGACCTCGATGTCTTCGCCCTCTTCCGCTAGGCCGCCGCCGGTGCCGCGGTCGGCGGGGTCGTAGGGTGCCGCGTAGCAGTGCAGGCGTTCGGTGACCGAGCCCGGGCTCGTGTAGACGTCGAACACGTGCTCCAGCGAGCCGATCCGCACCCCCGTCTCCTCCTCCGCCTCCCGCCGGATCGCCGTCTCCGGGTCGTCGGCGTCCAGCAGGCCGGCGGCGGTTTCGACGAACATGCCGTCCGGGTGGTCGTTGACGTAGACCGGGTAGCGGAACTGGCGGGTGAGCAGGACCGTGCCGCCTTCGAGGTCGTAGAGCAGCACCGTCGCGCCGTTGCCGCGGTCGTAGGTCTCGCGCTGCTCGGTCGTCCAGCGGCCGTCGGCGTGCTGGTAGTCGAACGTCGTGCGGCGCAGCACGTACCAGGCCGACGACAGCAGCTCCACGTTGGTGACCCGGACGCGGGGGTTGCGGGACAGGCTTGTCGAAGAGGTCATGCCGCGACCATAATGTGCACGACTCGGAAGAAACAAGGAGGATCGTGCATGCTGGCCGGGGAACGCCGTGAACTGCTGCTGGTCCGGCTCGCCGCCGACGGCAAGGTGCTGGCCAAGGACGTCGCGGCCGAGCTCGGCGTGTCGGAGGACAGCATCCGCCGTGACCTGCGCGACCTCGCCGCCGCTGGGCTCTGCCAGCGCGTCTACGGCGGTGCGCTGCCGGTCTCCCCCGCCGTCGCCGACTACGCCGGCCGCACCACCATCGCCGTCGACGGCAAGGACCGGGTCGCCGCGGTCGCGGCCGGGCTGGTCCAGCCCGGCTCCACGGTCATCCTCGACGGCGGCACGACCACCCTCGCCGTCGCGAAGGCGCTGCCCGAAGACCTCGAGGCCACCGTCGTCACCCACAGCCCGACCGTCGCGGTCGCCCTGCTGGACCACCACGGCGTCGAGGTGTTCCTGCTCGGCGGGCGGCTGTTCCGGCACTCCGCCGTGACCTGCGGCGCGGCCGCCGCCGAAGCCGCCCAGGCCATCAGCGCCGACGTCTTCCTCCTCGGCGTCACCGGCGTGCACCCCGACGCCGGCTTGACCACCGGCGACGCCGAGGAAGCCGCGATGAAGCGCACCCTGGCCCGGCGCGCGGCCGACACCTACGTGCTGGCCAGCGCCGAGAAGCTGGGCGCGGCGTCGCGGTTCGGCGTGCTGCCCTTGGCCGACGTCGCCGGGATCGTCACCGACGCCGAAGAGAAGAACGTGCAGGAACTTGCAAGCCGGGGCGTGCCGATTCTCCGGGCGTGACCTCGACGAACCACTCGCGGCCCGCCACCACGCCGAACAGCGGCGCCGGCAGCCACACCAGCAGCCGCAGCACCGCCGAGAGCCGGCCGGGGCCGCGGACGTCGGACACGTGCGCGGCCAGCGCCGCCTGCTTGCGCGCGGCGAACCGCCGCACGTCGAAGCGGTGGGTGACGGCCGCGGCCGGGCTGTAGGCGTGCTCGAGGGTCTCGGCGTCGTAGTCGAACGGGATCCGCAGCGCCCGGACCACCCGCACGAACCGCACCGCGAAGTCCCGCGGCAGGGTCGCCTCCAGCAGCCGCGTGCCGGTCAGCCGGGCCGCCCGGCGGGCGACTTCGTGCACCTTCACGTGGTCGCGGTGCCCGTAGCCGCCGCTGCCGTCGTAGCCCAGCAGCAGGTCGGCGCGCTCCTCGTGCAGCAGCGCCGCTAGCCGGTGCGCGGCCTCCTCGGTGTCAGTACGGGCGAAGCGCTGCCGCCCGGGCGGGTCGGCGTACAGCACGGGACCGTGACCGCTGTCGGCGTAACCCAGGTGCACGACGCGCCGGACGCCGAGGATCGCCGCAGCGGCCTCCAGCTCGGCCCAGCGCGGAGTCGGGTGCTCGGCCGCCATGCCGTCGGTGGCCACCACGACCACCACCCGGTGCCCGTCGGCCGCGGCGCGGGCCAGGGTGCCGCCGCTGAGCAGGACCGGGTCGTCGGCGTGGGCGTGGAAGGCCACGATGGTCGTCACCGGCCCCATGATGGCCGAGAACGGGAGAAAACGGCGTGAGCGAACACCGGGTCAGGTTCGCGGCGGTCTTCGACGAAGAGGTCCGCCGCCAGAACGAGCGGTTCCGCGCGGCGGCTGCGGTGCACCCCGGCGAGCAGGTCCTCGACGTCGGCTGCGGCACCGGCGAATCCACCCGCCAGGCCGCCGAGGACGGCGGGACCGCGTTGGGCATCGACCTCTCCGCCGCAGCCATCGCGCGGGCCCGCGAACTCGGCGGAGCGGACTTCGCCGTGGCCGACGCGCAGACGCACCCCTTTCCCGCGGCCGCGTTCGACGTCGTCCTCAGCAGGTTCGGCGCGATGTTCTTCCCGGACCCGCCCGCGGCGTTCGCCAACCTCGCCCGCGCGCTGCGGCCCGGCGGGCGCCTGGTCCTGCTGGTGTGGCAGGAGCGTGACCGCAACGAGTGGTACTCGGTGCTCCACGACGCCATCGCACCCGGCACCCCCGCGCCGCCCGCCGGCCCGCACTTCTCCCTCGGTGACCCCGGCCACACGCGAACCCTGCTGGAGGGCGCCGGCTTCACCGACGTCCGGTGCACCGAGCTGCGCGACCCCGTCTGCTACGGTCCGGACCCCGTGACGGCGTGCGGGTTCGCCCTCGGCCTGCTGGACGTCCGGCAGCTGCTCGCCGCCGGGGACGAGCAGGCGGTGCCGCGGCTGCGCGAGGCGTTCGCCGCGCACCAGACGGCCGAGGGAGTGCTCCTCGGTGCCCGGGCCTGGCTCGTGACCGCGCGGCTCAGGCGCGCTTGAGGAGCTTGCGCAGCTGGTGCCAGCGGCGCTCGGCGCCCCACTTGGCCACCCGCAGGAACGCCTCGCCGATGATCGAGCCGTCCATCTTCGACTCGCCGATCTCGCGCTCGGTGAAGGTGATCGGCACCTCGACGATCTCGAACCCGGCGTCGGCCGTGCGGATCGTCAGGTCGATCTGGAAGCAGTAGCCGTGCGAGTTGACCTCGTCCAGCGCCAGCTTCTCCAGCACCGGACGGCGGTAGGCGCGGAACCCGGCGGTGATGTCGCGGGTGCGCATGCCCAGCGCGACCTGCGAGTACACGTTCGCGCCGCGGGAGAGGACCTGGCGCTTGAGCGGCCAGTTCACCACCGCGCCGCCCGGCACGTACCGGGAGCCGATGGCCAGGTCGGCGTCGCCGACCGCGTCCAGCAGCCGGGGCAGGTCCTCCGGGGCGTGCGAGCCGTCGGCGTCCATCTCGACGATCGTGTTGTACTCCCGGGCCAGGCCCCAGCGGAACCCGGCGATGTAGGCGGCGCCGAGGCCGGCCTTCTCGGTGCGGTGCAGCACGTGGACGTGGTCGTTGGCCGCCGCGCGCTCGTCGGCGAGCTCGCCGGTGCCGTCGGGGCTGCCGTCGTCCACCACGAGCACGTGCACCTCCGGGAGTGCCTTGTGCAGGCGATCCAGGATCGGGCCGAGGTTCTCCCGCTCGTTGTAGGTCGGGATCACCACCAGCACCGGCTCGATTTCCCGGGCCCCCCGCGGCGCCTGCGACATCCGTGCTCCTCCGATATCCGCGGCGGTCAGTCCGCCGCTTCCCCTGCCGTGCCGGCGCTGCTGCGCCGGGTGCGAAAACGGAGTACGAGCCCACCGGCCACCCCGGCGATCGCCAGAGCCAGCAGCCCGTACTCCGTCCACGCACCTAGTCGATCCGACAGCGTAGTCTGCGTCCGCAACGGCACGCGCCCGACCAGGGAATCCGCCGTGAAAAGGCCCGTTGAGCTGGTCACCGTTCCGTCCGGGGCGATGATCGCGCTGACGCCGGAGACCGCCGACACCACGACGGCGCGGCTGTGCTCGACCGCCCGCAACCGGGACATCGCCAGCTGCTGCACGCTCATCTCGCTTTCGCCGTACCAGGCGTTGTTGGTCGGGACGACGAGCAGCTCGGCGCCGTCGCGCACGGCGTCGCGGGCCGGGTAGTCGAACGCCGTTTCGTAGCAGATGAACACCCCGACCCTGGTGCCGGCGACGGCCATGGCCTGGTTGGCGCCGTCGCCGGGGACCATGTCGACGGTCTCGTTGTCGAGGAACGGGGTGACCAGCTCGGCGACCTTGCGGGCCGGGACGTACTCGCCGAAGGGCACCAGCTGCTGCTTGGCGTAGCGCCGGCCGGGCCCGGTGCGCGGGTCCCAGGCGATGACGGAGTTCTGCAGGTGGCCGTCGGGCAGCCGGTAGATCGCCCCGATCAGGGCGGGCGCGCCGAAGTTCGCGACGAGCTGGTCGACCTGCAGGTCCGGGCCGGTGACGGTGGTGGCGCTCTCCGGCCACACGACCAGGTCCGGTGCGGGCACCTGCCCGGCCCGGACGGCGGCGAGGAGCCGCCGGCTTTCGGCGATGGTGTTGTCGCGCAGCACGGCCCGCTCCCCCTGCAGGGCGAGCCCGATGTCCGGGGCGTTGCCCTGGACGGTGGCGACGGTGCGCTCGCCGTCCTGCGGGCCGGTGCCGATCGACGGCCACAGCGCCAGGCCCGCGACGACGGGCAGCAGCGTGCCGAGGGCGGCGAACGCCACCGGCCGGGCGAGCTTGCGCACCTCCCGCAGCCGGGCGGCCAGTGCGGCGAAGCAGAACCCGGTCAGGACGACGGCCAGGCCGACCAGCGGGGCACCCCCGATCGAGGCGAGCGGCAGGAACGCGCCCTCGGGCTGGCTGAAGGCCACGCGACCCCACGGGAACCCGCCGAAGGGGAACCACGCGCGCGGGGTTTCCAGCGCGACGAACACCAGCGCGCCCCACAGCGGCGCGGCCGGCAGCCGCGACACCAGGGTGATCAGCCCGCCGGCGAGACCGTGGTAGAGCGCCAGCGCGAACGACAGGCCCAGCCACGGCCACGGGCCGAAGTCGGGGCCCAGGAAGTCCAGCAGCCAGGTCAGCAGCGGGAGGAAGAACACGATCCCGAACGCGAAGCCGTAGCCGAAGCCGGCCCGGAACCGGCGTCCCCGCAGCACCAGCGCGAACCCCGCGAAGGCCAGGGGCGCCAGCCACCACAGCGGGCGCGGGGCGAAGCTGAGGTAGAAGGCGAATCCGGAGACAAGGGCCACGAGGGTGCGCAGGAGCCCGGGCCGGAGGAACCGCCGCGTGCGGGCGGGCTGGTGCGGGGCGCCCGGTTCGGGGTCCGCCACGGTGACTGCCACAGGCCCGAACTCTAGGTGATGGCGTCGTGGATGACCGCACCCGCGCGGACCGTGCGCAGGCACCGCGGGAGGGCGGCGTCCGGTTCGAGCCTCGGCAGCGGCGGCACGCCGGCCCGCGGGTCGGTGGACCAGCGCTGCACGCGGCTGTCCGGGGTGGCCACGACGAGGTCGGTGGCGTCCCAGATCGCGTAGTGGGCGGGCGCGCCCGGGACGAGGCTGCCGGTGACGCCGTCGTTGACCCCCGCGGCGCGGTGCCCGGCCCGGGTGTGGGCGGTGAACGCCGCCCGCGGGGACAGGCCCGCGCCGGGTGTGCGGTGGTAGGCCGCGGCGCGGACGCTCGCCCACGGGTCCAGCGGGGTCACCGGCGCGTCGGAGCCGAAGGCGAGCAGGACGCCTTCGGCGGCCAGGGTCGCGAAGGGGTTGAGCCCGGCCGCGCGGTCCGCGCCGAGGCGTTCGGCGTACATGCCGTCCGGGCCGCCCCAGAGCGCGTCGAACAGCGGCTGTGCGGAGGCGACCGCGCCCCAGCCGGCCAGCTGTTTCGCCTGTTCGGGGGTGATCATTTCCAGGTGCTCGAGCCGGTGGTGGCGGGCGGCCAGTGCGCGCTGCCCGACTTCCTTCTCGGCCAGCCGGAAGCCTTCGACGACCTCGGCGGCCGCGGCGTCGCCGATGACGTGGAAGCCGGCCTGCAGCCCCGCTTCGGTGCAGGCGGTGAGGTGGTCGGCGATGCGGTGGGCGTCGAGGTAGAGGGTGCCTTCGCCGGGGTGGTCGGCGTAGGGCCGGGTGAGGGCGGCGGTGTGGGAGCCGAGGGCGCCGTCGACGAACAGGTCGCCGGCCAGGCCGCGGGCGCCGAGCTCGCGGGCGGTTTCGACGGCGCCGAGCTCGCCCCAGTAGCCGACGACCTCGGGCGTGTCCGGTCCGGCGAGGGCGAGCAGGGCGGCGAGGTCGTCGCGGCCGGAGATGTCGGGGCCGGCGCATTCGTGGACGCTGACGATCCCCCGCTGCGCGGCCTCGGCGAGGAACGCCCGCTGGGCGCGCTCGCGCTGCTGCGGGGTGACGGCGGCGCGCACGGCCGCGCGGACGGCGTGGTGGGCGGCGCGGGTCAGCGGGCCGTCGGGCGACCAGCCTTCGGCGGCGCGGGCGGCCGGGGCCAGCTCGACCAGCGCCGTGGAGACCAGCGCGGAGTGGACGTCGACGCGGCTGAGGTAGACGGGCGCACCCCCGGCGGCGGCGTCGAGTTCGGCGCGGCTGGGCAGGCGCGGGTCGGCCCAGGTCGTCTCGTCCCAGCCGTGGGCGAGCAGGACCTGGCCGTCCCCGGCGGATTCGCGGACGCGGGCGAGCAGGTCGGCGCCGCTGCGGACGCCGGTGAGGTCGAGACCGGTCAGGTGCAGGCCGGTGGCGGTGGCGTGGACGTGGGCGTCGACGAACGCGGGGGCGACGAAGGCGCCCTGGAGGTCGACGACCTCGGCGTCCGGGTGCAGGGCGCGGGCCGGGGCGTCCTGCCCGACCCAGACCACGGTGCCGCCGGTGACCGCCATCGCCGTCGCGTCGGGACCGGCGGGGGTGTAGATGCGCCCGCCGAGCAGGAGCGTCGTGTGTTCGTCCGTCACACCTTGAGTCTCCCCCCTGCGTCCACGTGGGGGACAACGACCCGACACACAGGAAGATTTACTCCGTGACGACGATATGACAGGATAATTTAACGCGTTCCCGACGACTAGGAGTACAAGTGACTGCGATCCAGGAACCTGTGACGCCTGCCGCCGCCTTCGACCAGCCCTACGAGTACGCCCGCGCCGAGCTGGTGGAACCCGACTGGCGCCGCTTCCCCGGCTGGCACGACGTCACCGAGGCCGAGTGGCGGGACGCGCAGTGGCAGCGGGTGCACTGCGTCCGCAACGCCAAGCAGCTGCGCGCGCTGATGGGCGACCTGCTGGAGGAGCGCTTCTACGACGACCTGCTCGCCGACCAGCGCGAGCTGGCGACGATGTCGATGCTGCTGCCCCCGCAGATGCTCAACACGATGGCCCCGACGGCCGGCACCGACCCGGCGAAGGTCACCGAGGCGTTCTACGCCGACCCGATCCGCCGCTACATGCTGCCGGTCCGCAGCGATCGCGATCCGGTCTGGCCGAGCCACCCGCACTCCGAGCGCGACTCCCTGCACGAGGCCGAGATGTGGGTGGTGGAGGGCCTCACGCACCGCTACCCGACGAAGGTGCTGGCCGAGATGATCTCGACCTGCCCCCAGTACTGCGGCCACTGCACCCGCATGGACCTGGTCGGCAACTCGACGGAGACGGTCGAGAAGCACAAGCTGACGCTCAAGCCGGTCGACCGCCAGGACGCGATGATCGCCTACCTGAAGAAGACCCCGGGCGTGCGCGACGTGGTGGTCTCCGGCGGCGACGTGGCCAACGTGCCGTGGCCGCAGCTGGAGTCGTTCCTGATGCGCCTGATGGACATCGAGACGGTCCGCGACATCCGCCTGGCGACGAAGGCCCTGGCGGCGCTCCCCCAGCACTGGATCCAGCCGAAGGTGGTCGAAGGCCTCGAGCGCGTCGCGGTGACGGCCCAGCGCCGCGGCGTCAACCTGGCGATCCACACCCACGTCAACCACGCCCAGTCGGTGACGCCCCTGGTGGCCGAAGCGGCCCAGACGGCGCTGAACGTGGGTGTCCGCGACGTCCGCAACCAGGGCGTGCTGATGCGCGGCGTGAACGCGACCCCGGCCGCGCTGCTGGACCTGTGCTTTGCGCTGCAAGGGGAAGCGAACATCCTGCCGTACTACTTCTACATGTGCGACATGATCCCGAACGCGGAGCACTGGCGGGTTTCGGTGTGGGAGGCCCAGGAGCTGCAGCACGCGATCATGGGGTACCTGCCTGGGTACGCGACGCCGCGGATCGTGTGCGACGTGCCGTATGTCGGGAAGCGGTGGGTGCACCAGCTGGCCGAGTACGACCGGGAGCTGGGGATTTCGTACTGGACCAAGAACTACCGGACCGGGATCGAGCTGGAGGACCCGGAGGCGTTGCAGCGGCGGTACCCGTACTACGACCCGATCTCGACGTTGCCGGAGGCCGGGCAGACCTGGTGGGCGAACCGGTCGAGCTGACGCCGACACGACAACGTCGAAGAGGTACCGACGGCCCACACGTCGTTCGCGCCCAGGACGGTCGCCGGTCAGGGTGTTCTGCGAAGACGGGATCGGCACCTCCGCCACCGGCTCCCACCCGCCAACACGCCACCCGGTCACCGGGGTGTGAACGGCACCGGCTGGAGAGTCCTCCGTGGACGGTGGCGCCCGACCGGCCACCCGCCGTCAGCCGACCGGCTGGTGGCGGGTGGCTCGCAGCGGGGACACCCAGAGCGCCACCGCGCACAACGGGAGCAGACAGGCGAAGACCAGCACCGTCTGCCGGAGGCCCAGCCAGGTGCCCAGGCCGCCGGCCGCCAGGCCTGCCAGCGGGCGCAAACCCCACTGCAGCCAGTTCACCGCCGCGTTCATCCGGCCGATCCGGTCGGGCGGGCACGACTGGAGCCGGTACGACCGCTGGGCGATGTTGTAGACCAGGACCGCGCCCAGGGTCAGCGAAAAACCCGCCGCGACCGCGATCATCCCGGCGAGGCCGGGGCGGACCAGGCCGGCGACGATCTGGCCCGGCGCGAAGGCGATCGGCCCGTACAGCAGGACCGGAACGAGACCGAACCGCTCGATCAGCGTCTTCGCCAGCAGGCTGCCGACCAGCCCGCCCACCGCGCCGACACCCATCACCGTCCCCACCGCCTGGGCCGGCCAGCCCAGCCCGCGTACCGCGTAGGGCACCCAGATCGTCGTGATGCCCACGACGAGGAACCCGCCGAAGCTGTTGGCGAACGTGATGAACACCAGCGACCGGTCGGCGACGACGAGCCGCAGGCCGGCCGTCAGCTGCCGCCAGAACCCGTGCCCCTCCTCCGCGTGCGCCGCCGGAGGCGGCTCCCGGTGCCGCACGAGCAGCAGGGACACCGCACTCACCACGTACGACACCGCGTCGACGGTCACCGCGGCCGCCGCGCCGAGCAGGCCGATCAGGAAACCGGCCGCGCCGGGGCCGACGACGTTCGCCGCCGCCGAAGCGGTGCTGATCTTGCTGTTGGCGTCGACGAGCTGGCCGCGTTCGAGCAGGGTGGGCGGAAAACTCAGGTACGCCGCGTTGAAGAACACCGCGCAGGCCCCGGACAGCAGGGACACCGCGTACAGCTGCCAGATCGTCACGACGCCGAAGAGCTGGGCCAGCGGCACGGAAGCCAGGATCAGCGCGCGGGCCACGTCGCACCACAGCATCAGCGAGCGCTTGCGCGTGCGGTCGACGACCACGCCCGCCGGCAGCGAGACGATCAACCAGGGCAGCGTGCCGAACGTGGTCAGCAGCCCGACCTGGAACGCCGAGGCGTCGAGCACGCCGACGGCGAGCAACGGCAGGGCGAGCACGGTGACCTGCGAACCGATCAGGCTGAGCGACTGACCCGCCCAGAGCACCATGAAATCGCGGTGCCGCCACAACGACCGGGTTTTCGTTTCTCCCCTCACCGAACCGATCCTAGCGGCAGGGACGGTTACGGCCGCGACCCGGCCACAACCGCACGTCGAGCGCAATATCACCAATTTTCGCAATATTGCCCGCGGTGGGCCGCCGACCTAGTGTCCGAATGGCATTCCGGTGTCCGCCAAGGAGATGACGTGAGAGTCGAAGGCTTCCGCTGTTCGCTCACCGAAGCGGAGAGTTCCGCCGTCCGCGCCGCCGCCAGCGCGGCCGCCGCCGTGCTCCCCGATCTGCCGAACACATTCCCCGAGCGGCTGCCGGGCACTTTCCGGAACCAGCTCCGGGCGGTGGCTTCGCCCGCCGACGAATTCGGTTTCCGGGTGTTCGACGTGTTCCCCGCGGGCTCACTCGGTCCCCTGCCCGACAGCCCCACGGGCGAACGCCCGACACTGCCCGAAACGGACTGGACCGCGGCCATGCTGTTCCTGGTGGCCGACTACCTCGGCGGGCTCGTCGGCTACGAGGACGAGAAGGGCGGCGCCCTCGTGCACGACGTGTGTCCCGTTCCGGGCAAGGAAACCTTCATCGAGAACGTCGGCGCGGACCACCTCGGGCTCCACACCGAGAACGTCCACCACCCCCTGCGCCCCGACCACGTCGCGCTCTTCTGCCTCCGTGCCGACCACGACGGCGTGGCCGCCCTTCGGGTGGCACCCGTCCGCCCGGCCCTGGACGGGATTCCGGCGGACCTGGTTCCCGTGCTGCGGGAACCCCGGTTCCACAGCCTCTACCCGACGTCCTTCGGCCTGGACGGCACCGGACGGCGTCCGTGTTCGGCACCCCACCCGGTGCTCGGCGGCCCCGCCGCCACCCCGACGATCCGGTTCAATACGCACAACACGACCGGGCTCGACGAGGCGGCGGAGTCGGCACGGCGGCTGCTCGACCGGCGGCTCGACGAAACGAGTGTCCGGCTGAAGCTGCGGCCGGGGCAGCTCGCGGTGCTCAACAACAATTTCGTCGTTCACGGGCGGACTCCGTTCCGGCCGCGCTACGACGGCCGGGACCGCTGGCTCCGGCGGTGCTACGCGATCCGCGCGGTGCCCGACGTGGTCCGCGCCGCCATGCCGCGCCCGCGCGTGCTGCCCCGGACGGCGCGGCTGCTCGGGCTCACCCCGGCGCAGCGCTGAACGCCCACCGGAAAGTCCTGTTCCCGACGGCGGTTGGAGAGGCATGCCCGAATCCCGAACCCGGGACGCCGAGCGTCCCGGGCACCCCGCGGCGCTCGCCGGCGCAGGCCGCGCCCCGGGCCGTCCGGTCTCCGTGCCCGGCGCCGGAGACCCGGTCGCCGACGGAGGCCCGCCCGCCGAGCCCGCGCGGTCGATACCCGAACTGGTCGCCGACCACGTCTCGGCCGCGCCGGACGCGCCGGCCGTCACCTGCGGGGACACCACGCTGACCTACCGCCAACTCGACGACCGCGCCGAAGCCGTCGCCGCGACCCTGCGGCAGCGAGGCGTGCGGCCCGGCGCCGTCGTCGGCGTGCTGCGGCACCGCGGTACCGAACTCGCCGCCGCGCTCCTGGGCGTCCTGAAAGCCGGGGCCGCCTACCTCGCCCTCGATCCGGAAGACCCACCTGGGCGCCGGCTCGAGCTGCTCGCAGATGCGCACGTGAAGCACGTTCTGGTCGAAGACGTCTCCGCGGCCGGGCTGCCGGACGACGTGACCGTCGTCGAGGTCTCCGCCGACGCTGTCACCGAGCCGGCCGCTCCTCGCCCGCTGCCGCCCGACTCGCTCGCCTACGTCAGCTACACGTCCGGCTCGACCGGCCGGGCGAAGGGAGTCGCGGTCACCCACCGCGGCGTCGCCCGCCTCGTCCGCGGGCCGGATTGGGCGCGGTTCGGTCCCTCGGACGTCTTCCTCCAGCTCGCCCCGGTGATGTTCGACGCGTCGACCATCGAGCTCTGGGCACCGCTGGCGAACGGCGCCCGGCTGATCGTCCTGCCCGGCCCGCCCACCCGGCTCGACGAGATCGGGCCGGCGGTGCACCGGCACGGCGTGACGGTCCTGCTGCTGGCGACCGGCCTGTTCAACCAGCTCGTCACCCGGGAACCGGACCTTTTCGGGCCGGTGCGTCACCTGCTCACCGGCGGCGAGGCCGCGTCGGCCCCGCACGTCCGCGAAGTCCTGGCGAAGCACCCCGGGCTGTGGTTCACCAACGGCTACGGACCGACCGAGAACACGTCGTTCACGACCTGCTGGACCACCCGCGAGGCGCCGGTGGGCGACCGGGTCCCGATCGGCGCGCCCATCCGCGGCACGTCGGTCGCCGTCCTGGACGAGCAGCTCCGTCCGGTGCCCCGCGGCGCGGTCGGCGAGCTCTACACCGGCGGCGCCGGGCTGGCCCGGGGATACGCCGGGCGGCCGTCGGCCACGGCCGAACGGTTCGTCGCCAGCCCGCTGCCGGGGCAGGCCGGGCAGCGGGTGTACCGGACGGGTGACCTGGTCCGGCAGCTTCCCGACGGCGGTTTCGAGTTCGTCGGACGCGCGGACCGCCAGGTCAAGATCCGCGGCTACCGCGTCGAACCGGGCCACGTCGAGGCGGTGCTCGCCCGCCACCCCGAAGTGGGTCTCGCCGCCGCGGTCGCCCAGCGCGGCCCGGACGGCGACCGGCTGCTGGCCTACGTGACCCCGGCGCCGGGCGTCGCCGCCGACCTCGCCGACCTCGGGCTGCGGCTGCGGGCCCACCTCCGGGAGCGGCTGCCGCAGCACCTGGTCCCGGCGGCCGTCGGTGTCCGCGCGGACCTCCCGCTCACCCGCAACGGCAAGGTCGACCACGGGGCGCTGCCGCACCTGTCGCGGGCGCCCCGCGCCATCGCCGCCGACCTGGTCCCGCCGCGGACCGCCCTGCAGTACCGGCTCACCCAGCTCTGGGCGGACGTGCTCGAGGTGGAGCCGGTCGGCATCGACGACGACTTCTTCGAGCTGGGCGGGCATTCGCTGCTGGCGGCGCGGCTGCTCGCCGCCGTGGAAAGCGAGCTGGGTGCGACGGTCCCCGCCCGTGACCTCTACCTGAACCCGACTGTGGCCAAGCTGGCCGACGCGCTGGCGAGCGAGCACTTCCCGAAGGAGCACCCCGCATGAGTTCCCCCTCCCTGGCGTCGATCGAGGAGTTCGTCCGCACCTGGCTGCGGACCCTCGACACGGTGAGCGAGCAGGCGCCGGACGACCTGATGCTCGTCGACATCGGGCTGGACTCCCTCGACGTCGTCGAGCTCAGCCGTTCGCTGCGTCAGGCCGGCATCCAGGTCAAGCCGACCGACCTCGACTCCTACGACACCCTCGCCGAGACGATCGTGAAGATCCACCAGCTCGCCCAGCCCGGCTAGGGTCGCGCCTCCGAAGTTCCTCGACGGCGGCCTGGGGTGCTTGAGGAATTTCAGGAACTCCTGATGCCGATGCCGGCGGTGGTGCTGGGCAATCACCGACCCGGTGGCCAGGTTCAGCGCGGCGAACAAGCTCGTCGTGCCGTGGCGCACGTAGTCGTGGGTCATTCGCGCCGGTGTGGTGGGCATGATCGACAGTGTGGGTGCGGGTCCGGTCGATGGCTCCGGGGTCTTCACGATCACCGCTTCCACGCGCTCGTCGGTGACCGTGCGCGGCGCGCCCGGCCGCGGCTCGGCCGACAGGCCCTCCAGCCCGTCGGAGACGAACCGCGACCGCCACTTCGCCACGGTGTGACACTTCACCCCGAACTCCGCGGCCACTTCCGAGTTCGAGCCGCCGTCCGCGCAGCGCAACACAATCCGCGACACAGCATCCTCGACACTGGCCACGGAATTAAGACTCACGACACCAGCCGTGCTCGGCCGGTCCCGGGAGATCTCGGTCGAACCAGTGGGAGCGTCCTTCGAAGGGTGCGCTCGGCAACGCGATCCGGCCCGGTTCCGGCCCGGTCCAGCGCCAGTCGTACGGGCGGCCGGACAGCCAGTCGCCGAGGTTCTCCTGGCTCGTACCGGGGCGCGGCTTGTCGTCCTGGCCGCGGGCGAGTCGGTCGAGCCCGGCCATCAGCTCGGGGATGCTGCCGGCCACCACGACGCGGCGGACCGGGCGTGGCGGACGGCCTTGCTGCAACGTCCAGGCCACGGAGGCCAGGCTCGGCGTGGGGTGGGCCGCCAGCGCGCGGCGGAGGCGCCCGGCGAACGTCTGCAGTCCCGCGGTACTGCCGGCCGACAACGGCACCACGTACGTCCCGGCTTCCTTCGCCGTCGCGCGGGCGGGCGGCTCCTCGAGGATCGCGTGGGCCAGCGCGCCACCGAGCCCGAACGAGCTGACGGCCGCCAGCCGGGGCACCGGCCCCGGCGGCCAGGCCACGTCGCGGACGGCGATCGCCAGCGCCGGATCGGCGGGGAGGTCCGGATCCGCGGCCGCCAGGCCGGCGATCCGCGGGATGACGCCGTGCCGGAGGACCAGTGCGCACTTGACCAGTCCCAGCAGGCCGGAGGCCGCTTCCAGGTGGCCGATGTTGGCCTTGAGCGAACCGACCCAGAGGCGGCGCCCGGGACCGGCGGGCGGCGGCGCGGTGCGCAGCAGCTCGGCCACGGCGGCCAGCTCGGCCCGGTCCCCGGCGGGGGTGCCGGTGCCGTGGGCCTCCAGGTAGCCCAGATCGGCGAAGGTGCATCCGGCAGCCCCGGCCGTGCGGCGGAGCAGGCGCACCTGCGATGCCGCGTCCGTCCCGGTGAGACCGCCGCCGCGGCCGTTGTGCGCCACCCCGGCTCCGCGGAGGACGGCGTGGACGGGATCGCCGTCGGCGAGGGCCGCGTCGAGCCGCTTGAGCACCACGCACGCCCCGCCCTCGCCGCGGACGTACCCGTCGCGGGTGGCGCTGAACGGCGTCGAGTCGCCGCCGGAGGACAACGCCCCGCCGAGGACCGCGCCGTTGCCGTAGAACCCGGCCGAGCCGATGCTCGGGGCGGCGACCACGGCCATCGGGCATTCGCCGCCGCGCACCGAAGCGGCCGCCGCGGCGAGCGCGGTGAGACCCGACGAACACGCCGTGTCGACCACCATGCTCGGCCCGGTCAACCCGAGCTGGTGAGAGACGCGGTTCGCGGCGAACGCGCCCAGCGTGCCGGGGAACGCGGCCGCGTCCGCACGGCCCGCCGCGGCGATGCGCTCACGGTAGTCGGAGAGGAACGCCCCCACCCAGACGCCGACCGGCTCGCCGTCGAACGACTCCGGATCGTGGCCGGCGTTCTCGAGTGCCTCCCAGGCCAGCTCCAGCACCATCCGGTGCTGCGGGTCCAGCCAGGCCGCCATGCGCGGCGCGATGCCGAAGAACGCCGCGTCGAACCGGTCGGCCCGGTCGAGCAGGGACGCACGGGGCCGGGGCCAGCGGGTGGTGTCGAGCCCGGCCCACCGGCCCTCGGGCACCGGCCCGAACCGCCGCTCGGCCGCCGCGAACACCTGCCACAGCTCCTCGAGCGTCGCCACGCCGGCCGCGCGGCAGGACATCCCGATGATCGCGACCGGTTCCGCCGGGCCGCTCACGCCGGATCTCCTTCGGCGCCGGCGAGCTCCCGGATGCGCGCCCGTGCCACGGCCGCGCCGATAGTCAGCTCGTGCGCGGGCAGTTCCCGCTCGAACGCCGCCGCCGCGGCCCGGCGGACCGGTCCGGCCAGCTCCGCCTTCAGCAGCTCCACGGTGCGGCGCGGGGCCCCGGCCACGAGCCGCGCCGCGCGCAACGCCGCCGGCTCGACCTCGTCGTGGCGGGTCACCTGCACGCCGGCTCCGCGGGCGGCGAGTTCGCGGCCGCTGTAGCCGCGGCCGGTGTAGAGCATCTCCGTGCCCAGCGCGCGGCCGAGCACGGCAGGCACCAGGTAGGTCGCGCCGAGGGTGGGGGTGAACCCGAACCGCGTGAACGAAGTCGCGTACCGGGACCGTTCGCTCAGCACCGCGATGTCGGCGTAGAGCGCCAGCAGCAGGCCGCCGCCGAGCGCGTGTCCCCGTGCGGCCGCCACGACCGGCACCGGGCAGTCCACGACCGCGCGAACCAGCTCGACCATCGCCACCACGCGCTCCTCGTGGCCGGCGAGCATGCGCGACGCCGGCGCGCCGGCGCAGAACACGTCCGCTCGCCCGGCCAGGACCACGGCGTGGACCCGCTGGTCGGCCCCGGCCCGGCGCACGGCCCCGACCAGCGCGGCACGCGGCCGTTCCGCCAGCCGGTTGCGTCCGGGGCCGTCGTCGAAGCGGACGACGGCCAGCGGCGGATCCACGGAGACTTCGACGGGTTCGGCGGTCACGAGCTCCTCCCGGTGCCACCGAACCGGGCCAATCGCGTCCGGGTGCCCGGATCCGCGAACCGCTCGGCGAGCAGCGCCATGACGACCGGCTCCGGAGCGGGTCCCCGCTCCGTCAAAGCGGCGTGGTAGCTCTTCACCGCCCTCGTCGCGCGCGGGTCCGTGGCCCGCAGCCGGGCCAGCAGCGCGTTCAGCGCGCGCTCCGCGTCGTCGGCCAGCTGATCGGCCAGGCCGCACGCCAGCGCATCCGGCGCAAGCAGCTCGGGAGCCGTCAAGGCCAGGGAAAGGGCTTTCGCCGGACCGGCGCGCTGGACCACCAGCGGGAGCACCAGCGCAGGTACGAGACCGAGCACCACCTCGGTCAGCCGGAACCGGGCCCGCCGCCCGGCGATCACCTGGTCACAGGCCGCGGCCAGGCCGACCCCACCGCCGATCGCGGCGCCGTCCACCACGGCGACGGTGACCAGCGGCGACCGCACGAGCCGGGAGAGCAGCCGGTGCACCGCCGCGATGACGGGCCGCCACGCGTCGCCGGCCAGCTCGTCGAGCGCGAGACCGGCGCAGAAGGTCTCCCCGGCCGCGTCGAGCACGAGCACCCGCGCTCCCGGCGTGGCTTCCGCCTGATCCACCGCGGCGAGCAGCGCGGACACGGTGTCCCGGTCGAGCCGGTGGCCGCCGTGACCGGCGAGCGTCACGCGGATGACGGATGGCCGCGGGTGCGCAACCACGACCGCGTCCGTCCGGCCGGGCGCCGCCTCGTTCGCCGTCACCGCCATGTGTACTTCCGGTGGTAGCCCTCGACGGATTCGAGCACGAGCACCGGCCCGCCGGCCGCGCCCGCGAAGCCGTCGACGTCCGACAGGTCCACCTCGCGGTCGGCGACCGGCACCAGGCAGGCCCGGTTCCGCGGAACGAGCTCTTCGTACTCCTCGAACGAAAGCGTCCGGCGGGCGGCCAGCCGGTCACCGATGCGCCGGGCCGCCAGCTTGCCGGCCGCGTCCGGACCGACGACGCCGCCGAAGAACTCCGACGCGCACCCCGAGCCGTAGGAGTACAGCCCGAGCCGGGCCCCGGCGGAGGCGGACGGCGGCGCGGAACCGAGGAGGCCGGCCAGAGCGAGGTACAGCGAACCGGAGAACATGTTGCCCACCTCGGCGACGTAGGTGAGCGAAGGCGCCACCCGCCGGGCGAAGTCGTCGGCAATCGCGGCGGTCGTCGTCGCCTCGCAGGTCTCGCGCATCAGCTTGCGGTGCGCCGCCTTGACCATGCCGCCGAACGGGCTGTGCAGCACGAGGTAGTCGAACGACCGGGCGAACTCCGTGGACGGCACCTTGCGGACGAACTCGCGGTAGCTGCCGGTGAGGCATTCGAGGTAGGTCAGCAGGGACCGGTCGGCGTGGTAGACGTCCAGGTCCGGGCGCGGGCGGGAGGTGTCCATCGTCTCGAAGCCCCACAGCCCGACGGCGTCTCCGTCGAGGGCGAGCACCTCCGGTGCACCCACCAGCACGGCCGCGGCGCCGTGGCCGGTGGTCGCCTCCGCGTACCGCGCGTGTTCGTCCATCGGGTTCACGTCGGTCGCGATCACCAGTGCCTTCGCCCCGTCGCCGCGCCGGGCCAGGTAGCCCGCGGCCAGCTGGATCATCCCGGTCGCGCCGTAGCAGGCCTGCTTGACCTCCAGCATCCGGCACCGGGGCGGCAGCTCGAGGTGGCGGTGGACGTACGAAGCGACCGACTTGCTGTAGTCGAGCCCGGATTCCGTGGAGACAGCCAGCAGCTCGATCCGGTCACGCCCGGCCGGGCCCAGGGCCTCGACCACCGGGCGGGCCGCGTTCACGGCGTTGGTGACCGGATCCTCCCATGGCAGCTGCACCGACCGGGCGGACATCATCAGGTTCGCGAACCTGCGCAGGTCCAGTCCCCGCCGCTCGGCCACCAGCCGGGAGGGAATCCGCGCCAGTCCGCAGTACACGTTGAGGTCTTCGATCCCGGTCGCCCTCGCCGTCACCCGGCACTCCCCTCGCTCAGGCGCGCGATCAGGCGGCCGATGTCGGGTTCGTCCGCGAGCGCGGCGATCGAGCGGTCCTGGCCCAGCCGGTGCACCAGTCCGGTGACGATCTCCACCCGGTCCACCGAATCCGCGCCGAGCTCGTCCAGTGTCTTGTCGTCGGTGACTTCCGCCGGTGACAGGCCGGGGAGGATCTCCGCGAGCACGGCCAGCAGTGCGCTGCGCACGGGTGCCTCGGTCATTCCGGCACCGTCCGGAGCCGGACGGACGCGACGGCGAGCAGCCGGTCCGAGCCTGCCTCGCGGACCGCGACGTCCGCGAGCTCCACGTCCGGGGCCGTGTCGCTGCGCCAGACCCGCAGGCTGATCGCCAGGGTCGCCCCGACGTCGGCGTTCCCGAAGTAGCCGAGGCGGTGCTCCAGCAGGCCGCGGCCGAGGAACTGCCGATCGGTCCGGCCCGCCCGCCGCCACCAGTCGAGCAACGCGGTGTCGACGAGGGAAAAGTACGCCGCGAAGTAGGTCAGCCCGACGCCGTTGATGTCCCGGACGGGGTCGAGCCGGTACGTCGTGACGGCGACCGGGCCGGCCGGGCTGAAGCCGGGGACGCCGTCCGGGTGGAAGCTTCCGGTGCGACGCGCGATGCCGCACAGCTCCCGGGGCGAATGCACGCTGGGCAGCCGCGGCAGGTGCGTGTGCTCGAACCCGGCGGGCGTGGCTTCGACGAGCCCGTGGTTGCTTCCCGTGCGGCCCCGGCTGATCCACCGGTTGAAGTTCTGGACGTAGGCGCACCCCGGCCGCCGCCGCTCGAAGAGCTCCTCGACCGCCAGCTCGCCCGGGACGACGCCGGCGTCCGGGCGGGCCAGCCGGTGCAGGGTCAGCACCGAGCTGCGGCCGAAGTCGAACACGCGGGACGTCACCTCCAGCTCGTCGCCGAAGGTGAGCCGATAGGGGTCGAGCCCGCGGTCGCCGAGGATGTGGAAGTAGTAGAACGACAGGTACGTGGGTGCGCCCGACGCGGTGCGCGCCTGGAAGACGTTCGTCCGGCAGGCCTCCCGCACGGCTTCCCAGGTCCAGTCCCCCAGCCGCCCGAACAGCAGCGCACCGCTGCCGCACATGCCGGGCGTCACCGTCACCCGGCGCGTCGAACAGCCGGGCGCGGTCCGCACCGCGTTGTCCGTGCTCACGGCCCGGTGCTCCCCTCGTGCCCGACCCGGGCCGACACGTGCTCGGCGAGCAGGTTCAGGGTCGGGTGCTCGTAGAGCGAATCGACCGATTCGCCGACCGGGTACCGGGAGTTGAGCTCCGCGACGAACTCCACGATGAGCACCGAGTCCAAGCCGAGGTCCGCGAACGGCGTGTCCCCGCCGACCTCCGCCACCTCGCAGTAGAGGACTTCGGCGATCAGCGCGCGCAGCTGTTCGCGGATCACTTCGGCGTCTGCCGTGACAGCCATGGCAAGACCTCCGTGCTCAGCGCTCGGCGGCGACCGGCTGCGTCCGCTCCAGCTCCTCGGCGAGCAGCTGGGCGAGCTTCGGCCGGTCGTTGAAGTGCGGCGGCTCGAAGATGGCCCGCTGCAGGGGGGTCAGCTCGTCGGCGTACGTCTCGTAGTCCGCGGGCATCGGCTCGTACCGGAACATCAGCGCGCCCGGCGAGTAGCGGACGAACAGGGTGCGCCGGTCCGCTTCGCCGGTCCACGGCAGCGTGCCGTGGATCAGTGCCTCGCTGAAGATCACCGCCGAACCGGCCCGCAGCGGCACCTGCCGCACGTGCTCGGCCCCGTGGGTCAGCTCGAGGATCTCCGCGGCCGGCTCGAAGTTCGCCTTGTGGCTGCCCGGGATGCAGCAGAACCCGCCGTCGCCGGGGTGCACGTCGGTGACGGCGTAGGCGATGTTCATCAGCCCGTTGCGGATCCGGCCGTTCAGCACCTGGTAGAACCGCAGGTCGCCGGGCCGCCCGCCACCGCCGTGCAGCCGGAATCCCTCGGTGCCGGGCGTCATGATCGTGCCCTTCATCGAGTCGTAGCGGAAACCGTCGCCGACGGTCTCCAGCATCAGCTCGACCGTCCGGGGCAGGGCGACGAGGCGGCGGAACATCGGGCCCCACGGCTCGGGCCAGTTGAACGGCGCGTCGAACTCGGTGCGGCGGTGCTGCGCCTCGAACCGGCCCGCGTTCTGCGCGAGCGAGAAGCCGAGCTCCCCGATGCGCTCACCGCCGTGGTCGAACGCGTCGTTCAGCTCGGCGAGCAGCTCGGGTTCGAGGACGTCCTCGATCACCAGGTATCCGTTCACGTCGAAGAAAAACTTGTCGGCATCGGAAAGCACGGTAAACCCCTCTCAGAAGAACGGACAATGCGCGAACCGGCGGCCGCCCGGCCGGGATGAACCGATTCCACACTAGCGGCAGGACCCTGCGGTTCCAACGGGAAACGCACGTTCCGAATAATCATGATGAACGCAATTCGATGCAATTTTCGCGGTATTGACCCCGGTGCGCGGACGTCCTTAGCGTTTCTGGCACCGTCCGGCCATCCCGTCGCTAGGAGGTCGCGTGCCCGACGAGGTCACCGGCCGACGCCACCGGATCGCTCTGGGCGGTGTCGGCGCGGACTCCCATTCGATCGGCCTGTTCCTCCTCCGGCACGCGCTGGCCGAACACGGCTACGAAGTGGTCGACCTCCGCACGCAGAACGACCTGCGCGCGTTCTTCGACGCCGGCCCGGCGGTCGACGTCGTCATGATGTCCACTCTGGACGGCCACGGCCGGTTCTACACCCGGGATTTCCCGGAGCTCCGCAAGGAGTACGGGGACGACGGTGCACTGTGGTACATCGGCGGCAACCTCGCCGTCTCGACGCCGGCCGACGAGCTCGTCCGCCACTTCCGCGAACTCGGGTTCCACCGCGTGTTCCCGCAGTACGTGGGCTTCGGCGAAGTCCTGCGCTGCCTGGAGGCCGACCTCGCCGGGGTCGAACCGCGGCGGGCCCCGCCCCAGGTGGCGCGACCCACGACCCGCCGTCCGCTCGCCCCGCCCGACGACCGGAAGCTCGACGACCGGGACCTGCTGCGCACCCGGCGGGAGGTCCTCACGCACTGGCGGACCGGCGCCGGCGCTGCGGACCTCGACGACAACGCGAGCTTCCTCGCCCGGCGGCCGTCGCTGGCCGCGCTCCAGGCCGCGCGGGCGGGCGGGCTTCCCCTGCTGCAGCCCCGATGCGGCGTCGCCACCGAAGCGGGGCAGCGGCGGTTGTTCGGCCGGCTGCGTGCCGCCGGCGCCGACGTGCTGTCCTACCAGGTCGACTCGCTCACCCGGCTCAACGACTACCCGGGCGCCGCGGAGGGCATCCTCGGCAGCAGCGCGACGCGATCGGTGCTCAACGGCTTCCCGATGGTGAACCACGGTGTGCCCACGCTGCGGCGGATCGCCACCGGGGTGCCGGTCCCGCTGCAGGCCCGGCACAGCACCCGCGATCCGCGGCTGCTCGCCGAGATCTCCTACGCCGGCGGCGTCACCGCCTTCGAAGGCGGCGCGATCACCTACAACATCCCGTATTACAAGGACTACCCGCTCGCCGAGTCGGTGCCGGCCTGGCAGTACGTCGACCGGCTCACCGGCTGGTACGCCGAGCGCTACGGCATCGTGCTCGACCGCGAGTTCTTCGGCGTGCTCACCGCGACACTGCTCCCGCCCTGCCTCGCGATCGTGACGGTACTGCTCGAGATGCTCCTGGCGGTCACCCAGGGCGTCCGGTCCGTGAGCCTCGGCTACGCCGAGCAGGGATACCGCCCGCAGGACGTCGCGGCGATCCAGGTGCTGGCCGAGCTGGCGCACGACCTGCTCGACGGCAGCGGGCACCGGAACGTCCAGGTGACCACGGTGTTCCACCAGTACATGGGTGCCTTCCCGGCCGAACCGGCCAAAGCCCGCGCGCTCCTGCACGGGTCGGCGGTCACCGCCCGCCTCGCCGGGTGCGGGCGGGTGATGCTGAAGACTACGGCGGAGGCGTGGGGCATTCCCGGCGCGGGCGAAAACGCCGCGGCCATCGGGATCGCCCGGCGGGCGATCCGCGCGGCCAGCCCGCTGGAGCTCGACCACGCGGCCGTGGAGTTCGAAAAACGGGTCCTCCGCGAGGAATGCCGTCAGCTGCTCGACGCGGTGCTCACGTGCGCGGACAGCGTGGCCGCGAGCGTCGTGAAGGCCTTCGAGCTGGGCCTGCTCGACATCCCCTTCGCCCCTAACACGGACAACCGGGGCGAAGTGCTGGGACTGCGGGACAGCCGCGGCGCCGTCCGCCTGCTCGTCCCCGGCAGGCTGCCCCTCTCCGCCGAGCTGAAACGGTTCCACCGCGAGCGGGTGCGGGAACGCATCGGCCGCGAGCCGTCCGGACGGCGGGCTGGTCCCGTGGAACTGGTGTCCGCCGACATCCGGCGGATCGCGGACGGCGAGTTCGACGACTGGCCACTGCGGTGAACCGCATTTCCGCGATCGAAAAGTTCGCTTCTTTCCCGCTCTTGAGTCTCGCCGGACGAAGGAAATAGTCTCATCCCATTCTTCCCCCACCACCGGAGCACCATTCCGCCGGGAGTAACCGCATGCTCGAAACGGATCACGGGACGCTCGAACTGCCCGCCGCGCAACGCGAGGTCTGGCTGGCCCAGAAACTGGCACCGGACAGCCCGGCGTTCACCATCGCGTGCTACTTCCGGCTCACCGGAAGCCTGGACCGGGCCCGGTTCGAGGCCGCGCTGCGCACGGCGACGGCGGAAGCGGAGACCCTGCACGTCCGGATCGCCGAAGACGACGACGGGGAGCCCCGCCAGATTCCGGTGGCCGCCGACTGGCCCCTCCACGAGCTCGACCTGGCGTACGAGACCGATCCGGCGGCGTCCGCCCTGTCCTGGATGACGGCCGACGCCGAACGCCCGCTCGACCCCGGCACCGGCCCCCTGTTCGGCCACGCGCTGCTGCGGCTCGGCGACAGCGAACACCTCTGGTACGTCAAAGCACACCACGCGGTGGTCGACGGTTACGGTATCTTCCTCATCGGCCGCCGCACCGCCGAGCTCTACAGTGCCCTGCACCGCGGGGAACCGGAACCGCCGGCCACGGCCCGGCCCCTGCGCGACATCGTCGAGGAGGACCTGGCCTACCGCGGCTCGGCCGACCACGCCCAGGACCGCGAATACTGGACCAGCCGCTTCGCCCGGCGGCCCGCGGTGGTCACCCCGGCGCGGCGCTCGGCGAAGGCGGCCCGGTCGTTCCTGCACCGGAGCCACGTGCTCGGCCGGGACGAGTTCGCCAAGCTCGAGCGCCTCGCCGCCGCGTCCCGCAGCCGCTGGACCGCGCTGCTGACCGCGGCGGTGGCCACCTACCTCGGCAAGGCGATGGCCACCGAGGACGTCGTGCTGGGCCTGACCCTCAGCGGCCGGACCGGGCCGGCCGCCCGGACCACCCCCGGGCAGTTCGCCAACGTCGTCCCGGTACGGCTGAGCATCCGGCCCGGCACGCCGTTCGCGGCACTGGCCCGCCACGCCGCCGCCGAGATGGCCAAGGCGCTGCAGGCCCAGCGCTTCCGCGGCGAGGAGCTGGCCCGCGAGCTCGGCCTCCGCGGCGACGAAGAACTGCTGGGCTGGCACGTCAACTTCGTGCCCTTCGACTACGTCCTGCCCTTCGGCGCCGGGACGGCCGAGCTGACCACGCTCACCCTCGGGCCGATCCACGACCTGCACCTCTACTTCCACGACGCACCCGGCGGCGGGCTCCAGATCGACTTCCTGGCCAACCCGGACCGCTACACCCCGTGGGAGCTCGACCGGCACCAGCGCCGCTTCCTGACCCTGCTCACCCACCTGCTCGACGACGGTGACCCCGCCCGGCCGGCAGGCCGGCTCGAATGCGCCTCACCCGCCGAACGGTCCCAGCTGAGCGCCACCGATCCGGCCGGGGACGCGGCCCGGCCGGAGCTGCTCGTGCTCGACCTGCTCCGCGACCGGGCACGGTCGGCTCCCGCGGCCCCGGCGGTCTCGTGCGACGGCGAAACGATCGGCTACGCGGACCTCGACGAGGCGTCGAACCGGCTCGCGCGGCTGCTGATCGGCCACGGCGTGCGGACGGACCAGACCGTCGGGGTCGCGGTTCCCCGGTCGGCGGACATGGTGGTCGCCGTGCTCGCCGTGCTGAAGGCCGGCGCCGGATACGTCCCGGTGGACCTCGACTACCCGCCGGCCCGCATCGCGCACATGGTGCAGCACGCCCGCGTGCCGTTGCTGCTGACGATCGCCGCCGGGATGGCCTCCGGCCACCTCGACGACGTGGCCGGGGTGCTGGTGCTCGACGCGCCCGAGGTCCGGGCGCGGGTCCGCGCGCTGCCCGGCGGCGAAGTCCGGGACGCCGAACGCAGTGCGCCGCTTCGCCCCGGGAACCTCGCGTACGTCATCTACACGTCCGGGTCGACGGGACTGCCGAAGGGCGTCGCGGTGACCCACCGGTCGGTCACGAACTACGTCGTCCGCGCGGCGACGGCGTATCCCTCGCTCGCCGGACGAGTGCTGCTGTACTCGTCGCTGTCCTTCGACATCACGCTCACCGCGCTCTTCGGCGCGCTCGCCGCCGGAGGCGAGCTGATCATCTCGAGCGTCGAGGACTACGCCGAGCACGCCACGCGGCAGACCTACGACTTCCTCAAGGCCACCCCCACCCACCTCGCCCTGCTCGACGCCCTGCCGGATCTCTGCTCGCCGGCCCGCGAGTTCATCGTGGCCGGTGAACCGCTGGTCGGCGAGGCACTGCTGCCGTGGCGCCGTCAGCACCCCGGTACCCGGATCATCAACCACTACGGGCCGTCCGAGGCGACGTGCGGCTGCGTGGACCACCACATCCCGCCGGCCACCCCGATCAGCCCCGGGCCGGTGCCGATCGGCCGCCCGTTCGCCGGCACCCGCCTGCACGTCCTCGACGCCGGGCTCGTGCCCGTCCCGCAGGGGGTCGTCGGCGAGCTGTACATCTCCGGCGAATGCCTCGCCCGCGGTTACCTCCGCGCCCCGGCGGAGACCGCCGCCCGGTTCGTCGCGAACCCCTTCGGCGACGAACCGGGCGGCGGCCGGATGTACCGCACCGGCGACCTGGTGCGGCTGCGCGAGGACGGCGCACTGGAGTTCGCCGGGCGCGCCGACCACCAGGTCAAGCTGCGCGGCTTCCGCGTCGAGCCGGGCGAGGTGCTCGCCGCGCTCTCGGCGCACCCGGCGGTCGCGCAGGCCGTCGTGGTGGTGCGCGAGGACCGGCCCGGCGACCGCCTCTTGACGGCCTACGTCCAGCCGGCGCCGGGCCGCCGTCCCACCGGTGCCGAACTGCGCGACGAGCTGGCCAGGACCCTGCCGTCGTTCATGGTGCCGAGCCGCTTCGTGCTGCTGGACGAGCTACCCCTGACCCCGAACGGCAAGATCGACCGGGCCGCGCTGCCGTCGCCCGGCGACAGCGGGACGGCACCCGGCCGGGAGCCCGCGTCGGAGCGGGAAGCCCTGCTGTGCCGGCTGATGGCCGGCGTCCTCGGGGTGCCCGCCGTCGGCCCGGCCGACGACTTCTTCGACCTCGGCGGCCACTCGCTGTCGGCGGTCAAGCTGAGCAGCAGGATCCGGGGCGCCACCGGAACGAGCGTGGCGATCCGCGAGATCTTCGAAGCCCCCACGCCGGAGAAGCTGGCGGCCCGGCTGTTCCCGGCCGAAACCGGCCCGGCCCCGGTGCCCGGCTTCCCGCTGTCACTCATGCAGCGGCGGCTGTGGTTCCTCAACCAGTCCGATCTCCCGCGCGCCGTCTACAACATCCCCTACCTGGTCGCCCTCGGCCCCGGCATCGACGCGGGTGCCCTGGCCGCGGCGCTCGACGACGTCGTGGATCGGCACCGGATCCTGCGCACGGTGTTCCCGCGCACGCCCGCCGGACCACGGCAGCGGGTGCTCGCCACCATTGCACCCGAAAGCCGCCTGCACGTCAGCGACGTCGCCGCGGGCGACGCCGACCGGCTCGTCGACGACGCCGCCCGCGCCGGCTTCGACCTGACCTGCCAGGCACCGCTGCGGACCCGGTTGTTCCGCACGCCGTCCCGGTCCCTGCTCCTGATCGTGCTGCACCACATCGCCGGCGACGGCTGGTCGTTCGCGCCGTTCGGCCGGGACCTCGAAACGGCGTACGCGGCCCGCGCGGCCGGGCGGGCGCCCGACTGGCCACCGCTGCCCGCCCAGTACACCGACTACGCCGAGCAGCAGGTGCGAGCGCTCGACGAGACGTCGCCCGAGCACGCGGGCTACGCCGAAGAAATCCGTTACTGGACGGCGAAACTCGCCGGACTGCCGGAGGAGCTGCGGCTGCCGGCCGACCGCCGGCGGCCCGCGGTGGCCAGCTACCTCGGTGACACCGCGGCCGTCGAGATCGCGCCCGCCCTCCACGACCGCCTGGCCGCCGTCGCGGCCGGCGCCGGCGCGACCGTGTTCATGGTCCTGCAGTCCGCGCTCGCCGTGCTGCTGATGAAACTGGGCGCGGGCACCGACATCCCCATCGGCACCGGCGTGGCCGGGCGCACCGAGGACGCGTGGGACGAGCTGGTCGGGTTCTTCGTCAACACCCTCGTCCTGCGCACCGATCTGACGGGCGACCCCACCTTCGCCGAGCTGCTCGCCCGCGTGCGCGCGACCGACCTGGAGGCACTGGACCACCAGCGGGTTCCGTTCGAGCGCGTGGTCGAGGCCGTCAACCCCGTCCGCTCGCCCGCGCGGCACCCGCTCTTCCAGGTGCTGCTCATGCTGCGCAACACGCCCCGCGCAGACATGCGGCTGCGGCTCGGCGGCACCGAGGCGGACGGGGAAGAGATCCCGATCGGGCACGCCAAGTTCGACCTGACGCTGAACCTCCGGGAGACGTTCGGTCCCGACGGCGGCCGCGCGGGCATCGACGGGTTCTTCGAATACGCCTCCGACCTTTTCGACGCCGACACCGCCGAACGGCTGGCCTCCCGGTTCGTCACCGTGCTCTCCCGGCTCGTCTCCCACCCCGGGGCGCCGATCGGACAGGTCGACGTGCGGGACGGCCGGGACCACCTCCTGGCCCCGGGCCGGGTCCGCCGTGATCCACGGCCCCGGCCGCTGCTGCCTGACCTCTTCGCCGCGCAGGTGGCCGCCCGGCCCGGAGCCACCGCGCTCGTCACGCCGTCGGGCGAGCTGAGCTACGCGGAACTCGATGCCCGGTCGGCCCGGCTCGCGGGGTTTCTCGCGGCTCGCGGCGCCGGCCCCGAAACCCGGGTCGCGCTGGCCCTGCCCCGCTCGGAGCACCTCGTCACCGCGGTGCTCGCCGTCCTCAGGGCCGGTGCCGCCTACCTGCCGATCGACCTCGGGTACCCCGAGGCGCGGATCGCCGCGATGGTGGCGGACGCGGATCCGCAGCTGCTGCTCACCGCCGGTGGGCACGACGTGCCCACCGGCCGGGCGGCGATGGTGCGCCTCGACGAACCCGCGACCGCGGCCGCGCTCGCCGCGGCACCGGCGGCCGCGCCGCGCCCGTCCACAAGGGACCCCCAGCTGGCGGCGTGCGTGCTGTTCACCTCCGGCTCGACCGGCCGCCCGAAGGGCGTCGTGCTCACCCACACCGGGATCGCCGACCTCGTCGCCGCGCAGCCGGAGATCTTCGCCGTCACGCCCCGCGCCCGCGTGCTGCAGTGCGGTTCGCCGAGCTTCGACGCCTTCCTGCTCGAGATCTGCATGTCGCTGCTGTCGGGCGCGACGCTGGTCATGGCGGACCCCGGTGACCTGCTGCCGGGTGAACCGCTCGCGACCACCATCCGGGACCTCGAGGTCACGCACGTGACGATGCCCCCGTCCGCGCTGGCCGCCGTACCGGAACCCGTCGTGCCTTCCGGGGTGACCGTGATCGCGGCCGGCGAGGCCGTCCCCGCCTCGCTGGTGCGCACCTGGGCGCCGGAGCACCGGATGCTCAACCTGTACGGGCCCACGGAGGGTTCGGTGATCGCGACCTGGGCCGGCCCGCTGCGGCCGGGTGGGACACCCCCGATCGGCCGTCCGCGCACCGGCGTCGGGCTGCACGTGCTCGACCCGTGGCTCACCCCGGTGCCCGCCGGGGTCGTCGGCGAGCTGTACCTCGCCGGCGACTGCCTGGCCCGCGGGTACCAGAACCGGCCCGGGCTCACCGCCGAACGGTTCGTCGCCGACCCCTTCGCCGCGGACGGCTCCCGGCTCTACCGCACCGGTGACCTGGTGACCTGGCGGGTGGACGGCACGCTCGACTTCGTCGGCCGGACCGACCACCAGGTCAAGGTGCGCGGGTTCCGGGTGGAACCGGCCGAGGTGGAAGCCGCGCTCGCGGAGCTCGCGGGCGTGGCCCAGGCCGCGGTCGTCGCCCAGCCGGACCAGGCGGGCGGGCGGCGGCTGGTCGGGTACGTCACGGCGGCGGACGGTCACCACCTCGACCCCGCCGAGGTCCGCGCCCACGCCGCGAGCAGGCTGCCCGCGTACCTCGTGCCCGCGAGCATCGTCGTCGCCGACGCCTTGCCGAGGAACCCCAACGGGAAGCTCGACCGCGCCGCGCTGCCCGCGCTCACGGCAGGCGACCGGCGGGTCGTCGTCACCGGTTCCCCCCTCGAACAGCGGATCGCGGCGGTGTGGGCCGAAGTGCTCGACGTCCCGGAAGTCGGCCCCGCCGACGACTTCTTCGACCTCGGCGGCCATTCCCTGCTCGCCGGCCAGGTCGTCACCCGGCTGCGCGAAGACCTCGGCCTCGACGTGACGATCCGGCACCTGTTCGCCACGCCGACCGTCGCCGGACTCGCGGTGGCCGCCGGGGAGCAGCGATGACGGCCGGCGGCCTCTACCCGAGCCAGCTCGCGATGTGGCGGCTGGAACAGGAGCAGCCCGGGCGCCGGGACTGCGTGGTCGCCGCGCTCGTCCGGCTGACCGGCGCCGTCGACGTGCCCGCTCTCGACGCGGCCCTCACTGCCGTGATCGCCCGGCACGAAGCACTCCGCACGGGCTTCACCGACCGCGACGGACAGCCCCGTACCTTCGTGGTGCCACCCCCGCCCGGTGCGCTCGTGGTCGTCGACCTGCGGGGCCGGGACGTGCCACGCGGCGAAACCGAGCGGCTGGCCAGGGAGCACAGCGCGACGCCGTTCGACCTGACCGCGCCGCCGCTGGTCCGCGCCGCGCTCGTCCGCCACAGCGACCGGGAAGCGGTCCTCTCGCTGGCGATGCACCACCTGGTCACCGACGGCTGGTCCACCGCCGTCGTCGTGCGCGAACTGGCCGAGCTGTACAGCGCGCGGGTGCTCGGCCGCACTCCCGCGCTCGCCGGCCCGGTGCGTCCGTACTCCGAGTTCGCCGCCGAGCGGGCCGCGTGGTTCGCCACCCCCGACGCGGCCGCCCAGCTCTCCGCCTGCCTGCGCGACCTGCGCGGTCAACGGCCCCTGCCCGTTCCGGTCGCCGGAGACGCCGGGACGGCCGCCGAACCCGGCGACGCGGTCGTCACCTGGTTCGGCGAGGAGCTCTCCGGCCGGGTCCGCCGGGCCGCCCGGGCGGCCCGGACCACACCGTTCGTCTTCCTGCTGGCGACGGCCTACGTGTGGCTGGCGGGGCTCACCGGCGAAACCGACATCACGCTCGCCTCCGCGATGGCCAACCGGACCCGGCGGGCCGACGAGCACGTCGTCGGCTTCCTCACCAACATCGTCCTGCTGCGGGCGCGGGTGCCGCCATCCCTGCCGCTCGTCGAACTGCTCGCCACGGCGGGCGAACTGGTGCTGACGGCCTACGAACGCCAGGCCGTGCCGATCGAGCACGTCACCGACCGGCTGGCCGCCGAAAACCCCGCCGCGGACGTGAAGCCGAGCGTGCTCTTCTGCGCCGACAACGCGGCCGGCGTCGGCTGGGAGTTCGCCGGGCTCACCGCCGAACCCCTGGACCGCGGGTGGATCGTGCCGAAACGGCCGCTGAGCCTGTTCCTCCAGGAGCAGCACGGCCGGCTCGGCGTCCGGCTGGTGTACCGCACCGACGTCCTCGGCCGGGGCACCGCCCGGGCGCTGGGCGCCGCCTACCGGACGCTCGCCGAGCGCGCGGCCGACCGGCCCGCCGCCACCGTCGGCAGCCTGCTCGACGGCGTCCCCCTCGTCGGAACCGGTCCACATCGGACATTCACACCCCGGCCTGCGCACCCGGCAAGGCCGTGAACGGGAAGGAAACCACGATGACCGTCACCCAGGAGACCGCGCGGCGGCTCTCGACGGAGATCGAGCACAGCGGGGAAGCCCCGGACATCGCGGCCGCGGCCGCGTTCCTGGAGATGGGCGACCGGCTGGGCGTGCTGGACGTCATCACACCCGGCCGCACCTTCGACGCGGCCGCCGTGGCCCGCCACGCCGACCTCCCGGTCGACGCGGCGGCCCGCTACCTCGAGGCGATCGAGTCGGCCGGGCTGATCGAGCAGGCAGGCGCGGAGTTCCGCACCGTTCCCGGCTTCGACGTCATCCTGCACCGCGCCGGCTACGTGTCCTGGACGATGAACGCCAACCGGCCGTTCATCGAGCACGCCAGGGAGTTCTTCACCGATCCGGTGTCGGCCGGGCGCCGGTACCTGCGCGACGGCCGCGAAGTGGCGGTGAGCTCGCAGTGGATGGGCTCCCTCGCCTTCTACCCGGCCGCGCTCGAACGCATCCTCGCCGCCGAGCCCGGGCACATCGCGGACCTCGGTGCCGGCACCTGCCGGCTGCTGATCGAGGTGCTCGGCCACTTCCCGGAAGCCACCGCAGTCGGCCTCGACATCGACGGTCCGGCCTGCCGGGCCGCGGAGCACGCGGCGGAACAGGCGGGCGTCGGCGACCGGCTGACCGTCGTCGAGCGGCCCATCCAGTCCGTGGCCGACGACCCGGGGCCGGTGGCCGGGACCGACGTCATCCACGCCGGCTTCGTCTTCCACGACATGCTCCCGGAGGAGGAAGCCGTCGCCGACCGCGTGCTCGCCAACTGCCGCGACGCCCTGCGTCCCGGCGGCATCATGGCGATCACGGACGCGGTGCCGTACCTGCGCAACGAACGCGAACGCCGGTTCAGCGCGATGGTCACCTACTACCACCGCCAGTTCATGCGGCGCCGGCTGCTCACCGAGCAGGAGTGGACCGAGAAGCTCGCCAAGGCCGGCTTCGGCGACGTCGACGTCGTGACGCTCGGCTTCCCGACCGGCCGCCTGTTCGTCGCCACCCGCTGACCCGGAGGGGAGACCGCACCGATGACGACCACGACGTCGCCCTGGTTCACCACACCCGGGCCGGGCATCCGGGCAGCACCGGCGCTGCCCCTGTTCTGCCTGCCCCACGCGGGCGCGGGGCCCGCGGTGTTCCGCGCCTGGCCCGCCGGGCTGGACGAACGCGTCGAAGTCGTCGCGGTGCAGTACCCCGGCCGGGCCGCCCGGATCGCCGAACCCGCCGAGGAGTCGATCCGGCGGCTGGCCGAGCGCGTCGCGGGCCCGGTCGCCGAGCGCACCGGCACCGCCCCGTACGCGCTGTTCGGGCACAGCATGGGGGCGCTGGCCGCCTTCGAGCTGGCCCGGGTGCTGTCGGGACTGGGCAGGCCACCCCGGCACCTCGTCGTCTCCGGCCAGACACCGCCGCACCACTACCGGCCCACCGGCGTGCACGCGCTCCCGGACGAGGAGTTCCGGGAAGCCGTGGTGGCGCTGGCGGGGACCGAACCCGGCGTCCTGGCCAGCCCGACGCTCTGGGAGATGCTGCTGCCGATCCTGCGGGCGGACTTCCGCGCCTGCGAAACGTACGAGTACGCGGCAGGTGCCCTGCTCACCACCGACCTGACCGTGGTCTCGGGCGACGACGACCCGACCGTGGACACCGCGACGCTCGACCGCTGGGCCGAGCTCACCGAAGGCCGGACGTCCGTGCACGTCCTGCCCGGCGGTCACTTCTACCTCACCGAACGCCCGGCCGCCGTTCTCGACGTCATCGGCGCCGCCCTCGGCCCCCTCCTCCTGGAGTCACCATGACACTCGCCCCCGGGCTCACCGAGCCACTACGGCTGCCCTTCGCCGGAGACGTCGCCCTCGCGCCCGGCGCGCCGGCGCCCGCGTTCGGCGCGGCGTTCACCGCGCACATGGTGACGGCCGCGTGGTCGGAAGCCACCGGCTGGCAGGCGCTCGAGCTCGGCCCGCGCCGCCCCCTGGCCGTCGACCCGGCAATGGCCGCGCTCCACTACGGGCAGGCGATCATCGAAGGGCTCAAGGCCTACCGCCGCGACGACGGCTCCCTCGTCGTCTTCCGCCCCGGCGCGTACGCCAGGAGGCTGATCGCCTCGGCCCGGCGGATGGCCCTCCCGGAGCTGCCGGAAGAGGTCTTCCTCAGCGCCGTCGAGCAACTGGTCGAAGCGGACGGGCCACGCCTGCCCAGCCGTCCCGGATTCGGGCTCTACCTGCGGCCCGCGCAGTTCGCGACCGAGCCCAGCCTCGCGCTGCGGCCGGCCCGCGACTGCCTGTTCCTGCTCGTGGCCTTCGTGACCGGTGGCTTCTTCGGGGATCGGCCGGAGCCGATCGCGGTGACGGCGAACGAGGAGTACGTCCGCGCCGCGCCCGGCGGGACCGGCGCCGCGAAATGCGCAGGCAACTACGCGCCCACGTACCCGGCCCAGCTCGCCGCGGCCGCCGACGGCTACCAGCAGGTGCTCTGGCTCGACGCGATCGAACGCACCTACGTCGAAGAACTGGGCGGGATGAACGTCTTCTTCGTCCACCGGGACCGGCGCGGCGGCCGCGCCGTCGTGAGCACCCCGCCGCTCACCGGAACGCTGCTGCCGGGCGTCACCCGGGCGTCGCTGCTGGACCTGGCCGCCGACCACGGGTTCGCGGTGCGGGAGGAGCCGATGAGCATCGACGGCTGGCGCTCGGGCTGCCTCGACGGGACGATCGCCGAGGCGTTCGCGTGCGGCACGGCCGCCGGCGTCACCCCGATCGGCCGGGTGCGCGCGGGCGGGCGCGAGTGGACGGTCGGGAACGGCGCCGCGGGCCCGGTCACGCTCACCCTGCACCGCGCCCTCCACGACGTGCACCGCGGCGTCCGGCCGGACCGCTTCGGCTGGCTGCACGAGGTGGGCGTGCACCGGAGCGCGGCGCGATGACCACCGGGAACCTCGGCGCCGACCGTGCCCTCGATCTGTCCGATCCGGGGCTGTACGAAAGCGGCGAAGCACTCGGCATCTGGCGCGAACTGCGCCGGACCGACCCGGTCCACCACGTCGTGCGGTCGCCGCACGGCCCGTTCTGGGCGGTCCTCACGCACGACCTGGTGACCAGGGCACTGGCCGACCCGGCGCGGTTCTCCTCGACCGGCGGCATGCGCATCGACGCCGACGCCACCGCGACCGCGGCCGCGACCGGCCACATGATGGTGATCACCGACCCGCCGCGGCACGGCAAGATCCGCCGCATCATGGCCTCGGCGTTCACCCCGAAGACCGTGGCCCGGCTGCGGGAAACCATGCGCGGGATCGTGACCGGCCTCGTCGAGGACGCCCTCGAGAAGGGCCACTGCGACTTCGTCGACGTCGCCGCGCGGCTGCCGCTCGCGGTGATCTGCGACCTGCTCGGCGTGCCGCGGCCGGACTGGGACTTCATGCTCAGCCGGACGATGACCGCGTTCGGAGTCGGCGCCGACGCCGGCCCGGCCGACGCGGCCCGCGCCGCCGTCGCGCACACGGAGATGTTCCGGTACTACCAGGAGCTGATGGAGCGCCGCCGCCGCGAACCGCGTGACGACATCGTCAGCGCGCTCGTGCACGGCCGCATCGACGGCCGCCCGCTCACCGAGACCGAGGTCGTGCTGAACTGCAACGGGCTGATCTCCGGCGGCAACGAGACGACGCGGCACGCCACGCTGGGCGGCGTGCTCGCCTTCATCCGGCAGCCCGATCAATGGACGCTGCTGCGGGAACGGCCGGAGCTGCTGGCGGACGCGATCCAGGAGGTGCTCCGCTACACCTCCCCGGCGATGCACCTGCTGCGGACCGCGACCCGGGACACCACGCTGGGCGGCAAGCCCATCGCGGCCGGCGACAAGGTGACGCTCTGGCTGGCTTCGGCCAACCGCGACGAGCGGGTGTTCCCCGACCCCGACCGGTTCGACATCACCCGCGCCCCGCGGCGGCACCTGACGTTCGCCCACGGGCCGCACCACTGCATCGGCGCGGTGCTCGCGACCACCGAGCTGACCGTGATGTTCGGGGAGCTGATCGACCGCGTGGAGCGGCTGGAGCCGGCCGGCCCGGTCCGGCGGATGCGCTCCAACCTGATCGGCGGGATCGAGGCACTCCCCGTCTCGCTCACCCGCCGGGCCGGCGCGGGGTCGTCGTGACCGCCGATCCGCGCCCGCCCGTCCGGTGCGAGGAACTCGGGGACGTCACGCTGGTCACGCTCGACCGGCCGGACGACGGGAACGCGCTCGGCGCGGACATGGTGACCGAGCTCAGCCGCACCACGGCGGCCCTGCGGGCCACGGGCCGGGCGCGTGCCGTCGTCCTCACCGGTGCCGGCCGGACCTTCTGCACCGGCGCCGACCTCGCCGAGCTGGCAGCCCTCGGCCGCCGCCGGGCCACCGGTGAGCTGATCGAGCTGACCGACGCACTCGCCTCCGTCGTGCGGGACCTGCGCGCGCTGGCGTGCCCGGTCATCGCCGCCGTCAACGGCGTCGCGGCGGGCGCCGGCTTCTCCCTCGCCCTGGCCTGCGACCTGCGGCTCGCTTCGGACCGCAGCGCGTTCCACTTCGCGTACGGCGCGCTCGGTTCGTCCACCGACGGCGGGATGAGCTGGTTCCTGCCCCGGATCGTCGGCACGGCCCGCGCGCTCACGCTCCTGCTGGAGCAGCCGGTGCTGCGTGCGCCGGCGGCCCGCGAGCTCGAGCTGGTCTCCGAAGTCGTGCCCGCCGCCGACCTCCTCGACGTGGCCCTGCGCCGCGGTCGTGCGCTCGCCCAGCAGGCCACGCACACCGTCCGCGCCGCCAAGAGCCTCCTCGACCTCAGTGCGTGCCTGTCGCTGGAAAGCCACCTCCGCGCCGAACACGACGAAGTGGTGAAGGGACTGATGGGCGCCGACGTCCGCCGGGAGCTCGAAGCCCGGCGGCACCGGACGCGGTGATCCCCGGCTCAGCCGGCGGCGTGCCGGCACCCCTTCCAGTCGAGAACGGCGGCGCCCCAGGTCAGGCCGGCGCCGAAGGCCGCCATGCCGACCCGTGTCCCGGCGGGCAGGCGGCCCTCCCGCTGCGCCCGCTCGAGCGCGACGGGGATGGAGGCGGACGAGGTGTTCCCGGTGTCCCCGACGTACACGACGGTTCGCTCGCGCGGGAAACCCAGCTCGCGCAGCACCGCGCGGATGATCCGCGCGTTGGCCTGGTGCGGGACGAACAGGTCGATGTCGGCCGGCGTGACGCCGCGGGCGGCGCACGCCTTGCGGGTGCCGCCCGCCATGGCGATCACGGCCTGCTCGTACACCTCCGCGCCGCGCATCCGCACCCAGCCGGTGTCGCGGTCGATGTAGAGGATCTCCTGCCGGGCGCCGTCGGTGCCGAGGACGACGGCCGGCGCGCACGCGGCGCAGCAGCGCGCGCCCGCCGCCTCGACGACGACCGCGCCCGCCGCGTCCCCGAACAGCGGCGCGGTGAACCGGTCGCCGGGATCGGCGATCCGGGACGCGGCTTCGGCGGCGACCACGAGCACGCACGACGACCGGCCCGACTCGACCACCGCACACGCGTGGTCGAGCGCGTACAGGAATCCCGCGCAGGCCGCGCTCAGGTCGAGTGCGGCGGTCCCGGGCACGCCGAGCCGGAAAGCCAGCCCGGGCGCCAGTCCCGGCGAGCGCAGGTCCGCGGTCACGGTCGCCACCACCACGTGGTCCACATCGGACGGACGACGGCCCGCGTCCGCCAGCGCGGCCGCACCGGCCCGTTCGGCGAGCTCGCCCAGCGGCTCGTCCGGCTCCAGCCGGCGACGTTCCCTGATCCCGGTCCTCGTCGTGATCCACTCGTCGGTGACGCCCAGCCGCCCGAAGTCGGCGTTCGGCACGACCCGTCCCGGAAGTGCCGCCCCGACCCCGGTCACCACCGGCGTCACCGCGTTTCCACCTCGTTCTTCAGCCGCTGCGGCCGGGGTGCGCGCAGCCGGTAGAGCCGCTCCGGCGCACCGACGCGCCCGTACCGGCACGACACGCTCGCCCGTCCCGATGCGGCCAGGAAACGCAGGTACCGCCGGGCGGTCACCGCGCTCATCCCGGTCGACGCGGCGACGTCCGCCGCCGTGACCGCGTCCCCCGCCGACTGCTCCACCACACCGATCACCCGGTTCAGCGTGATCACCGAGATGCCCTTCGGTGGCGCTCCGGAATTCATGCGTCCCGCCCTTCCCTCCGGTGACAGATCGATTCCAGTGTCGGGGCCCCGCGCCGACACGACGGTGACAAGATCATCCGCCCAGGACGCCGGGCAGCGTGGCGGCAGCGAACCGGGTCTCCCGCTCGTCGAGCAGGATCCGGCGGTGGAACCGCTGGAGCTCGGCCGACGGCTCGACGCCGTGTTCGTCGACGAGGCGCCGCCGGAACGCCCGGTAGACCGAGAGCGCCTCGACTCTCCGGCCGACCTGGCACAGCGCGCTGATCAGGAGCGCGGTCACCCCCTCGTCGGTGGACTCGTGCAGCCCGCCGGCGTGGAACCGGGCGACGACCGGCTGCGGCCTGCCCAGCCGCAGGTGTGCCGCCGCCCAGGAGCGCAGGGCGAGCATCCGCACCTCTCCCCAGTAGCGCACGGCGCTGCGGTGCTCGGGCCCGTCGGCGAGGCCGCCGAACGGTTCGCCCGTCCACATCGCCAGCGCCCGCTGCAGGACGGGGATGGCCTCGCCGGCGTGGTCCGCCGCGATCCGGGTGGCCGCTTCGACCATGGCGACCATGTGCAGGGCGTCCACCTCCGCCGCGGGCACGTCGAGCACCAAACCGCCACCGGTCAGCAGGACCGGCAGCGTCCGCGGCGGCACGCCCGCGGCGGCCAGCGTCCGGCGCAGCCGCCGGACGTGGGCCTGCACGGCCTGGACCGGTCGCTCGGGCGGGGCGCCGGCCCACAGCTCCTCGACAACGGGTCCGATCGGGACCGTTTCCCCGGCCCGCACGGCGAGTAGTTCGAGCAGGCTCAGGCGCAGCGACGGCCGCAGGGTCGTCTCCCCGGCCACCGTCCGGACGCGGGTCGGCCCCAGCAGGCAGATCGCGTGGGCCGGGCGCCCACCGGTCACGCCCTCAGCCCTTCGGCCAGGCTCTCCCGGCTCACCAGGTCCGCCGCCAGGTCCTCGACGTAGGGCGTGAGAGTCTCGTCGTGGTCCAGGAACGGGACGATGCGGCGGACCCGTTCGTAGAGGGGCCTGGTCCGCGACGACAGCCCGTCCGCACCACGGATGTCCACGGCCTGGCACGCGCACAGCAGCTCGAACGCGACCACGTAGGCCGCATTGGCGAGGACCTCGCGGGCCCGGCGCGCGGCCACGAACCCGAAGGAGACGATGTCCTGGAAGTCCGCTGTGGTCGTCAGCGACTGGATCGACAGGGGGGCCGAGAGGGTCCGGGTTTCGGCAGTGACCGACGCCGTCATGAACTGGCCGCCCATCAGCCCGAGCCGGGTGCCCGGATCCTCCCGGCAGAGGAAGGCGGGCAGCCCGTTGCTGTTGCTCTTGTCGAGGAACCTGTCCACCCGCCGGTTCGCGAGGTTGGTCACCGTCGCCAGCGCGAGCACGAGGTGGTCCATCGCCATGGCCACGTACTGCCCGTGGAAGTGTCCATTGTGGAATACCTCGTCCTGCTCGGGCAGGACGATCGGGTTGTCGTTGGAGGAGTTCAGCTCCGCTTCCAGCACCTCGCCGACGCGCTCGACGCTGTCCACCACCGGGCCCAGCACCTGAGGTGTGCACCGGATCGAATAGGCGTCCTCGATGGGCATCGAGCCGGCTTTCGCCGCCGGTCCCATCTCGGCGGCGAGCACCCGCTCGGTTTCCAGCTCGTTGACCGCGAGCGCGGAGTCCGCCAGCGCCTCCCAGAGCAGCCGGGCGACCCGCTGCTGGCCGCGGTGGGGCTTCACCGCGTGCACCCGGGGGTCGAAGGGCTTGGTCATCCCCGCCAGCCCCTCCACCGAGAGCGCGGAAACCAGCTGGTACACCGAGATCAGCCGGTTCGCCGCCTGGTGGACCAGGGTGCCGAGGCCGACCATCCCGGAGGTGCCGTTGATCAGCGCGAGCCCCTCCTTGTACCCGAGTTCCATCGGCTCGAGGCCGGCCGCCGCGAGCGCCTCGGCGCCGGTCATGGACTTGCCGTCGAGGCGGGCCTTCCACCGGCCGGTGCACACCAGCGCGATCGCGGCCAGCGGGCCGAGGTCGCCGCTCGTGCCCAGCGAGCCCTTTTCCGGGACCACCGGGACGATCCCGGAGTTGTACACGGCCAGCAGCTTGTCGAGGTTTGCCGTCGCGATGGCCGAGTTGCCGCGGGCCAGCGAGACGATCCGCGCGAGCATGATCGCGCGGACGACGTCGTCACCGACGTGCTCGCCCACGTTGGTGGCCACCGCCGCGAGCAGGTTCTCCTGCAGCCGCCGGGCCTCGGAGATCGGGACGAGGTGGTCGACGAACCCGCCCATGCTCGTGTTGACGCCGTAGATCACCCGGCCGTCGTCGACGAACCGGTCCAGTGTCCGCCGGGACGCCCCCACCCGGACCCGGACCGCGGCGGCCAAGGCCACCGGGACCCGTTCGTGGACGAGGTGATCGAGCTGCTCGATGCCGACGGTTTCCCCGAGTTGCAGCGTGAACGTCACAATTCTCCCCCATTCGCGGAAACAGTGGATTTCGTGCGCACGACACGAACGCGGAAGCGGACGGGCTCCGGACGCGCCGGCTGATTCGCCGCGCGGTGAAGGAATGGACCGGCCCGGCTTCCCGCAGCGTAACAGCGGCATCATGCAGCGACAAGGCGGCGACAGGCTGCCTTTCGAACATTTCCTGAGAATCCGGTGGCCGCGGCGAGCGAGCCTGTCGGACGGTCGAAAACCGACATCAACCGGCGATTCCGACATTGCTCCCACGGCGGGGAACCGTGCCCGCCGAGGGGAAACGTGGTCGGATACGATGGGCGGGAACCCGCGCGACACAACGGCGAACGGAGTGCGCATCGTGCTGCCTGGTCTGGTCCAGCGAATCGTTTACGGAATTTATACGCACCGGCTGCGAAAGCAGCTCGTGGGCGCCGAATTGCCGGGACACATCGGGATCATCATGGACGGCAACCGCCGCTGGGCCCGCCAGATGGGCATGGCCGACCCCAGCATCGGCCACAAATACGGCGCCGAACACGTCGAAACCGTGCTCTCCTGGTGCGAACGCGCGGGCGTCAAGCACGTGACGGTCTACCTGTGCTCGACCGAAAACCTCGCCCGCCGCGACGACGCCGAAGTGTCCTACCTGATGCAGCTGATCGAGCAGGTCGTCACCGACAAGCTCGCCCAGCCCGACGCCGGCTGGCAGGTCCACGTCGCCGGTACCCTCGACGCCCTGCCGGACACCACCGCGCACGCCCTGAAGAACGCCGTCGAGGTCACCCGCGACTGCGACACCGGCCACCACATCACCCTGGCCATCGGCTACGGCGGCCGCCAGGAGGTTGTCGACGCGCTGCGTGCCCTGCTGACCGAACACGCCGCCGCCGGGACACTCGACGAACTCGCCGACACCATCACCATGGAAGACGTCTCACGGCACCTCTACACCGCCGGGCAGCCCGACCCCGACCTGGTCATCCGCACCAGCGGCGAACAACGCCTGTCCAACTTCCTGGTCTGGCAGAGCGCCTACTCGGAGCTGTACTTCTGCGACACCTTCTGGCCCGCGTTCCGCGAAGTCGACTTCCTCCGCGCCCTGCGCAGCTACGCACGACGGAACCGGCGCTACGGCGGCTGAGCGTCGAGTGCGGAATCTCCGCACTCGACGCTCAGCGGGCGGGATCCGGGTGACCGCCGGGTGCGCTCCCGGCGGTCACCCTCACTGCGCGGCCAGCGCCTCGACCACCGAGGTCTTCGCGGCCTGCCGCAGCGGCAGGAGGGCGGCCACGACACCCGCGACCGCCGCGCCGGCGAAGATCAGCGCGATCCGCCCGTAGGGCAGGCTCAGCACGACGTCGTCGTTGATGACGCGGGCCGCGGCCAAGCCGAAGCCGCACCCGAGCAGCACACCGACCAGCCCGCCGACGATCCCGAAGATGACCGCCTCGGTCGTCAGCATCAGCCGCAGGTGCCGCTTGGTGAGACCGAACGCCCGCAGCATGGCCGACTCGCGGGAGCGTTCCAGCACCGACAGCGTCATGGTGTTCGCGATGCCGATCAGCGAGATCAGCACGGCCAGCGCCAGCAGGGCCGTGATCAGCGCGGTCACCTGGTTCAGCGAGGCTTCGAGCCGGTCCTTGGCGTCGGTGGTCGCCACGATCTTCGCGGTCGGCACCACGGCCGTCGCTTCGTCGACCACCGCACGGGATGCCTCCGGCGCGGTCCCCGGGGCGAACCCCACGAGCAGGCTGGTGTCGCCCCGCCCGGGGAACAACCGGTCGAACCAGCCCGGCGCGGCCAGCGTCCGCGGCACGACGTTGCCGGTCACGATCGCGACCACCTTCGCCGTCACCGGGCGGCCCGCCACCGTCATCGACACCGTCCCGCCGACCCCGACGCCGAGCTCAGCGGCCCGTTCGGGACGCAGCGCCAGCTGCCCCGGGCCGAAGCCGTCCAGCGAGCCCTGCACCACGCCCGGGGCGATGGTGCCCTCCATCGTGCTCAGCATCGACGTGGCGCCCCCGATGGTGACCGGGGCTTCACGGACCCTGGTGAGCTCCGTGACCCCGTCGTGGCCGCGCAGCCCGTCGCCGATCGACCGCGGCAGGGTCACCGAGGAGTCGCTGCCCGGCGGCGTGATGACGTAGTCGGCGGGGAGGGCCTCGCCGACCCCCACCCCGACCGACGACTCGAGCGAGCTGGTGATCACCGAGACCCCGGTGGTCAGGGTGATCCCGATGATGAGGGCGAGCACCGTCGTGGCCGCGCGTTTCGGGTTCCGCATCGCGTTCGCGACGGCGAGCCGCCCAGGCACGCCGAGCACGCGTCGGATCGGAAGGCCGACCACGCCCGCGAAGACACGGACGAGCACCGGGCCGAGGAGGATGACGCCCACGAAGAACAGCAGCCCGCCGAACGCGACGAGCATGAGCGGGTAGGTTTTGCCGTTGCTCGCCAGCGCGCCCGCCGTGCCGGCGACACCGGCGGCGCAGAAGAACGCCGCCACCACCGCGCGGGCCCGGTTGAGCCGCTCGGCACGCGGTTCCGCCTGGATCCGCAGCGCGGCGACCGGCGCGACGCGCGTCGCCGCGGCCGCCGGAAGCAGCGCCGCCGCCACGGTCGCGAGCAGCCCCGCCAGCACGCTGAGCACCACGGTCACCGGCGTCACGGTGAACGACTCCGGCGAAATCGGCGTCCCGAACGCACTCATCACCGGCAACGCGAGGTAGCCTGCCCCGATCCCGGCCAGTAGCCCGGCCACCGCCGCGCCGAGCCCGACGACGGCGGACTCCGCGAGCACGCCGCCGAACACCTGACGACGCGAAGCACCGACACACCGCGCCAGCGCCAGCTCCCGGGTGCGCTGGGCGACCAGGATGCTGAACGTGTTGTAGATGACGAACATCGCCACGAACAACGCGACCAAGGCGAACATCACCAGGCCGCTGCGCAGGACCACCGGGTCGATGCCGCTGCCCGCGGCCTGCCGCTCGGCGAACTCCTGCCCCGAGAACACCTCGTACGGGCCGCTGCCGACGGCCGCGGCCACCTTCGCCTTGAGGCCCTGCGGGTCGTCGCCCTTGACGTACATCTCGGAGAAACCGGTCTGGCCCGTCAGCTCCCGCGCGACGGGCGTGGTGAAGCCGATCCCGCCGCGCAGGGCGAGGATTCCCTGTCCCGTGACGCTGCTGAACCCGCTGACCCGCAACGGGTGCGGCTCGCCGGTGGCGTGGTCGACGAGGGTGATCGTGTCCCCGATGCCGTACCCGAGCGCCTTGGCGGTCTGCTCGGCCAGCACGGCCTCGCCGTCGCCGGCGGGCAACCGGCCCTGCACCGCCGTGGTCCGCATGGTGACCGAGAAGCCCATCGGCTGGTCCCGGATGGGGCGGCCGTTGTGGTCGAGCACGGTGATGTCGCCGATGACCAGGCCTTGCACCTGCCGGACGCCGGCGATCGCGGCGACCCGGTCGACCGCGGCCTGGTCCAGCTTCCGCAGCTGGTTGTCGGCCACCACGGCGACGTCGGCCTTGTCCGCGTTGCCGGCGACGGTGCGGTCGGTGTTGGTGCGCAGGGTGTCGCTGAGCACCAGGGTGCCCGCGACGAAGGCGGTCCCCAGCAGCGTCGCGAGCGCGGCCAGCAGCAGCCTTCGCCGGTGGGCGCGCAGCCCGGCGAGGGTGAGCTTCAGCATCCGGCTCAGCCCTCCAGCTTCTTCATCGTGTCGAGGACGGTGTCCGCGCTCGGCCGGTCCAGCTCGTGGACGAACTGCCCGTCCCGCACGAACACGACCCGGTCCGCGTACGAGGCCGCGTGCGGGTCGTGGGTGACCATGATGATCGTCTGGCCGAACTCGTCGACCGAGACCCGCAGGAACTCCAGCAGGTCGGTTCCCGAGTTCGAATCGAGGTTGCCGGTCGGTTCGTCGGCGAAGATCACCTCGGGCCGGCTCACCAGGGCGCGGGCCACGGCGACGCGCTGCTGCTGCCCGCCGGACAGCTCGCTCGGCCGGTGCCCCAGCCGGTCGGCGAGCCGCAAGCGCTCCACGACCCGTTCGACGAGCCGCGGGTCGGGACGGCGGCCCGCGATCTCCAGCGGCAGGAGGATGTTCTCGCGCGCGGTCAGCGTCGGCAGCAGGTTGAAGCTCTGGAAGATGAAACCGATGCGGTCGCGCCGGAGCTTGGTCAGCTCCCGGTCGGTCAGCGCGGTGATCTCGGTGTCGCCCAGCCAGACCGACCCCGAAGTCACCGTGTCCAGACCGGCGAGGCAGTGCAGCAACGTGGATTTCCCGGAACCCGACGGCCCCATGATCGCGGTGAACTCGCCGGCGCCGAACCCGACGTCGACCCCCCTCAGCGCATGTACTTCCGCTCCTCCCTGACCGTAGACCTTGGTCACCCCGGCCGTGCGCACCGTGTCCCGGCGCAGCGACCGATTCCGCGAGAAAGACTCCTCCATGCGCGGAAACGTAGCGATCCGCAGCTGAGAATTCCCTCAGCGCGATCATCATCGTCGTCCCCGGCCGCTTCACCAGCAGATATACGGCGCCTATACGAGCCGCCAACGCCGGCCACACCGGCCGGGCACACCCCCGTTGTTAGCTTCGATCCGTGCGACGGAATGTACTCGCCGCACGGAATCGGGAAAAACCATTCCACATGGAGGGAGTCGGCATGCCGACGCAGAGCACCAATGACTGGAAGTCCGCCGCCCACGAAAGCGGCGCGCACCCGGCCGGCCTGGGCTTCGGCGAGCTGCGCCAGGAGGACCTGACCGAGGCGCGCGCCGCGGCGCTGCCCAGCAGCGGCTACATCTGCACCCTGACCTGGGAGTGCAACTGCTGACGTAGTCGCAGGGCGACCCGCGAGGGTGTTCGACGAGTGCGGGCGGGCCGGAACACGGCCCGCCCGCACGTCACGGCCGAAAGGACCCGGAGAAATGGGCACGACCCGCTACCGCGCGGACCACGCGGCATTCCTGCGAGAGCGGCACGTCGCCGGGACCGGCGCGCCGACCGCCGCCGACCTGGCCGCGGTCGACGAATGGCGTGGATCCGCCTACCTCGACGATGCGACGATGTCCCGGCGCCTCGCCGTCGCCGGGATTTCTCGTGACACCTTCGCCGCGCTCGTCACCGGCAAACCGTTTTCGGCCGCGGGCGCGGCCACCGCGTGGGTCCCGGAACTCGACACCATTCTGTCGACCGAGCGGCCACCAGCGGGCGGGCGCGAGCCCACGACGACGCTTTACGGCGAAACCTACGAAAAACTTCTCTTCTCCGGCCTGCTCGACGCATTCGTCTCCCATTACGCCGCCCGGCTACGGGAATGGGAGAGCCAAGCTTCACTCGATCGGGTAACGCTCACCGAGCCCGCCCACGAAACCCTCGTCGACGGCCTGGCGACCGGCTTCCTCGAGATCGCCCACCGGACGCTGATCCTCGAGCTCAACGTCGCCCGGGACGGTGGCCTGCTGGCCGGGGAGACACCCGAGGAGCGCTACGCCTGCTACGACGACGTGCTGCTCCGGCAGGACAGCTACCGCACGCGGCTGTTCACCGAATACCCGGTCCTCGCGCGCGCGATGGTCCAGCACGGCACCGACTGGCTGGCGAACACCACCGAAACGCTGACGCGGCTGGCCGCCGACCTCCCGGAGCTGCGGCGCCGGGGCCTGCAGCCGGCGGACCGCGTCGTGGTGACCGGGATCCGCGGCGGTCTCGGCGACCCGCACAACCACGGCCGGTCCGTGACCTGCTTCGAGTTCGAGAACGGCCCGGCGTTGATCCACAAGCCCCGGCCGGTCGACCCGGAGCGGACCTATGCGGAGGCGCTCGACCTGCTCAACGAGCTGACCGGCCTGACCGTCAAGAGCATGCGGGTCCTCACCCGGCCCGGCTACGGCTGGTGCGAGTTCCTCGAACACGAGCCGTGCGACGGCGAGCCGGACGTACGCCGCTTCTACGTCCACATCGGCGCGATGCTGGCCGTCCTGCACGTGCTGGGCGCGGTCGACATCCACATGACCAACATCATCGCCGTCGGCGACTCGCCCGTGCCCGTCGACCTCGAGACGATCCTGCAGCACACCTCCGTCCGGCACCTCTCGTCCGCGAAGGCCAACGAACGCGCCCTCGACTTCCTCGCCCAGAGCGTGCTCGCGACCCTCGTGGTGCCGCTGCGGACCTTCGGGGACGGCGTCACGCCGGGCATCGACGTCAGCGCGATCGGCGGTGGCGCTCCCCAGCTGACCCCGCGGCCCATCCCGGCCGTCGCGGCACCGTTCACCGACGGGATGCACATCGTCGGCGTGCGCAAGGAGACGAAGCCCGCCCGGAACCGGCCGGTGCTCGACGGGCGCGCGGCCGATCCGGCGCGGTACACCGGCGAAGTCGTCCGCGGCTTCCTCGACGGATACGACGCCATCGCCGCGTCCCGCGAGCGGTTCGCCGCGCTCCTGCGCTCGGCCGACGACATCGAGGTCCGCTTCCTGGCCAGGGCGACCCGGCGCTACGACCTGTTCCGCACCGAGCGGTTCCACCCCGACTACCTGCGCGACGGCCTGGCGACCGAGCAGCTGCTGGAGAAACTCTGGACCGCCGCGACCACGCGCGACGACCTGGTCCCGGTGATCGAGGCCGAGCGCCGCCAGCTGCTGCGGGCCGACATCCCCGCCTTCCACACCAAACCCGGGTCGACCGCGTTGTTCCACGGCACCGAGGTCGTGGCCGACGACTTCTTCACCGAACCGAGCGGCCGGACGCTGCAGCGGAAACTGGCGATGCTGGGCCCGGACCACCGGGCCACGCAGCTGGCGATCCTGCGGGACGCACTCGACACGCTGGGTGGTGCCGCGCCGGTGACGGCGCCGTCGTCCGGATCGGCGGACCCCGCCCCCGAACCCGGCTTGGACGCGCTGACCCGGCGCATTCTCGACCAGCTCGCCGACGAGGCCATCCTCGGCGACGACGACTGCGCGTGGGTCGGCATCGGCACGGACGGCATCCGCGACGGCTCGCTGAGCTTCCAGCCGCTCAACACCAGCTTCTACGACGGCCTGGCCGGGCTCGCGCTGACCTTCGGGTACGCGGCCGAGCTCTACCAGGACGAGCGGTTCGCCGACCTGAGCCGCCGGAGCATGCGGCCGGTGGTCGAAGAACTCCGCCGCCGCGCGGCCGGAAGCGACGTCTTCCGCGTCGGCGCCTACGCCGGCCTCGCCGGGACGTTCTACGCGGTCTCCCACCTGCACCACTTGACCGGCGACGCGGAGTACCTCGAACTGCTCGAGTCGGCCTTGCCCCACCTGCGCGACTGCGCCCGGCGAGAAGACGCGGCCGACCTCGTCGCGGGCCTCGCCGGCTGCGCCGTCGTCGCCGCCGGCCTGCACGACCGCTACCGCATGCCGATGCTCGCCGACATCGTCGCGATCTGCGCGGAACGGCTGGCCGCGACCGCGGTGGACACCGGCACCGGACGCGGCTGGAGCCGGGACGACGGGCCACCGCTGGGCGGGCTGTCCCACGGCTCGGCGGGGATCGGCTGGGCGCTGCTCGAAGCGGCCCGCGTGCTGGACGACGACGACCGCGTGCGCCGGCTCGGCATCGAGGCGCTCGAGCACGACATGAGCCTGCGCATCCCCGGCAAGAACGCGTGGCAGGACCTGCGGGGCTTCACGGACCTCACGGGCATCGTGCAGGAGCACCCCACGCTGTGGTGCCACGGCTCGACGGGGATCGGCATGGCGCGCCTGCTGGCCCATCGGCGGGTGCCGGACCCGCGCTACCTGGCCGAAGCGGAGGCGGCGCTCGCCGCGACCGCGGAAGCGGGCCCGCTGGGCAACCACTGCCTCTGCCACGGCGAATCGGGGAGCCTCGAACTGTTCACCCTCGCGGAGCCGGTGCTTTCCGCGCTCGGTCCCGCCGCCGAGAACTGGCGGCCGCAGCGGAAGCAGCGGGCCGAGGCGCTGGTGAAGTCGCTGGCCTCGGGCGGCCCCCTGTTCGGGCGCATCACCGGCGGCACCATTCCCGGCCTGTTGCTGGGCCGGGCCGGGGTCTGCCTCACCCTGATGCGGCTGCTCGACACCGCGAACGCCCCGTCGGTGCTCTGGCTGGAGCCCGCCGGCGCCCCGGAGCGTGCGGCATGAGCGGCTACGCCCGCGTCGACGGCAAGCGGGTGCTGCTGGCCGGCACGGGCGCACCCGCCGTCACCGCGCTGCCCGAAGCGGTGCTGCGCCTGCGCCACCACTGCCCGAACGCCCGGGCACGGGTCCTGCTGACCCGGCAGGCGCTGCGGTTCGTCACCCCGACCACCGTCAACCTCGTCACCGGCGAGGAATCCGGGCTCGACGAGTGGTCCGACGAGCCGTACACCGCCGCGCCGCACGTGGAGCTGGGCCGGTGGGCCGAAGCGGTGATCGTCTACCCGGCGACCCTGCACTTCACCGGACGGCTGGCCCTCGGCCTGTCCGACACCCCGCTGCTGCTCACGCTGCAGTGCACGACGGCACCGATCGTGCTCGTCCCCTCGCTGCCGCCCGGCGGAGCCGGCGGGCGCGCCTACCGGAAGCACGTCGAGGCGCTTCACGACCGGCCGAACGTCGCCGTCGTGCCGCCCGTGGCGGGATACAGCATGACGACCGGCGAGCTGAACGTCGGCGCGCCTGCACCGTTCACGGACGCGCTCGGCCGGCTCGACGAGCTGATGCGGGAGCTCGCCGCCACCGCGGCCGTCGACTCCCGCCCGGTGCAGGAGGTGCGGTGAACCGGCCCGTCGCGTTCGTGGTGGGCACCGGCCGGACCGGGTCCACGGTGCTCTCCCGCATCCTCAACCGGCACCCGGACGTCCTCAGCCTCAACGAGCTGTTCGTCTCCCTCGGCGGGCTCGACGCCCTGCCCGCCGGGGAGCTGTCCGGTGCGGAGTACTGGCGGCTGCTTGCGGCGCCCCATCCGGTGTTCGACGAGATGATCCGGCGGGACGCGCCACTGCCGGAGTTCCTCTACCCCCGCCGTCCCGGCCGGTTCTCCGCGCACGACGGTGGCATCCCCGCGATCGCCCTGATGGCCCTGCCGCACCTGGCCGCGGACGCCGACGGCCTGTTCGACGAGCTCGCGGACATCGTCCCCGGCTGGCCCGCGCGAACGGCCGCCGGCCACCACAGGGCGCTGTTCGACCTGCTCGCCACCCGCCTCGGACGGCGGGTCGTCGTCGAGCGGTCGGGGCACTCGCTCGAGTGGGCCGGAGCCCTGCGCGCGGCGTTTCCGGAGGCGAAGTTCGTCCACATGTACCGGTACGGGCCGGATTGCGCGCTTTCGATGAGCAGGCACGGCGGTTATCGCACCGCGGCATTCGCCACGGAAATCCTCGACCGCACGGGGGTTTCCCATTTTCGCGAACTCACCCGGGCCCACGTCGAACGACTGCCGCCGGATTTGGCGCTCCTGTGCACCGCCGGCTTTGAAAACGCTTTCGGGCTGGACCGCGCCGTTCCGGTCGAGGTGTTCGGGCGGATGTGGTCGGCCATGGTTTCGGCGGGGCTGCCCGCGCTGGCGGATCTCCCGCCGGACCGGCTCGCGACGCTGCGCTACGAGGACCTGATCGCCCGGCCGCGCGGCGAACTGGCCCGGCTGAGCGGCTTCCTCGGCATCGAGGTGGATCCCGCCTGGCTCGACGCCGCCGACGACGTTCTCGACGGCGCTCGCACGGGCGCCGCCGGCCGCCTTCCCCCGGACCGGCGGGCCGCGCTGAACGCCGCCTGCGCACCCGGGATGCGGCTGCTCGGCGAGCCGGTTCCCGCGGGGTGAGCGGTGCCGGTGGCGTGCCCTGTGAGTGGTTGAGCTGAGCCTCTGCGTGGCGTGACCTGCCCGGCCGCTTACGCCCCCCGGAAACCACACACGAACGGCTGCGGTTGCGGGCCGCCGGGCTGAGCCGGCCATCGCCGCCCTCGTCCTCGGCTCCGATGACTTGCAGGACGGTTCCTAGAGCCTGTTTCGATGTGCTGACCAGCGGAACTTGTGGCTGACGTTGCAGGTGCGGAGCGCCAGGCGGTATCGGCGAGCCCGAACCGGCCGACCACGCACTGGGCCGGTCGCGGGGAGGCTGGACGACCAAGCTGCACCTGGCTACCGAGCAAGGCCAGAAGCCATTGTCGTTGCTGGTGACCGCTGGGCAGCGGGGCGATTCACCGCAGTTCGAAGCGGTGCTGGCCAGGGTCCGGGTCGCTCCGGATTGGGGGTGGGCGTGCCCGGACCCGGCCGGATCGTGTCCTGGCGGACAAGGCCTGCAGCGGACAAGGCCGGCAGTTCCCGCGCCAACCGGGCGGTGGCCGGCCACCGGCATTCGACCCGGAGATCCACAAGCAACGACACGCGGTCGAGTGCGGCATCAACCGGCTCAAACGCAACCGAGGCGTCGCCACACGGTTCGACAAACTTGCCGTTCGCTACGAGAGGCAACCGTGCACATCGCGGCGATCAACGAGGGGCTACGCCATTGAAACGGGCTCTAAGCCTGCAGGACGCTGTTGCGCACCCCGTCCTCGTCCCGGTTCAGGATCGACGCGTGCAGTTCGCGGAAACTGTCCGACGGATCCAGCCCGAACTCCTCCGCGAGCGCCTCGGTGGCGTGCCGCCAGGTCGTCAGCGTGCCGGCGATGTCACCGGCGAGGTAACACGCCCGCATCAGCAACGCCCACGACGTTTCCCGGTAGGGCGCCGTGCCGACCAGGCCGCGCAGCTCGGGGATCACCTCGGCGGACGCCCCCTGCAGCAGCTTCACGTGCACCAGCCGCTCGCGGACGGTCAGCTGGAGCTGTTCGAGGGCGTGGAACCGGGCCTGCAGCACGCGGGAGGCGGCGCAGCCCTGCCCGACGGGCCCCCGCCAGAGCTCCAGCGCACGGGCGAACCCGGCTCCCGCTTCGCCGATGTCACCGGCCCTGAGCCGAACGCCCGCCTCCTCCGCCAGCTCGGTGAACCGCAGCACGTCGACCTGGCCGGGGCACACCGCCAGTGCGTAGCCGCCCCGGCTGCCGGCGATGGTGGTCAGCCTGCCCGCCACGGCGGGGTCGACGGACGCCAGCACCCGGCGCAGCCGCCACACGCACCCCCGCAGGTTGTCCAGCGCCGAGCGGGGCGGGTCGTCCCACAGCGACTCGACCAGCCGCTCCTTCGCCACGTACTGGCCCCGCTCCAGCAGGAGCGCAGCGAAGAGCCCCCGCACCATCGCCGAGTCGACCGGCGTGGTGCGCCCGCCCCGCGACAGCGCCACTCTTCCCGAAAGCCGGAACAGCGTCTCGCCTCCCGAATGGTCACACACGGACAGCTGGCCGGACACGATCTGCCTCACGCGAAATTCCCCCCAGACGCGTTTTCCTGACGGCTGAACCAAACCCGGTTTCCGATCCGCCGATCCGGATCCCCACCCCCACAATCGGCTAAACGTGCCGATAATTCACCTTCTTCGTTCTAGCACAAACCGGCCGCCTCGTCCTCAAGGCCGTTCGGCGGCGCGATGGCCTTCGAGCCGCCGGGCCACGGCGTCCCAAGTGCGGGCGCAGTGCCGGGCCAGCCGCGCCACCGCCGTCCGCGAATGAGGCGGCAGCCGGACGATCAGCCGCTCCCAGTGGTCCAAGGTCTGGGTGTGCAGGCTAAGCAGCCGGAGCACGGCCCGGCCCTCCACCGTCGCGCGCAGCGCCGGGTCCCGCGCCAGCTCACGGAGGGCCGGGAGGACGTCGCCGGGGCCCGTCTGCACCGGCACGGAGACCGGCGTGGCCTCGTGGCCGGCGGGTCCGGGCCCGGCCACGGGCGTGCGCGGTCTCGCGACCCGCGGCCGCTTCGGCGGGATCGGCCCTTCGCCGGCACTCAGCCGGCGGCGAACGTCCCGGGCCGTGCTCAACGCGATTCCCGCCTGGGCCGCGACTTCGCGTAACGGGGCGTCGGGACGACGCGCCAGCAGTTCCCCGGCCCGGAGGCGGCCGGCCCGCGCGCTGACCGGGCGCGCCCGGCCGTCGCGGCCGATCCGCTGGCCGGAGACGTTCACGGGCAGCCGGCGGCGGATCGCCCCGACCGTCTTGTCGGAGAGACCCGCGATCTCCGCGATCCGCCGGTCCGACCACTGCGGGTGCGACCGGAGGATGCGCCCGGCGGCGGCCGTGCGATCGGCGTTCGACAACGGCAGGCCGTGCACCGCGTTCTGGTGCACGGCCACGACGAAGGCCTCCTCCGCGGAACCGTCGAAGAAGCGGGCCGCGATCCGGTCGCCGCCTCGCATGATGACGGCCCGGAGCCGGTGCATCCCGTCGATGACCCGCATCGTGGCCCGGTGCACGATGATCGGCGGCAGCTCGGTCGCCGATTCGGCCATGTTCCGGACGTGCGCCAGGTCGTCGCCGCCGGTCCGCGGCGAATCGGCGGCGAGGAGGTCGGTCACCGCCACCATGACCACGCCCGCGTCCGGTCTCGCGGACAGCGCCCGCCCGGACGGAAAACCGGATGTCCCACTCACCGGCGCGTGCTCCTGCCCCGTCATGCAATCCCCTCCCGATCGCAGCGCGGCCGCCGTCCGGGAACCGGTACGCCCGCGGTCGTGTTCGCGTCCCGGCGCGGTGGAACCCCGCGCGGCACGGAGCGGAGCCACTCCCGATCCCGTGGATTTCGCAGCACGAAAGAGCCTTTTCCGCTTTCGTGCGCCGTCCCGTCCCCCGATACGACAACCATTCCCCAACGAGCCGCCCAGTTCACCGGCCGACGCGCCCGCAGGACGGACGACGGCAACCGTACGTCTATTACACTGGCCACGCCGCGGCCGCAGAACCCCCGACCGGGTAAGGATGGTCAGCCGGAAGTCAGGCTTCGTCAAGAAGTAACACCTCCGATCCCCGCGTCACGCTCCCGCCCGCCGGAACGGCCATTGCCGGATATCGCGGCTCCGCGTGCCGGAACTGGCATCGGGGAGCGGGCCTGTGCCACGCTGGATCACACCCCGGCGCGGTGCCGTCCGGACGGCGCGGGCGATGCCGGGGGCCTGGGGGAGGCACACCGATGACGACAGGCCCGCAGCTGGGCACATACCTGGCCGAATTGCGCTGGTCGCCCGAGCGGCTGGCCCGTGAACTGAACCGGGAATACGGCCAGGGAACCGTCAGCCCGAAAGCCCCGTACGGCTGGTTGAAAGGCTCCTTTCCCCGGGGACGCATCCCCGGTTTCGTCGCCGAAGTCCTTTCCGGCCGGCTCGGCAAGCCCGTCGAAATCGGTCAGATCTGGCCCGGCCGCGCCGACAGCGGAACGGCCGCCGACGATCACATCGAGCGCGCGTGGTCGGTCGAGTCGGCCACCCGCTCGCTCCGGCGGCTGACCGCCGCGCCACGCCGGCTTCCGGCGGAGTCCGTGGCGCCGCACCCCGGCACCACGCTCCTGTCCGTCGCGGTCGACTGGCTGACCGCGACGAGGCAGCCGGTGCCGTCCGGCCGCGAACCGGGCGGGTTCTTCCGCGAACTGCCGGACGTGCTCGCCGAGCGGCTCGACCAGCTGCGGCGGATGGACGACCGGCACGGCGGGCTGCCGGTCGCGGACTGGTGCGTCCACGACCTCCGGTGGATCGTGAAGCTCCTCGACGAAGGCAGCCACGACGCCTCGACCGGACGGCAGCTGTACCTGGTGGCGGCCGAGCTCGCGCAGGCCGGCGGCTGGTTGCTCGCCGACCTCGGCCGGTACGGGGAAAGCCAGCGCCACCACCTCGCGGCACTGCGGGCCGCGAGCGTCGCCGGTGACCGCGAGTTCGGTGCCTACGTCCTGTCCTGCCTCGCCTACCACCTCACCTGGCGCGGCCGTCCGCGTGACGCGGTTCGTGTGCTGACCGTCGCGCGCCAGGGCGTCGAAAGCTCCCCGATGCACGAGCTGCACGCCCTGCTCGCGACCCGGCTCGCACGCGGACACGCGGGCGCCGGGGACGAGACCGCGTGCGAAGCGGCGCTGGCCGAGGCCGCGGAGCGGCTCGACGAGGCGGGTCCGGTGGCCGACCGGCCGGCGTGGATCCGGTGGCTCACGCCGGCGCTGCTCGCCGCGGACGCCGGCCGCGCACAGCTGGAGCTCGGGCGGCCCCGCCGCGCCGAACCGTTGCTGTCGACCGGACTCGCGCAACTGGACGAGACCCAGCGGCGCAACCGTCTCCTGCACTCGCTGTCCCTCGCGGAGGCCCGGCTCGCCACCGGCGAACTCGAAGGCGCCAGCCAAGCCGCGCTCGCGGCACTGCCCGACGCCGCGGCCGTGGACTCGGGCCGGGCACGCCAGCGGCTGCGCCTGCTCCGGCAATCGTTCGCCCGCCACGACAGCGTCCTCGCCCGCCAGACGGCCGACCGCTTCGACGAGGTGACGAGCCGGCCGACGCGCCGGACTCCGGCCACCGAGTGACCGGCTCCCGGTCAGCCGGGGCTTCCCGCCGTCACCGGCAGCCAGGCCAGGATCGTGTCGGCGGCCTCTTCTGCCGAAAGCACGCTCGTGTCGACGTGGACGTCGGGATTCCGCGGTCGTTCGTACGGCGAATCGATGCCGGTGAAGTTCCTCAGCTCGCCGCGCCGGGCTTTCCGGTACAGGCCCTTGGGATCACGGGCCTCCGCGACCGGCAGCGGGGCGTCGACGAACACCTCGCAGAACTCGCCGTCGCCGACCAGCCCGCGGGCCAGCGCCCGATCCGCGGCGAACGGCGAAATGAGCGAAACGACCACGACCAGACCCGCGTCCACCATCAACGCCGCGACCTCCGCGACGCGCCGGACGTTTTCCCGCCGGTCGGCGTCACCGAACCCGAGGTCACCGTTCAGCCCGGTACGCACATTGTCCCCGTCCAGCAGGTAGGTATGCGCTCCCGATTCGTGCAGCCGTTCCTCGACCAGGTTGGCAATCGTCGACTTGCCCGCGCCGGAAAGGCCGGTCAGCCAGATCACCAGCGGCTCGTGCCCGTTCAACCTCGTTCGCGCCGCCTTTCCGACGGCGGTGGCCTGCCGATGGACGTTCGCGGTCATTTCCCGCCCCCTCGGATATTCCGCTGGGTGCCAGGATATCGGCGCCGCCGGGCCGGCGGTCAAGTTCCCGGCACCTCGGCCTGTTGTCCGCCCCGCCGCACCTTGCTAGGGTCGCCACCGGGATTCCTGTGGGGAAAAGGAGATCAGCGGCATGAGCCTGGCCAACGTCCTGGCCCTGCGGGCCCGCCCGGCCGACCGGACGGAGCAATACGGCTCCGGCCCCGAACGCGTGGCCGAAATATGGCAGGGCGGTGAAAAGGTCGCCGTTGTCGTGCACGGCGGATTCTGGGCCGCCGAATACGATCGCGCGCACATCCGGCCGTTCTGCGCGGCGCTCGCCGACCACGGCTACACGACCGTCGCCGTCGAATACCACCGGGTCGGGCAGCGGGCAGGCGGCTGGCCCGGCACGTTCACCGACGTCGCCGCGGCGGTCGACGCGCTCCCCCGGCTCACCGGCGGCCTGGCCCGCCGCGAAACGACCGTCCTCGTCGGGCACTCCGCGGGTGGCCACCTCGCGCTGTGGACCGCGTTGCGGGACCGGCTGCCCGACGGCGGTCCGGGGATCCCGGGGAGCAGGCTCGAAGTCGGTGGCGTCGTCTCCCTGGCGGGGGTCTGCGACCTCGTCGACGGCCATCGGCGCAACCTCGACGACGGTGCCGTGCACCGGCTGCTCGGCGGGCCGCCGGACGATCTCTCCGCCCGGTACCGGGTGGCCGACCCGATCCGGCTCGTGCCGTCGGCCGCGCGGTGCGTGCTCGTCCACGGCGACCAGGACGACCGCGTGCCGGTGAGCCAGAGCGTGCGGTTCCACGCGGCCGCGCTCGCCCAAGGGGGCGACGTCCGGCTGACGATCCTGCCGGGCACCGGGCACTTCGAGCTGATCGATCCGACCTCGGCGGCGTTCGACGCGGTTCTCGACGCGATCCGGACCGCGTTCGCCGCGCCGGACTACCTCGCCCCGACCGGTTCGGACTCGGTGAAGTAGCGCCCGAAAACCCTCTCGACGACCGGGACCGGGCGCAGTGCGTACAGCATCAGCGCGTAGCAGCTGCCGCGCAGGAACAAGGACGGGACGAGCAGACCCGCGCCGACGGCCGCCGTGGCGAGCGGCTTGCTGTGCACGACGTCGAGCATGGCCAGCGGCGCCACGCCCAGCAGGACCGTTTCCAGGATGACCCGGACCGCGAACAGGCCGTAGAGCCGCCCGAACACCCGCCGTCCGCGCAGCGACGTGAGCACCGACGTCCGCTCGCGCGCGGACGCCGGCAGCGGGGCGGCGACGATCGCGGTGGAGACCGCCGCATAGGCGGCCGGGAAGGCGAGCACGGCGACGACGAGCAACGGAACCGTCAGGTCGACCCCGGCAGTGCGCCAGATCAGCAACGCGGGCAGGTACCCGATCAGGGCAGCCAGCGCGCAGAGGGCGTAGATCGCCAGTTCGGCGACGAACAACCAGTGGACGGTGCCGAGGCTGATCGACCGCAGTGTCGCCGGCAAGGTCGTGCGGCCGTCCCGGAAGACCAGCAGCAGCTGCTGGGAAGCGGCCGAACTGATCAAGATCTTGCCCGTATACCCGGCCGCGGCCACCGCCAGGACGGCCGGCGAGCGCACCAGCGACCACACTTCCGCCGGTCCCGCGTCGAAGATCCAGCCGGGGCGGAACACGTCCGCCGCGATGCCCTGGTCGGGGACCAGCAGGGAGAACGCCAGCACCACGGCCGCGACGACGAGGACCCCCGGATTGCGCACGAGCAGCACGAACGGGCGGACGACCGCTTGCCGCGCGAGATCCCGGCGCACGGGTCAGTCGGCGGCGATGGTGGACAGGTCGCGCAGCGTCCAGCCGCACAGGACGGTCAGCACGAGCAACGCTCCACCCAGCAGCGTCGGCAGCAGTCCGGTGACGCCGTCCACCACGGTGGGCCAGAGCACGACGCCGCTCCCGACCGCCAGTGCCGTGGCCACCACGCCGATCCCCCACCACAGCCGCCCGGGCTGCGGCGCCACGACGTCGTCCGGGTCGAGGCCGGCGATGACGCCGCACACCTGCACCGCGCCCAGCACGAGCGCGAGCCACCACCCGATCAGCAAGGTGGTGCGCAGGGCGGGGGAAAGCTCCGCGGACAGGTTCGCGGTGACGAACACCGCGCCGCCGATGAGGAGGGGTACCGCGAGCCGGCGGAGCGCCTGCGCGCCGAGGCGGACCACCGCCCTGACGGATAGCCGCGGCAACGGGACCACCAGCACGAGGCCTGCCAGCACGAGGACATCGCTGAGGTTCGCCGCCCAAGAGTGCACCACGTCCGCCGGGAGCAGTGCGTCTTCGACCGCGACGTGCCCGAGCAGCCAGCCGCTCAGCCCGACGACGAACACCAGTGCGGCGGCCCGGCTGCGCCGCTGCGCGCCCGAGTCGGCGGGCCACACCACCGGGTGCACCCACATGTCCAGGGCGCCGACCAACAGGTTCGGCAGCCGTCGCCAGCCGGCGGCGCCCGCCTCGTCCTCGAGCCCGGCGCCCCAGTGGCTGCGCAGGGACGCCGGGTACAGCCGAACGAGCCGCGCCGCCCAGCTCATGCCGGGTTCACCCCCAACCGGCGCAGTCCCGCGTCGGCGACACGGGCCATCGCGCGCAGTTCGCGTTCGAGGACCTCGCGGCCGCGGTCGGTCAGCCGCACCGGCCGCTGCCTGCCCTGTTCCGCCAGCGACTCGACCAGCCCCTTGGCCTCCAGCCGGGCCAGTGCGCCGTAAAGGCTGCCGACGCCGAGGCGCTCACCGGTCAGCTGCTCGATCGCGCTGTTGATGGCGTAGCCGTGCAACTGGCCGTCGGCCAGTGCACACAGCACCAAGGTCTGCGCGTCGTTGGCTTGCATCCGTTCTCCCTCGCTCTGCTCCCAGCATAGTAGTACGCGACGCGTGGTACGCGCCGTGTACTATCCGAGCCATGGTGGAAAACGACACACCAGTGGTCCTGGACAACGTCGCCAAGACGTTCGGATCCACTGTCGCGGTGCAATCGGTCTCCTGGGCCCCGCAGCGCGGGCAGGTGACCGCGCTGGTCGGGCTCAACGGGGCGGGCAAGTCCACGCTGATGCGCATCATCACCGGGCTGATCCGGCCGACCGAAGGCTCGGTGACCGTCACCCCGGGCCGCGACGGCAGCCGCGCGCTTTCGGCGATGATCGAAGCCCCCGCGCTGTTCAACGGGCTGACCGTCCGGCGCAACCTGGAGATGCACCGGGTGCTCACCGGCGCCGGCACCGCGGACGTCGCCCGGGTGGTCGAGCTCGCACAGGTCGGCGACGTGCTCAAGCGCCGGGCCGGCACGCTGTCCCAGGGCTACCGGCAGCGGGTCGCGATGGCGCAGGCGCTGTTGCGCTCGCCCGACATGCTCCTGCTCGACGAGCCGACCAACGCGCTCGACCCGGAGGCCATCGTGCACCTGCGCACGATGATCAGGACGGTCGCCGACGCCGGGACGGCGGTGGTGGTCTCGAGCCACCAGCTGCGCGAGCTGGAAGGGACCGCCGACGCACTGGCCCTGCTGCACGGCGGCCGCATCCTCTACGACGGCCCGTTCGACTCCTTCATCGGACCGCCGACGTTGCGGGTGCGGGCCGCAGGGGCCGGCGACAGCGCACGGCTGACCGAGCTGCTGCGGGCGAAGCACGTCGACGCCGTGCACACCGGCGACGGCATCCGGGCGACCGCCGGAACCGCGGCCGACGCCGACGCCGTCGCGCAGCAGATCTTCAGCACCGCGGTCAAGGCCGACATCGAGCTGATCGAACTGTCCCACCTCGCACCGACCCTCGAAGAAGCCTTCCACATCGCGATCGCCGGAGCCCGCTCATGACCACCTTCCGCGCCGAACTGCTGCGCGCCCGCAGCCGGACCACCCTCGTGTTCCTGCTGCTGTGCATCGTGTTCACCCTGTTTTCGATGAGCAACGCCGGCCCGCAGGGCCATCCGCCGCTGTGGGGCTTCCGGGAGGTGGCCATCCTGACCGCGACCCTGCTGATGGGCCGCGGCGCCGTGGTCGCCGCGAACGACTTCTCGACCGGGACGATCCGGCCGTGGCTGATCTCCCGGCCGTCCCGGATCTCGGTGTTCACCGGCAAGCTCGCCGCCTCGGTCACCGTCGCGCTCGGCAGCGCGGTGATCATCGGGCTGGTTTCGTTCGCCGCCGGCGGCGTCTTCGGGGAGACCGCGACCGCGCGCGACATGGCCGTCGCGACCGGGCAGTTCGCGCTCGCCTGCGTGGCGCTCACCATTTTCGGCCACGCCGTCGGGGTGCTCACCAGGTCCGTGCCCGCGGCGCTGGCCATCACCATCGCCTGGGTACTGCCCGCCGAGAAGGTGCTCCAGGGCCGTTCGTCCACTTTGGACCAGTGGCTGCCGGGAAACCTGCTGCAGGACTTCACGCTCGGCGTGATCGGGTACCACACCAGCCCGGCCGCGGCGGTGCTGCACGCGACGGTGCCGTTCATCCTGCTGGACGTCGTGGCGCTGGTCCTGTTCGCCCGGCGTGACATCAACAGCTGACGAGGTGCTTCGATGAAAACCGACCTCCCCGGCCCGCGGGACGTCCTGGAGATCCCGGCCGGGCATCCGGCCCGCCGACCCGCTGCGTGGGCGTTGTGGTGCAGCGTGCTCACCGGGGCCGTGTTCACCGCTTGGGCGTACGCGACCACGCAGTTCGCCGGCATCAGCCGCAGCACGCCGTGGCAGGACGACCCGTACCACGGGATGATCTCGTTCACCGAATTCCTCGTGCCGGCGGTGACCGCGCTGATGGTGGTGCGGGCTTCGCTGTGGCGGCGCGGGCGGCCGCAGCCGGTGTTCCGGGTCAACCAGATCGCGCGGGCCTGCCTGGTCAGTGCGGCGCTGGTGGCGCTGACCGTCCTGACCGACGTGGTCGCCGTGCTGCTGGCGGCCGACCGCGACCGGTGGGACACCAGGACGCCGTGGCTCGTCGCGAGCCTGCTCCCGCTGGCACTCCTGGCCGGCGCCTGCTTCGCGCTGCACCGGACGGCGCTGCGCCGGCTGCCGCACACCGCGTCCGGCCGGCCGGACGGCGACTGGCTCGACGACCTGGCCGAACTGGTCCGCCGCACCACCGGTGGGCGGCTCGACCGCCCGATCGGCTTCGTCCGCGACCACATCGTGGCCTTTGCCGTGCTGCTCAGCGCGCTCGCGGGCTTCGGCGTCGCCTCGATGCAGGCCCTCGGCGAGGGCGGGGAAAGCCCGCTGCTGTTCGGCATGAGCGTGCTGGTCGGATTCGGCGGATTCCTCGCGTTCTGCCTGATTGCCAACGCGGTCCTGCACATCGCCGAACCGCGCGGCCAGACTGGGCAGCCGGCCGGCCGGCTCCGGAAGGCGACTCGCGTCGCGGTGATCGCCGGCGCGCTGGCCCTTCCGGCGGCCGCGGTCCTGCGCGACCGAATCTGGCAGCTGCTCGGCCACCACGCGGAAGTCGATTCCGTCGGAACCTACGCGGGCATCACGGTGATCACCGCCGCGGCGACGGGGCTGCTCGTGTTCGGCGCGGCCGCCGCCCTGCCGAGCCGGGGCGGCGCGCGGCCCGGCTCGGCCGTGTCACCCTGATCCCGCCCCACCGGCCACGCGGGCGGTCCGGAGTCCCCCAGCCCGGGCCGCCCGCCTTCTCACCCTCAGCACCGCGGGGACATAGCGCAGCCGTTCCGGCAACCACGGCACGCAGGTGCGCACGCCGGCCGCGAAGCGGTCGAAGCGCCGCTGGTCGGCGGGCGTCCACCGCAGCCCCAGCAAGTCGCGTACTTCCGGGGACAGCGTCCCGGTGGTGAGGAACCCCGCGGCGCGGCCGAGGGCCACGCCGGGCAGCCGCCACACCACGGCCGGCAGTGCGGGTGGCGGTGGCGGGTCGCGCAGGTCCGACAGCACCGCCAGCGCCGCGTCCGTGCGTTCGAGCCGTTCGCGGACCATGGTCGCGAAGTAGCCGCGGAACTCGGTCAACGTCGCCGGCATCTCGCGGCCGGGGACGCCCAGGACGTGGCCCAGCTGGACGGAATCGGCGTACAGCCGCTCCTGTTGCCGCGCCGACAGCTCGGGCCCGAACAGCGAACACGAGGCCAGGTACCGCTCGACGAGCGTCGCGTTCACCCAGGCGTACGCCGCTCCGTTCAGCGCGTGGTAGGGACGGCCTTGCGCGTCCACGCCGTGGAACGGCTCGTGCAGCTCCCGCAGCCGTCGTGCTTCGGCGAGAGCCAGCTCGCCGCCGTAGATGTAGCGCAGCATCGAGTCCGACGTCCGGCTCGCCCGGCCCCACTGGTCCGTCCGGAACACCGAGTGCGCGCCGACCGCCGCCGCGACGACCGGGTGCATCACCTGGAGGAGCAGCGTCGACGGAATGACGAGGAACGCGCGCAGCTCCCCGGCCACGTCCCACATCACGCTGTCCGCGCCCAGCGGTTCAGCTGCCCGTTCCGTCATGAACCTCTCCGATCACCGTGAGTTTACCCGCGTCATTCAAGCGCATCCAATGAGCGCAATAGTCGTAATTCACCGCAATCGAGAAGGCGCCCCGCACGCCATTTATCCGTAGTACGATGCCCGCATATTACGCACCTCCACCGACGAAACCCGATATCCGGTATGCACCGGCGAAAGGCGAGCACATGGGAACATCCACGACAGCCGGTCCGCCGGATGCGGTCAAGCTGCTGCCGGTCATCGACCCGGACCGGCTGCGCGCGGATCTGGCGGCGGTGGAAAAGCACTTCCTCGTCCACGCCAACCCGACCGCCGACCACGCCGAGCGCGCGGAGGACGAGCAGACCGGCTGGGACGTCCTCGTCCTGCGCTGCCCCGGCGGCGACCTGGACAAGATCGGCCGGAACGCCGGTGGCCTGGCGGACTTCGCCGACACCGCCTACCTCGAGCTGACCCCGTACGTGCGGGAGATCCTCGACGGCATGAACGTGCCGATCCGCGGCGTGCGGTTCAGTTCGCTGGCCGCGGGCGCCGAGGTCCAGGAACACACCGACAGCCCCTACGGCCTGCCGGTCGGCTGGGTACGGCTGCACATTCCGGTGGAAACCAGCGACGACGCCGTCCTCATCATCAACGGCGCCGACCAACGGTGGAAGCCCGGCGAGTTCTGGTATGCGAACTTCGGGTTGCCCCATTCGCTCTACAACCGGGGTTCCGCGGCCAGGGTCCACCTCATCATCGATTGTTACGTCGCGCCCGGGCTCTTCGAGCTTTTCCCCTCGGACGTGCGCGCGCGGATTGCCGACGACGACGTCATGCTCTTCCGGGAAGAATTCGGGTTGCCCGAACAGCTGCGCACCGTGCGCGGCACGATCCGAATGCCCGCCGCGTTCCTGAAGCCGCACCCGGAACTGCCCACCGCCGCCGAGTGGAACGGCGGCGAGGACACCGAGGGCGAGCTGCGCGTGCAGGATGACCGGCTGGTGCTGCGGCTGGGCGAGCACGAGACCGCCCTCGCACACATCGGGGACGGCGAATTCCGCCCGCTGTGCTGGACGCACGAACAGACCATGGTGCTCGACACCGCGGACGCCACGCCGCGGGTCGTCTTCCGGTATCGCCGCGGCAGCCAGGTGATCGAGACGAGCCGCGAGCAGCCCGCGCTGGCCGGCTGAACCGGCAGTACCGCGAGTGCGCCGCACCGGGCCGGTGCGGCGCACTTTCGCGCGCCGACCCGCGCGATACCCAGCCGTCAGTACTGGCCGAGCGACCCGCGGACCCGGGCCCGGCGGATCCCCACCTCGAACACCAGCACGCCGACTCCCAGGTAGATCCCGGTGTTCAGGAGCAGGCCGGGGAGCCCGCCGTCGGACCACAGCGCACCCAGCGACCGGCCGTCCAGCACGGACGCGCGGAGCATCGTGACGCCTTGCGTACTGGGCAGGCTGTTCGCGATCGTCGTGAGCCAGCGCGGGAACTGGTCCACCGAGAGCAGCGTCCCGTTGGTGAAGATGATCATGTTGATCATCAGGTTCGCGAGCGCCCCGACGTGCTTGAACACCAGCATCGCGCCGCCGATCACCAGGCCGAAGCCGAACAGGCCGGTCAGCGTCAGGGCGAACATCAGCAGGCCACCGCCGGAGACGGGGACCGACACGTGGAAGCTCACCAGGAGCACCAGGTCGAGCACGGCGACCAGGCCGGTGGTCGTGACCAGCGCCGCCACCGCCCGCCCCACCAGCAGCAGCTCCGGCGGGCACACCGACATGCACATCTGCTCGAGGGTGCCGGTCTGCGCCTCGCTGACCAGGTCGATGCCCACCCAGCTGACGAGGTTCACGGCGTAGAACCACACCACGTAACCCAGCAGCGCGGAGGTGAGCTGGCCGCGGTCCATCGAGCCGTGGCCGAGGAAGAACACGAGGAACAGGAAGATGGCGGTCAGCGTGACCAGCTGCATCACCATGTTGAACTTGTAGTACCAGTTGACGCGCAGGCCCTTGCGCGCTTCGGCCAGCACCACCTGCACCGCCGCGGTCATCGCCGCTGCTCCTGCTCGTCCTGGACCACTCGCAAGAAGACTTCCTCCAGCGTCGGCTCGAGGCGGTTGACCCCGAGCACGGTCAGCGACCGGCTGCGTGCCTGCGCCAGGAGTTCGTGCAGCTCCTCCTGGTCGTTGATCTCCCCGGTGAGGGTGCTCTCCCCGGCCCGCGCGGTCACCTCGAAGTTCCGCCAGGCCGGTTCCCGGCCGTCGACGTGGCCGCCGAGCCGGATCTGGTAGCTGTCCTTGCCGAACAGCGCCAGCAGGTCCTTGACCGGCTTGTCGATCAGCATCCGGCCCTGGTGGATGACCGCGACCCGGTCGCACAGGTCCTGGACGACCTCGAGCTGGTGCGAGGTGAGCAGCACCGTGCGGCCCTCCTCGCGGGCCAGCCGGTCCACCCAGAACCGGACGGTGCGCGAGGCCTGCGCGTCCAGGCCCAGCGTCGGCTCGTCGAGCAGGATCACCGGCGGGTCGCCGATCAGCGCGCAGGCGATCGCCACTTTCTGCTGCATGCCCCGGGAGAACCGGGTGACCGGCTCGTGCCTGCGGTCCCACAGCTCCAGGTCCCGCAGCAGCTGCTCGCCCCGGGCCGGCCAGGACTTGCCACGAGCCGCCTTGAGACGGGCGAAATAGCGCAGGTTCTCCCACGCCGAGAGCTGCCAGTAGATGTTGCGCGTGCCTTCCAGCACCGCGCCGATCCGCGCCATCGCCCGGCGTCGCGAACGACGCACGTCGCAGCCGTTGACCCGCAGCTCGCCCGCCGAGGGCGTGACCAGCCCGCAGATCATCTTGATCGTGGTCGTCTTGCCCGCTCCGTTCACCCCGAGCAGGCCGAGGACCTGGCCGTGCTCGATGGCCAGGTCGAGGTCGTCGACGACCCGCCAGGTTCCCGAGCCGGTGCGGTACACCTTGGTCAGCCCGGTCACCTCGACGGCCTTGCCGCTTTCGGAAGTCATGTCTGCATCGCCTGTCCGTTCTCGCCGGGGCGTCGGTCGTCGGTACGGGCCGCCGGGGTCCGCAGGTACTCGGCCAGCGCGGTCACGTGCGGCGGATCGAGCATGGTCAGGTGGTTGCCCGGCACCAGCCGGACGTCGAGGCCGCCGCGGACCAGCGCGCCCCAGCCCCACGCGGGGTCGCTGCCCGCCGGTTCGTCCGGATCGGCGCAGCGCAGCAGCAACGCCGGTCCGGCGTAGGGTTCCGGCCGGTACGCCAGCGCGGCCCGGGTGTGCGCGCGGGCGATGTCCACGTACTGGCGCATCGTGCGCAGGTCCATGTGCTCGGCCAGCAGGCCCGCCCGGTCGGCCAGCGCGACCACGTGCGGCAGGCGTTCGCCTTCGGGCAGCGCGCGCAGCTCCGCCTCGGTCACCGCCAGGTGCTCGGCGAACTCGGCGGCCAGGAACCGCACGTCGTCCATCGCCTCGAACTCGGCGAGCGAGGGGAAGTCCGGCCTGAGGTCCGGGCTGCTGTCGAGGAGCACCAAGCGGGCCACCTCGTGCCCGGCGGCGTGCAGTTGCCGGGCCATCTCGTAGGCGATGAGGCCGCCGAGCGAGTATCCGCACAAGTGGTACGGACCGGACGGCTGCACCTGCCGGATGTCCGCCACGTACGCGGCCGCCATCGCCTCGATGGATTCGTGCGGCGAGCACGCCAGTTCGAGGGAGTGCGCCTGCACGCCGTGGACCGGGCTGTCCCCGGGCAGGACCCGGGCCAGCGAAGTGAAGCAGAAAACCGTGCCGTTCTTCGGGTGGATGCAGAACAGTGGTGGCCGGGCGTTCCCGGCGCGCAACGTGATGACCGAACGCGGCCAGCCGGCGCGGGGCTGCTCCAGCGCTTCGGCGAGTCCGGCCGGTGTCGGGTTGCCGTAGAGGTCGGCCAGCGACACGACGCGGCCGAGCACCCGGCGCAGTTCCCCCACCAGCCGCAAGGCCACCATCGAATGGCCGCCCGCGTCGAAGAAGTTGTCGTGCGCGCCGATCCGCGGCACGTTCAGCACGTCCTGCCAGACCGCGGCGATCACGGCCTGTACCGGCGTCTGCGGCGGGACGTACTCGGCCTCGGCCGTGGGACCGGCGGGCGCGGGCAGCGCGTCCCGGTCGACCTTTCCGTTGCGGGTCAACGGGATTTCGCCGACCGGGACGACGGCCGCGGGCACCATGTAGTCCGGCAGCGCCGACCGGCAGTGCGCGCGCAGGTCTTCGCCCGTGCCTTCGCCGACGACGTAGGCGACGAGGCTCCGGCCGGCGTTGTCGTCCCGGTGCGCGACGACGATCGCCTCCCGCACCGCCGGGTGCGCCCGTAGCACCGCTTCGATCTCGCCGGTCTCGACCCGGAAGCCCCGGATCTTGACCTGGTCGTCGGCGCGGCCGGCGAACTCCAGGACGCCGTCGCCGGTCCAGCGCACGAGATCGCCGGTCCGGTACATCCGGGTTCCCCGGTCGCCGAACGGGTCCGGCAGGAACCGGTCGGCGGTCAGCCCCGGCCGGCCGAGGTAGCCGCGGGCCACGCCGGCACCGGCGACGAACAGCTCGCCGACCGTGCCGGCGGGCACCAGCCGCAGCTGCGCGTCGAGAACGCGGACGGCCATGCCGTCCAGCGGCCGGCCGATCGGGACGGCCGAGGGCACGTCCGCGGCGTCGGTCATCCGGAACCGGGTGGCGAACGTGGTGGTTTCGGTCGGCCCGTAGACGTCGGTCACCGCGAGGCCGGGGCAAGCGGCCAGCACCCGCCGCACGGCGTCCGCGGGCACCGCGTCGCCGCCGGTCCACAGCTCGCGAAGGCCGCTCGGCGCGGACGGCGCGGCGTCGGCCAGCACCCGGAACAGTCCGGACGTGAGGAAAGCCGAGGTCACCTGGTAGCGGGCGAGGAGTTCCCCCAGCTCGTCGATCGTGAGCTCGCCTGCCGGGGCCACGACTGCCTGGCCGCCGGACAGCAGCGGCGCCCAAAGTTCGTACGTGACCGCGTCGAACGCGTGCGGTGAGTGCAGCAGGACCCGTCGATGGCCGTCGGTCCAGGCCGAGTCGGCGGCCAGGGCGACCACGTCCGCGTGCGTGACGGCGACGCCCTTCGGAGTGCCGGTCGAACCGGACGTGTGCATCACGTAGGCCAGCCCGGCCGGACGCACCACGCACTCCGGTGCGGCGGCCGGAAAATCCGCCAGATCCGCCGTGTCGTCGACAACGCGCACGACCGCCGGTCCGGCGACGTCCCGCGCCGCCGAGGCCCGGTCGGTCAGGACGACCTTCGCGACACAGCCGCGGACGATCGCCGCCAGCCGGTCGTCCGGGCTGCGGGCGTCCAGCGGAACGTACGCGCCGCCGGCCTTGAGCACGGCCAGCGTCGAAACGACCAGCTCCACCCCGCGTTGCTGGAGCAGGGCGACCCGGTCTTCGGGACCGACCCCGGCCGCACGCAGCCAGTGCGCCAGGCGGTTCGCCCGCTCGTCCAGCTCACGGTAGGTGACCACTCCCCCGGCGTGCAGCAGCGCGGGCGCATCGGGGATGCGGGTGGCCTGTTCGCCGAACGCCTCGTGCACGCACCGGTCGGACGGCGGCCCACCCGGCGTGCGGCCCCACTTTTCCAGGATCGTCCGGCGCTGGCCGTCCGGGAGGGTCGCCAGGTCCCGTACCGGTTCGCCGGGCGCGGCGGCCATCCGGCCGAGGATCAGGACGAACTGCTCCAGCAGCGCGCGGGCCGAGGCGTCGTCGAAGCGGCCGCGGTCGTGCCACAGCTGCAGGGTCAGCTCTTCGCCCGGCGCGGCAGCTAGGGTCAGCGGGTAGCCGGCCTGCGCGTCGGTCCGCACTTCGCGAACCTGCAACCCGGTCTCGTCGGCGCTGCCGGTCCGGGACGCGGGATAGTTCTCGAACACGACCACGCTGTCGAACAACGGCAGGTCGTGCGGCACGCCGCTGAGGCCGTGGATACGGGTCAGCGGTGTGTGGTCGTGCTGGCGCGACTCGGTGAGCTGCTGCTGCACGTCGGCGAGCCACTCGCCGACCGGCTGCGCGGGCCGGAGCACAGCCCGGACCGGCACCGTGTTGATGAGCAGGCCGACGATGTCGTCCGCGCCGGGCAGCTCCGCCGGACGGCCGGAGACCGTCATACCGAACACGACGTCGTCCGTGCCGAGCCGGCGCGCGACGAGGACCGCCCACGCGGCCTGGACCACGGTGTTCAGCGTGACGTGGCAACGCTTCGCGAGGACGGCGAGCTGCCGGGTCGAAGCCGCGGGCAGCTCGGCTTCCTGGCAGCCCGGCTCGCCGGTGCTTTCGCGGCCGGGCACGACCGGCGGGTGGTACCCGGCCATCAGGTCGCGCCAGTACGCCTCCGCGCGTCGCGGATCCTGCTCGCCGAGCCAGGCCACGTAGTCCCGGAACGGCCGGGCGGGCGCCAGTTCCGCCGGCACCCCGCCGACCCCGGCCTCGTACCGCTGGAACGCCTCACCCGTCACGCGGGGGAAGGACCAGCCGTCGAGCAGCAGGTGGTGATGGCTGAAGACGAAGCGGTGGTCGTCGGCGGCGAGCCGGATCAGGGTGAACCGCAGCAGCGGCGGGCGGTCCAGCTCGAAGCCCCGCGCACGGTCGGCGGCGAGGAACCGGTCGAACCGGCCCTGCTGTTCCGCGGCCGGCGTGTCGCGCCAGTCCAGCTCGGCCCATTCCGGGCTGACCGCGTCGTGCACCACCTGGACCGGCGTGGGCACGCCCGCCCAGTGCACCGACGTACGCAGGACCGGGTGCCGCTGCACCACCGCGTCCCACGCGGCGCGCAGCGCGCCGGGGTCGAGCGGGCCTTCGAGGCGGCAGGTGAACTGTTCGACGTACAGCCCGCCGCCTTGCTCGCTGTGGAAGACCATACCTTCCTGCATCGGCGTGAGCGGGTAGACGTCGGCGACGTCCCGGAGACCGCCGAGCACCCGGTCGAGCGCGTCCTGGTCCAAAGTGGACAGCGGGAAGTCGGAGGGCGTCCACCCGCCGGTCCCCGGCGCGCAGCAGTGCGCGACGAGCGCGCGCAGCCGGTCGGCGAACGACGCCGCGAGCGCTTCGATCGTCGCTTGCCGGTGCACCGTGGTGCTGTAGCCCCAGGCGACTTCGAGCCGGCCGCCGCTGACCGCCGCCGTGACGTCCAGCAGGTTCTCCCGCGGCTCGCCCGGGTCGTGCATCGGCCCGGCGGGCTCCGGCGCGGGCTCCCACAACGACTCGGCCTGGAAGGAACCGTCGAACTGGCCGAGGTAGTTGAACGCCACGTGCGGGCGGTGCGTGGCTCGCGCGTCCGGAGTGCCGCCGAGGTAGCGCAGCAGGCCGTACCCGATGCCTTCCCGCGGCATCGCGCGCTGCTCTTCCTTGACGCGCTTGAGGATCGTGCCCGGATCACCGTCCGCGCCCGCCGGCCCCAAATCGAGCAGCACCGGGTGGAAGCTGGTGAACCAGCCGACGGTGCGCGACAGGTCGAAGCCGTCGGGGGCGGCTCCCCGGCCGTGGCTCTCCAGCTCGACCACCACCCGCGACGTGCCGAGCCAGCCGCCCAGCGCCTGCCCCAGCGCGGTGAGCAGGACGTCGTTGACCCGCGTCCGGTACGCCCGGGGCACCTCGCGCAGCAGAGCGGCTGTCTCGCCGGCGTCGAACACCGTGCGCACGATGTCCACTTCGGACACGGTGGGCGGTTCGGCGGGCGGCGTGTCCAGCGGAACCGCGTTGGCACCGGTCAGTCCGGCCCAATAGGCCGCTTCCCCGCGCACCTCGTCGCTCCGCGCGTATCGGTGCAGGTGCTGAGCCCAGTCGCGGAACGGGGTGGTTTTCGGCGGGAGCGCGGACGGCCCGCGTTCCAGTACCGATTCGAGGTCTTCCAGCAGGATGCGCCACGACACGCCGTCCACGGCCAGGTGGTGCACCACCAGCAGCAGGCGGCAGCCGTCCGGGCCGAGGTCGAACCAGACGGCGGCGACCAGACGGCCGGCCGCGAGATCGAGCCCGGTCTGCGCGCGTTCCGCCGCCGCGGCGATCCGGGCGGCCCGGTCCGCCTCCGGCACGGCCCGGAGGTCCTCCACGGTGAGGATGCGCTCGGGGATGCCGGCGAGCCCGGTCTGCTCCTGCCGCCAGCCTGAGGCAGTCCGCTCGACCCGCAGCCGCAGGGCGTCGTGGTGCCGCAGCAGTTCACGCACCGCCTGCTCCACCGCAGACGGCCGCACCGGACGGCGCGCCCGCAGCATGACGGCCTGGTTGTAGTGGTCCGGAACGGGCGGGCGCTGCTCGGTCAGCATGGCGAGCTGGATCGGGGTCAGCGGCACCGGGCCGGTCACCGGGCCCTGTTCCGCCGGCGGCACGTCGGTCGCGGCGATCGCCCGCGCGGCGGCGGCGAGACTCCGCACGGTCTGGTGCTCGAACACCTGTTTCGGCGTCACGGTCCAGCCCGCCGCGCGGATCCGGGCCACCACCTGCAAGCTCACGATCGAGTCGCCGCCGAGGGCGAAGAAGTTGTCCTCGGCACCGACCGCGTCGAGGCCGAGCACCTCGGCCCAGGCCTGCGCGATCACCCGCTCGGCAGGCGTCGAGGGGACGGCACGCACAGTGGCGGGCGCGGGCGCCGGTGGCGCGGGCAACGCCTTGCGGTCCACCTTTCCGTTGGCGCTCAACGGTATCCGGTCCAGCGGCACGATCGCCGACGGCACCAGGTAGGGCGGCAGGCTCCGGGCCGCGTGGGCCCGCAGTGCCTCCGGCAAGCCGGTGCGGTCCACTCCGGGCGCGAGCACGGCGTAGCCGACCAGGCGGGCGTCGGTCCCCGCGTCGGCGCGCGCCACGACGACCGACGCGGTCACCGCCGGGTGCGCGTCGAGCACCGCTTCCACCTCGCCCGGCTCGACCCGATGGCCCCGGATCTTGACCTGGTGGTCGGCCCGGCCCAGGAACTCGAGGTCGCCGCGGGCGTTCAGGCGGGCGAGGTCGCCGGTGCGGTACAGCCGGGCGCCGGGTTCGCCGAACGGGTCGGGAACGAACCGGGCGGCGGTGAGACCGGGCCGGCCGAGGTAGCCGCGGGCCACCGCGTCGCCGCCGAGGAACAGTTCGCCGGGCACGCCGAGCGGTGCCGGGGCGCCGTGCCGGTCCAGCACGTGCGTCCGGCTGTGCCCGAACGGGCGGCCGACCGGGGTGAGGCCGCCGCCCACGTCGCCCTCATCGGGGCCGGCCTCGAACCAGGTGTTGTCGACGGTCGCCTCGGTGACCCCGTAGGAGTTCACCACGCGACCGCCTGGCCCGACGACGCCGCGGGCGCGCACGTACTCCTGCGCCGGCCACCCGTCGGCACCGGAGATCAGCAGGCGCAGGGCGGCGAGCCGGCGGCCGCGCAGGGCCGTGACGACGTGCCGGAGCACGACCGGGACGAATTCGGCGCAGGTGATCCCCTGCGCGTCCGCCAGCTCGGCCAGCGCGGCCGGTTCGAGTAACAGGTCCCGCGGGCAGAGGACGAGTGCCGCGCCCGAGGCGAGCGCGCGGGCCAGGTCGCCGGTGAACACGTCGAAGGTGGCACTGGCCATCTGCAGGTGCCGGTCGTCCGGTCGCAGGGCATAGGCGACGCGCCAGGCCTCGACGGCGGCGGCGAGGTTGCGGTGGCTCACCTGCACGCCCTTCGGGCGCCCGGTGGATCCGGAGGTGTAGATGACGTAGGCGAGGTTGTCCGCTGCGGCGAGCTTCGGCAGGTTGTCCGCGGCGTGCGCCGTCGTCCGCGGCGGAACCGCCGGAAGGCCGGCCGGAGTGTTCTCTGTGGACTCGGCGACCAGCAGCGCCGCACCCGCGTCGGAGAGCACCGTCGCCTGCCGTTCGCGTGGGTGGTCCGGGTCCACCGGGACGTAGGCGGCACCTGCCTTGAGCACGGCGAGCACAGCGACGACGAGGTCCGGGGAACGGCGCAGCAGCACGCCGACCCGGGTTTCCGGGCCGGCACCGCGCTCGCGCAAGACACGCGCCAGCCGGTTCGCCGCGGCGTTGAGGGCGCCGTAGGTCACGGTACGGCCGTCGCCACCGGTCACCGCGACGGCGTCCGGCCGGGTCTCGGCGTGCTGCTCGACGAGTTCGTGCAGCGACCGGCCGGGGCGGGCGACGCGGCCGGGGCGTCCGGCGGCCAAGACGCGCCCCCGCTCGCCGGGGCCCAGCATCGACAGGTTCCGCAGCGGTTCCGCCGGGTGTGCCACCGCCTCGGCCAGCACCGTCCGGCAGTGCCCGGCCAGCCGCCGCACGGTGTCGGCGGCGAACAGATCCGTGTTGTACTCGAGCGTGCCTTCGAGGCCGTCCGGCGTCTCCCGCAGCGACATGCCGAGGTCGAACTTCGCGGTGGTGCCGAGCAGCGCCTCCCCGCCGGTGAACGGCCGGAGCCGCAGCCGCGGCCACGCGACCTCGCCCGTGGGTGTGTTCTGCAGGTCGAAGAACACCTGCACCAGCGGGTTGTGGCTGAGGGAGCGGTCCGGGCGCAGCGCCTCCACCAGGCGTTCGAACGGCAGGTCCTGGTGGGAGAAGGCGTCCAGGCAGGTGCGGCGCACCCGCGCGACCAGCGATCGGAAGTCCGCGGAGCCGGCGCACGACGTCCGCAGCGCCAGCGTGTTGACGAACAGGCCGATCAGCCCGGTGAGCTCGGGCCGGGTGCGCCCGGCGACCGGCGTGCCCACCACGACGTCGTCGTGGCGGGTGTAGCGCGCCATGGTGGCCGCGAAACCGGCCAGCAGCACCATGAACAGCGTCGCGTCCTGGGCGCGGGCGAGCTCCCGAAGCCGCTCGACCAGGTCGGCGGGCCAGGCGAACACGACCGTCGCGCCGCGGAAGCTCCGCACCGGGGGCCGCGGGAAGTCGGTGGGCAGGTCGGCCAGGTCCGGTGCCCCGGCGAGCTCGTTCCGCCACCAGCCGACCTCACCGGCGAGCCAGTCGCCGGCCAGCCGGTCGCGTTGCCAGGCCGCGTAGTCCTGGTACTGCACCGGCAGCGCGGGCAGCGCCGCCGGACGGCCCTGCGTCCGCGCCAGGTAAACCTCGCCGAGCTCGCGGACCAGGACGCCGAGCGACCAGCCGTCGCTGACGATGTGGTGGGTCACCAGGACCATGACGTGGTCTTGGGCGGAGATCCGGAAGAGGGTCAGCCGCAGCAGCGGCGGGCGGGTCAGGTCGAACGGCAACCGGGCGGCCCGCGCGGCCAGGCCGGACAGCAGTTCCTCGTCCGCCGGTGCCTGGCCGGAGAGGTCCACCACCGACATCGGCGTCGGCACGACCGGCTCGACCGACTGGTGCACACGGCCTTCGCTGCTGTGGAACGCCGACCGCAGGGCGTCGTGGCGGGCCAGGACGGACCGCAGGCCGGCGCGCAGCGAATCCACCCGCAACGGTCCTTCGATCCGGGCGCTCATCGCGATGTGGTAGGTGGGCTGCCCGGGATCCACCTGGTCCAGGAACCACATGCGCAGCTGGGCGAACGAAAGCGGCAGGTCGGCGGCGCGGCCGACCGGGGCGATCCGGTCCGGCTCGGGCGGTGTGATGCCCCGCTTCCGCAGCAGCTGCGCCAGCAACCGCTGCTTCGCGTCCGCGGCCCGGGTGTCGGAGGCGTGCTGGTCGGTCATCGGCTATTCGCCGTCGTCCAGCTGCGCGAGGATCTCCTCGGGCGACAGCGCGTCGATCTGGCTGCGGAGTTCGGCCACCGCGGCGACTTGCCCCGGCTGGGGTTCGGCCGCCACGAGAGCACGCGCCATGCGGGCGGGGGTGGGCGCGTCGAACAGTGCCCGCAACGGCAAGTCCACCGCGAAGGCCGCGCGCAACCGGGCCGCGGCCTGCGTCGCAAGGAGTGAATGGCCGCCGAGGGCGAAGAAGCTGTCGTGCACGCCGACGGGCGCGACGCCGAGGACGTCCTCCCACACGCCGACGACCGCGGCCTCGACCGCGTCGGCGGGCGGCTGCACCTCGGCCGCCGCCCGGGCCCGGTCCCCCGGCGGGGGCAAGGCGGCGCGATCGAGCTTTCCGTTGGGGTTCAGCGGAAAGCGGTCGAGGAGCTGCACCGCGGCGGGCACCATGAAGGCGGGCAGCCGGTCGGCGCAGTGCGTCCGCAGCTCGGCCTCGGTCACCCGGTCGGCGGCCACCGCGTAGGCGACGAGCCGCCGGTCGCCGGGGACGTCCTCGCGGACCAGCGCGGCGGCCTCGGCCACGGCCGGGTGAGCCCGCAGCACCGCCTCGACCTCGCCGGGCTCGATCCGGAACCCGCGCAGCTTGACCTGGTGATCACGCCGGCCCAGGAAGGCCAGCTCCCCGTCGGCCCGCCGGCGGGTGAGGTCGCCCGTGCGGTACAGCCGGGCCCCCGGTGCGGCGGAGAACGGGTCGGGCACGAACCGGTCCGCCGTCAGCCCCGGCCGGCGGAAGTAGCCGCGGGCCACCCCGGCGCCGCCGAGGTACAGCTCGCCGGCGACGCCTCGTGGCACCGGCTGCAGCCACCGGTCCAGCACGTACGCGCGGGTTCCGGCGATCGGCGTTCCGACCGGCGGCGGCAGCTCGGCGCCGTCAGGCACCGTCGCCGCGGTCGAGTAGGTGGTGGCTTCGCTGGGGCCGTAGAGGTTGTGCACCGCCTCGACGGTCGCCTGCCGGCGTGCGGCGTCGGCCAGCGATCCCGGCAGCGGCTCGCCGGCGAGGCAGACCGTGCGTACCCCGGGTGGCAGTGCCCCGTCGCGCAGCACCTCCGCGAGCACCGAGGGCACCGTGTTCACCAGCGTGACGTCCGGGAGCTCCGTGTCCAGCACGGCCAGCGCGCTGTCGACGAGCACGACGCGCGCGCCCAGGCTCAGCGGCAGGAAGATCTCGAACACCGACAGGTCGAAGCACACGGACGTGGCGGCCAGCACGCCGTCGTTCCCGCCGAGCGGGAACGCGGAACAGGCCCAGCCCAGCAACGCCGCCACGTTGGCGTGGGTGATCTGCACGCCCTTCGGCGTGCCGGTCGATCCGGAGGTGTACAGGACGTATGCCGTCTGCTCGTCCGCCACCGCACTGTCCGGAGCGTGCGCCGGCTGCGCGGAGGTGGCCGCGGCGTCACCGTCGACGGTGACCAGGTGCCGGCCGCCACCGGGCAGCCGATCCGCCAGCGGCCGGCTGGTGATGACGATCCCGGCGCCGCTGTCGGCGAGCATCGCGGTGAGCCGGCCGGCCGGGTACGCCGGATCCAGCGGCAGGTACCCGCCGCCGGCCTTGAGCACGGCGAGCAGTGCGACCACCAGGTCCGGCGTGCGGTCCAGGCAGACCCCCACCAGGGTCTCGGCGCGGACGCCGAGGCCACGCAGCTGCCAGGCCAGCCGGTTGGAGCGCGAGTCCAGCTCCCGGTAGGTCACCTCGGTCGCGCCGCACCGCACGGCGATCGCGTCCGGAGTGCGGGCCACCTGCGCGCGGAACAGTTCGTGGGCCCGTGTCCGGCCGGCCGCCGGGCCGCCGTCGGCCCAGCGCGTCGCGTCCTCCAGCTCGGCCGCGCTCAGCATCGGCAACGTGCTCACCGGCGCGGCGGGATCCGCGACGGCCGCGGCCAGCAGCGAACGCAGGTGCCCGGTGAGGCGTTCGACGGTGGCGCGGTCGAACAACGCGGCGTCGTACTCGGCCACGACGTCCAACCCGGCCTCCCCGGGCGCGCCGACCTCGGTGACGAACAGGCTGAGGTCGAACTTCGCGGTGCCGCCGCGATGCTCGCGGCGGAAGGGCACCGACCGCAGCCCCGGCCAGTCCGCGTCCGCGGCCGGCGTGTTCTGCAGCGCGAGAAACACTTGCACCACCGGGTTGTGCCGCAGGCTCCGCTCGGGTTGCAACGCTTCGACCAGCTGCTCGAAGGGCAGGTCCTGGTGGCTGTAGGCGTCCAGGCAGTCCTCGCGCACCCGGTCGAGCAGGGCGCCGAAACCCGGGTCGTCGGCCACGTCCGTGCGCAGCGCCAGGGTGTTGACCAGCAGGCCGATCATGCCGTCCAGCTCCGGACGGCCCCGCCCGGCGACCGGAGTGCCGACGACCACGTCCGGCGAGCCGCTGTGCCGGGCCAGCACCACGCTGAAACCGGCCAGCAGCACCATGAACAGCGTGGCGCCGTGCTGGTGACCGAGCCGCGCGAGCCCGTCACGCAACTCCGCCGGCCACCGCACGGCGACCTGCGCGGAACGCGATGCCTGCACCACCGGGCGCGGGTGGTCCAGCGGGAGGTCGAGCAGCGCGGGTGCGCCCGCCAGCCGGTCGCGCCAGTAGCCCAGTTCGCGCTCCAGACCGGGCCCGGAGAGCTGCTCTCGCTGCCACAGCGCGTAATCCGCGTACTGGATCGGCAGCTCCGGCAGGTCTGGCGGGTTGCCGGACAGGGCGGCGCGGTAGCAGACGCCGAGTTCGCGGGCGAAGTTGCCGAGCGACCACCCGTCGGTGATCGCGTGGTGCATGGTCGTCAGCAGAACGTGGTCCGCGGGCTCGAGGCGGAGCAGGCGCACCCGCAGCAGCGGACCGGTCGCCAGGTCGAACGGCGCGGCGGCCTCGACGGCGGCGAGCCGCGCCGCGACATCGGGCCGGTCCGCCGCGGGCAGCCCGGACAGGTCGACCACCGGGAGGGCGGTGTCGACGGCCGGGGCGACCAGCTGGCTCGGCGTTCCGGTCCGGTCGACGTCGGCCAGCGTGGTGCGCAGGGTCTCGTGCCGCTCCACCACCGTGCGCAGGGCTCGGCGCAGGGCCGCGGCACTGAGCTCGCCGTCCAGCCGCACGGCCATCGGGATCGTGTACGCCGCGCTGCCCGGCTCGAGCTGGTCGAGGAACCAAAGACGTTGCTGGGCGTAGGAAGCGGGCAGGACGAAGACGTCCTGCTCCAGGCCGGGGTCGATGCCGGTCACCGGCCCACCTCCGCGTAGAAGTCCGCCACCGGCAGGGCCGTGCCCGCCGCGCGCACCCGCTCGGCGAGCCACGAGCCGACCGCGAGGTCCAGCACACCCAGCCCGAACGGCGAGAACACCGCCGCCCGCCCGGGATCGCGGGACACCGTGCCGGTCAAGACGTCCGCGAGGGTGCCGGCGACGAAGCCGCGGTGCCCCACCCGCTGCTCGGCCAGGTGCAGCGAGGTGCGCTCGCGCATCACGTGGTCGATGTCGTCGGTGAAGTTCTGTGCGCCCAGCACCAGGTCCTCGCCCAGGTCACGCAGCGAGAGGTGCAGCACGACCGGCCGGTGCGCCAGCAGCGCGGGATCGTGCAGGTGCGGCGTACCCGCGACCGTCGCGAGCACGACGACGTCGCAGTCTTCGAACGCACCCGAGACGTCGTCCGCGACCACGACGTCGGCACCGGTCAGCCGGCCCGCGAACCGGTGCGCGGCGGCCGGATCGGTGTCGAACAACCGGTAGCCGCCCACTTCCCAGGACAGGTCGGCGAAGAACCGGCGCACGTGGTCGGCGATCAGGCCGGTGCCGACGAAACCGATCCGGCGTGCGGTCCGCCCGCCGGTCAGCGCCTCGGCCGCGAGAACCGCCGAGCCGGCCGTCCGGGTGGCCGAGATCAGCGACGATTCCATGCAGGCGTAGGCGAACCCGGTGGCGGGGTCGTTCAGCAGCAGCACCGCCGACGCGCGCGGCAGGCCGTGGCCGGTGTTGCCCGGGACGCTGGCGATCCACTTGATCCCGGCGACGTCGAACTCCCCGCCGAGGTACCCGGGCAGCGCGATGATCCGGTCCCGCTCGCGGGCCGGGAACCGCAGGAAACTGCTGTGCGGCAACGCGGAGTCCCCCGCGGCGTGGGTGAGGTAGGCGCGGCGGACCACGTCGGCGCACTCCGGGCGCGCGGCTTCCAGGTGCTTGCGCGCGTCGCTGCCGGTGATCACGATGAGCTCGGGCGGCGCCAGCTCGGGCATGGGGAATCCCTTTCAGATGCTCAGCAACGGTTCGGACCTGCGCTCGCCGAGCCAGCCCGGGCGGTAGACGGTGTCCGCGTAGGCGGTACCCCGGTCCGCGCACAGCATGGCGACCACGGGAGCGCGCCCGCGGTGCCCGGCGAAGTACCGCTCTATCGCCGCGTAGACGCTGCCGGTCGAACCGCCCGCGTAGATGCCGTGCCTGCGCACCAGGTCGTGGCAGGCGGCCACGGTCTCGGTCTCGGTCACGATCACGACGTCGTCGATCTCGGCCCGGTCCACCATCGGCGGCCGGATCGCCGAGCCCAGCCCCGGGATGTGCCGGGTGCGCGGCGGGCTGCCGAAGATCGCCGATCCCTCGGCGTCGACCGCGACCACCTTGGCCCCGGGCCGCAGCCGTTTGACGCAGCGCGAAACACCCGCGATCGTCGCGCCGGTGCCGACCCCGACGAACACGTAGTCGATCCGCTCCAGCGCCGCGCACAGCTCGGCGCCGGTCATCAGGTCGTGCGCGTCCGCGGCGTCGGTGTTCTCGTACTGGTTGGGCCAGTACCCGTTGGGCAGGCTCGCCCGCAGCCGGCGCACCGCGGCCAGCCTGCTGAGCAGGAAGCCGCCGCTTTCGTCGCGTTCGGTCACCTTTTCCACCCGCTCGCAGGCCGCGCGCAGGAACCGTTCGGTGGCCGGGTTCGTGTTCGGGTCGATCACCGGCACGAAGGACAGGCCGGCCGCCCGGCAGAACGACGCCAGCGAGGTCGCGAAGTTCCCCGACGAGGACTCCACGACCAGGCTGCCCGACGTCAGCTCGCCCCGTTCGGCCGCGCGCCGCAGGATCAGGTACGCCGAGCGGTCCTTCACGCTGCCGGTCGGGTTCTGGAACTCGAGCTTCGCGTGCAGCCGCAGCCGGTCGTGTGCCAGCCGCGTCACCGGAGTGCGCGTGAAGCCGGTGCCGATCCCGTCCAGCCGCACGAGCAGCCCGTGGTCGATCACGCGTCCGAGCCGGCCATCGCCACCAGCCGGCCGGTGCCGCTCAGCGTGGCCAGGTTGAGGTCGGCGACGCAGCGGACCGGTTCGTCGTTGAGCACCAGGGTGCCCTCCAGGTGCACCGTGCCGGTGGCCTCCGTGAAGTCCGCGCCGTCCACCACGCAGCTGTCGCGGTCCAGCCGCACGCCGAGGTCCGTGCCGCCGGACGTCCCGGTGAACTTCACGAACACGAGGCCCAGCTCCTGGACCCGGCGGTGCAGTTCGGCCAGTGTCGCCACCGGCCCGCCGACGGCCACCGGGTGCGTGCCCTCCGCAAGCCGCCGCACCAGCTCATCCATGGCGTTGTCCTCCTTCGTGTTCGGGGTCGGCCGGATCGGCCACCAGGTCGGCGGGCACCGCGAAGCCCAGCTCGGCGGTGCAGAACTCGCGCCACCCCGCGGCATCGCCGCCGAAGAGCAGCGGCTGCCCGGTCACCGGGTCGGCGCGCACCGCGAAGTCGTCGCCGAGGTAGCCGAGGTCGTCGTCACCGAGCCCGGCCTGCGCGGGCCCGGCCGCCTCGGCCCACCCGGGGAACCGGCGGAACTCGGACAGCGGGTAGGCCTTGCAGTACCCGATCGGCGCCGGCGTCGCCGTGCTCACTTCGCCGTCGCCGCGGCGTCGGCGGCCATCTGCTTGCGCAGGCTCAGCGGGCGCATGTCGGTCCACACCTCGTCCACGTGGGCCAAGCACTCCTTCTTGGTGCCCGACATGCCTTCGTTCGTCCAGCCCGCGGGGTTCTCCCGGTCCGCCGGCCAGATGGAGTACTGCTCCTCGTGGTTGACCACCACGTTGTAGATGGTGGTTTCGTCGTCGTCTTCGAACACAGCTCCTCCTTCGGTGCGCTCAGCAGCGCGGTGCTTTTTCGGTGGACAAGGTCAGCTGCCGGCGCAGGTCCCACAGGAACGGGAAGACCCGCTGGGCGGCCCGGCCTTCGAGGTAGCCGGACGATCCACCCCCGGTGCCGCGCACCAGCCGGCCGATGACCCGCTCGACCAGGCACAGGTGCTCGTGCCGCCAGCGCAGCCACATCCGGTCGTGGTCCAGCAGCTCCTCGCCGAGCAGCACCAGCGCGGCATGCCGGTCCGGCTCGGCGTACACCGCCTCCCAGTCGTCGGCGCCCGCGGCGCTCGGCACCCCGACGGCCACTTCGGCGAGGCTCGGCACCGCGAGCGCGGCGGTCACGTCGGCAGGCAGCACGCCGCTGCCTGCCGACGCCAGTTCGTCGAGGTAGCCGGGCTCGCGCAGGCCGACCAGCACCTCGAGCACCCGGAACTGGACGGACTGGAAGCCGCTCGCCGTGCCGAGCGCGTGCCGGAACTGGAGGAACGCGCTCGGTTCCAGCGTGTTCAGCGTCGTCATCTGCGCGATCTGGGCGGTGAAGATCTCGTTGACCCGCCGCATCCGGGTGACCGCGCGCGCCCACTGCCGGTCGGCGAGGCAGGGCAGGACCCGGCGAAGCTCGTGGATCATCACCTTGAACCACAGCTCCATCGCCTGGTGGGTCACGATGAAGTGCAGCTCGTCCGGGTGTTCGGGTTCGCTCACCAGGCGCTGCAGCCGCAGGAGGGTGTCCAGCTCGAGGTAGCTCCCGTAGGTCAGTCCGGCGGTGTCGGACACGTCGGTCATCCCGCATCTCCCCCTTTGGACGGCGCTGCCGGGGTGGTCGCGCGTGGTGTTCGGAGTTCGGACTTCCGGCGGCGGTAGCCGTCGCGGCCCACCGCGCGGATGGCGTGCGCGCTCGCGACGGGGCCGTCCGCGGACCGGCGGTCGAGCTCGGCGGCCAGCCCGGCGACGGTCGGCAGCTCGAACAGCGCCCGCAACGGCAGGTCGGCCCGGAACTCGGCGCGAAGCCGGGCGTGCACGCGGGTCGCCAGCAGCGAATGGCCTCCCAGCGCGAAGAAGTCGTCGTCCGCGCCGACCTCGGGTACGCCGAGCACGACCTGCCACACCTTCGCGACCCGCTCCTCGGACGGCGTCGCCGGAGCCCGGTACGGGACCCCGCCGAGCTCGTCGCCGTCCGATGGCCGCAACGCCTTCCGGTCGATCTTCCCGTTGGGCGACAACGGCAGCTCCGCGAGCCGCACGAACGAAGCGGGCACCACGTACGCGGGCAGCGTGCGGCCGCAGTGCGCGCGCAGCGCCGCATCGTCCACTTCGGCGTCCGCGACGACGTACCCGACCAGGCGCGCCGAGTCGCCGGTTCCGTGCACGACGGTGACCGCGGCCCGCACGTCCGGGTGCGCCACGAGCACCGCGTCCACCTCCCCCGGCTCGATGCGCAGCCCGCGGATCTTGACCTGGTGGTCGAGCCGGCCGAGGAACTCGAGCACGCCGCCGGCGCGCAGGCGGACCTGGTCGCCGGTGCGGTAGAGACGCGCACCCGGCGCTCCGGCCGGGTCGGGCACGAAGCGTTCCGCGGTCAGGCCCGGCAGGCCGTGGTAACCACGACCGACCTGAATGCCGCCGATGCACAGTTCGCCGGCCACCCCGGCGGGCACCGGCCGCAGGAGGTGGTCCAGCACGTGGATCCGGGTGTTGGCCACCGGTTCACCCAACGGCACCTCCGCCGGATCCGGCGGGCACCGCCAGTGCGTCACGTCGACCGCGGCTTCGGTCGGCCCGTAGAGGTTGTGCAGCGGCACGCCCGGCAGTCTCGCCGCGACCGCACGGACGACGTCCGCGGCCAGTGCCTCGCCGCTGGCGATCAGCCTGCGCAGGGAACTCGCGCGGGCGGACTCCGGAGCGTCGACGAAGGCAGAGAGCATGGCCGGGACGAAATGCGCGGTGGTGACGGCCTGCTCGTCGGCGAGCTCCGCGAGATAGCGCGGGTCGCGGTGACCGCCCGGGTCGGCGAGGACCAGGCGCGCGCCGGTGAGCAGCGGCCAGAAGAACTCCCACACCGAGACGTCGAAGGTGACCGGCGTCTTCTGCAGCACCCGGTCGGCGCCGTCCAGGCGGTAGGTGTCCTGCATCCACCGCAACCGGTTGACGATCGCGCGGTGGGTGTTCATCGCCGCCTTGGGCCGTCCGGTCGAGCCGGAGGTGTAGATGACGTAGGCGAGGTTGTCCGGCGCCACTTCGGGCAGCGGCCCGCGTTCCGCGGCGGCGCCGTCGCTCGGGTGCACCACCTCGATGTCCGACGGGGGCGGCCGGTCGGTGACCAGCACCGCGACATCGCCGTCCGCCAGCAAGGACGCAAGCCGTCCGGCCGGGTGCTCCGGATCGAGCGGCAGGTAGGCGGCACCGGCGATCAGGACGCCGAGCAGCGCGACGACCAGCTCCGGCGACCGGTCCAGGCAGACGCCGACCCGGTCCTCCGGGCCGGTTCCGCAGGCGCGCAACCGGTGGGCCAGCCGCTCTGCCTTGGCCCACAAGGCCCGGTAGGTCAGCTCTCGCCCGGCCGAAGCCACCGCCACCGAGTCGGGCGTCAGCCGCGCTTGCGCGCGCACCAGCGCGGCCAGGCCGGCTTCGGGCAGTTCGGCCCGGGGGCCGGTGAGCGTGGCCTGCGCCGCGAGTTCCGGTGCGGGCAGCAGCGGCAGATCCGGCACACGCCGGTCCGGGTCCCCGGCCATCGCGCCGAGCACGCTCTCGTACGAGCGCACCAGCCGGACGATCGTCTCTTCGTCGAACAGGTCGGTGGCGTACTCGACGTTGGCGTGCAGCCCTTCGGCGGATTCGCGCACCGAAAGCGTGAGGTCGAAGCGCGCGGTGTCGCCGGCCGGCTCATCGTGCAGCGCGCTGATTTCCAGCCCCGGCCACGGCGCGCCGCCCGCCGGCGCGTTCTGCAGCACGAACAGCACCTGCACCAACGGGCTGTGGCTCGGGGAGCGCTCCGGCTGCACCGCGTCGACCAGCAACTCGAACGGCACGTCCTGGTGGGTGTAGGCGTCCACGGTCGTGTCGCGCACCCGGGCGAGCAGTTCGCGACCGGTCGGCGCGCCGCTCAGGTCGGCCCGCAGGACCAGCGTGTTGGCGAAGAACCCGATCAGCGGCTCCAGTTCGGGCCGGGACCGGTTGGCGATCGGGGTGCCGACCAGCAGGTCCCGCTGACCGCTGTAGCCCGACAGCACGGCCGCGAAGGCGGCGAACAGGACCATGAAGACGGTCGCGCCTTCCTCGCCGGCCAGTTCCCGCGCGGCGGCCGCCACCTTCGCGGGCAGGTCGACGGCGAGGTTCGCACCCCGGTGGGTCTGCACCGCCGGCCGTGGCCGGTCGGCGGGAAGCGCCAGCAGGCCCGGCGCGCCGGCCAGCTTCTCCCGCCAGTGGGCGAGCTCGCGCTCCAGCCGGTCGCCGCTGAGCAGATCACGTTGCCACACCGCGAAGTCCGCATACTGCACCGGAAGGTCGGCCAGCACCGCGGGCCGTTCTTCGACGGCCGCGGTGTAGGTCTCGGTCAGCTCCGCGACGAGCACGCCCGACGACCAGCCGTCGCTGACTATGTGGTGCAGGTTCAGCAGCAGGACGTGGTCGTCTCCGGCCAGGCGCACCAACGCCGCCCGCAGCAGCGGGCCCGTTTCGAGATCGAACGGCGTACGCGCGTCCTGCTCCGCCAGCGAACGAGCGCGCACGACCGCCGCTGCCCGGTCGAGCCCGCTCAAGTCGACCATCGGCAGCCGGACGTCCGGCGTCGCGGCGATCACCTGGTACGGCGCTCCGTCGTCGCAGGCGATGGTGGTGCGCAACGACTCGTGGCGGCGCACGACGGTCCGCAGGCCGTCCGCCAGCGCGGCGACGTTCAGCTCGCCGGTGAGGCGCACGGCCATCGGCAGGTTGTACGCCGAGCTGCCGGGTGCCCAGCGGTCGAGGAACCAAAGACGTTGCTGTGCGAAGGAAAGGGGGATGTTCCCGGTGCGCGGCGCCGGGGCCGGCGCCGGCGCGCCGTCGTCGGCCGCCCCCGCTCGTTCGACGAACCGGGCGAAGTCGGCCAGTGCCGGGTGGTCGAACAGCGCGCGCAGCGGGAGTTCTGCGTGCACCAAGGCGGACAGGCGGGCGATGACGCGCATCGCCGAGAGCGAATGTCCGCCCAGCGCGAAGAAGACCGACTGCCGGCCCACCGGCGTCCCGCCGAGGACGCTCGACCAGACGGTCGCGACCAGTTCTTCCATGCCCGGCCGTGGCCGGTCCGTTTCGGCCGCCGTCGCGAATCCGGTCACCGCCGGGAGCGCCCGCCGGTCCAGCTTGCCGTTGGGCGTCAGCGGCAGCTCGTCCAGCCGGACGAACGCCGACGGCACCATGTGTCCGGGCAGCCGTTCGGCGCAGTGCGCCCGCAGGTCCGCGTCACCGGATCCCGTCACCACGTACCCGACGAGCTGCTGGTTGCCGGGCACGTCCTCGCGGAGCAGGACGACGGCGTCGCGGACGGCCGGGTGCCGGTGCAGGACCGCCTCGATCTCGCCGAGCTCGATCCGGAACCCGCGTAGCTTCACCTGGTGGTCGATGCGGCCGAGGAACTCCAGCGTGCCGTCGGCCGCGGCGCGCACGAGATCGCCGGTGCGGTAAAGCCGCGCGCCGGGCGGTCCGAACGGATCCGGGACGAAGGCCGACGCGGTGCGGCCGGGACGGCCGGCGTAACCGCGGCCGACCCCGCTGCCGCCCACGCACAGCTCGCCGGGCGCGCCGACGGGAGCCGGCCGCTGCCGGTCGTCCAGCACGTACAGCCGGGTGTTGGGCAACGGCGTGCCGATCGGCACCCCCGAGGCGTCCGCCGCGGGCGGGGCCGCGATCACGTGGTGCGTGACGTCGTCGGAGCACTCTGTCGGGCCGTACGCGTTGAGCAGCGGGATCCGCGGATACCGGGTGAGCCACGTCCGGCAGAGGTCGGCGGGCAGCGCCTCGCCCGTGAGCAGCAGCCACCGCAGGGCGGGCAGGTCCGGCCCGGTCGGCGACGCCTCGATCGCGCGGAGCATCGAGGGCACGACTTCCAGGATCGTCACGTGCCGGCGCGCGGTCTCCGCGATCAGCCGCACCGGGTCGTGGGCCACCCGGTCCGCGAACACCCGGACGGTGCCGCCGGCGAGCACGGCCGAGAAGAACTGCCACACCGAGATGTCGAAGGACGGCGATGCGGTGGCGGCCACCGTGTCGTCAGGCGAAAGGCCGAGGGCGCGGACCTTGGCGAGCAGGTGGTTCACCATCCCGCGCTGCTCGACCATCGCGCCCTTGGGCACGCCGGTCGAGCCGGAAGTGTAGATGACGTAGGCGAGGTGGCCGGGCCCGGTCCGCGGGTCCGGCGGCTCGGCCGGATGGGCCGCGATGACGGCGTCGTCGCTGTCGACGCAGACGATGTGGGCGTCGGTCGGCGGAAGGACGGCGCGGGTCGCACTCGTCGTGACGACGACCGCCGCACGGGCGTCGGTGAGCATGAAGGCGATACGCTCGGCCGAAAGCGCGCTGTCCACCGGGAGATAGGCACCGCCTGCCTGCCACACCGCGAGAATCGCGATGATCAGGTCGATCGAGCGGTCGAGGCAGAGCGCGACCTTCGTCTCCGGCCCGACGCCGAGTCCGCGCAGGTGGTGCGCGAGGCGGGCGGCGGCCGCGGCCAGCTCGGCGTAGGTCAGCTCGCGGTCGTCGTCCACCACCGCGAGCGCGTCCGGGGTTCGCGTCACCTGCGCCTGGAACAGCTGGGGGAACGTCCGGTCCAGCGGGAACGGCACGGCGGTGTCGTTCCACTCGGCGAGCACCTGCCGGACCTCGTCCTCGGCCAGCACCGGCAGGTCCGCGACCACGCGCCGCGGATCGTCCGCCAGCGCACCCAGCACGGTCCGGACCTGCTCGAGCAGCCGGTGCGCCGTCTGCGCGCAGAAGCGGTCGCCGTCGTAGAGCAGCTGAAGCCGGACCTGCTCACCGGGTGCCGCGATCAGCGTCAGCGGATAGCCGGTCTGCTCGAGCCCGCGGAGCCGGTCCACCGCCGGCATCCCGGCCGGTCGCGCCGCCGTGGCTTCGGGCAGCTGCTCGACCAGGTAGTTCTCGAACACCAGCACCGATTCGAACAGCGGCTGGTCCCGGGACACCGCGCTGCAGCCGTGGATCTCCACCAGCGGGGTGAACTCGAACTGGCGGGCATCGGCGAGGGCGCACTGCACGTCGCGCAGCCAGTCCAGCGCCGGCCGGTCCGGCTCGACCACCAGCCGCACCGGCTGGGTGTTGATGAACTGGCCGACCATGCCTTCGACGCCGGGCAGGTCCGCGGGCCGGCCGGCCACCACGGTGCCGAACACCACCCCGGTCTCCATGCTGTGCCGGTGCAGCACCAGCGCCCACGCGGCGTGGACCAGGGTGCCGAGCGTGACCTGGTTGCGCCGGCCGCACTCCTGCACGGCGGCGGTCTGGCCGGCCGTCAGGTGCACGATCTCGGTGGCCGCCCCGGTGCCCGGCACGGGTTCGCCCGGTTCGGCAGGCAACGGTGTCGGCGCCGTGAAGTCGCCGAACTCCTTGCGCCAGAAGGCTTCCGCCTGCGCCGGATCCCGATCGGCGAGCCAGCCGAGGTAGTCGCGGTAGGGCCGGGCCGGTGCCGGGGTGAACTCGACGCCGGTCAGCGCGGCCCGCTGGAACGCGAGCACCTCCTGGAACACGCGGGCCAGCGACCAGCCGTCCAGCAGGAGGTGGTGGTGGGTCCAGATCAGCTCACGGGTGTCCTCGCCGGTGCGGACCAGCGTCAGCCGCATCAGCGGCGCGCTCTCGGTCCGGAACCGCTCGGCCCGGTCCGCGCGCAGCAGTTCGGTCAGCGCGTCGCGCTGCGCGGCCGCGGTCCGGTCGCGCCAGTCCAGCTCCCGCCACGGCAGCTCCACCTTGCGGTGCACCGCCTGCAGCGGAGTGTCGCCGTCGCGCCAGTGGAAGGACGTGCGCAGCACCGGGTGCCGCGCGACCACCGCCGCCCACGCCGAGCGCAGCGACGGCACGTCGAGGTCGCCGGTGAGCCGGCACGTCACCTGCTCGACGTTCACGCCGCCCTCCGGCGCGTACAGGAGGTGGAACAACATCCCCTGCTGCGTGGGCGACAACGGGTAGAGGTCTTCCAGACCGCCTGGCAGAGCGGCGAATCGGTCGACGGCGTCCTGGCCGGCCGCCGCGAGCGGGAAGTCCTCCGGAGTCGCCAGTGCGGCGTCTTCCGCGGCCGCGGCGAACTCGGTGACGCGGTCGAGGAAGCGGGACGCCAGCCGGGCCACCGTCACCTCGCGGTGCCTGCCGGGGCTGTAGGTCCAGCGGACCTGGAGCTTGCCGTTCGCCACGGCGGCGCTCACTTCCAGCGCGTACCGGCGCGGGGCGGCGTCGTCCTGCGGCTTCCCGGCCGGCTCGCCGGACAGCCGCCAGCCGGAGCCGTTCTCGGGTGTGTCGTCGAATTGGCCGAGGTAGTTGAACAGGACCTCGCGGTCGGCCGCCCCGAAGCGGACTCCGCGGCCGTACACCAGCAGCTGGTACCCGATGCCGCCGTCCGGGACCGACCGCAGCCGGGCCTTCGCGTGCCGCAGGGCCGGAACCGCGTCTCCCGCGGCCAGCTCGAGCGGGTGGAGGCTGGTGAACCACCCGACGGTGCCGGTGAGGTCGACGCCGGTCCACCGCGGTTCGCGGCCGTGCCCCTCGGTGTCCACCACCACGCGGTCGTGGCCGGACCACTCCCCCAGCGTCCGGCCGAGGGCGGCGAGCATGACCTCCACCGGGCGCACCCGGGCCGGGCCCGCGTGCAGGAGGTCCCGGGTCCGCCGCCGGCTCAGGGACCGGGTGACGGTGGCGGTGCCGCCGGCCGTCAGCGGTCCGGTGCCGGGGAAATCGACGGGCAGCCGGGCGCTCGCCGAGCGGACCATCTCCCGCCAGTACGGGATCTCGGCAGCGGCTTCGTCCGACTCGGCGTACTCGGCCAGCCGGGTCGCCCAGGCGGCGAACGAGGTGCCGGACGTGCTCGCCGGCACCGGCCCGCCGTGGGCGAGTGCGGCACAAGCCGCGGCCAGGTCGGCCAGCAGGATGCGCCACGAGACGCCGTCGACGCCGAGGTGGTGGACGACCAGCAGCAGCCGCTCGCCGTCGTCGCCCAGGCGGACGTGCACCGCGCGCAGGAGCAGGCCGCCGTCCAGGTCCATCGAAGCCTGCGCCCGGGTGGCGATCTCCTCGAACGATCCGGCCGGATCGGCGCTCGCGGAGAGGTCGACGCAGCGCAGCAACTCGGGGTGATCCGCGGGCTCGGCGATCCGCTGCTGCCATCGGCCGTCGGGGCGCTGCTCGAACCGGAGCCGCAGCGCGGGATGCTTCGCCGTCAGGTGCGCGAGCGCGGCCCGGAGGACGGCCGGGTCCGCGGGCTGGTCGAGCCGGACCACGAAGGCCTGGTTGAAGTGGTGCGGCGCGGGCCGTTCCGCGGCGAAGAACCACGACTGGACGGGCGTCAGCGGGAACGGGCCCACCGGGTCGGGCTCGACCGGAGCCGCGGGCTCCGTGCCGGCGGCGCCGGCTGCCGCCGCCAGTTCGGCCACCGTCTCGTGTTCGAACAGCTGCCGCGGGTTGATCCGCAGGCCGGCCTGCATCGCCCGGGCCGCGATCCGCATGCTCAGGATCGAATCGCCGCCGAGGGCGAAGAAGTTGTCGTGCACGCCGACCGCGTCGACGCCGAGGATGTCCTGCCAGATTTCGGCGAGGACGCGTTCGGCGGCGGTGCCGGGCTCGGCGTACTCTGCCCCCGACCGGGCGCGGTCCGTGGACGGCGCCGGCAGCGCGGCGATGTCGATCTTGCCGTGCGCGGTCAACGGGAACGCGTCGACGACCACGTAGTGCGCGGGGTGCAGGTAGCTGGGCAGCGAAGCGGCCAGGTGTTCGCGGACGTCGGGGACGTCGCCGGTGGTGACCAGGTACGCGACCAGCCGGTGGTCCCGCAGCAGCACGTGGGCGGCGGTCACCCGCGGGTGCGTGCGCAGCGCGGCTTCGACCTCGCCGGGCTCGACGCGGTGGCCGCGCACCTGCACCTGGCCGTCGCTGCGCCCGAGGTAGACGAACGTGCCGTCGGGCAGCGCCCGGGCCCGGTCGCCGGTGCGGTACACGCGGGTGCCCGGCCCGCCGTGCGGGTCCGGCACGAACCGCTGGGCGGTGAGCCCCGGCCGGCCGAGGTAGCCGCGGGCGGGTCCGGCGCCGCCGACGTAGAGCTCGCCCGCCATGCCCGGCGGCACCGGCCGCAGGTCGGCGTCGAGCAGGTAGACGCGCAGATCCGCGATCGGCCTGCCGATCACCGAACCGGCACCGGGCCGCAGGTCGGCGTCCGTCACCCGGTGGTGGGTCACGTGCACGGTGGTTTCGGTGATGCCGTACATGTTCACCAGCCGCGGCCGGCGCAGCCCGGTACGGCTCGCCCAGCCGGCGAGCTGGTCGGCGGGCAGTGCCTCGCCGCCGAAGACCACCGTGCGCAAGGCGGGCAGCTCGTCGGCGACGGCGGCAAGCGGAAGGAACGCCGACGGCGTCTGGTTCAGCACAGTGACCGCCTGCTCGGCGAGCAGTTCCGCGAACTCCTCCGGCGACCGCCGCGTCATGTCGCCGACCAGCACGAGGCGGCCGCCGTGGGCCAGCGCGCCCCACAGCTCCCACACCGAGAAGTCGAACGCGATCGAGTGGAACAGGCTCCAGGTGTCGCGGGTGTCGAAACCGGACCACCGCCGGGTGGCGTCGAACAACCGGGCCGCGTTGCCGTGCGGCACGAGCACGCCCTTGGGTCGGCCGGTGGAACCCGACGTGTAGATCACGTACGCGAGCTGGGCCGGGTCGACCCGCGCGTCCACCGGCTCGGCCTCGCGTTCGTCCAGGACGACGACCGCGGGGCCGGCGGGCACCCGCGCGACCAGGTCCGCGGTGGTCACGACGATCGGCGTCCGGCTGTCGGCCACCAGGTACCCGATCCGCTCGGCCGGGTAGGCCGGGTCCAGCGGCAGGTACGCCCCGCCGGCCAGGTGGCAGGCCAGCACCGCGACCACCTGCCGGGGTCCGCGCTCCGACAGCACGCCGACCAGCGTCTCCGGCCCGACGCCCGCCGCCCGCAGCCGACCGGCGAGGCCGGCGGCGCGCCGCAGCACGGCACCGTAGGTCAGCTGCTCCTGCCCCCACACCACGGCGACGGCGTCCGGCCGCGTCCGTGCCTGCGCCAGAAAGCGGGTCACCAGTGGCGCCGGGGCGGCGGCCGGCTCGGCGGCGTCGGGGTTCCACCGCCGCAGCAGTTCCTGCTCGTCCGCCGCGGACAGCAGGCGCAACCGGTGGACCGGTTGCGCCGGATCGGCGGCCATGGCCGCGAGCAGCCGCGTCAGCCGGCCGAGCAGCCCGGCGGCGGCCGGCTCGTCGTAGCGGTCCGTGGCATAGAGCAGGCGAAGGCTCAGCCGGTCGCCCGGGGCCGCGACGAGGGTCAACGCCACCTCGGTCCGCTCGGCCACCCGGACGTCGCGCACGACCGTGTCCGGCTCGCCGCGCACGGAGCCGTCGCCTGCCGGATAGTTCTCGAAGACCACCAGGCTGTCGAACAACGCGACCCCACCGGGGACGTCGCTCACCGCCCGGATCGACGCCAGCGGGGTGTGTTCGTACTGCCGCAGCCCGGCGACCGTGCGCTGCAGCTCCTGCAGCCACTCGCCGACCGGTTGTCCGGCCGACCAGCGCACGCGCACCGGAACCGTGTTGATGAACAGCCCGACCATGTCCTCGGCGCCGGTCAGCTCCGGCGGGCGCCCGGCCACCGTCACGCCGAACACGACGTCGTCGGTGCCGCTGTGCTTGCCCAGCAACGCGCCCCAGGCGGCCTGCACGACGGTGCTCGTCGTGAGCCCGTGCGCACGGCACATCCGCCGCAGGGCCGCCGTAGCTTCCTCGTCCAGCTCGACGGCCACGCCGGCCGAACCGGCCGCACCGGGTTCCGCTGTCCCGAACGGCAGCGTCGTCGGCGTCGTGAACCCGCTCAGCGCCGCTCGCCAGGTCTGCCCGGCGGCCTCGTCGTCGCGGGTCTGCAACCACGCGACGTAGTCCCGGAACGGCCGCACGGCCGGCAGCTCGACATCGGTGCCCGGCGCAGCCGTGTAGTACGCCATCACCTCGCGCAGCAAGGTCGCGCGGGACCAGCCGTCGAAGATCAGGTGGTGGTTGCTGCAGACGATCTCCCAGGCGTCCTCGGCGAGCCGGATCAACGTGATGCGCAGCAGCGGAGCCCGCGCCGGATCGAACCCGCGGACATGGTCCGCGCGCAGGAACGCCGCCAGCCGCCGCTCGCGCTCGGCGTCGCTCGCACCGCGCCAGTCCTCGACCACGACGTCCAGCCGCACCTCACGGTGCACCACCTGGACCGGCTGGGCCAGCTTCTGCCACAGGAACGAAGTCCGCAGCGCCGGGTGCCGGTCGACGACGCGCTGCCAGGCGCGGGCGAAGGCGCCCGGGTCGAACCGGCCCTCGACCCGGAACGCGACCTGCTCCACGTACATCCCGCCGCGGTCGTCGGCGACGGTGTGGAACAGCAGGCCCTGCTGCAGCGGGGAAAGCGGGTAGATGTCCGCGACGTCTCTCACGGCACCAGGTCCAGCTCGTGGACGGCGGCGGTCGGGACGACCGCGACCGGCAGCCGGCTCGGACCGCTCAGGAAGTTGGACCGGACCCGGGTGACCGGCCCGGACGGCTCGATGTCGGCGGCGAACTCCGCGAGCGCGGCCAGCAGGGCCGCCATCTCCACCCGCGCCAGGTACGAGCCGAGGCAGAAGTGCGGGCCGAAGCCGAACGTGACGTGCTTGTTGGGCCGACGGCCCAGATCGAAGACACCGGGCTGGTCGAAGACCCGCTCGTCCCGGTTCGCCGAGCAGTTCCACACGGTCACGATGTCGCCCGCGGCGATCGTGCGGTCGTGCAGCACCACGTCTTCGAGGGCGACCCGGCCGAAGTGCATCGCCGGTGTCGCCCAGCGGAGGACCTCTTCGACGGCGGTCTCCATCGCGACCTCGCCGTCGCGCAGGGCGCGCCACTGGTCCTTGTGCTCGCTCAGCGCGTGCACCGCGGTGCACATGGACAGGCGCGCGGTTTCGTCGCCGCCGATGACCAGGCTGTAGCAGTTGAAGATGATCTCGTGCACGGTCAGCGCGCGATCGCCGATGCTGCCCGTGGCCAGCGCGCTGATCACGTCGTCCTCGGGGTGCGCCCGGCGCTGCTCGGCCAGTTCGGCGAAGTACATCAGGATCTCGTTGCGCGCCGCCCACGCGTCGCTGAAGGTTTCGCCGTCGTCGTCGGAACTCAGCGCCGACTTGTTCAGCCGCAGCAGCTGCGGCCGGTCGGCCTCGGGCACCCCGAGCAGGTCGCAGATGGTCGTCATCGGGATCCGGTCGGCCACTTCGCCCGCGAAATCGAATTCACCGCGCCGCACCGCGGCCTGCACGGCCCGGCGGGTGGACTGGCGCACCCGCTCGGCGACCCGCTGGAGGACCCGCGGTGAGAACGCCTTGAGCAGCACCGCGCGCAGTTCCCGCTGACGCGGCCCGTCGGTCACCGCGATCATTTTCCCGGCCGCCGTGTCGCCACCGCGCAGCAAAGTGGTGAGGAGGTTGCCGCGTTCCGACGTGAATCGCGCGTTGTCCTTATAGACCGCCTGCACGTCGACATGCCGCGATATCACCCAGAATTCTGGTCCGTGCACGGTTTCGGAATGCCGGTAAACCGGTTCGTTGTCACGCAGACAACGCCACAGCCCGGACAGCTCGAGATCGGCGTGGGTAGCCGGGTCGGCCAGATCGAACGCCTCCGGGTTTTCGACCGGAACAGCCGTTTCGGCACTCAAGAAGTCGCCCCCCCGTCTTCCGCCGTCGGACCGGCGAGCCCGACAGTAGAGGCTCGACCGGAACACGTGCAAGACCCTTCCGGGCAATGCGCTCGACGCACCGGTTCAATCGCAATGATCGTAATTGGACTCAATGCTTCGCTACCTTTCGCAGCGCATTGTTTCCGCCGTGGAACCCGGTTGGCGGGGTACCGTTGCCGTGCTAGCGTGCGAGAGTCCGCAAGGGCGAATTGATCAGCAGCCACGCCATTCTGGGGGCGTTTCAGCGTGTTATCCAGCAAGTCACGAACGACGGCCATCGTGGGTTTCCGGCGCGCTGCCGCTACGGCCGCATGACGGCACCGAAGACACCGGACGGCGCCACGACGCCCGCCGGCGGCCCGTCCGGCCGCGCCACGCTGCCCGAACTGTTCGCCGCGCACGCGGGCGCGACACCCGACGCGATCGCGCTCGTCCAGGGCGAGAACCAGCTCACCTACCGGGCGCTGGACACGCGTACCACTGCCCTGGCGCGCCGCTTGCGCGCGCTCGGCGTCGGCCCGGACGTGCGCGTCGGTGTCTGCCTCCCGCCCACCGCGGACCTGGTGACGGCGCTGCTCGCGGTGCTCAAGGCCGGCGCGGCCTACCTGCCGCTGGACCCGGCGTACCCGGCCCGGCGGCTGGGGTTCCTGCTCGAGGACAGCGACGTGCCCCTCCTGCTCACGCACTCCGCGCTCGCCTTGCCCCGCCACGGCGCCCGGGTGCTGCCGCTCGACCGGCCGTGGCCCGCGGAGACCGCGGCCGGGCTCCCTGCCACGCGCGTCGACGACCTGGCTTACGTCATCTACACCTCCGGCTCGACCGGACGCCCGAAAGGCACCTTGCTCACCCACCGGGGCATCGCCGGTCTGGCCCGCGCGCAGCAGCGGATCCTCGGTGCCGGCCCCGGACGGCGAGTGCTGCAGTTCGCGTCCGCCGGCTTCGACGCTTCGGTCTTCGAGATCGTCATGGCGTTGTGCTCCGGCGCCACGCTGGTCCTCCCCGGCGAACGGCTGATGCCCGGCGCGGACCTGGTGGCGACGCTGGACCGGCGAGCGGTGACGACGGTGACCCTGCCGCCGTCCGCGCTGATGGTCACGTCGCCCGCTCCGCTGCCGGCGCTCCGGACGATCTCGGTCGCCGGCGAGGCGTGCCCGCCGGAGATCGTCCGCCGGTGGGCCCCCGGCCGCCGCTTCTACAACCTGTACGGCCCCACCGAGGCGACGGTCTGGTCCACGGCGGCGACCTGCGTGGCGGACGAGCCGGTCACCATCGGCGTCCCGGTCGCGGACACCGTCGCGCACGTCCTCGACGCCGATCTCCGGCCGGTGCCGCCGGGCTCGTCGGGCGAGCTCTTCCTCGGCGGGCCCGGCTTGGCCCGCGGCTACTGGCGGCGCCCGGGGACCACCGCGGAACGCTTCGTGCCCGACCCGTTCGGCGGACCGGGCGAACGCCTCTACCGGACCGGCGACCGCGTGGTCCGCCGTCCGGACGGCGAACTGGACTTCGTGGGCCGGCTCGATCTGCAGGCGAAGGTCCGCGGCCACCGGATCGAGCCCGGCGAGGTCGAGGCCGCACTGCGCGAGCACGCCTCGGTGCACGACTGCGTCGTCGTGCCGGCGGCCGACACGCTGAACGCCTACGTGGTGGCCCCGGGAACGGCTGCCGAAGACCTCCGGTCGCACTGTGCCGACGTGCTGCCGGCACACCTCGTGCCCGACGCGTTCGTGGTCCTCGACGCGCTGCCGACCACACCGAACGGCAAGGTCGACCGGGCGGCCCTGCCTGCCGTCCGGCGAGATCCGGGCCTGCCGTACGAAGAACCGATCGGTGAGATCGAAAGGCGCCTCGCGGCGATCTGGGCCGACGTCCTCGCCGTCCCGCAGGTGGGCCGGCGCGACCGGTTCCTCGCACTGGGCGGCCATTCCCTGCTCGCCACCATGGTGCAGGGCCGGGTCCGCGCGTCGTTCGGCGTCGACCTGCCGGTGCGCGCGGTGTTCGAGGCCGCCGACCTCGCGGCGCTCGCCCGCGAGGTCGCCGGGCAGGACCGCACGGACGCCGGTGCCGTGCTCCCGCCGGCCGGCTCCCCCGCCCCGCTCTCGTCCGGTCAGCGCCAGCTTTGGTTCCTGGAAGAGCTTCTGCCCGGCACGGCCGCGTATGTGTCACACGTGGCGGTGCGGCTGACCGGACCGCTGTCGGTGCCGGCCGCGGAACGCGCGCTCAACGCCGTCGTCGCCCGGCACGCCGCGCTGCGCACCACGATCGCGGTCGAAGACGGGCAGCCGGTCCAGGTGGTCGCCGACGAGCTGCACGTCGGTATCGAGCTGGTCGATGCCGAGGCGACGCCGGACGCGGCGCCGGAACTGGCCGCGCGGGTCGCGCGGCGCCCGTTCGACCTCCGGCGCGCCCCGCTGCTGCGGGCCGCCCTGGTGCGCGTCGCCGACGAGGACCACGTGCTGGTGCTGGCCGGGCACCACGCCGTGGTCGACGGCTGGTCGTTTTCCGTGCTGCTGCGCGACTTCGCCAACGCGTACCGGGGTATCCCGCTGCCGCCGCCGACGGCCCAGTACGCCCAGTTCGCCCGTTGGCAGCAGGACCGCCCGGAGCTGACCGCGCGGCTGGACCACTGGCGTGACCGGCTCGCCGGCGCACCCGCGCTGCACGAGCTGCCGCTGGACCGGCCGCGTCCGTCCGTGCAGACCTTCGCCGGCGCCGTGCACACCTTCGCCGTTCCCGCGGACCTGCACCAGCGCCTGGTCGCGCTGAGCCGCGCCGAAGGCGTCACCCTGTTCATGACCCTGTTCACCGCGTACGCCGTCCTGCTCGCCCGGCACAGCGGGCAGGACGACGTCGTCGTCGGAACGCCGGTCGCGAACCGGGAACGGCCGGAGTTCGAAGACGTCGTCGGCTTCTTCGCCAACACCATCGCGTTGCGCGCACGGACGAACGGCGACCCCACCTTCCGCGCCCTGCTGCACCAGGTCCGGGAGACCTGTCTGGCGGCCTACGCCCGGAACGTGCCGTTCGAACTGGTCACCGAGGCGCTGCGGCCCGAGCGCGACCTCAGCCACAACCCGGTCTACCAGGTGCTGTTCGCGCTGCAGAACGCTTCCGCGTTCGACGTCGACCTGCCGGGCGTGACCGCCCGCCCGCTCGATCTCGACCCCGGTACCAGCCGGTTCGACCTGGCGTTCGCGCTGACCGAGACCACCGGCGGGCTCCACGGCGTCATCGAGTACAGCACCGGCTTGTTCGCCTCGGGCACCGTCGAGCGGCTCGCCGAGCACTACTGCCTGCTGCTGGCGGCGATGGCCGCCGATCCCGGCGGACGGGCGAGCGCGGTACCGCTGCTCACCCGCGCCGAAACGCGGCAACTCGCCGAGTGGAACGACACCGCGGTGCCGACCGCCGCCGACCGGTGCCTGCACCACCTCGTCGCGGACCAGGCCGCCCGGACCCCGGACGCGGTCGCGGTCGTCTGCGGCGACCGGCAGCTCACCTACTCCGCCCTGGTGCGGTCCGCGAACCGGCTCGCCCACGTGCTGCGCGCGCGGGGCGTGCGCACCGAGACGCCGGTCGGCGTGTTCCTCGAGCGCTCCTGCGAGTCGATCGTCAGCCTGCTGGCGGTGCTCGTCGCCGGCGGGGCCTACCTGCCGCTCGACCCGACCTACCCGGCGGACCGGCTCGCGTTCATGGCCGCCGACAGCGGGCTGCGCGTCGTCGTCACCACCAGCGGCCTCGCGGAGGCGGTGCCCGCCGGGGCCGGCACGGTCGTGTGCCTCGACGACGACCGGGCCGAGATCGCCGCGGCGAGCGAATCCGCACCGGCGGCCGGGGCCGGCCCGGACCACCTCGCCTACGCCATCTACACCTCCGGCTCCTCCGGCCGGCCCAAGGGCGCCCTGATGGCGCACCGGGGACTCACGAACCTGGTGGCCACCGAGGCCACCGTCATCGCCCCGACGGCGGCGTCCCGCGTGCTGGCCGTCGCCTCGTTCGGGTTCGACGCCTCGCTCTGGGACATCGTGATGGCGCTCTGCTTCGGCGGCGCGCTTTGCGTCGCGACCGGCGAGGAGCGGCTGCCCGGCCCGGAACTCGCCGGGCTGATGGTCCGGCAGGCGATCACCCACGCGACCTTGGCGCCGTCCGCGCTGGCGTCGCTGCCCGCCACCCCGCCCGACCTCGCGGTGCTGACCTCGACCGGCGAAGCCGTCACCACGGAAGTGGTGCGCCGCTGGGCACCGGGCCGGCGGTTCCTCAACGGCTACGGGCCGACCGAGTGCACCGTCGGCGCGACCATCGGCGAGTGCCGCGCCGAAGACGCCGAGCCCACCCTGGGCCGGCCCTTCGCCAACACCCGGGTCCACCTGCTCGACGCGCACCTGCGGCCGGTCCCGCCCGGCGTCGCCGGCGAGGTGTACGTGAGCGGGCCCGGACTGTCGCGCGGCTACCTCGGCCGGCCGGGGCTGACCGCCCACCGGTTCCTGCCGGATCCCTTCGGGTCTCCGGGCGACCGGCTCTACCGGACCGGCGACCGGGCCCGGTTCGGCCACGACGGCGGGCTGGTCTTCCTCGGCCGCGCGGACGACCAGGTCCAGCTGCGCGGGTTCCGCGTCGAACCCGGCGAGATCGAGTCCGTGCTGCTCGAACACCCCGCGGTTCGCGAAGCCGCCGTGCTGGTCCGCACCGGCTCGCCCGGCACGACGCGGCTCGCCGCCTACGTCGTGACCGGCCCCGGCCCGACCGCGGCCGCGCTCCGCGAGCATTGCGCCCGCCGCCTGCCGGAGTTCATGGTCCCCGCCGCGGTCGTGCTGCTCGACCGGATGCCGTTGACCGCCAACGGAAAAGTGGACCGGGACGCGCTGCCGGCGCCCGACTTCACCGCGAACGCGGAACACCGGCCGCCGCGCACCGCGGCCGAACGCGCCCTCGCCGCGGTCTGGGCGCAGGTGCTCGGGGTCGCCCGCGTGGGCCGGGACGACAACTTCTTCGCGCTCGGCGGCGACTCGATCCTGAGCATCCAGGTCGTGTCCCGCGCGGCACAGGCCGGTCTCGCCGTGACCGCGCAACAGCTGTTCCAGCACCAGACCGTCGCCGGACTGGCCGCGGTCGCCGGCGCGGCACCCGCCGTCGCCGCCGAGCAAGGACCGGTCACCGGACCGGTCCCGCCGACGCCGATCCAGCGCTGGTTCCTCGACCGGGACCTGCCCGCCCCGCACCACTTCAACCAGGCACTCGAGCTCCGGTCCGCCCGCCCGCTCGACCCGGTGGCGCTGGAGGCGGCACTGCAAGCGCTGCAGGCGCACCACGACGCACTGCGCCTGCGCTTGCGCGAGGACGGCGGCGGAACGCTGGACAATGCCCCGGTCCCGGCGGAACCACCGACGCTGCTCGAGGTCGCGGACCTGTCCGCGTTGCCCGCGGACCACCGGCTCTCCGCCCTCGCCCCCCTGACCGCGACGGCACAACGCTCGCTCGACCTGGCCGGCGGCGTGCTGCTGCGCGCGCTGTACGCCGTCGTCGCCGAAGACGACCACCGCGTGCTCCTGGTGGCGCACCACCTCGGCGTGGACGGGGTCTCCTGGCGGATCCTGCTCGACGACCTCGCCGCCGCCTACCGGCAGGCGCTGCGGGGCGAGCCGGTCACGCTGCCGCCGAAGACCACCTCGTTCCGCCAGTGGGCCCGGTCGGCCGCCGGACGCGCGGGCGATCCGGGCCGGTGCCGGTCGCTGCTGGAGCAGTACGACGGCCGTGTCCCCGCCGACTTCCCCCACGCCGGTGCCGGCACCTGCGGCGACGCCTGCACGGTGACCGTCGCCCTCGGCGAGCCCGAGACCTCGGCACTGCTGCGGCCGGTCGGCGCGCGGTCGGCGAAGGCCATCCTGCACGCCGCCTTGGGCCGGGTGCTGACCGAGTGGACCGGCCGCGACCGGGTGCTGGTCGACGTCGAAGGCCACGGCCGGGACACCGGGCCGGAAGCCGATCTCACCCGCACCGTCGGCTGGTTCACCGTCATCGAGCCGGTCGTCCTCGGCGCGGACGGCGCCGAAGCAGCAGGCACCGGCTGCCTGGCACTGCGGCACGGGCCGGATGCTCCGCTGCGCTCCCTTCCCGTGCCGGAGGTGTGCTTCAACTACCTCGGCCGGCTCGACGGCGGCCTGGCCGACGCACCGTGGGAACTCGCCGCCGAACTGCCCGCCGGCACGCAGGACCCGCGCCAGCCCCGGCCGTACCCGGTGGAGATCACCGCGTTCGTCGTGGCCGGACGGCTGCACGTCCGCTGGACCTACGCGCCCGCGAGGCACGCGGAGAGCACCATCGCCCGGCTCGCCGGGCAGTTCCTCCGGCACGCCGGCACGCTCGCCGGCACCACCGGCGACTCCGGCGTCGAAGCCACCTACGAGCTGTCGCCCTTGCAGCAGGGCATGCACTTCCACGCCCTGCTGTCACCGGACAGCGGCGTGTACGTCGTGCAGCTTTCCTTCGCGCTCGAAGGCGAACTCGACGTCGAGGTCTTCCGGAGTGCCTGGCACGACGTCGTTTCCCGCCACCCGGCGCTGCGCACGACGTTCCACCAGGCCGACGGCGAAGATCCCGTGCAGGTCGTGCACCGCGAGGTGCCCGAGCCCTGGCGGGTGCCCGACTGGCGTGGCCGGGACGACGTGGCCGCGCTGGTGGCGGACCTGCTGGAGAGCGAACGCGCCGCCTCCTTCGACCTGACGGAGCCGCCGCTGTTCCGCTTCGCCCTCGCCCGGGTCGCCGAACGGACCCACCGGTTCGTGTGGACGCACCACCATCTGCTGATGGACGGCTGGTCGTTGCCGGTCGTCCTGACCGACGTCTTCACCTGCTACGAAGCCCGTCGCGCCGGACGACGGCCACGGCTGCCCGCCGTTCCGCCGTACCAGGAGTACGTCGCGTGGCTGCGCGAGCAGGACACCGCCGCGGCCGACGCGGTGTGGCGCGAGGCGCTCGCCGGGTTCACCGCGCCGACTCCGCTTCCCCTGGACCAGCCGGGTTGCGGGCCGGCCGGTGCCGCCACCGCCGAGGTCGCGTTGTCCGCGCAGCGCACCCGCGAACTCCGGCAGCTGTGCCGAACCCACGGGTTGACGCTCAGCACCGCGGTCCAGGGGGCGTGGGGCCTGGTTCTCGCCCGCCACGCCGAGACCGACGACGTCGTGTTCGGGGTGACCGTGTCCGGCCGTTCGCCGGAACTGCCGGGTGTCGAGGGCATGGTCGGGCTGTTCATCAACAGCCTTCCCCTGCGCCTGCGGGCCGACCCGGCCGCCGCTGTGACGCCTTGGCTGCGTGCGGTGCAGTCATCGTTCGCCGAGGTGCGTCAGTACGAGCACACGCCGCTGGTGCGCGTCCAGGGGCACAGTGCCGTGCCGCGCGGCACGCGGCTGTTCGACAGCCTGGTGGTCTTCGAGAACTACCCGCTCGGCGAGCAAGCCGTCCGGCCGCGTGGCGGGTTGCGGGCGCACGACGTGCGCGCCACCGAGCAGACCGATGCCGCCCTGACCCTCGTCGCGGCACCGGGCGAACGGCTCTCGCTCCGCTTGCTGTACGCCACCGATCGCTACACCGAGGACTGCGCGGCGGAACTGGCCGGTCAGGTGACCCGCGTCCTGGAGTCCTTCGTGGCCGACCCGGCGCAGTGCGTGGGCACCGTCTCGGCGGCTCCGGCGGACGACGAACTGGTGCGGGCCTGGAACCCCGCGCCGGCCGCGGTCCACGGCCCGGCGCTGATCGAGCGGTTCGTCGCGGCCGCCCGACGGCAGCCCGACGCGGTGGCCCTGGTGTGGGACGAGGAGCAGCTCACCTACCGCGCCGTGCTGCGCCGTGCCGGGGCCCTGGCCGGCCGGTTGCGCGCCGCCGGCGTGGGTCCGGAGGTGCTGACCGGCGTCCTGCTGGACCGGGGGCCGCTCCAGGTGATCGCGGTGCTCGCCTGCCACCTGGCCGGCGGGGCGTACCTGCCGCTCGACCCGGCGTACCCGCAGGAACGGCTCGGCTACCTGGTGTCCGACAGCGGCGCGTCCGTGGTGGTCACCGCGCCGGACCTGGCCGCCCGGGTCCCGGCCGGCCCGCGCGTGATCACGGCCGCCGCCGGGGCGGCCGAGCCCGTGCCGGCGCCGGTCGATCCCGCGCAGCTGGCGTACGTGATCTACACGTCCGGATCGACCGGGCAGCCGAAGGGCGTCCTGGTCCCCCACGGCAACGCGGCCCGGCTGTTCGACGCCACCCGGCACTGGTTCGGGTTCGGCCCGCACGACGTGTGGAGCCTGTTCCACTCCGTCTCGTTCGACTTTTCCGTGTGGGAGATGTGGGGCGCGCTCGCGCACGGTGGTCGCCTCGTCCTCGTCGACGACACCACGCGCCGCGCACCCGCCGACTTCGCCCGGGTTCTCCGCGACCAGGCCGTCACCGTGCTGAACCAGACGCCGTCGGCCTTCCTGCCGCTGGCCGGGACGGCCGGCGAACTGCCCGCGCTGCGCACGGTCGTCTTCGGCGGCGAGGCGCTGCCCGCGGACCGGCTCGCCGGCTGGGCCGCGCGGTGCGGGCTGGACCGGCCGCGGCTGGTGAACATGTACGGCATCACCGAAACCACCGTCCACGTCACCCACCACGAGGTCGGCCGCCCGGACCTCACCCGCGTCTCCGGCAGCGTCATCGGACGCCCGATCCCGGACCTGCGCGTGTACCTGCTCGACGACGACCTCCGGCCGGTGCCCGCCGGGGTCGCGGGGCACCTCCACGTCGGCGGCGCCGGGCCGGCGCGCGGCTATCTCGGCCGGCCCGGGCTGACCGCCGAGCGGTTCGTGCCGGACCCGCACGGGGAACCCGGCTCCCGCGTGTACCGCACCGGCGACCGCGCGCACGCCCGGCCGGACGGCGCCTTCGTCTACCTCGGCCGGTCCGACGACCAGGTGCAGCTGCGCGGCCACCGCGTCGAGCCGAGCGAAATCGAAGCGGTGCTGCGCCGCCATCCCCGGGTCACCGGCGCGCGCGTCGTCCTGCGCGAAGACGAGCCCGGCGACCAGCGCCTCGTGGCCTACCTCACCGCGGACGGCGACATCGGCGATCTCCGCGCCCGCGTCGGGGAAACCCTTCCGGCACACCTGCGTCCGGCTCACTACGTCACGCTCGAGGCGTTCCCGCTGACCACGCACGGCAAGGTCGACGTCGCCGCGCTGCCCGACCCGGGCACCGGCGGCGGCGAACCGGCGACCGGGCACGTTGCGCCGCGGACGCCCACCGAGCTGGCGCTGGCCGGGCTCTGGTGCGCCGTGCTGCGGGTGCCGGAAGCCGGGCTGCACGACAACTTCTTCGCGCTCGGCGGGCATTCCCTGATCGCCACCCGGCTGCAGGGCCGGATCCGCGCCGAGTTCGGCGTCGACCTGCCGCTGCGCACCGTCTTCGACGCGCCCGACCTCGTCGCGATGGCGAAGGAGATCGACGGCGCCCAGCCCGGCGAAGCCCCGATCGCCCCCCGGGAGCGGACCGGTCCCGCACCGCTTTCGTCGGCGCAGCTGCGGCTCTGGTTCCTGGAGCGGTGGCGGCCGGGCACGCCGCTCCACCACATCGCGGGTGCCGTCCGGCTGACCGGCGAACTGGACCCTCGGGCCCTGCGCACGGCGCTGCAAGCAGTCGTCGACCGGCACGAAAGCCTCCGCACCCACCTGACCGTCACCGGCGACGACGTGGGTCAGCTCGCCCGGGACCGGCTCGCCGCCGACCTCCCGCTGGTCGACATGACCGGCCGGCCGGACCGCGCCGACCGCGTCGTGCGGGCGGTCGCGCAGACCCCCTTCGACCTCACCGGGGGCCCGCTGTGGCGGATCGTGCTGGTCCGGTCCGGCCCGGCGGACCACCGGCTCGCGCTGTGCCTGCACCACCTCATCGCCGACGGCCACTCGCTCGACCTCTTGCTGCGCGAGCTGGGGGCGAACTACCAGGCGGCGGTCGCCGGCGAACCGATCGCCCGTGCGCCGCTGCCGATCCAGTTCGCCGACTACGCCGCCTGGCAGCGGGAACGGTCGGCGGGCAAGCAGGTCGCGGCCGATCTCGCGTACTGGCGGGCGCGGCTGGCCGGGCTGTCCCCGGCCCCGCTGCCGACCGACCTGCCCCGGCCGGACGTGCAGACCCACGCCGGCGCGGTGCACCAGGCCGGCCTGCCCGCCGCGGTCGCGGCCGGCGTGCCCGACGTCGCCGACCGGACCGGCACGACCCCGTTCATGGTGCTCTTCGCCGCCACCGCGCTCGCCCTGCACCAGGCGAGGGACCTGCCCGAGGTGGTGGCCGGGACCCCGGTCGCGAACCGGTCCCGGCCCGAGCTCGAGGAGCTGATCGGCTGCCTGGTCAACACCGTCGTGCTGCGGGCGGTCCCGGGCCGCGAACCCACCTTCGCCGGCCTGCTCGAGCAGGTCCGGTCCTCGTGCCTGGACGCCTACGCACACTCCGAGGCACCGTTCGAACGGGTCGTGCAAGAGGTGCGGCCGGAGCGTTCGGCCGGCCACCTGCCGCTGTTCCAGACCTGGTTCGTCGTCCAGGACGAGCCCGCCGCCGCCACGTTCGGCGGCCTCGGCGCACAGCCGGCCGGCACGCCACCCGGCATGGCCCGCTACGACCTTCGCCTGGAGTTCCACCGCACGACCGCCGGCCTGGCGCTGGTCTGCGAGTACAAGACCGACCTGTTCCGGCCCGCCGGGATCGTCCGGCTGGCCGGCCACGTCGGGCGCGTGCTGCGCGCGGTCACGGCCGATCCGGGGATCCCGATCGCGGTCCTGGCCGGCGAACTCGCCGCTGCCGACCGGGCGGAACGGACGGCGGACGCCGCGGGCGCCGCCGCCTACAGCCAAGGCGCACTGCGACGGCGCAGGCGGGCCGTCGCGGCAGAACCCGACCACGCACACGCACGACAGGAAGCGGGAAGATGAGCATTCGGGAAAGCGGATCAGCCCCGTTCCGGCCCCGGCGGCGGACCGCGGTGAGCCTCGCGCCGGAGACGCTGGTCTCGGCCCGCCCGCTGTCGGCCGACGGCCCGACGCCGCTGCTGTTCACCCCGGCGGTGGACGGCGTCAACGCGCTGTCCTGGGTCGAGGCCCACCGCGACCAGGTCCGCGAGCAGACCGTACGGCACAAAGCCGTGCTGCTGCGTGGTTTCACCGTCGGCGACGTCGCCGAGTTCGAGCAGGTGGTCCGGCTGGTCGGCGGCGACATGCTCGAGTACGCCTACGGCTCGACGCCGCGCAGTCACGTCGCGGGAAACGTGTACACCTCTACCGAATACCCGGCCGCGCAGGAGATCCCGCAGCACAACGAGATGGCCTACAGCCGGTCGTGGCCGCTGAAGCTCGGGTTCTATTCGGTGCGGGCCGCGCCCGAAGGCGGCCAGACCCCGCTCGCGGACAGCACCCGCGTCTTCGACCGCATCCCCGCCGCGATCCGCGACCGGTTCACCGAGCACGGGGTGCTGTACGTCCGCAACTACGGGCAGGGCCTGGACCTGCCGTGGCAGGACGTGTTCCGGACCGAGGAGCGCGCCGAGGTCGAGGAATTCTGCCGGCGCGCCGGGATCGAGTACGACTGGCTCGCCGACGACGGCCTGCGGACCCGCCAGGTGTGCCAGGCGGTGGTGACGCACCCGGAGACCGGCGAGACCGCCTGGTTCAACCAGGCGCACCTGTTCCACGTCTCCGCACAGGCGCCCGAGATCCGCGAGACGCTGCTGGCCACCTTCGGCGAGCACGGCCTGCCGCGCAACAGCTACTACGGCGACGGCAGCCCCATCGACGAAGCCGACCTCGACGAGATCCGCCGCGTCTACCGGGAAGAGGCGATCGTGTTCCCGTGGCAGGGTGGCGACATCGCCATCCTGGAGAACATGCTCGTCTCCCACGGGCGCATGCCGTACTCGGGACCGCGCAAGCTGGTGGTCGCGATGGCCGGCGCGGGCGGACAGGGCCAGTAGCGCGGCCATGGAAGGCTACCGGCTCTCCCCACAGCAGAAGCGCGCCTGGCTGGTGCGGCAGGCCGACCGCAGCGGTGTCCACCCGGCTCAGGCGCTCGCCGAGATCGACGGGCACCCGGACCCGGAACGCCTGCGCCTCGCGGTCGACAGCGTGTGCCTGCGGCACGAAGCACTCCGGACGGTGCTGCACCGGCCGCCGGGGATGGACTTGCCCGTTCAGGTCATCCGGCCGACACCTCGCGTGGCGTACGCGGTCCACGACGGCACCGACGCGGGCGGCCTCGCGCGGGCGCGCGCCGGCACGGTGTTCGACCTCGCGGGCGATCCGCTCGTCCTGGCCGATCTGGTGCTGCTGCCGGGTTCCCGGGCCGCGCTGCTGCTGACCATGCCCGGCGTGCCGGCCGACGCGATGTCGCTGCACGTCCTGCTGACCGAGATCCGCGAGCGCTACGACGGCCGGCCGCCCCGGGACGAACCGTTGCAGTACGCCGACGCCGCCGAGTGGCAGCACGACGTCTTGACCGCGCCGGAGACCTCCGGCGGCCGGGAGTTCTGGCGGACGCACCTCGCCGCGCTGCCGCCCGCCGAAGCGCTGCCCGTGGAACGAACCGGCGCGCCGGGCGGCTTCCGCCCGGCCACCGTGCCGGTCGATCTCGCACCTGACGTCACCGCGCTGGTCCTGCAGTGCGCGGAGGAACGGAACTGGCCGGTCGACGCCGTGTTCGCCGCGGCGTGGCAGGCGTTGCTGACGCGCGTGGCCGGCGGCGTCGTCCGGATCGCCACGGCGGCGGCGAACCGGCCGCACGCGGAGATGCGCGACGCGGTCGGCCCGTACGCCCAGTGGCTGCCGCACGCGACGGCGGTAGCCGCGACCCAGACGTTCGCCGAGTCCGTCGCCGCGGTCGCCGGCCAGGCGCGGGACCTGGTGGCGAACCAGGAGTTCTTCGACGCGTCGGCGTTCGAGGAGGTGCCGGTCGCGCGGGCCGCGTTCGCCTGGACGCGGCGGCCGGCCCAGCCGGGTTGGCCGGTGACCTCGGCGGTCGCCCACCGCGAGCCGTTCCCGATCCTGCTGGACGGCACACTCGGCGGCTCGGTGCTTCGGCTGTCGCTGCACTACGACACTGCCCGGCTGACGACGGACGACGCGGGCCGGTTGGCGGCGATGTACCGGTGCCTGCTCGCCGCCGCGGTGGCGGATCCCGAGTCGCTCGTCGGGTCGCTGCCGATGTCCCCGGACGAAGAATCGCGCCGGGCCTCGGCCGACGGTCTGCCCGCTTCTCCCGTCGAGGCCCCGGATCGCTGCGTGCACACGCTGTTCGAGGAGCAGGCAGCGCTGCGGCCGGACCAGGCGGCGGTCGTCGCGGGTGACGACCGGCTCACCTACCGCGAGCTCGACGAGCGGGCGAACCGGATCGCGCACCGCCTGCGCCGGGCCGGCGTGCGGCCGGAAGATCGGGTCGGGCTGGTGGCGGGGCGGGGCATCGGTTCCGTCGCCGGGCTGCTCGGCGTGCTGAAGTCCGGCGCGGCGTACGTGCCCGTCGACGCCGATCTTCCGGTGGCGCGCCGCCGGTCCCTGTTCGAACAGGCCGGGGTGCGCCACGTCCTGACCGAGGACGGCGAGGACACGACCGCTTTCGGCCAAGCCGGCCCGCGGCCGGCGGACGAGGACGCGACCGGCCCGGACGGCGGGGCACGCCTCGCCAACCTCGCCTACGTCGTCTTCACGTCCGGCTCCACCGGCGAGCCGAAGGGCGTCGCGGTCACCCACGACAGCCTGGCCCGCTACACGCGCGGCATCGCGGACGTGCTGGACCTGCCCGCCGGTGCCGGGTACGGCATCGTCTCGACCTTCGCCGCCGACCTCGGGCACACCGTCGTCTACCCGTCGCTGTGCACCGGCGGCACGCTGCACGTGCTGTCCCGCGAAGCCGCCAACAGCCCGGCGATGCTGGCCGGCTACCTGGACCGGAATCCGGTGGACTGCCTGAAGATCGTGCCTTCACACCTGCGTGCGCTGCTGGACGGCGACCGGCCCGCGGCGGTCCTGCCGAAGCGGCGTCTGGTCCTCGGCGGCGAGGCGCTGCCCGCCGACCTGGTCCGTGCGGTGCGCGAGCTGGCGCCGGACTGCCGGCTGCTCAACCACTACGGCCCGACCGAGACGACCGTCGGCGTGCTCAGCCACGAGGTCACCGCGGCGGACGGCCTGGTGCCGCTCGGGCGGCCGCTCCCCCACGCCCGGGTGCACGTGCTGGACGACCGGCTCGCCTTCGCTCCACTGTGGACAAGCGGCGAATTGTGCGTCGGCGGTCCGGCGGTGGCTCGCGGCTACCTCGGCAAGCCCGGGGCGACCGCCGAACGGTTCGTGCCGGACCCGCACGCGCGGCAACCGGGCGAACGGCTCTACCGCACCGGTGATCTGGCGCGCCGGCTCGGCGACGGCACCCTGGTGTTCCTGGGCCGCAACGACGAACAGGTGAAGCTGCGCGGCTACCGGGTCGAACCGGCCGAGGTCGCCGCGGTGCTCCGGCGGCACCCCGGCGTCCAGGACGCGACGGTCGTCGTCCGCGACGGCAACGGCGCGCCGCAGCTGGTGGGGTACGTCGTCGCCGACGCGGCCCCCGACGTCCTGCGGGCGCACTGCACCGCGCACCTGCCGTCCTACCTGGTGCCGTCGGCGCTGGTGTCTCTCGAGGCGATCCCGTTGACTGCCAACGGGAAACTCGACCGGGCGGCCCTACCGGCACCGGCCGGCGCCACGGCGTACGCGCCGCCGCAGTCGCCCGTGGAGGAGACGCTCGCCGCCATCTGGGCCGAGCTGCTGCGTGTCGACCGGGTCGGCCGCCACGACAGCTTCTTCGCCCTGGGCGGCGACTCGATCCTGGGCATCCAGGTGGTCTCGCGCGCGAACCAGGCCGGCATCGCGGTGACGCCGCCGCTGTTGTTCCAGCACCCGACGATCGCCGCGCTCGCCGCCGCGAGCGCGACCGAGGCCGCTCCGGTCGAGGCCGAGCAGGGACCGGTGACCGGGCCGGTCCCGGCGACGCCGATCCACCGCTGGTTCCTCGGCCTGGGCCTGCCCGACCCGTCGCACTACAACCAGACGATCTGCTTGCGGCCACGGCAAACCCTGCGTGCCGAGCCGCTGCGGACCGCGTTGGACGCGCTGGTCGCCCATCACGACGCACTACGCCTGCGCCTCACCCTCGGTGCCGACGGCTGGACGGTGGACAACGCGCCGGCTGCCGGCCACGACTTGCTGAGCATCGCCGACGACCTCGAACCTGCTGTCGTTCGGGCGCAGCAGGACATCGACATCGCATCCGGCTGCCTGCTTCACGGCGTTCTCGCCGGGGGCGGCGACGCTCAGCGGCTGGTCCTGGTGGCCCACCACCTCGGTGTGGACGGTGTGTCGTGGCGAATCCTGCTCGAAGACCTCGCGACCGCGTACCGACAGGCAGCTGCCGGTCAGCCCGTCCGGCTGCCCGCCAAAACGACTTCGTACCGGCAGTGGGCAATGCGAATGGCCGAACGGGCGCACGCCCACGACGGCGAAATCCCGTACTGGACAGACCTGCTGACGGCGGCCCGCACCACCCGGATCCCGCGGGACGAGTACCGCGCGGCCGGAGCGGCCACCTACGGCGACAGCCGGGCTGTCACGGTGGAACTCGACGCCGCGGCCACCGAAGCCCTCCTCGGGCGTTCGGTGCGAGCTTCGGTGCACGCCGCCGTGCTCGGCGCGCTCGGCCGGGTGCTGGGCAAGTGGACCGGGCAGCAGCAGGTCGTCGTGGACGTCGAGGGCCACGGCCGGGACGTCCGCTGGCCGGACGTCGATCTGAGCCGCACCGTCGGCTGGTTCACCACCATGCACCCGGTACGGCTGAGTGCGGACGGAACCGCCCCGGCTCCGTCCGACGGCACGGGCTACGGCGTCTTGCGCCACCTCCGCTCGGACACCGCCACGGCGCGGCTGCGGGCGCTGCCCAGCCCGGCCATCCGGGTCAACTACCTGGGCCGCGGCACCGGTGCCGCCGACGGCGACGGGCTGCTGGAGCTGGTGCCCGACCGGCTCGGCACCACCGCGGACCCGGCAGGCCGGCGGCCGTACCTGCTCGACATCACGGCCGTCGAGCTCGGCGGCCGGCTGCGGATGACCTGGGTCTACAGCCCGGCGGTGCACCGCGCGCCGACCATCGAGGCGCTGGCAGGGGACTGCCTGACCGAGCTCGCCGCCGGCACCGGAACGAACGCCCGGGCGGAACCGGAGGACAGCTTCGCCGAGTCCGGCCTCACGGAGGAGGACCTGGCCGAGCTCATGGACGAACTCGAGACGCTGCCCGCCGAGGGGGACGCATGACCGGACAGCACCACCGCATCGAGCGCATCTACCCGCTCTCGCCGCTGCAGCAGGGCATGGTGTTCCACGCCCTGTACGAACCGGACGCCGACCCCTACGTGGAACAGGTGTCCTGCGCGCTGGTGGGTGCGCTCGACGCGGCGGCGTTCCGTGCCGCCTGGGCGGAGGTCGTCGACCGGCATGCCGCCCTGCGCACCGCGATCCGCTGGACCGGGCAGGCGCAGGCCCGGCAGGTCGTGCACCGGCAGGTGACACTGCCGTGGACCGAAGCCGACCTCACCGGGCTCGACCCGGCCGAGCAGACCGCCGCCGTCGCCGAGCTCGCCGGACAGGACTGGGCCCGCGGCTTCGACCTGGCCCGGGCGCCGCTGTTCCGGCTGACCCTGGCACGGCTCGGCGACCGGGCACACCGGTTGATCTGGACCAACCACCACGCGGTGCTGGACGGCTGGTCGCGGTCCCGGGTGTTCGGCGAAGTGATGACGCTCTACCGGGCCGCGGTCACCGGCCGGGACGCCGGGCTCGCCCCGGCACCCGCCTTCGGCGACTACATCGCCTGGTACCGGGGACTCGACCTCGCGCAGGCGGAGGAGTTTTGGCGGACCACGCTGGCCGCCTTCGCCGCACCCACCCCGCTGCCGAGCGGAACCGCCGAGGCGAGCGAGGGCACCGGCTCGGCGCGGCTGGACCTGTCCGAACCCGCCACTGCCGCGCTGCGCGAACTCGGCCGCGGCCACGGGCTCACCGTCAACACGCTCGTCCAGGCCGCGTGGGCGCTCTTGCTGGCGCGGCACAGCGGGCAGTCCGACGTCCTGTTCGGCGCGACCGTCGCCGGGCGGCCGCCCGGGCTCGCCGGTGCCGAGCACATGGTGGGGTTGTTCATCAACACCGTCCCGGTCCGGGTGCGGGTGACCGGCGAGCGCGCCGTCGCCGGGTGGCTGGCGGATCTCCAGCAGGCGTTCGTCGAACTCCGCCAATACGAGCACACCCCGCTGGCGGACGCGCAGCGCTGGAGTGAAGCGCCCCGGGACAGCCCGCTCTTCGAGAGCCTGGTGGTCTTCGAGAACTACCCGCTCGACGAACACGCCGAAGCCGACGGCAGTCCGCGAGTGGAAGACGTCAGCTTCCGCGAACAGACCCACTACCCGCTCACCCTGGTCTCGGTACCGGCCGAGCGGCTGGCTCTGCGGCTCGTGTACGCGCGGAACCAGTACGACGAACCGGGTGCCGGCGCACTGCTGGCCGAGCTGGAACACCTGCTGGCCGCGCTCGTCGCGAACCCGGACGCCCCCGTCGCCGCACTCACGGCACTCCCGCCCGAGCAGGAAGCGAGGCTGCTCGCGAGCTGGAACCCGCCGGCCGCGGAGGTTTCGCCCGCCGAGGGGTCACTGGTCGAGCGCTTCCTCGATCAGGCGCGCGAGCGGCCGGACGCGGTCGCCCTCGTGTGGGGCGGGGAGCAGCTCACCTACCGCGCCGTGGCCCGCCGGGCCGCCGGGCTGGCACAGCGGCTGCGGTCGGCCGGAGTCGGCCGCGAGGTGCTCGCCGGGGTGCTGCTGGACCGCGGCCCGCAGCAGGTGATCGCCGTGCTGGCGTGTCACCTCGCCGGCGGCGCTTACCTGCCGCTGGACCCGGCGTATCCGCGGGAGCGGCTGGACTACCTGGTCTCCGACAGCCGGATCCCGGTCCTCGTCACCACCGGCGGGCCGGCGGACCGGGTGCCGGCCGGGCCGGCGGTGGTCGTCGCGGACGGCACCGAAGCCGAGCCGGTGCGGCCGCGGATCGACCCGGCGGACCTCGCGTACGTCATCTACACCTCCGGCTCGACCGGGCAGCCCAAGGGCGTGCTGGTCCCGCACGGCAACGCGACGCGGTTGTTCGACGCCACCCGCCCGTGGTTCGGCTTCGGCGAGCACGACGTGTGGAGCCTGTTCCACTCGGCGGCGTTCGACTTCTCGGTGTGGGAGCTGTGGGGCGCGCTGGCGCACGGCGGCCGCCTGGTGCTCGTCGACGACGTGACCCGGCGCACCCCGGCCGAGTTCGCCGTCCTGGCCGACCGCCAGGCGGTCACGGTGCTCAACCAGACGCCGTCGGCGTTCCTGCCGCTGGCCGAGGCCGCCGGCGAGCTGCCCAGCCTGCGCACGGTCGTCTTCGGCGGCGAAGCCCTGCCCGCGGACCGGCTGTCCGACTGGGCCGGACGGCACGGCCTGTCCCGGCCGCGGCTGGTGAACATGTACGGCATCACCGAAACCACCGTGCACGTCACCCGCCACGTGGTCGGCGCGGCCGACCTCGACCCGGCCACGGGCAGCGTCATCGGCCGCCCCATCCCCGACCTGCGCCTCTACCTGCTCGACGACAACCTCCGGCCGGTGTCCGCCGGCCGCACCGGCGAGATCCACGTCGGCGGCGCCGGCCCCGCCCGCGGCTACCTCCGGCGCCCCGGCCTGACCGCCCAGCGCTTCGTGCCGGATCCCCACGGGACGGCCGGCGCCCGCATGTACCGCACCGGCGACCTCGCTCGCGCACTGCCCGACGGCACGTTCGTCTACCTCGGCCGCGCCGACGACCAGATCCAGCTCCGCGGCCACCGCGTCGAACCGGCCGAGATCGAGGCCGCACTGCGGGCCCACCCGCGGGTGACCGACGCCCACGTCCGGCTCCGGGACGGCCGGCTCGTCGCCCATCTCACCACGACCGGCGAGGCCGGCGACCTGCGCGACCACCTGGCGCGGCGGCTCCCCGGCCACCTGGTTCCCGCCCACTTCGTCGTCGTGGACGAGTTCCCGCTGACCGCGCACGGCAAGATCGACACCGCCGCGCTGCCCGCGCCCGGCCGCGAGTGCGCGAACGGCGAACCCGCCGCGCCGAGGACACCGGTGCAGGAGGTGGTCGCCGGGGTCTGGCAACAGCTCCTCGGCGTCGAGAACGTCGGCGTGCACGACAACTTCTTCGCGCTCGGCGGCCATTCCTTGATCGCGGCGCAGGTCCACGCCCGGCTCCGGGCGGTGTTCGGCGTCGACGTGCCGCTCCGGGTGCTGTTCGAGCATCCCACCGTCGCGGAGCTCGCCGAGCACGTCGAAGCGCGCCGCGACACCACCGCGGACCAGCGGCCGCCACTGGGCCCCCGGGACCGTCCGGCGGAAGTGCCGTTGTCGTTCGCGCAGCAGCGGGCGTGGTTCTTCGAGCAATGGGCACCGGACAGCCCGCTCAACACCATCATCGCCGGCCTGCGGCTGACCGGCACCCTCGACGTGGCCGCCGTCGCCGCCGGGCTGAGCGCCATCGCCGCGCGGCACGAACCGCTGCGCACCGCCTTCGGCACCGGCACCCCGCGGCAGGTGATCGCCCCGCCCGCGGCGGTGCCGCTGCCGGTCGTGGATCTCGGCGGCCTCGGCGCCGGCCGAAGCGAGGCGGTGGTGCGCCGGCTCGCCGCGGCCGAAGCCCGGCTGCGGTTCGACCTCCAGGCCGGGCCGCTGGTCCGAGCGCGTCTGCTGCGGCTGGCCGGCGACGACCACGTGCTGCTGCTCGGCCTGCACCACACGATCGCCGACGGCCACTCGCTCGAAGTGCTGCTGGCCGAGCTGACCGAGCTCTACACCGCGCACCGTGAACACCGCGAGCCGGCCCTGCCGCGGCTTCCGTTCCAGTACGCGGACTACACGCTCTGGCAACGGTCCTGGTTGGACAGTCAGACGCTGGACCGGCAGCTCGGGTACTGGCGCGGCACCCTGGCCGGCGCGCCGGCCCTGCTCGAGCTGCCCACCGACCGCCCGCGCCCGCCGGAGCTGGGATTCGACGGCGCGAGCCACGCGTTCACCGTCCCCGGACCGGTCCGCCAGCTGCTGCACCAGGTGAGCCGGGAAATCGGCGCCACCCCGTTCATGACCCTGCTGGCCGCGTTCTCGCTGGTGCTGTCCCGCTACAGCGGCCAGGACGACATCGTCGTCGGCGCGCCGATCGGCCAGCGCCCCACCGAAGAAGCCGAGCGGCTGATCGGGTTCTTCACCAACACCTTGGTCCTGCGCACCGATCTCGGCGGCGACCCGACCTTCGCCCAGCTGGTGGCCCGGGTTCGCGAGACGTGCCTGGATGCCTACGCCAACCAGGACGTGCCGTTCGAGCAGCTGGTGGAGGAACTGCGCCCGGCGCGGGACGCCAGCTACGCGCCGCTGGCGCAGGTCGGCTGTGACTACCAGCGGGTGTCTTCGGCCGAGATCGACTGGCCCGGTGTCCGGGTGCGGCCGCTTGAACCCGCGCCCGGCAACGGAACGGCGAAGTTCGACCTGGCGCTGGCCCTGGTCGAAGGCCCGCACTCGCTGACCGGCACCCTGATCTACAACACCGCCCTGTTCGAACCGGACACCGTCGAGCGCATCGCCGTCGTGCTGCTCGACGCGCTCGCCGCGCTGACCACCGAGCCGAACCGCCGGCTGCGCGAAGTGCCGCTGCTGCCCGATGCCGACCACGACCTGCTGACCCGCCGGTGGAACCACACTCCGGCCCCCGCCGCCCCGGCCCTCGGATTCGCGGAGCTGGTCGCGGCGCAGGCCGGGCGAACGCCGGACGTGGTGGCGGTCGCGATGGGCGAGCACCAGCTCACCTACGCCGCGCTCGACGCCCGCGCCACCCGGCTCGCACAGCACCTGCGGGCCGCGGGCGTCGGCCCGGACGTCCGCGTGGCCGTCTGCCTGGACCGGTGTCCCGAGCTCGTGATCAGCCTGCTGGGCATCATGAAGGCCGGCGGCACCTACCTCCCGCTGGACCCGACGTACCCGGCCGACCGGCTGGCGTACATGATCGACGACAGCCGGGCGCGCCTGCTGCTTTCCCGGCGCGACCTGCTCGACCGGCTGCCCGGGCAGCGGAACGTCCTCCTGCTCGACGAGCGGTGGCCGGCCATCCGCGCCGAACGCGACGACAGCCCGCTGCCGCCGGTCGCGCCGGACACCCTCGCGTACGTCATCTACACCTCCGGCTCGACCGGCCGGCCGAAAGGCACGATGGTCCCCCACCGCGGCATCGCCGCACTCGCCCGCGCACAGGCGAGCGAGCTGGGCGTCGGCCACGGGAGCCGGGTGCTGCAGTACGCGTCGCTGAGCTTCGACGCGTCGCTGCTGGAAGTCGTCATGGCGCTGCCGTCGGGGGCCACGCTGTGCCTCGCGCCGCGCGAGCGCCCGCTGCCCGGCCCCGACCTGCTCCGGCTGCTCGACGAGCAAGCGGTGACGACGGTGCTGCTGCCGCCCTCCGCATTGGCGGTGACGCCCGACGCCGCACTGCCCGCGCTGACCACCGTGACGGTCGGCGGCGAAGCGTGCTCGGCGGACCTGGTGCGCCGCTGGGCGCCCGGCCGCCGGTTCCACAACCTCTACGGGCCGACCGAGGCGACGATCTGCACCGTCATGGCCGAGTGCCGGCCCGGGGCACCCGTCGGGATCGGCCGGCCGATCCCGGGCAGCACCGCGTATGTGCTCGACGCAGACCTGCGCCCCTCGCCGATCGGTGTTCCCGGCGAGCTTTGCCTCGGCGGTACCGGCCTGGCCCGCGGCTACCTCGGCCGGCCGGGGCTGACCGCCGGCCGGTTCGTGCCGGATCCGTTCGGCCCGCCCGGCGCACGGCTCTACCGCACCGGCGACCGGGTGCGGTTCCGCGCCGACGGGTCGCTCGCGTTCCTGGGCCGGCTCGACGACCAGGTGAAACTACGCGGATTCCGGATCGAGCCCGGCGAGGTCGAAGCTGCGCTGCGCAGTGTGCCGGACGTGGCGGACGCTGTGGTCGTCCTGCGCGAAGACCAGCCGGGCACCCCGCGGCTGGTCGGCTACGCGGTGGCGCGCACCGGGGTCACCACCGACGAGCTGCGCGAGGCGTGCGCCCGCGCCCTGCCGGACTACATGGTGCCCGCCGCGTTCGTGGTCCTCGACGAGTTCCCGTCGCTGCCCAGCGGCAAGCTCGACCGCGCCGCGTTGCCGCCGCCCGGCGCGGACCGTCCGGACCTGGCCGTGTCCTACGCCGCGCCGTCGACGCCGGCCGAGCGCACGATCGCCGGTATCTGGGCGACCGCGCTCGGGCTGGACCGCGTCGGCCGCGACGACGACTTCTTCGCCCTGGGCGGCGACTCGATCCTCAGCATCCAGGTGATCACCCAGGCCGCCAAGGCGGGCCTGCGGATCAGCCACAAGATGCTGTTCCAGAACCGGACCGTGCGCGGGCTCGCGGCCGCCGTCGAGGCGGCGGCCCCCGCGGCGACCGGGCCCGGCGACCGGAACGCCGGCACCGGCCCGGTCCGGCCGACTCCCATCCAGCAGTGGTTCCTGGACCAGCACCTGCCGACACCCGCGCACTACAACCAGGCGCTGCTCGTCCGGCCGCGCCGTCCGCTGCACACCGAAGCCCTCCGGGCGGCGGTCCGGGAAGTGGTCGCGCACCACGACGCCCTGCGGCTGCGCGTCGGGTCCGGTGCCACGCTGGACATCGCCGCAGTGTCCAGTGCCGCGCGGGCCGAGGTGGCCGTCGCCGACCTGACCGGCGCGGAAGCCGAAGACGAAGCGATCGCGTCGGTGGCTGCCCAGACGCACGCCGGCATCGACCTGTCCGCGGGTTGCCTGCTCTGCGCCGTCCACATCAGACTGGCCGGCAGCGAACGGCTGCTGCTGGTCGCCCACCACCTCGCCGTCGACGGCGTCTCGTGGCGGATCCTGCTGGAGGACCTGGCCACCGCCTACCACCAGGCGCTGCGCGGCGCGCCGCTCGCGCTCCCGGCGAAGACCACCGCGTTCCGGGACTGGGCGGCGGACTCGGCCGAGCAGGCAGGCCACGCCGAAACCGAAGCCCAGCTTCCTTACTGGACGGACGTCCTGGTCGACGCGCAGAACCAGAAGGTGCCGACGGACGTCGACGTCGACCCGGCAGCCGACACCTATGCGGCCGCCGGGTCCGTGACCGCCGCGCTGGACCCCGCCACCACCGAGGAGGTGCTCCGGTCCGCCGGTCCGGCCAGCGCGCACGAGCTGCTGCTGACCGCACTCGGCCGCGCGCTCTGCGACTGGACCGGAAGCGACCGGGCGGTCGTGGACGTGGAAAGCCACGGCCGGGATTCCCGGTCCGCCGACCTGACCCGGACGGTCGGCTGGTTCACCGCGATCCACCCGCTCGTCCTGCCGGTCGCCGGTCCGCCGCGGACCGCGTTGCGCAACGTCCGGGCAGCGATCCGCGCGCTGCCCGACGGCGGCCTCGGTTACGGGCTGCTGCGTTTCGGGCGCACCGACGCCGCGACCGAGCGGTTGCGGGGCTTGCCGGGCCCGGCGGTGTGCTTCAACTACCTCGGGCAGGTGGACCAGTCCTTCGCGGGCGACTCGCCGTGGCTGCCCGCCGAAGAGGACACCGGGCGCGGCCAGGCACCGGACACGCCGCGGCCGTACCTGATCGACGTGGTCGCGCTGGTCGCCGGCGGCCGGCTCCGGATCACCGTGACGCACGGCGCCCGGCATCGGCGCGAGACCGTGGCCGGCTTGCTCGACGCGCTCCGCGCGCACCTGCTCGCGCTGCTCGCGGCGGCCCGGTCCGGGTCCGGCGACGCGCTCGCGCCCGCCGACTTCCCGCTGGCCGGACTGGATCAGGCCGCGCTCGACCGGGTCGCCGCCGCGGCCGGCGGCCCGGTGGAGGACATCTACCCGCTTTCGCCGATGCAGGAAGGCATGCTGTTCCACACGGTCCGCGAGCAAGGCGCCGGATCCTACGTGGTGCAGATGGCCGCCCGGCTGACCGGCAGGTTCGACCCCCGCCGGTTCCGCGCGGCCTGGCAACGCGTGCTGAACCGGCACGCGGCGCTGCGCACGTCTTTCCACTGGGACCGGCTGGACCGCCCGCTCCAGGTCGTGCACCACGGCGTGACGGCGGCCGTCGACACCGCCGACTGGCGGTCGCTCGACCACGCGGAGCAGGCCGAGCGCATGGCCGGATTCCTGGCCGCCGACCGGGAACGCGGGTTCTCCCTCAGCCGTCCGCCGCTGGTTCGCCTCACCCTCGTCCGGGTGGCCGACGCGGAGTGGGAACTGGTCTGGACCCACCACCACCTGCTCCTGGACGGCTGGTCGATGCCGCTGGTCGTGCGCGAGCTGTTCGGCTGGTACGAAGCGCTGGGCAAGGACGGCTCGCACCCGGCCCCGGCCCCGCCGGCCCGGCCCTACCGCGACTACATCGCGTGGTTGCGGGACCAGGACCCGGCGGAGGACTTCTGGCGCGCGCGGCTGGGCGGCTTCGCCGCCGCGACTCCGCTGCCGGCGCGAACGACCGGCCGTCCTGGTGCCTCCGACGGGTACGGCACGGCGGAAATCCGGCTCCCCGAAGCGACGACCGAGGAGCTGACGCGATTCGCCCGCGGCCTCGGCGTGACGACCAGCACGCTGGTGAACGCCGCCTGGGCGGTGCTGCTGAGCCGGCACAGCGGCGAGGACGACGTCGTCTTCGGGGTGACCGTCGCCGGCCGTCCGCCGGAGCTGCCCGGCGTCGAGTCGATCGTCGGCCTCTTCATCAACACGCTGCCCGCTCGAGTACGGCTGCCCCGGACGCGGTCTGTCGGCGAGTGGCTGCGCGAAGTGCACCAGGACCTGCTGGAGATGCAGGGCAACGCCTACAGCTCGCTGGTGCGGATGAAGGCGTGCAGTGCCGTGCCGCGCGGCAGCAGCTTGTTCGACAGCATCGTCGTGTTCGAGAACTACCCCGTCGACGAGGCGGCGGGCCGGGCCCTCACCGGTGTCGAGGCGCGTCAGGTGCACGCCGCCGAGCAGACCGACTACCCGCTGACGCTCAGCTCCGCGCCCGGGCCGCGGCTGCTGCTGTCGTTGCTGTACGACAACGGCCGCTACACCGCGGAGACGGCCGGGCAGCTGCTCGCCCAGCTGCGGCACCTGCTGGCCGGGTTCGCCGCCGACCCCGAGCGCCCGGTCGCCGCAGTGTCCATTCTGGACGAAGAGGCGCGACGCGCCGTGCTCACCCGGTGGAATCCGCCGGTCTCGCCGGCACCCGGGCACCGTCCGGTGCACCGGCTGGTCGAGGACCACGCCGAACGCACGCCGGACGCCGTCGCCGTGGTGGCCGGCGACCGGCAGCTCACCTACGGTGCGCTGAACGCGCGCGCGAACCGGCTGGCCCGGGTGCTGCGGCGGCACGGCGTCGGACCGGAGGCGCGGGTCGGGCTGCTGCTCGACCGCTCCCCCGAGCTGCTGGTCGGGATGCTGGCGGTGCTCAAGGCGGGCGGGGCGTACGTGCCGCTCGACCCGGCCGCGCCGGCGGACCGGAACCACCGGCTGATCGGCGACGCCGGGATCCGCCTGCTCGTGTCCGGCCGGCCACCGGAGGGCGCGCCGGTGCCGGTCGTGCACCCCGGCTCCGGCCGCGGCGAGGACGCCGGGAACCTGCCCGGGCGGACCTCGCCCGACACCCTGGCCTACGTGGTCCACACGTCCGGGTCGACCGGCCGGCCGAAAGGCGTGCAGGTCAGCCACCGGAACCTGAGCGCCGCCGCGGCCGCCTGGCGCGGGGCCTACGCGTTGTCCGCCGAGGACCGGCACCTGCAGATGGCGGGCGTGACCTTCGACGTGTTCACCGGCGACGTCACCCGGGCGCTGGGTTCGGGCGCGGCTCTCGTCCTGTGCCCGCGGGAACTGCTGCTCGACCCGCCCGCGCTCGCCCGCCTCCTGGACGAGCAGGAGATCACCGCGGCCGAGTTCGTGCCGGTGGTGCTGCGTCACGTGGCCGAGTCCGTGCGGCAGGCCGGCGGCCGGTTGCCCGCGCTGCGCTTGCTGGTTTCCGGCGCGGACGCGTGGCCCGGCCGAGACCGGGCGGCCGCCGCCCGGATCGGCAGCGAACGCACCCGCGTCGTCAACTCCTACGGCGTCACCGAAGCCACCATCGACAGCACGTGTTTCGAGGGCGACCTCGCCGAGGCGGACGACACCCTCGTCCCCGTCGGGCGTCCGCTCGGTGCCACCCGGGTCTACGTGCTGGACCGGTCCGGCGCGCCGGTGCCGCCCGGAGCGCCCGGTGAGCTGTACCTCGGCGGGCCGCAGGTGGCCCGCGGGTATTCGGGCCGGCCCGGGCTGACGGCCGAACGGTTCCTGCCGGATCCGTGGGGCGCCCCGGGTGATCGGCTCTACCGCACCGGCGACCGGGCGCGCCTGCGCGCCGACGGCGAACTGGAGTTCCTCGGCCGCCTCGACGACCAGGTGAAGCTGCGCGGGGTGCGGATCGAGCCCGGCGAAGTCGAGTCGGCGCTCGCCGCCCACCCCGCGGTGCGTGCCGCGGCGGTCGCCGTCCGCGCCGATGGCCGGAACGAACCGCGGCTGGCCGGCTACGTCGTCACGGAGGAAGACGGCGACGTCGTGGCGGAGATCCGCGCGACGGCGGCGCGGCTGCTGCCCGCGTCGATGATGCCGGCCGTCATCGTCACGCTGCCTGCCTTGCCGCTGACGGCGAACGGGAAGCTCGACCGGTCCGCGTTGCCCGTGCCCGAGGCGCCGGACGTCGCCGAGGACGCGGACCACGAGCCGCCGCGGACGGCCGCCGAGCGCGCGCTGGCCGAGGTCTGGGCCGAGCTGCTCGGCGTGTCCCGTGTCGCGGCGACGGACGACTTCTTCGCGCTGGGCGGCGATTCGATCGTCAGTCTCCAGGTCGTCGCCCGGATGCGGGCCGCGGGCTGGGCGGTGACCCCGAAGCAGGTGTTCGACCACCGGACCGTCCGGGCGCTGGCGGCGGCCGCCGTCCCGGCCACGCCCGCGGCGCACGCTCGCGCCGAGCAAGGCGTGGTGACCGGCCCGGTGCCGCTCACCCCGGTCCAGGCGACGTTCTTCGCCGAACAGCACCCGGCACCGCACCACTACAACCAGGCGGTGTTCCTCCGCGCTCGCGGGCCGATCGACACCGGAGCCCTCGACCGGGCACTGCACCACGTCGTCCGGCACCACGACGCCCTGCGCCTGCGGTTCCGGCGCACCGAAGACGGCTGGGCACAGGAGCAGGCCGGCCTGGCCGGGCTGCCGTCGCAGCTGCTCGTGGTCGAAGACCTCGGCGCCGTCGCGGTGGAGGAGCAGACCGCGGCGGTCGAAGCCCGCGCAGCCGCCGCGCAGCGCACCCTCGACCTCGATGCCGGGCTGCTGCTGCGCGCCGTGTGGTTCGATCTCGGTGCCGGGCGTCCGGGCAGGCTGCTGCTGGCGGTGCACCACCTCGCGGTCGACGGGGTGTCGTGGCGCATCCTGCTGGAGGACCTGGCCCACGCGTACACCCGCGAACGCGACGGCGCCCCGGTCGAGCTGCCGCCCAAGACCGCGGCGTTCCGGGACTGGGCGCAGGCGCTCGCCCAGCACGCGCACAGCGACGAGGTCGGCGCGCAGACCGGACATTGGCTCTCCGTCGCGCGGGCCGGGGCCGGTTCCGGGCTCCCCCTGGACCTGCTGCCCGGCGCGGACGAGGGGCTCGACGACGTCAACACCCGCGCGCAGCTCGCCGCGGTGACCCGTGAACTGGACGAAGACACGACCCGGCTCCTGCTGCGAGAGGTGCCCGCGGCGTACCGGGCGCGCATCGACGAAGTGCTGCTGACCGCGGTCGGCTGCGCGATCGTGGGCTGGGCGGGCGAGCCCTCGGTGCTGGTGGACCTGGAAGGTCACGGGCGCGAGGACTTCGGGGCCGCACTGGACGTCTCGCGCACCGTCGGCTGGTTCACCAGCGTGTACCCGGTCCTGCTCGCCCCCGATCCGCACGACACGGCGGCTGCCTTGCGGCACGTCAAGCAGCGCCTGCGCGAGACGCCGGAGGGCGGCCTCGGCCACGGCCTGATCCGCCACCTGCGCACCGGCGACCCGGCGGCCGCGCGGCTGGCGGACCTGCCGTCCGCGGCGATCTGCTTCAACTACCTCGGCCGGCTGGACGCCGGGTTCGGCGGGGCCGGACCCTGGGAGCCGGCCACCGAGTCGGAAGGGCCGGGCCAGGACGCCCGCGCTCCGCGGCCGTACCTGCTGGAGGTCGACGCCATGGTGCTGGCAGGCCGGCTGCGGTTCACCTGGTCCTACAGCGACCGGCTGCACACCCGGGCGACCGCCGCCGCGCTCGCCGACCGGTGCGTCGCCCTGGTGCGGACGCTCGTCGAGCGCCGCCGTGAACCGGAGGCGGCCGGCTGGCCGTCCGCCGACGTGACCGGGGTGGACCTGGCCCAAGGCGAGCTGGCCGATCTGCTCGCCGGTTTCCGGACGCCATGACGATCTCTCCAGGAGCGCCGCCCGCCATGCCCGAGCAGACCACCACCGTCGAGAGCATCCACCCGCTGTCCCCGCTGCAGCAGGGCATGTTGTTCCACGCCCTCTACTGCCCCGAGGACGACGTCTACGTCGAGCAGTTCAGCTGCCGGTTCGACGGTCCGCTGGACGTGCCGGCGTTCCGCGCGGCCTGGGCGGCTGTCGTGGCGCGGCACCCCGCGCTCCGCACGTCGTTCCACGCCCTCGAAAGCGAGCAGCCGGTGCAGGTGGTGCACCGGGGGTTCGAGCTGCCCTGGGCCGACCACGACTGGCGGTCCGCGGCACCCGATCCGGACCGCCTGCCGAAGTTCCTCGCGGCCGACCGCGCGGACGGCATCGACCCGGCGACGCCGCCCCTGCACCGCTTCGCGCTGCTGCGCGTGGCCGACGACGCGTACGTGTTCGTGTGGACGCACCACCACCTGCTCCTGGACGGCTGGTCCATGCCGCTGGTGCTGAACGAGGTGACCGCCCGGTACGCGGCGCTGCGGCGCGGCCGGGAAGCGGACCTCCCGCCGGTGCGGCCCTACCAGGACTACCTGACCTGGCTCGGCGCGCAGGACCAAGCGAAAGCCGAGGAGTTCTGGCGTACGCGCCTCGGCGGGTTCACCGCCGCCACCCCGCTGCCGCTGCGTGCCGGGACACCGGCCGCGGCTCCGGGGTTCCTCTCCGTCGAGGCCGCGTTGCCCGAGGGGCCGACCGCCGAGCTGACCGCGACCGCCCAAGCCAACGGCCTCACCACCGGGACCGTCGTGCACGCCGCGTGGTCGCTGGTGCTGGCCCGGTTCAGCGGCATCCCGGACGTCGTGCACGGCGCCACGACCTCGGGCCGCCCGCCGGAGCTGCCCGGCGTGGAAGACATCGTGGGCATGTTCATCAACACGCTCGCCGTTCGCACCCGGATCGACGGCCGCCGGCCGGTCGTGGAGTGGCTGCGCGGGCTACAGGCGGACTTCGCCACCGCCCGCGGGCACGAACACCTCCCGCTCGTGCGCGCGCAGGGCTGCAGCGACGTGCCGCGTGGCAAGCCGCTGTTCGAGAGCCTCGTGGTGGTCGAGAACTTCCCGGTCACCGCCGCGGCGGACAACGGCTTCGACGGGGTCGCCGTCACCGCCGTCCAGGCCACCGAACAGACCGGCTACCCGCTGACGGTCGTCGCGCTGCCCGGACGTTCGTTGCGGTTGCGGCTGCTCTGCGACCGGCGCTGGTACTCCGAGGAGACCGCCCGGGCGGTGACCGACGCGCTGCGTGCCGCGGTGACGGGCCTGCTCGAGAACCTCGGCCGGCGCGTGGACGACGTGCCGATCGTGTCCGACGCCGCGGCCGCGGCGCTGGTGCGGCGCTGGAACGCCACACGCGGCGACTACCCGCGCGAGCACTCGGTGCACGCGCTGGTCGACGGGCAAGCGGCGTGCACACCCGACGCCGTCGCGGTCGTGTCCGGCGAACGGCAGCTCACCTACGGTGCGCTCGCCGCGTGCGCCGCCCGGGTGACGGCGGCACTGCGCGCGCTCGACGTGACACCCGGTTCGTGCGTGGGCGTCTGCCTGGAGCGCTCGCCCGAACTGGTCGCCGCGCTGCTCGGCACGCTGCGCGCAGGCGCCGCGTACGTACCGCTCGACCCGTCCTACCCGGCACAGCGGCTGGAGTTCATGGCGCGGGACAGCGGGATCTCCGTCGTGCTCACGGTCAAGTCGTTGCGCCACAACGTTCCCCGCGGGGTGCGCACCCTGCTCCTGGACGACCCCGGCTCGTGGCCGGCCGGCGACGGCTCGGCGGTCGCGGTCGGCGCCGACGCGCCCGCGTACGTCATGTACACGTCCGGTTCCACTGGAACTCCCAAGGGAGTCACGGTGCCGCACCGGGCGATCGTGCGCCTGGTCCGCGACACCGATTACGTCACGCTCCGCACCGACGACCGGATCGCGTTCGCCGCGACCACGGCCTTCGACGCGGCGACCTTCGAACTGTGGGGTGGCCTGCTGTCCGGTGCCGCCGCGGTGGTCGTGGCCAAGCAGCAGGCGCTGGACCCGGCCGGCTACGCGGCACTGATCCGGGAGCAGGCGATCACGACGCTGTTCATGACCACGGCCCTGTTCAACCAGTTCGCGGCGGGCGCACCGGCCGCGTTCGCGCCCACGCGCCAAGTGCTCTTCGGCGGCGAGGCGGTCGACCCGGGCGCCGTGCGCACCGTGCTGGCCGCGGGCGCACCGCAGCGCCTGCTGCACGTCTACGGGCCGACCGAGAGCACCACCTTCGCCACCTGGCACCTGGTCGACGCGGTGGCCGAGCACGACCGTACGGTGCCGATCGGCACCGCGATCGCCAACACCACGGCCTTCGTGCTCGACCACGGCGCGCGGCCGGTACCGCCCGGCGCGGCCGGCGAGCTGTTCCTCGGCGGAGACGGCTTGGCGCACGGCTACCACGGTCACCCGGGCCGGACCGCGGAGCGGTTCGTGCCGGATCCGTTCGGGCCGCCGGGAAGCCGGCTCTACCGCACCGGCGATCTGGTGCGCACTCGCGCCGACGGCACCATCGTGTTCCTCCGCCGCACCGACCACCAGGTCAAGCTGCGCGGCTTCCGGATCGAACTCGACGAAGTGGCGGCGGTCCTCCGCGCCGCGGACTCCGTCGGCGACGCCGTGGTCCTGCTCCGGGAAGACACCCCCGGCCACCCCCAGCTCGTCGCATACGTGACCGGCGCGCCGTCGCCGGCCGAGCTGCGCGCCCACTGCGCACGCACGATGCCCGGGCACATGATCCCCGCCGTGTTCGTGCCGCTGCCGCACCTCCCCATGACGGCCAACGGGAAACTGGACCGCCAGGCCCTCCCCGCGCCGCGGTACGGCGCCGACGACAGTGCGTCCGGCTACCTCGCGCCACGGCCCGGCACCGAAGAACTGGTCGCCGAACTGTGGGCCCACGTGCTGCACGTCGACCGGGTCAGCCGGGACGCGAACTTCTTCGACCTCGGCGGTCACTCGCTGACCGCGACCCAGTTGCAGACCCGGCTCCGCCGCGCGTTCGCGGTGGACGTGCCGCTGCGCGCGATCTTCACCGCCGTCGACCTCGCCGGTCTCGCCGCCGAGCTCGACGCCCTGCGCCGGGACGCGAGCGGCGATGTGCCTGCACCGCCACGCCCGGTCGATCGGGCCACCCCACCGCCGCTTTCCTTCCCGCAACGGCGGCTGTGGTTCCTGGAACAGTGGGAACCGGGCACCGCGCTGTACCACATCTCGGGCGCGCTGCGGCTGCGCGGCCAACTCGACGTGCCGGCGTTGCGCGCCGCCTGGCAAGCCGTGGTCGACCGGCACGAAGTGCTGCGCACCCACGTGTCCGCGGTGCCGGCCGACGACCCTCGGCAGGCCGAGACCGAGCGGCTGCCTGCCACCATCCCGGTGGTCGACCTGACCGCACTGGCCGACCCCGCGAAGGACGCGCGGGAGACCGTGCGGGCGGTCCTGGAGACGCCGTTCCGGCTGACCGAGGGGCCGCTGTGGCGGCTCGTGCTGGTCCGCACCGGCCCCCGCGACCACATCCTCGGGATCTGCCTGCACCACCTGATCGCGGACGGCGAGTCCGTGGGCCTGCTCCTGCGTGAGCTCGGCCTGCAGTACCGGGCACGCGGCCGAGCCGCCCTGCCCGCGCTGCCCGTGCAGTACGGCGACTACGCCGTCTGGCAGCACGGCAACCTCACCGGCGAGCGGATGGCCACCGACCTCGCCTACTGGCGCAGGACCCTCGGTGGGCTCCCGCCGACCACCCTGCCGACCGACCGGCCGCGCTCGGCGAGCACCGGCTCCGAGGCGGCCCGCTGCGCCGTCACACTGCCGTCCGAAGTGGACGAACAGCTCGGTGCGCTCTGCCGCCGGGCCGGGGTGACCCGGTTCATGGCGCTGTACGCCGCTTTCGCCACCGCACTGGGCCAGACCCGCGACCTCGCCGAGGTGGTGGTGGGCACCCCGACCGCCCACCGGGACCACCAGGAACTCGAGGGCCTCATCGGGTTCTTCGTGAACACCCTGGTGCTGCGGCTGGACCTCGGTGGCGACCCGGCGTTCCGGGAAGTGCTCGGCCGCGCCCGGGAAACCTGCCTCGGCGCCTACGCGCACCAGGCCGTTCCGTTCGAGCGCCTGGTGACCGAGCTCGCGCCGGACCGCACCGTCGAGCACCTGCCGCTGTTCCAGGCGTGGTTCGTCGCGCAGGACGCGCCGCCCGCGACCGAAACGTTCCCCGGCATGGACGTCTCGCCCGCCGGCGAGCCGGACCGCCTCGCGCGGTACGACCTCCGGCTGGACGTGCAGCGCTCCGGCGGCGAAACCCGCGCGGTGTTCGAGTACAAGGCCGCGTTGTTCGAGCAGCCGTCGATCGCCCGGCTGGCCCGCCGGTTCGCCGGGGTGCTCGAAGCGGTGACCGCGGATCCGGAGATCCGGCTGTCGTCACTGGCCCGCCGCCTGGCCGAGGCCGACGATCGGCTGCGCCGCGAGCGCAAGGCCGGGATGAGCCTCGCCGGGCTGCACCGGCTCAAGACCCGGCGCCGCGAAACCGTCCACGACACCGCCGGCCCCGACCGAGGAGACCGCGCATGACCACCACCGAGGGTTACCCGCTCTCCCCGCAGCAACGCCGGCTGTGGGAGCTCCGGCGCGGCGGCGCTTCGCCGTATCGCAGCTGGTGCGTGCTCCGGCTGGCGGCCGGCACGACCGCGGACCGGACCGGCGCGGCACTGGCCGCGGTCGCGGCCCGCCACGAGATCCTGCGCACCACGTTCCGGTCCCCGGCCGGGGCGTCGATCCCGTTGCAGGTCATCGCGGACGCCGCGGACCGCACGGCCGTGGCGGTGCACGACCTGCGCCCGCTGCCCGACGGCGAACGGGCGGCAGCCTACGCCGCGGTGAAGGCGTCGTTCCTGCGCGACGCGGACGACTCGCCCCTGAGCGCCGCCTTCGTCGTCCTCGAGGACAGTCCGCTCGGCGCCCGGCTGCTGCTGCGCCAGCCCGCCCTGTGCGCCGACGAGGCATCGGTGCGGCTGCTGGCCCAGGAAGTCGGCGACCGGCTCGCCGGCACCGTTCCGGCAACGGAACCACTGCAGTACGCGGACTTCGCCCCGTGGCAGGCCGAGCTGCTCACCTCGGCGGAGTTCGACCTCGAACGGGAGTACTGGCAACAGCGCGACGCCGGCCGGCTCGCCGGCGCGGAGCTGCCCTTCGCCCGGCGCTCCGGTGCCGGGTTCGCGCCGGCGGCGGTGTCCGTCGACTTCGACGAGCCGTTGGGCGACGACGGGCCGGCGGTGGCACTGGCCTGCTGGCACTTGCTGGTGCGCAGGCTGACCGGCCGGGACGAGGCGGCGATCGGCGTCCGGCTGCCGAACCGGGTCGCGGACGAGATGGCCGGTGCCCTCGGCCTGTACGAGAAGTACGTGCCGTCGCTCGCCCAGCCCCGGAGCGGTGAAACAGCGGCAGCGTTCGTCGCGAAGGTGACCGCCGAGCTGGCCGAGATGGCGGACTGGCAGAGCTACTTCGACCAGAACCGGTGGACGGCCGGGCCGGCCGCGAGCGAACGGCCCGGCCCGATCGCGGCCGGCTTCGACTGGTACCGCGGCGATTTCGGCGTCCTGGAAGAGGCCGAGGCGATCACCGAGCAGTTCACCGTCCGCCTGTCCGGCCGCGAACACGGCGACCGGCTCCGGCTGTCCTTCTGGTTCGACTCGGCCGTCGTCGACGCCGCCGACGCACGCGTGCTCGCCGGGCAATACGTCGCGGTCCTGCGCTCGGTCCGGGCCGACGGCGGACAGCCGGCGCTCGCCGTCGCGGTGCCCGCCGCCGCGGCGCCCGCGCCGGCCCGCCGCCCCGGTCCGGTTCACCCGATCCACCGCCGGTTCGAGGCACACGCCCGGCGCGATCCCGGCGGCGTCGCCGTGCGCTGCCTGGACGAATCGGTCACCCGGGCGGAGCTCGACGCGCGTGCCGACCGGCTGGCCCGGCGGCTGCTCGCGGCCGGCGCCCGGCCCGACACGCCCGTGGGACTGTGCCTGGACCGGTCGATCGAGCTGGTCGTCGCGGTGCTGGCCATCCTGAAGAGCGGCGCCGCATATCTGCCGCTCGACCCGGACACGCCGCCGGCCCGCCGACGCGCCGTGCTGGACCAGGCCGGGGCCCGGCTCGTCGTCGCCTCCGCCGAGCACGCCGACGTCGCCGGTCCGGACCGCGCCCTCGTCACCCCGGACGGCGCCGGCGCCCCGTCCGTCTCCGTGCCCGCCGCCGGCGAAGCCGATGCCCGCCTCGCCTACGTGATCTTCACGTCCGGGTCGACCGGCACCCCCAAGGGCGTCGCGGTGAGCCACGCCAACCTCGCCGCCTACGTCGACGACGTCACGGCCCGCCTGGACCTGCCCGACGACGCGAGCTACGCCATGCTGTCGACACCGGCGGCCGACCTGGGCCACACCACGCTGTTCGCCGCCCTGGCCACCGGCGGCACGCTGGACCTGCTGCCCGCCGGGCACACCACCGACCCGGCGCTGCTCGTCGCGCACCTGCGCGAGCACCCGGCCGACTGCCTGAAGATCGTGCCCTCGCACCTGCGAGCGCTCCTCGGCGCACCGGACGCGGCCGCCGTGCTGCCCGCGCAGTGCCTGGTGCTCGGCGGCGAGGCCGCCGACTGGGCGCTCATCGCCGAGGTGAACCGTCTGGCGCCGGACTGCCGGGTCGTCAACCACTACGGCCCGACCGAGACCACGGTCGGCGTGCTGACCCACGAGGTGCGGACGGACGACCCGAGGTCGTTCCGGACCGTCCCGCTGGGCACCGCCCTGCCGCACAGCCGGGTCGAGGTTCTCGACAGCGGGCTCCAGCGGACGCCCACCTGGGTCGCCGGAGAGATCCACGTCGGCGGCGCGGGCGTGGCCCGCGGCTACCTCGGCCGCCCGGGCCTGACCGCGGACCGCTTCGTGCCCGACCCCTTCGGGCCTCCCGGCTCGCGTGTGTACCGCACCGGCGACCGCGCCCGCCGGCTCCGCGACGGAACCGTGGCGTTCCTCGGGCGCACCGACGACCAGCTGAAGCTGCGCGGCTATCGCGTGGAACCGGCGGAGGTCCAGGCCGTGCTGCGCACGCACCCCGCCGTCCGCCAAGCTGTCGTGACGCTTCGCGAGAACGACTCCGGCGGCCGGACGCTCGTCGCGTACGTCGTGGCCCCGGGCACCGACCCGGCCGAACTGCGCGCCCGGTGCGCCGAGCACCTGCCCGAGTACATGGTGCCCGGCGCAGTACTGCTGATCGAGCGGATTCCGCTGACCGCCAACGGGAAGCTCGACCACCGGGCCCTGCCCGCTCCGGGTCGCGCAACCGCCGCCTACCAGGCGCCTCGCACGCCGGTCGAGGAAACGCTGGCGAGCATCTGGCAGCAGGTCCTCCGCGTCGGACGAGTCGGCCGCGACGACAACTTCTTCGCCTTGGGCGGCGACTCGATCCTGGGCATCCAGGTCATGTCCCGAGCCGCCGAGGCCGGCCTCGCCCTCACCCCGAAACTGCTGTTCCAGCACCCGACCGTCGGCGAGCTGGCGGCCGTGACCACCGCGGTGGACGCCGTCGCGAACGGCGCGGAGCAGGGCCCGGTCACCGGCGCGCTGAGGGCCACCCCGATCCAGCGGCGGTTCCTCGCTCACGGCCCGCGCGCCCGGCACCACTACAACCAGGAAGTACTGGTGGCGCTGAAACGGCCACTCGCCCCGGAACCGCTGCGGATCGCGCTCCGCGCCCTGATCGACCACCACGACGCCCTGCGTATCCGGGTCCGCGGCGACGAGCTCGGCATCGCCGGCCCACTGCCGGCTTCGATCGACCCGCTCGCCACCGCCGACCTGGCCGGGCTCCCCGCCGCCGACCGGCGTACCGCGTTCGAGAAGCTCACCGAGCAAACCCAGAGCGCGCTCGACCTCGGCACCGGCTGCGTCTTCCGAGCGCTGCTCGCCGACCTCGGCGACGACGGGCAGCGGCTGCTGCTCGTCGCGCACCACCTCGGCGTCGACGGGGTCTCCTGGCGAATCCTGCTCGGCGACCTGGTCACCGCGTACCAGCAGGCGGCAGCCGGCACCGCGGTGCGGCTGCCGCCCAAGACGGTCTCGTACCGGGCTTGGGCCGAACGCCTCGCCGAGCGGGAATCCCGCCACATCGACGAAATCCCGTTCTGGACGGAGATGCTGGCCGGCCCGTCCGCGCCGTCACCGCGGTCCGCCGCCAACACCTACGGCGCCGCCGCGACGGTCACCGTGACCGCCGACGAGGCGACCACCGGCGATCTCGTGCGCTCGACGGGGGCCACCTCGGCGCAGGCACTCATCCTGGCCGCTCTGGGCCAGGCACTCACCGAGTGGACCGGCGAACCGCGCGTCGTCGTGGACATCGAAGGCCACGGCCGCGATGCGCTGGCCGACGACCTCGACGTGTCGCGTACCGTCGGCTGGTTCACCACCATCCATCCGCTGGCGCTCGATGCCGGGAGGGCCGCCGCGACCGCGCAGTCGGTCAAGCAGCGCCTGGCCGAGGTGCCCGCCGGCGGCGTCGGCTACGGGTTGCTCCGCTACGGAACCGACCCGGCCGCCGCCGCACTGCGCGCCCTGCCCGAACCGTGGGTCCGGTTCAACTACCACGGCCGGCTCGTCGCCGACCCCGCCGCCGACGCCCTGTTCGGCACCGCGCCCGAAGACCCCGGGCCCTCCGCCGATCCCGCCGGCACCCGGCCTTACCTGCTCGACCTCACCGCCGTCGTCGCCGGCGGCCGGCTCCGGGTGAGCTGGACGTACTGCCCCGCTGTGCACGACCAGGAAACCGTCCAGGCCCTCGCCGACGGCTTCCTGGTCCACCTGCGCGACGCCGTCTCCCACGGCAGCACCGGCTGGACCCCGGCCGACTTCCCGCTGGCACAGCTGGATCAGGGTTCGCTGGACACCATCGCCGGCCTGCTGGACGAGATGGGCTGACCCCGCGGATGCCCGCACCTCGACGGCGTCCGCGGCCGGCGCCGTTCACCGCAGCTCGAGCCGGCTTCGGCGCCCCATCCGGTCCTCGCCGATCTCGACCGCCAGCCGGTACACGCGCTCCGGCGCGCCCACTTTCCCGTAGCGGCAGGACACCAGCAACGAGCCGACCTGCGCCAGGTACCGCACGTAGCGCCGAGCCGTGACCACGCTCATCCCGGTCGAATCCGCGATGTCCGCGGCCGACACCTCGCCGTCGGGCGCACTGCGCGCCACGTCGATGACCCGATCTACCGTGATCGCCGATATGCCGTTCGGCGGATCGATCCCCATGTCCCCAGCTCCTCGTCGCTCGCGCCGCGAGGTCGATCGAATGGCGCCGGCGTGTCATTCCGGCCGGTCGCCGACCATCGATTGGCTGCACCCCACCGAATCCGACGGACCGCACGGGTTCCACCGGAGCGGGTGCCGCACCCCAGACCCCTGATTGATCACATTCAATCTTACGCTGCAAATATGAACGGACGTCAACCCTGCACAAGGACTATTCCCATGCACAATGCGCGAAGTTCTTCTGGCCGGCAGCCGGAAAGAGCGCCTGCCACCGCATTTGCGCAGATCCCGGGCGAAGCGCGCCGCCGCGTTTTTCGGCGGCCCGGTTCACACATCAGAACAAAAGCAAGAGGACGGTAAACCGGCGTCTCGGCACCCGAGCCGGATCGGCCGCGAGTGGTCCAAAAAGTTGAAATGCGAACTACCGGAAGCCGGTTGCTTTGTCGCGCCTATCCTATTTGCCGGATAATCCGGGGACGGCACGGTCGACAGAGCTTCTGACGGAATTCGTGCGTGGTGCACGAGAAGAAGGCGAAGCTCCGCGCGGACGTCGGGGCGCCGTCCGCTACCGGCGGGCGCGGCGGCGCAGCGCGGGACGCGGCGCCTCGATCGGCCTCAGCCGGGTGGCCAGCCCCGCCGGGGTCGGCCGGTCGAAGAGGTCACCCAGTGACACCTCCGCGCCGAGCCGGTCCCGGATCCGCGTGATGAGCATCGTTCCGGTGAGGGAGTGCCCGCCGAGGGCGAAGAAGTCGTCGTCCGCCGCCACCTCGTCAAGCCCCAGCACGTCGACGAAGAGCTCGCACAATGCGGTTTCCGCCTCGCCGCGCGGCGCGCGGCCCACCGGGCGTGACTCGGCCACCGCGGCCAGCGCGCGATGGTCCAGCTTGCCGCTGGAGGTCAACGGCAAGCGGGGAAGCGGGACGATCTCCGCCGGCACCATGTAGGCAGGCAGTGCCGCGGTGAGCCGGTCCCGGAGCTCCCTGACGAGACCCCGCACGGTGCGCGGCGCGCTCGGCGGCTCCGGTGGGGTGCCGGCCGGCCGGACCCGCGCCGGGTGGACCGCGTGCACCAGCCGCAGCCCCGAGCCGGCGAGCGCGCGGTCCTCGGTGACCTCGACCGCGAAGCCGTGGCGACGGAGCAACGCGGCGGCCTGCCCGGCCTCCGCCGCGCCCGACACTTCCGCGACCACCTGGTCGATGCGCGCCCAGTCGGCGTCCTCGACCCCGGCGAGGACCTCCAGTTCGCTCTTCTCGACGTCGATCTTCAGCAGGTCGACCCGTTCGATCCGTTCCGCGCGCAGCATCTGCGAGATCGTCACGACCGGCGCGGTCACGGTCACCGACTCGAGGCGGTCCGCGCGCACCTCCGCCTCGACGTCGTCGACGCCGGCCCGCCGCAGGACGTTCGCGACGTAGGTCCGCATCAGCGCGCGTTCGGTCTCGGCGTCGCCGTGGCGCCCGGAGAGGATCGACGCGTGCGGGTAGTACGTGAACTCCGCCTCCTCCTCCGGCTTTTCGCCGAGCGCCGAGCGGAACAGGCGCGCATCGAGGCCGTGCAGCCGGACGTTGGCCTCGAGCGCGGCGAACACCTCGGGCATCGGTTCGAACGCGTACACCGTCGGCCGACGGCACCGCGTGGCCACGTGGACGGCGAACGTCCCGATGTTCGCTCCCGCGTCGAGCACCACGGCGTCGTCCGGCAGCCGGACGCCGTGCCGGAGGTAGCCACCGTCGTCCAGCGTCTCGCGGTGCAGGAACTCGGCCTCCGCGGCGCTGGGACCGACCAGCGCGACGTCTTCGCCGGGTTCCCACAGGCCGAGCCCGGCGGGCAGCTGCCCGGCCCGCAGCGCGACCACCCGCGCCGGCAACGGCGCCCGTGCGGCGTCTACCGTGACGTACGCGACCAGCCGCTCTCGCGGTCCTCCGGCGCCGGCCACCGTGGCGACCGCGCGCGCCACCGCGGGGTGGGCGGCCAGCACCGCCTCGATCTCGCCGGGCTCGACGCGGAACCCGCGCAGCTTCACCTGCCGGTCGGCCCGGCCGAGGAAGTCGAGCTCGCCGTCCGGCAGGAACCGCGCCAGGTCACCGGTCCGGTACATCCGCGTGCCCGGCGGCCCGAACGGGCAGCCGACGAACCGCTCCGCGGTCAGGCCGGGCCGCGCGTGATAACCCTGCGCCAGGCAGTCGCCGGCGAGGTACAGCTCCCCCGGCACGCCCGCCGGCACCGGCTGCAGGTACCGGTCCAGCACGAAGGTGCGGGTGTTGTCGATGGCCCGGCCGATCGGGACGGACCGGGTGTCCGACGCCGGCCGGTGCTCGTGGAAAGTGACGTCGACCGCCGCTTCGGTGGGCCCGTACAGGTTGTGCAGGGCGGCACCGGGCAGCAACCGCCGGGTTCGCGCGGCGAGCGCGGGGTCCAAGGCCTCGCCACTGCAGATCACCAGCCGCAGGGACGTGCAGCGGGCCGCGCCGGCGCCCGCCACGAAGGCGTCCAACATGGACGGTACGAAGTGGGCCACGGTGACCCGGCGCCGGGTGATCACCTCGGCCAGCGCCACCGGGTCCCGGTGCCCTTCCGGAGTGGTCAGGACCAGGGTCGCGCCGGCGATCAGCGGCCAGAAGAACTCCCACACCGACACGTCGAACGTGACCGGGGTCTTCTGCAGCACGCGGTCTTCGCGGGTGAGCCGGTACTGCCGCTGTGTCCACAAAAGACGGTTCACCACCGCGCGGTGGGACACGGCGACCCCCTTGGGGAGACCGGTCGAACCGGACGTGTAGAGGACGTAGGCGGGCTGTCCGGGCGGCACCGCGATCGCGGGCGGACCGGCGGGTCCGGTCCCGGCCGTCTCGCCGGACACGACGAGCTCGGCTACGCCGGGCACAATCCCGGCCGTCTCCGCGGTCACGAGCGCGACCCGCGCGCCGGTCTCCGCGACCATGTGGCGCAGCCGGTCCGCGGGCAGCTCCGGGTCGAGCGGCAGGTACGCGGCGCCGGCCCGCATGACCGCGAGCAGCGCGACCACCAGCCGCGCCGAGCGGGGCACGGCGACCGCGACGACCTCGCCCACGCGCACCCCTTCGGCGAGCAGGCGCCGGGCCAGCCGCCCGGACTCCGCGACCAGCTGGGCGTAGCCGACTTCCCGGCCGTCCTCGTCGGCGAGCGCGAGCGCGCCCGGGGTGCGCGCGGCCTGGGCGTCGATCAGGCCGGTGACCGTGGTTTCGGGGATCCGGTGCGCCGGGCCGGCGCCTGTGGCCAGCAGGGCCGCGCGGTCTTCCCCGGTCAGCACCGAAAGCCCGGCCAGCAGTGCCGACGGACGCGACGCGACCGAGGCCAGGATGCGCCGCAGCCCCGCGGCGAGCCGCCGGGCCGTCTCCTCGTCGAACAACGCGACGTCGTACCCGATCCGGCCTTCGACGCCGGCCGGGTCACCATTCGGCCCGCGCCGGTCGGCGAACGAGAACAGGAGGTCGAACTTCGCGACGCCCTGGTCGACCGGCTCGTCCGCGACGGTCGTACCGGGGAGCGCCCAGCCGCCGCCTGCCCGGCCGGTTCCCGTGTCGAGGGTCAGCATCACCTGGAACAGCGGGTGCCGGGCCGCCGAGCGCGGCGGGTTGACCCGTTCGACGACCAGCTCGAACGGGACGTCCTGGTGGTCGAACGCGGCGAGGTCGGCGGAAGCCACGGAGCGCAGCAGGTCCGCGAAGGTGCCGGCGTGCGGGAGCTTCGCCCGCAGCACCAGCGTGTTGACGAAGAAGCCGATGGAGTCCGCGAGCTGCTCGTCCGGCCGGTTCGCGACCGGGACGCCGATGACGACGTCCGCACCGGCGCCGAACCGGTGGAGCAGCCAGGCGACCGCGCTGTGCAGCACCATGAACAGCCCCGCGCGGTTCTCGGAACCCACCCGCACCAGCCCGGCGTGCACGTCGGCGGGCAGCGAAAAGGTCGTGCTCGCACCGCGGAACGACGAAATCCGCGGCCGCGGCCGGTCGAACGGCAACGGCAGTTCCGCGGGCGCGTCCCGGAGGAAGTCCGCCCAGAACGCGAGCTGCGCACCGGCGAGCGACTCCGGATCGGCGGGGTCGCCGAGCAGTTCCCGCTGCCACCGGGCGTAGTCCGGATAATGCACCGGCAGCGGCGTCCAGGCCGGCTCGTCCCCGTTCCGCCTGGCCGCGTACGCGCGCGAAAAATCGCGGGCGAACGGCGTCATCGACCCGCCGTCCGCGGCGATGTGATGAAACACGACGACGAAGACGTGCTCGGTTGCAGAGAGGCGGAATAGCCGGGCACGAACCGGCATTTCGGAATCAAGATCGAATGGGCGGGAGACGAACTCCTGCACCGCCTCCTCGAGCGAGGATCCCGGTTTTGGGGCGTGGACCTCGAAAGTCCCGTATGTTCGGTTTCGCGCCGCGTCGGCGGCGAGCAGGACGGGCTCGGGACCGTCACCGGTATGGCGGTACAAGGTACGCAGAACCTGGTGCCGCACAACGACATCGTGCAGAGCGGCCGGGAAAGCGCCGACGTCGACGGCACCGGTGAGCCGGATCGCGAGCGGGATGTTGTAGCCGGCGGAACGCCTGTCGAGCAGGTGGTGCACCCACAATTGCTGCTGTCCGAAAGACAACAGAGCCACCGAGATCCCCCCTACCCGGCGCGACCGTGACTCTCCCCTGAACGCGGCGCCGGTGAACCGACCATAGACACAGGCGGGAACGGCCGTCAAGGAACGCCGGTGCCGCACCGGCGACCGTAATTGCGTCGCGCGCGACGCGCGAATCGGGTTGTCGCCCACGGATGCCGTTGCTATGGTGGAGGAGCAGTGGATCATCGACCACGACGATTTTGCGGTCGTACTGCGCGTCGGCACCCGGGTCTCCGTCTTCTCCGGCGGACCGGGTTCAGGGGAGTTCCGCGAACAAAGCGACGCACAGAACCGCTTGGGGGGTTTTCGAGCAATGCGCACGCGCGGGCCGGACCACACCGAAGCCATGCCGTTGCTGGCCGGCCAGATCGGCGTGTTCCGCGCGCAGCAGCTGGAGCCCGGTGACCCGTTCTACAACTGCGCCGAGTACGCCGACATCCGCGGCGAACTCGACCACGCCGCGTTCGTCCGGGCGCTGCGCACCATGGTCGGCGAAGCCGAGTGCCTGCGCCTGGCGTTCACGCCGGACAGCACCCGCCAGATCGTCACCGAACTGGCGGACTGGGCGCCGGAGACGGCCGACCTGTCCGGCGCCCCCGACCCGGAAGCCTCCGCGCACGAGTGGATGCGGCGCGACCTGCACCGCCCGGTCGACTGGGCACCGGGGCGCCTCTTCACCGAGGCCCTGCTCAAGCTGGGGCCACGCCGGCACTTCTGGTACCAGCGCATCAACCACGCGCTGGCCGACGGCCTGAGCTTCGCGCTGCTCGCGCAGCGCACCGCCCGGATCTACCGCGGCCTGCGCGCGGGTGCGGACACCGGGACCCCTTTGCCACCCCTCGGAGGCCTCCTCGCGGCCCAGCAGGCTTACGACGGTTCGCCCGCCGCCGAACGGGATCGCCGCTACTGGCTCGACCGCTACGCCGACCTGCCGGCCCCGGTCGACCTCGGGCGGCGGCCGTCGGCGGTGCGGGCGGACTTCCACCGCGCCGAACGCACCGTGCCCGCAGCCGGCTTCGCCGAGCTACGGGAGTTCGCCGCCGAGCACGGCTCCCGCTGGCCGGTCGTGCTCACCGCGGCCGTGGCCACGTGGTTCGCCACGCTGGGCGGGACCGGGGAGGCCGTGCTCGGGCTTCCCGTCTCCGGGCGCCCGGCCAAGGCGCTGCGCGAAACCCCCGGGATGATGTCGAACATCCTGCCGTTGCGGGTGGCCGTCGACCCGCGGCAGCCCGCCGCCGCGGTGCTGGCGAGCACCTCGGCCGAACTGAACGGCGTCCTGCGCCACCAGCGTTTCCGCGGCGAGAACCTCTACGCGGAGCTCGGCTGGCCCGCCGACCGCCGCCGGTTCTTCGGCCCGCTGCTCAACATCATCCCGTTCCCGTGGAACGTCGACTTCGGCCATGGGCCCGTCCAGATGCGGAACCTGGCCACCGGCGCCGTGGACGACCTGTCGATCACGGTGTTCCACCGCGGCGACGACGCCGGGCTGGAGCTCTACTTCGACGCCCACCCCGAGGTGCTCGACCCCGCCGCACTGGACGAGCACGCCGACCGCATCGTCCGCTTCCTCGGCGAGTTCGCCCGCCCGGGCGCCGGGCGGCCGGTCGCCCGCCTGCCGGTGACCGGCGAGGCGGAAGCACGCACGCTGCTCGAGCTGGGGGCCGGACCGCGGCGCCCGGCGGGCCGCACGCTTCTGCCCGCCATGGTGGCGGCGGCCGCCGCGCGTCACCCGGAAGCTGCGGCGGTGCGCTGCGCCGGCCGGGTCCTCTCCCACGCCCGGCTCGATCAGGAGGCGAACCGGCTCGCGCGGCTCCTGGCCGCCCACGGTGCCGGACCGGAGTCCTTCGTGGGCATCCGCCTCGACCGCGACGAGTCCCTGGTGACCGCGGCACTGGCCGCGCTGAAGTGCGGCGCGGCCTACCTGTCGCTCGATCCCGCCTACCCCGCGGCCCGGACCGCGTTCATCATCGAGGACGCCCGGCCGGCGATCGTGGTCACGACCACCGGGCTGGCCACGACGGTCCCGGCCGGGACACCCGTTCTGGCGCTGGACGACCCCGCCACGAGGGCCCGGCTGGCGGACGTGGCCGGCACCGGCCTGACCGACGCCGACCGGGTCACCGCGCTGCGGCCCGGCCACCCCGCCTACGTCATCTACACCTCGGGCTCGACCGGCCGCCCGAAGTGCGTCGTGGTCCCGCACGGGGCGGCCGCCGATCTCGTGGAGTCCGCGATCGAGGAGTTCGGGACCGCCGCGTGGCAGCGGTCCTTGGCGGCCACGTCGCTCAACTTCGACCTGTCGGTCTTCGAGGTGTTCCCGGCGCTGGCCGCCGGCGGTTCGGTCGAGGTCGTCCCGAACATGCTCGCGATGACCGAGCGCGAGCACGCCGGCTGGGCCGGTTCGATCCTGGCCGGGGTGCCCTCTTCGCTGGCGGGCGTGCTCGCCGACCCGTCCGGGCCCCGGCCGGGCACGATCGTGTTCGGCGGCGAGGCCCTGCCGGCGCGGGCGGTGGCGGAAGTCCGCGAACGCACCCCGGGCGTGCGGATCGGGAACATCTACGGCCCGACCGAGGTGACCGTCTACTCTACGCGCTGGCGGGACGACGGCGCGGAAGGCGACCCGCCGATCGGCAGGCCGATCGCCAACCGCCGTGGCTACGTGCTCGACTCCTGCCTGCGGCTCGCGCCGCGCGGCGCGGCCGGCGAGCTGTACCTGGGCGGCGGCGGGCTCGCCCGCGGCTACCTCGCGCGGCCGGGGCTCACCGCGAGCCGGTTCGTGGCGGACCCGTTCGGGCCGCCGGGCGCGCGGATGTACCGCACCGGCGATCTGGTCCGGTGGGACTCCGCGGGACGGCTGGTCTTCCTCGGCCGCGGCGACGACCAGGTCAAGATCCGCGGTTTCCGCGTCGAGCTCGGCGAGATCGAGGCGGTCCTCGCGGCCTGCCCCGGCGTGGCCAGGGCCGCGGTCGCGGCCCGGCAGGACGGCGGAGCGGAACCCCGGTTGGTCGCGTACGTCGTGTTCGAAGACGGCGCGGACCGCACGGCCGACCAGCTGCGCGCCCACCTCGCCGCGCAGCTCCCCGACTACCTGGTGCCCGCGGTGTACGTGCCGCTCGACGCGATGCCGCTCAACCGCAACGGCAAGCTCGATCGCGGTGCCCTGCCCGCGCCCGACGCGGCCGGTACCGGCGGTGCGAGTCCCCGTACCCCGCGCGAGAAGATCCTGGCCGAGATCGCCGCCGACGTGCTCGGTGTCCCGGAGATCGGCGTGGACGAGGACTTCTTCCGCGCCGGCGGGGACAGCGTCCTCGCCATCCAGGTCAGCTCACGGGCCCGGGCGGCGGGCATCGCCTGCACTCCCACCGACCTGTTCCGGCACCGCACGGTCGCCGCGCTCGCCGACGCCCTCCCGGCGGTCACCGATCCCGGGGCGGCCCCGTCGGGCGGCGTCGGCCCGGTCGCGCCGTGGCCCATCCTGTGCTGGCTCCGCGAACGCGGCGACCGGATCGACGGGTTCGCGCAGTCCGCCGTGCTGCGGGCACCGGCCGGGCTGACCACCCGGCGGCTCACCGCGGTACTCGACGCCCTCGTGCGCCACCACGACGCGCTGCGCCTGCGCCTGGACGGCCAGGACGTGGTCGTCACCGCGCCCGGGGAGCTCCCGGCGGACACGGTCCGCCGGGTCGTCGTGCCGGACGGCTCCGACGCGCGGGCATTCGCGTCGCTCGTCGACGAGGCGACCGCGGCCGCCCGCGCGGAGCTTTCCCCGGCCAAGGGGGTGCTGCTCCGGGCCGTGTGGTTCGACACCGGTTCCGGTCGTGACGCGGTGCTCCTGGTGGTGCACCACCTCGCCGTCGACGGCGTGTCGTGGCGGATCCTGCGGGACGACCTCGAGTCGGCGTGGGCAGCGGCCGGCACGGACCGCGAGCCGGTCCTCGCCCCGGTCGGGACGTCGTTGCGGGAGTGGACGAACCGGGTGGCGGCCGATGCCACTTCGGCCGCGCGGGCACGCGAACTGCCGCGGTGGCGGGAAATGCTGGGCACCGCGGGCCCACCACTCGACCCCCGCCGCGACACCACCGCCACCGCCGGGCGGCTGACCCGGCTCCTGCCCCGGGAGCGCACCGTTCCGCTCCTCACCACCGTCCCGGCCCGGCTGGCCGCGGACGTCACCGACGTCCTCGTGGCCGCGTTCGCGCTCGCCGTCCTCCACACCTCCGACGACGACACCGTGACCCTCGACCTGGAACACCACGGGAGGGACGGGGACGGCGCCGACCTGAGCCGCACCCTGGGGTGGTTCACCACGCTCCACCCCGTCCGGCTGGCGCTGCCCGGTGCCGATCCCGGCGGCGCGCTCGCCGGCGGCCCGGCCGCCCTCGACGTCGTGCGCCGGGTCAAGCGGCAGCTGCGGGAGATCCCTGGCCACGGCGAAGGTTTCGGCAGGCTGAAGTACCTCGGCGGCCCGGCCGCGGCGGACCTGACCGGGCGCCCGGCGCCCCGGTTCGCGGTCAATTACCTCGGCCGGTTCCCGGTCCGCGACGGGACTTGGCAGCCGCTGCCGGAGTTCGGCGCGCTGCGCGCCCACGCCGACGCGGACCTGCCGCTGGCCCACGCCATCGAGCTCGACTGCTACGTCACCGACGGGCCAGGAGGCAGCGAACTGCACGCGCACTGGCAGTGGGCGGCCCAAGCGGTGCCCGAGGAGACGGTCGGCGAGCTGGCCACCCGGTGGTTCGACGCCCTCGGCGGCCTGTGCGCCGCCGCCGAAGCCGGCGACGGCGCCGACGCCCGCACTCCCGCGGACTTCACGCACGGCGCGCTCACCCAGAACGAACTCGACCGCGTCCGCGAGCTGTGGGGGGCCACCGAATGACGACGGCACGGGTCGCCGACATCCTGCCGCTCACCCCGACGCAGCAGGGCATGCTGTTCCACAGCCTGTACGACACGTCCGGACCGGACCTGTACGCGTTCCAGATCGTCCTCCGTCTCGACGGGCCGCTGGACGCGAACCAGCTGCGCGCGGCGGGCCAGGCCCTGCTCGACCGGCACGACGCGCTGCGCGCGGGTTTCGTGCACGAAGCCGTCCGCGAGCCCGTGCAGGTCATCGCGGCCGGAGTGCCGCTGCCGTGGGCGGAACACGACCTGCGCGAGCTGGACGCGGACACCCGGGAGGCCGCGATCCGGCGGGTGCTCGCCGAGGACCGCGCGCGGCGCTTCGACCTCGCCCGGCCACCGCTGTTGCGGCTGACCCTCGTCCGGTGCTCCGGCGGCCACCACGTGGTCGTGCTGACCAACCACCACCTGCTCTACGACGGCTGGTCTCTCGCGATCCTGCTGCGGGAGCTGTTCCGGCTGTACGCCGGCGAGCAGGCCGCGCAACTGCCGCGGCTCGCTCCCTACCGCGAGTACTTCGCGTGGCTCGGGCGGCAGGACGCCGCCGCCGCCCGGGACGCCTGGAGCGAGGTCGTCAGCGATCTCGAGCCGACCTTGCTGGCGCCCGCGGCCCGTCCGGGTGCCGTGCCCGAAGTCCGCGAACACGAGCTCACCCTCGACGAGCCGGCCACCGAGGCGCTGACGCGGCTGGCCCGGTCGGCCGGGGTCACGCTGGGCACCGTGTGCCGGGGCTCGTGGGGCATCCTGCTGGCCCGGCTGACCGGCCGCACCGACGTCGTGTTCGGCACGACGTCGGCGGACCGCCCGGCCGACCTCACCGGATCGGCGGACATGGTGGGGCTGTTCATCACCACGCTGCCGACCCGGATCCGCGCCGCACCGGCGGCGACCGCGCCGGAGCTGTTCGCCGACCTCCAGCGCGCCCAGGCCGAACTGCTGCCCCACCAGCACCTCGGCCTCCCCGAGATCCACCGCCTGGCCGGTCACCGCGACCTGTTCGACACGCTGGTGGTCTTCCAGAACTACCCGCTCGACGAGGCCGGCCTGACCGCCGGGTCCGGGTTGCGCCTCCGCTCGCTGGCCGGCCAGACGAGCACGCACTACCCGATGAGCCTGACCGTGTTCCCCGGACGGCGCCTGCGCCTGCAGGCCAAGTACCGCACCGACCACTTCACCGGAACCGAGGCCGAGACCCTGCTCGCGCGCTGGGCCCGGCTCCTCGGGTCGCTCGGCGCCGACCCGGACGTCCCGCTGGCGCGCCACGACCTCCTGCTGCCCGGCGAGCGGGAGCAGGCACTGGAAAAGGTCAACGACACCGGTGAACCGCGGCCGCGGCCCAGCGTCCCGGAGCTGTTCGCCCGGGCCGCGCGCGAACGCCCGGAGCACGCCGCGCTCGTCACCGGTGGCCGCACCACCACCTACGGCGAACTGGCGTCCGAGGTCGACGCGCTGGCCGCGCAGCTGATCCGCGACCACGGGGCCGGGCCGGAGACGGTCGTGGCGGTGCTGATGCCGCGCTCACCGGAGTTCGTCACCGCGGTGCTGGCGGTGCTGCGCGCCGGGGCCGCGTACCTCCCCCTCGACCCCGCCTACCCGCGACGTCGGCTCGCGCACATGCTCGGCGACGCCGGAGCGCGGGTGCTGCTCACCACCGGGGAAGCCGAGGTGCCGGAGACCGGTGTCCCGGTCGTCGTTCCCGGGCGACCGGCGCCCGCGGCCGCTCCCGGAGGCGGTTTCCGGCCACCGCACCCGGACCACGCCGCGTTGCTGATCTACACCAGCGGGACGACCGGGGTGCCGAAGGCGGCCGTGCTCACCCACGGCGCGCTGGCCAACCGCTTGCGGGGCATGCAGGAGGAGGACCCGCTCACACCCGCGGACCGCGTGCTGCACAAGGCCGCGCTCGGGTTCGACGCCGCGGCGTGGGAGATCCTCTGGCCGCTGACCCACGGCGCGACGGTGGTGCCGGCCGAACCGGGCGACGAGCGCGACCCGGTGCGGCTGGCCGAAACCATCGAGCGCGAATCGGTGACGGTGAGCCACTTCGTCCCTTCGATGCTCCGGGAGTTCCTCGACTCCGTCGGGGGCGGCCGGTGCCCGTCACTGCGCAGGGTGCTCTGCGGCGGCGAAGTGCTGTCGGCGACGCTGCGCGACCAGCTGTTCGAGAAGTTAGACGTCGCGCTGCACAACCGGTACGGGCCGACCGAAACCACCATCCACGCGACGCACCACGCAGTGGACCGGACCGAGCGGGCGGTCCCGATCGGCACGCCGGTGCGGGCCATGCGGGCCTTCGTGCTGGACGAGTACCTGCAGCCGGTCCCGCCCGGAACCACCGGAGAACTCCACCTCGCCGGCCCCCAACTCGCCCGCGGCTACCACAACCACCCCACCCTCACCGCCACCCACTTCACCGCCAACCCCTACGGCCCACCCGGCACCCGCATGTACCGCACCGGCGACCTCGTCCACCAAGACCACCACGGCCACCTCCACTTCCACAGCCGCACCGACACCCAAACCAAACTCCGCGGCCACCGCATCGACCCCACCGAAATCGACACCACCCTCACCACCCACCCCCACATCACCACCACCCACACCACCCTCCGCACCGACAACCCCCACAACCCCCAACTCACCACCTACCTCACCACCACCCAGCCGGTCGACACCCGCGAACTCCGCCGCTACGCCGCCGACCGGCTCCCCGCCCACCTGGTGCCGTCGGCGTTCGTGGTCCTGGACTCGGTTCCGCTGAGCCCCAACGGCAAGCTCGACGTCGCCGCGCTGCCCGCGCCCACTCCGGCGGAGCCGGGCCGTCCGGCGCGAACGTTCCAGGAGGACATCCTCACCGGCCTGTTCGCCGAGGTGCTCGGCCTGCCGCGGGTCGGCGTCGACGACGACTTCTTCGAACTGGGCGGGCATTCCCTGCTCGCTACCCGGCTCGTCAGCCGGGTGCGCAGCGTCTTCGGCGCCGAGGTCCCGGTTCGCGCCCTCTTCGAGGCGCCGACAGTGGCCGCGTTCGGCCGGGTGCTGACCGGCGCGGGCCCGAGCCGCGCACGGCTCACCCCCCGCCCGCGTCCGGAAGTGCTTCCGCTGTCGTTCGCGCAGCAGCGGCTGTGGTTCCTCAACCGGATGGACAACGCGACGCCGGCCTACAACGTGTCGTTCTCCTTGCGGCTGCTGGGCCCCCTCGAAGCCGGGACGATCGAGGCCGCCCTGAACGACCTGGTCGCGCGGCACGAGAGTCTCCGCACCGTCTTTCCGGAAGTGGACGGCGAACCGCGGCAACGGGTCCTGTCCGCGTCCGAGGTCCGTTCGGTGCTCACCCTGGACGCGGTGGCCGGGAGCGAGCTCGCGGCCTACACCGCCGAACGCAGCCAGTACTCCTTCGACCTCACCGGCGAAGTCCCGTTCCGGGCCCACCTCGCCGCCCTCGGGCCCGAGGAGCACGTGCTGCTGCTCGTGTTCCACCACATCGCCAGCGACGGCTGGTCGATGACCCCGCTGCTGCGCGACCTGGCGACCGCGTACCGCGCCCGCCGCGACGGCTCGGCCCCCGGCTGGGCCCCGCTGCCGGTCCAGTACGCCGACTACACGCTGTGGCACCGCGAACTGCTGGGCGACCCGGCGGTGCCGGGCACGCTCGGCGCGGCCCAGCTGGACTTCTGGCGCGAAACGCTCGCCGGCCTGCCCGCCACCCTGCGGCTCCCGTTCGACCGGCCGCGGCCCGCGGTCACCAGTGGCCGCGGCGGAGTCGCCGGATTCCGGTTCGACGCCGCCCTGCACGCCGGGATGGTCGACCTGGCCCGCACCAGCGGGGCCAGCCTCTTCATGGTCGTCCAGGCCTCCCTCGCCGCCTTGCTCACCAAGCTCGGGGCGGGTACCGACATCCCCATCGGCGCGCCGGTGGCCGGGCGTACCGACGACGCGCTGGACGACCTCGTCGGCTTCTTCGTCAACACCCTCGTGCTGCGCACCGACACGAGCGGAGACCCGTCACCGCGCCGCCTGCTGGCCCGCGTGCGCACCACCGACCTCGCCGCGTTCAGCCACCAGGACTTGCCGTTCGAGCAGCTGGTCGCCGCGCTGAACCCGGAACGGTCGCTGGCGTGGCACCCCTTGTTCCAGGTCATCCTCACCCTCGACAACACCCCCGACGCCGAACTGGACCTCGACGGCCTGCGCACGACGATGGCCCCGGCGCTGGCGGACGTCGCGAAGTTCGACCTTTCGGTGCACCTGGTGGAAGAACACGACAGCGCCGTGCCCGCCGGCATCGCCGGGATGATGGAGTTCAACGCGGACGTCTTCGACCGCGCCACGGCGGAGACGATCGTGACGCGGTGGCAACGGCTGCTCACCTCGATGCTGGCCGATCCCGACCGCCCGCTCAGCCGGCACGACGTGCTCTCTCCCGGCGAGCGACGTCAACTGCTGGTCGAAGCCAACGACAACGCCACCGAGGTGCCGGCCGTCACGGTCGTCGACCTGTTCGAACGTCAGGCCGCCGCGACACCCGACCGGCCCGCGATCGTCACGGCGGCCGGGGAAACCGTCGCCTACCGGACTTTGGCGGCGCGGGCGAACCGGCTGGCCCGCCACCTCACCGGCGCGTACGGCGCCGGACCGGGCACCGTCGTCGCGCTCGCCCTGCGGCACAGCGCGGAGGTGCTGGTCGCGGTCTTCGCCGTGCTGAAGACCGGCGCGGCCTACCTGCCGCTCGACCCGGAGTCGCCGGCCGCCCGGGTTCGGCACATGATCGAGGATGCCCGGCCGCATCTCGTCGTCAGTGCGGGAGACGTCCGCCTGCCGGATACCGGCGTCGCAGTCCTCCGGCTCGACGACGCGGCGGCGGCCGCGGAAGTGGCGGCGCGAAGCGACGCGCCGCTTGCCGTGCCGATTCACCGGGAAAGCCTCGCTTACCTCATCTTCACCAGCGGAACCACCGGCCGGCCGAAGGCCGCCGCCATCACCCACCGCGGGCTGACGACCTACCTGCACTGGTGCGGACGGCGGTATCCGTCGCTGGCGGTCGCGGCGCCGCTGTACTCCTCACTGGCGTTCGACCTCACCGTCACCAGCCTGTTCGGGCCGCTGGTGGCCGGCGGCAGCGTGTACGTCGCCGACGTGCTGCACGGCGAGGCCGTCTCCGCTGCCGGACCCCGGTTCCTCAAGGCGACGCCGAGCCACCTGCCGCTGCTGATCGAGCACGGCGACGCGTGGCCGGTGACCGGTGAGCTCGTGCTCGGTGGAGAGCCGTTGCGCGGCGCCGAGCTGGACCGCTGGCGGGCGGGCAACCCCGGCGCCACCGTGGTCAACGAGTACGGGCCCACCGAAACCACGGTCGGGTGCATGGAGTACCGGATCCCGCCGGGCGCGCCGGTCGACCGCGGGGTGCTGACCCTCGGCAGGCTCGCCGACAACGTCCAGGGCTACGTGCTGGACCAGTACCTGCAGCCGGTCCCGCCCGGAACCACCGGAGAACTCCACCTCGCCGGCCCCCAACTCGCCCGCGGCTACCACAACCACCCCACCCTCACCGCCACCCACTTCACCGCCAACCCCTACGGCCCACCCGGCACCCGCATGTACCGCACCGGCGACCTCGTCCACCAAGACCACCACGGCCACCTCCACTTCCACAGCCGCACCGACACCCAAACCAAACTCCGCGGCCACCGCATCGACCCCACCGAAATCGACACCACCCTCACCACCCACCCCCACATCACCACCACCCACACCACCCTCCGCACCGACAACCCCCACAACCCCCAACTCACCACCTACCTCACCACCACCCAGCCGGTCGACACCCGCGAACTCCGCGCGCTGCTGGCGGAATCGCTGCCGGACTACCTGGTGCCCACCCACCTCGTCGTCCTCCCCCGGATGCCGCTCACGCCCACCGGCAAGATCGACGTCGCGGCCCTGCCCGCCCCGGCCGCCGTGCGGGGTACCGGATCGGGACCGGCGGGTGACGAGCGGGAGCGGGTTCTGTGCCGGCTGGTCGGCGAAGTCCTCGGGGTGGCTCACGTGGGCACGGAGGACAGCTTCTTCGACCTGGGCGGGCACTCCCTGCTCGCCACCCGGCTGATCGGCCGGATCCGCGCCGAGCTCGGGGCCGAGCTGAAGCTGCGCACGCTGTTCGAACACCCCACGGTCGCCGGTTTCGCCGGACGGCTCACCGCCGCCCGGGCCCGGCCGCGGCTGCGCCGCGAGAACGAACCGGAAAACCGCTGACGCACGGCGAAATCGGAGAAAGGACCGCAGATGGCCGACTCGACCAACCCGTTCGACGACCCGGACGGCACCTTCCTGGTGCTGATCAACGACGAAGAGCAGTACTCGCTGTGGCCGCAGTTCGCGACCGTGCCCGACGGCTGGCGGACCGTGCACGGTCCCGGCCCGCGGCAGGACTGCCTCGACTACATCGAAACCCACTGGACCGACATGCGCCCGGCCAGCCTCGTCCGCGCGATGGCCGAGCAAGAGAGCTGAACGACGGGGGGCCCTATGGAGCTGGAGCGCACGACCATGCTCGTCGACGGCCGGGTGGTGGACCTGGCCGCGGAGGAAGCCGAGGCGGTGGCCGGCCTGGCCGGCGAGCTCGCCGACGGCACCGAGCTGGCGAGTCCACTGTGGATGAACCGCGCGCGGACCGCCTCGTGCGCCCTGCCTCCCCGGGTCGGCGGGGCCCTGCGCCGGTTCCGGCACGACGCCGGCGAGGACGGGGTGCTGCTGCTCAAGGGGCTCCCCCTCGGTCCCCTTCCCCCCACCCCCGGCAGCTACGACAGCCTGCAGCTGTACGCGACGCGGCCCGCGGCGCTCCTGGTGTCGCTCGCGCTCTGCATCGGCGAGCCGGTCGGCTTCGCGGACGAAAAGCAGGGCAGCCTGGTCCACGACGTCGTGCCGGTTCCCGGCATGGCCGACTTCCCGGGCAACGCCGGCTCCGCGCCGCTGACCATGCACGTGGAGAACGCGTTCCACCCGCACCGGCCGGACGTCATCGGCCTGCTGTGCCTGCGCAACGACCACGACGACGCGGCCGCGCTGCGGATCGCCTCGATCCGGCGGGCGGTCCGGCTGCTCAGTGGCACCGCGGTCGAGGTGCTGCGGGAACCGCGGTTCGTCACCGAGGCGCCGGCGTCGTTCGGGCCCGGCGGAACGGCCGCGGAGCCGCACGCCGTGCTGTACGGCAGTGTCGAAGACCCCAGCATCCGCGTCGACTTCACCAGTACCCACGCGATCGGCGACGCGGCGGCCGGCGCACTCGCCGAGCTGTCCGGCGCGTTGGCGGAGGTCCGCACCGACGTGGTGCTCGCCCCCGGCGATCTCGCCGTGGTGGACAACCGGGTCGCGCTCCACGGCCGGTCGCGGTTCACCCCGCGCCACGACGGGACCGACCGGTGGCTGCACCGGATCTTCGTCCACGTCGACTTCCGCGCCTCGCGCGCCTGGCGGCCGCGGGGCGGCCACGTGGTCTCCAGGCAGGCGGTTTCGTGACCGCGCAGGCGATGATCGTCGACGGCACCGACCTGGACGCCCAGGCCTCGGCGCTGCGGACCGTCTCCCCGCGGCTGCACCGCTGCCTGGACCCGGTCCGGCTCACCACCACCGCGTCCGCGGCCCTGGACCGCAGCGTGCGCGACTTCGGGCCGGAAACCACCGGTGGCCGCGGTGGCGCCTACGTCCGGGCCCAGACGACCCAGCTCGCCGCCCGCGCGGACGGCATCCGGGCGCTGCTCGGGCTCTTCGGACCCGCCGTGCGCCACCCGGACGCGGTGGTGCTGGACCTCCTGGGCGGCAACGGCCTGGTCCGGCAGGTCAACGACCTGTTCGGCCTGATCGACGCCGAGATCCTCACCTGCGACGGCGCACCCCACATGGTGTCGGCGGCGTGGGCGCAGGGCAGCCCCGCCGTCCTGCAGCAGGCCCAGCACCTCGTCGTGCGGGACTGTTCGGTCGACGGCGTCCTGCTCGCGTACGGCACCCACCACATCCCCGCGGCCGAGCGGGCCGGAGTCGCGCGCGAAGCGCGGCGCGTGCTCCGGGCCGGCGGCGTCTTCGTCCTGCACGACTTCGACGTCGGCTCACCGATGGACACCTGGTTCGCCGAGGTCGTCGACCCGTATTCGGCGACCGGCCACCGCTACCCGCACCTGACCCGGACGGTGATCGGGGACCACCTGGCCGCGGCCGGGTTCCGCGGGTACCGCGTCACGGAGATCGTCGACCCCTACGTGACCACCGCGCCGACCCGCGAGGAAGCCCGGCTCCGGCTCGGCCGCTACCTCACCGACATGTACGGCCTCGTCAGGGCCGAGGCGGAACTGGGCCCGGACGGCGCGTCGGCCTGGGCCGCCCGGCGGGCCGAGGAGATCTTCCGCTTCACCACGCAGGACGGCGTCCCGGCCCGGCCGCGGTTCGAGCGCACCTCCGACGGGCAGTGGGCCTACCTGGTCCCCCGGCCCGCGCTGGTCGGAACGGCGGTCAAGTGAACGCCCCCAGGCCCGCCGTGGCCGCCGCGGACCGCCGCGGCTCACTGCGCGCGCTGTTCCGCCGGCGGAACTACCGGCTGTTCGCCTTCGGCCAGGTCGTCTCGATCACCGGTACCTGGATCCAGCGCATCGCGCAGGACTGGCTCGTCCTGCACCTGTCCGGTGGCAACGCGGTCGCCCTCGGCGCGGCCGCGGCGATGCAGTGGGGCCCGACGCTGGTGCTCTCGCTCTGGGCCGGGGACATCGCCGACCGCGTCACCCGGCGGCGCTTCCTGGTGTGGTCGGGGTCGGTCCTGGGCGGGCTGAGCCTCCTGTGCGGCGTGCTGGTGCTGACCGGAGTCGTCCAGCTGTGGCACGTGCTCGTGCTGTGCCTGCTGGCCGGTGCCGTGTCGGCAGTGGAAACGCCGGTGCGGGCGGCTTTCACGTCGGAGATGGTCGAGCCGGGGCAGATCGCGACGGCGGTGGCGGTGAACTCGGTGGTGTTCAACGTGGCGCGCGTGACCGGGCCTGCCGTGGCCGGCGCGCTGATCAGCGTGGCCGGCACCGGGCCCCTGTTCGTCGCGGACGCCGTCAGCTTCGGTGCGGTCGTCCTGGCGCTGCTGCGGATGAACCCCGGCGAGCTGCACCTCTCGGCGGTCCCCTCCCGGCGGACCAGGTCGCTGCGGGACAGCTACCGGGAAGTGCTGCGGCACCCGGGCCTCGGCGCTTTGATCACGCTGGTGTTCTGCCTGTCGGCGCTGGGCACGAGCTTCGTGACGATCCTCGCGGTGGTCGCGACGCAGGTGTTCCAGCGCGGCGCGGGCGGGTTCGGCCTGCTGTCGTCGGTCCTCGCGGCGGGCGCGCTCGGCGGGGCCGTGGCCGCCACCCGCTACACCCTGCGGCACCGGCCGGGCACGCGCCTGCTCGCCGTGATCGCCTGCCTGCTCGGGCTCGGGGAAGTGGTGCTGGGCCGGCTGCCGACCTTCTGGACGTTCACCGCGATGCTGCTGTGCTGCGGTTTCGTCGCGCAGATGTTCCTGCCGCTGGCCAACAGCACCGTGCAGCTGTCCGTACCGGCCGGTCAGCGAGGGCGCGTGATGGCCCTGTACGGGATCGCCGTGGTGGGTGCCTACCCGGTCGGCGGCCTCGCCATGGGCTGGCTGGCCGAAGCCGCGGGCCCGCGGCTCGCGATCGTCGCGGGCGGCGCGGCGCTGGCCGTGGCTGCCGCGGTGTACGGCCTGGTGACGAGGGGCGCGGAGATACCGCGAGGGAACGAAGGGCTGGAGGAGACCGATGGGTGACAACCGGAACATCGACGCGCCGGCGTCCCGCGCGGCCCCGCCGCCGGTGCCGAGGGCCGTCCTGCGCCAGGCCGGACGGCGTCCGGACCGGGCCGCCGTCGAGTACGGAGGTGGCAGCTGGACCTACGCCGAGCTGGTGCGCCAGGCCGACGCAGTCCGGACGCGGCTCGTCGCGAGCGGGCTTCGGCCGGGTGAGCGCGTCGCGCTGATGCTGGACCGGTCGCCGGACCTCGTCGCCGCGGCGCTCGGCGTGCTGCTGGCCGGCGGCACCTACGTCGGCCTCGACGTGCGCGAACCGCCCGCGCGGCTGGCCACGATGCTGGCCGACGCCGACGCGCGGGCCGTCCTCACCGACGAAGCGGGCGCGGCACGGTTGCCGCCCGGCCGGCCGGTGTTCCTGGTCGCGGCGGAGCCGGGGAATGGCGCCACGACGGCCGTAGCGCCGGACGAGCCGTCGCCCGCGCAACCCTGTTACGTCACTTACACGTCCGGCTCGACCGGTACCCCGAAGGGCGTCGAAGTGACCCACGGCGGGGCGGCGAACCTCGTTCGCTGGTACGGCGAACGGTTCGCCGTCGGCGAGGGCGACCGGATGCCCCAGCTCGCGAGGCCGTCGTTCGACGGCTGGTCGCTCGAGGTCTGGCCGTGCCTGGCGCACGGCGCCACGCTCTGCATCCCCCCGGACGGCGTCTTGCGCTCGGCCGAGGGACTGACCCGGTGGCTGACCGACGAGCGCATCACCGTCTGCTTCCTGACCACCGCGCTCGGCACCGAGGTCCTCGCCCAGCCGTGGGACGCCTCGCGTTCCCGGCTGCGGGCCTTCCTCGTCGGCGGCGAGCAGCTGCGCGCCGATCCCCCGGCGCACCTGCCGTTCGCCGTGTACAACGTCTACGGTCCCACTGAAACCGCGATGCTGGCCACCTGCCACGACTTCGCGACCGCCGGGGCCTCCACCGGGCCGCCGCCGATCGGTGTCCCGCTCACCGGCGTCACGGCGCACGTCCTCGACGAACGGCTGCGGCCGGTCGCCGCCGGCGGAACCGGCGAGCTCTACCTCGGCGGCAGCGGGGTCGCCCAGGGCTACCTGAGCCGGCCGGGACTGACCGCGGCCCGCTTCGTCGCCGACCCGTTCGCCGGCGGGCCGGCCCGGCTCTACCGCACCGGGGACGTGGTCCGGCCGTTGCCCGGTGGCGCGCTGGAATTCGTCGGCCGCGCCGACAGCCAGGTCAAGCTGCGCGGGTTCCGGATCGAACCCGGCGAGGTGGAGTCGGCGGCCCGTGCCCTGCCTTCGGTGGGTGACGCCGTAGCCGTCGTGCACGAACCCGCTTCCGGCAGCGCGCTGCTCGTGCTGCACGTCATTCCGGCCGACTCGGCCGCGCCTCCAGAGCCCAACGCGCTTCGCAAGGAGCTCGCCGCGGTCCTGCCCGACTACCTGACCCCGGCCGGCGTGCGCGTGCTGGCCGCCTTCCCGACGAACGGGCACGGCAAGATCGACCGCGCCGCCCTGGCCGCGCTCCGCCCGCACGACGAGTCGCCGTCCGATGCCGGGCCGCTCACCGGCCTCGAAGGCCTGCTGGCCGAACTGTGGTGCGAAGTGCTGCCCATCACCGCCGCCGGCCGCGACGACAGCTTCTTCGACCTCGGCGGCGACTCGCTGACGGCGATGCGGGTGGCGGCGAAAGCCCGCCGGCGCGGACTTCGCCTGGGGGCCGAGGACCTGTTCGAGCACGAGGTGCTGAGCGAGCTCGCCGCCGCTCTCGAAGAAGCGGGAGCGCAGGCATGAACACCGGCACCACGCGGGTCACCTTCGTCGAGCTCCCGTTGTACCCCAACACCCTTCCACTGGCTTCCGGCTACCTGCAGGCCTACGCGCAGCAGGACCCGGCCGTGGCGGCCGCGTACCGCTTCACCATCGTCTCGCAGCCGGCCCGCACCCCGGTGGAGGACGTCCTGGCGGCACTGCTCGCCGAAGACTCCGCCGTCTACGCGCTCAGCTGCTACCTGTGGAACATGCGCGCGATGAAGCGCCTGCTGGACGGGCTGCTCGAACGCCGTCCGGACGCCTACGTCGTCCTCGGCGGACCCCAGGTGATGAACCACGCCGCCACGTACGTGCCGTCCGGCCGCGAACGGGTCGTGGTGTGCAACGGGGAAGGCGAGCAGACGTTCTCGGCGTTCCTCGCCGCACTGCTCGCCGAAAAGCCGGACTTCACGGCCGTGCCCGGAATCAGCTTCTACGACGGAGACACCCTCCGGACCACCGAAGCACCCGCCCGGCTCCGCGACCTCGACGAAATCCCGTCGCCGTTCGCCGCGGGCGTCTTCGACGGCGGCGACTACACGTTCGCGGTGGTCGAGACCAACCGCGGCTGCCCCTTCAAGTGCTCGTACTGCTACTGGGGTGCGGCGACCAACGACAAGGTGTACCGCTGGGACCAGGACCGGGTGCTCGACGATCTCACGTGGATCAGCGAGCACGGCGTGGAGAGCGTGTTCCTCGCCGACGCGAACTGGGGCGCGCTGCCGCGGGACGTCGAGCTGACCCGGCACCTCGTCGCGTGCAAGCAGCGCAACGGCTACCCGATGATGATCTCCATGCAGGCGGCCAAGAACCGGCCGGACCGGGTCACCGAAATCACCGAGATCCTGGTCGATGGCGGGCTCCTGGCCAGCCAGCCGGTGTCGCTGCAGACCATGAGCGGCGAGACGCTCGAGATCGTCCAGCGGGCCAACATCAGGGAGAGCACCTACGTCACCCTGCAGGCGAAGCTCAAGGAAAAGCGGATCAGCTCCTACACCGAGCTGATCTGGCCCCTGCCGGGCGAGACACTCGGGTCGTTCCGCGACGGCGTCGACCGGCTCTGCCGCTCCGGCGCCGACGCCATCGTCACCTACCCCCAGCTCCTGCTGCACAACACCCCCATGCACGCCCAGCAGGAAGTGCTCGGTATCCGGACCGTCCGGGTCGACGACGCGGTGGCCGAAGCCGACGTCGTGGTGGGCACCCGGTGGGTCGACCGGGCCGACTACGACTCGGGGGTCTGGTTCACCTACGCGGTGATCAGCCTCTACAACGCCCGTGCGGCGCAGTTCACCGCGCGGGAGCTCGATCGCGACGGCACCTGCTCCTACGGGGAGTTCCTCACCGCCGCCGCCGAGTTCTTCCGCGGCCGCGGCGACGACCCGGTCTGCGCGTTCTTCGCCGACTCGGTGTCCGGGCTGCGCAACTACGACATCAACAACACCGGCAAGGTCCTGCACTACGTGCTGCACTCCCACCGCGCCGAGCTCGACCGGTTGCTGCGGGACTTCCTGCGCGAGCACGGCTGGCTGGACACCGCGCGCCGCCAGGCGGCCTTCGAGCTGGACCTGCTCGCCCGGCCCTACGTCTACCGCGAGCCCTTCGTCCCGCCGTCCCTTCCCCTGCGGCACCTCGAAATCACGTCCGCGTCGCGCTACGCCGTCGAACTGGAAGCGTCGGCGGAGGCACTCGACCTGCTGGGGGCGCCTGCGGGTGCCGGCCGCGTCCGGGCCGACCACACCGGCCGCCGCAAGATGCCCTACCCGCGCCACCGCAGCCTGGACCACAACGCGGCCTACTGCCAGGCGATGATGAACCGGCTCCGCGACATCATGCCGTCCTGGTCCGTGCTGGCGCCCGACGGCCGGGTGGAGGTGTTCGATGCGGCGTGAGCTGTTCACCGTGGCGCACGAGGACTTCCGCGCTGTGGTGCGGACGTTCCTCGAGCGGGAGGTGCTGCCCCGCTACCCGGACTGGGAACGCGCCGGGACGGTCGGCCGGGACGTCTGGCGGGCGGCGGGCGAGCAGGGCCTGCTCGGCATGGACATGCCCGCCGAGCACGGCGGTGGCGGCGCCGACGACTACCGGTACCACGTCGTGCTGGCCGAAGAGTTCGCCGCGGCCGGGGTGCATGCGCCCGCCCTGTCGCTGCACAACGAAGTCGTCGGCGCCTACCTGAAGGAACTGGCGACGCCCGGACAGCGAGCGCGGTGGCTGCCCGGGTTCTGCTCGGGCGAGCTGATCACCGCGATCGCCATCACCGAACCCGACGCGGGCAGCGACCTCACGCGGCTGCGCACCGCGGCCCGGCCCGACGGGGAAGGATTCCGGCTCACCGGCCGCAAGACGTTCATCTCGCACGGCGAGCTGGCCGACCTCGTCCTGGTGCTGGCCCGCACCGGCGAGCGCGGCACGGACCTCGGGCTGCTCGCCGTCGAGCGCACCGCCACCGGCTTCGCCACCGGAAGGCGGATCGACAAGCTGGGGATGCGCGCGCTCGACACCGTGGAACTGGTCTTCGACGACGTCGCCGTGCCGGCCGCGAACGTCGTCGGCCGTCCGGGCCGCGCGATGGGTTACCTGCTGCGGCACCTCAAGCAGGAACGGCTGTGGATCGCGGTGTCCGCGCTCGCCGGTGCGGAACGCGTGTTCGCCGACACCGTGGCCTACTGCCGGGTCCGTGAAGTCTCCGGCGGCCCGCTGACCGCGTTCCAGAACACCCGTTTCGTGCTCGCCGAACTCGCCACGGAACTCGCGGTGGCCCGGACGTTCACCGACCGCTGTGTCGCTGCGCACGCCGACGGCGCGCTCGCGGCCGACGAAGCCGCGATGGTGAAGTGGTGGAACACCGAGCTGGCCCAGCGCACCACCGACCGCTGCCTGCAGCTGCACGGCGGTTACGGCTACACGCACGAGCTCGCGGTGGGCCGGGCCTTCGTCGACAGCCGGGTCCGGACGATCTACGGCGGCACGACCGAAGTGATGAAAGAGACCATCGCGCAGTCGCTGATCTGACGAGCGGACGCGCCCGCGGAAGGGGCCATGGATGAGCACCAACCCGTTGTGGTACCAGGTATTCGAGCCGCGCCCCGCGGCGCGGGTCCGGCTGTACGGCCTGCCCTGCGCCGGCGGCGGCGCGTCGTCGTACCGGCCGTGGACGCCGTTCGTCCCCGAGTGGGCCGAGCTGCGCGCGATCCGCCTGCCGGGACGGCAGGCCCGCCACCGCGAGCCCTCGTTCGACGACTGCGACACCGCGGCCCGCGCCATCGCCGGCTGGCTGTCCGAAGAGGACACTCCCTATGCGCTCTTCGGGCACAGCATGGGCGCCATGCTCGCCTACCGCGCCACCAGGTTCCTGCTGGCGGACGGTGCCCGGCCGCCGGTGTTCGTCGCGTCCGCGTGCTGGCCGGTCCAGGGCGTCCCGCCGGCGACGATGCCCGCCACGACCGACGACGACGAGACGTTCTGCGCGAAGGTCGCCGGAATGGGCGGGTCGGCCTCCGAGCTGCTGGCCGACCCGGACGTCCGCGAGCTGGTGCTCCCGGTGCTGCGCGCCGACTTCGCGCTGTGCCACAGCTACCGGCTCCGAGACGAGCCGCCGCTACCCGTGCCGGTCTCCGTGTACGGCGGCGTGGACGACCCGGTCACCGTGGCCGAAAGCCTCGGGACCTGGCAGGCCTACGCCGACCGGCTGACCGGTCCCCGGCTGTTCCCGGGCGGCCACTTCTTCCTGCAGGAGCGTCCCGCCGAGCTGGCCGAGGTCGTCTTCGACGACCTCGCGGCCGCACTGCGCACCGTTCCCGTTCCCGCCGACCGAGGAGACCACCCGTGATCGTGCTCGACCCCGCCCAGGTCCGTGCACTGCTTCCCATGGCGGACGCGGTGGACCTGATCCGGACCGCCTTCCGCGCGTTCAGCGGCGGTGCCGTCGAACAACCGGTCCGGCACATGGTGCGCTCCCCGTCGGGCGACGTCCTCGCCGTCATGCCCGCCCATGTCGGCGAAGGCGAGCACGGGTTCGGGCTCAAGGCCGTGTCGATCGTCCCGGCGAACGCCGAGCGAGGGCTTCCGGTGCACGCCGGGCTGGTGCTGGTCTTCGACCCCGCGACCGGCCAGCCGTGCGCGCTGGCGAGCGGGGCCGCGATCACCGCCATCCGAACCGCCGCCGCGTCCGCGGCCGCCACCGACGCGCTCGCCCGCCCGGACGCGAGCACGCTCGCGATCCTCGGATCCGGGGTCCAGGCCCGGTCGCACCTGGAAGCGATGGCGATCGTCCGGCCGCCGAAGGCGGTGTTCGTGTGGAACCACCGCCGCGAGAACGCCGAACGGTTCGCGGAGTGGGCCGCCGAGCGGATCACCTGCCCCGTCGAGGTCTGCGCGACCGCGGCCGAAGCGGCCTCCGGCGCGGACGTCGTGTGCACCGTGACCGCCGGCGCCGAACCCGTGCTGGCCGCCGCCGACGTCGCCGCCGGCGCCCACCTGAACGCGGTCGGCTCCTCCTTCCCCGGCGCGCGGGAGCTGACCGGGGAGCTGGTCGGCCGCTGCCGCGTCTTCGCCGACAGCCGCGAATCCGCGGCACGGGAGGCGGGTGATCTCCTCACCGCCGTCGCCGAGGGCCACTTCGCGATGGACCGCATCCAGGCGGAGATCGGCGAGGTGCTCGCCGGACGGCACCCGGGGCGCGGCTCCGCGGACGAGGTGACGCTGTTCAAGTCCCTTGGGCTGGCGGCCCAGGACGTCTACTCGGGACTGGTGCTGCACCGCCGTGCCGTGGCGACCGGGATCGGCACCCGGCTGGACTTCTCCGACGCTCCGGAATGAGCGGCGCCGAAGCGATCCCGCTGTCCTACGGCCAGGAGGGGCTGTGGTTCCTGCACCGGCTCGGCCGGGCCGGGGCGACCTACCACGTGCCGCTGCAGCTCGCGCTGTCCGGCGTCCCCGCCGAGGAGCCGCTGCGCGCGGCGCTCGGCGACGTCCTCGATCGTCACGAGATCCTCCGCACGGTCTTCCGCGAGCAGGAAGGCACGCCGGTCCAGCACATCCTCGAACCCCGCCCCCCGGACTGGCCGCCGCTGCGCGTCGTCCCCGCCGGTGCCGGGGTGGTCGACAGCGAGGACAGCGTCGACAGCCTGGTCACCGCCGCCGTCCGCGGTGGATTCGACCTCGCGGCCGGGCCGCTGCTGCGGGCCTGGCTGTTCGTGCTCACCGACGGCACCAGCCGGCTGTTGCTGGTGCTGCACCACGCGGTGGCCGACGGCTGGTCCATCGCGCCGCTGCTGGCCGACCTCGCCACGGCCTACCGTGCCCGGTCACGGGGTCATCCTCCGGTCTGGCCCGCCGAACTGCCCGTGCAGTATGCGGACTACACGCTGTGGCAGCGGGAGCTGCTCGGCGATCCCGCCGATCCGGCCGGCCTGGCCGGGCGCCAGCTGGCCTTCTGGCGCCGCCGGCTGAGCGGCGTGCCCGCCGAGGTGCCGCTGCCGATCACCGGACGGCGTCCCGAACGGCCCGTCCCGGACGGGGCGGTGGTGCCGTTCCACGTCGGACCGGCGAGCGCCGTCCGGCTGGCCGACCTGGCCCGCGAGCATCGCACGTCGCTGTTCATGGTGCTCTACGCGGGCCTGGCCGCGGTGTTGCACGTCGCCGGCGGTGGCCGGGACATCGTGATCGGCGCACCGGTGGCCGGCCGGACCGACACCGCGCTGGAGCCGCTGGTCGGCTACTTCGTCAACACGCTCGTCCTGCGCGTCGACGTGACCGGCGAAGACCCGTTCACCGCACTGCTCGACCGAGCCCGCGCGGTCGTCCTCGCCGCGCAGGCGCACCAGGACGTCCCGTTCGAGAAGGTCGTCGAGGCGGTCAACCCGCCTCGCGCGCCCGGCAGGCACCCGCTGTTCCAGATCGCCCTGCTCCTGCGGAACGACACCACCGCCCCGGTGGAGTTCGGGGACTGCGTCGGCAGTCTGCTACCCGCGCGGACCGGAACCGCCAAGTTCGACCTGACCTTCGCGGTCGAGGCCGGCGACCCCGCCGCCGGGTTCGCCGGAACGCTGGAGTACGCCATCCCGCTGGTCGACGCCGACGGCGCGGGGTGGCTGGCGCGCTCGTTCGAGGCCGTTCTCGACCAGGTCGCGGCGGTTCCGGGCCTGCCGCTGGGCACGCTCGTGCTGCCGGATCGCCCGGCCCCCGGCCGGGCTCCCAGCTCGGTCCCCAGTTCGGCTCCGCGCCCGGCTCCGGTGGTCCGCGACGAAACGCTCGAGCGGCGGCTCAGCGCGTTGTTCGGCGAGGTCCTGGGCGTGGACGGCTTCGATCCGGCGAGCAGCTTCTTCGACGCGGGCGGGCACTCGTTGCTCGCCGCGAAACTGGCCCGCCACGTCGAGCGATCGCTGGACCACCGGATCGACCTGTGGACGCTCGTGGCCGCGCCGAGCCCGCGAGAGCTGGCCGCGCGGCTTTCCGCCGGGGAAGCCACCACGGGCGCGCCTGCCGTGACGCCGTTGCGCAGCGGTGGCGACGCGCCGCCGCTGTTCTGCGTGCCCCCGGCCGCCGGCGTCAGCTCGGTCTACCTCGACCTGGCCCGGCACCTGCCTCCGGAGGTCCCGGTCCTCGGGCTGGATTCGCCGCTGCTGACCACCGGGAGGCACGGGCGGTGGACGTTCGGCGACCTGGCGGCCGACCTCGTTTCCCGCATCGGCGAGGTCTCCTCGCCCGGTGGTTACCGGCTGCTCGGCTGGTCGTTCGGGGGCAACCTCGCCCACGCGGCCGCCGCCGGGCTGCGGGAGGCCGGCGAACGGGTCGGCTTGCTCACGCTTCTGGACGCGCACCCGTATCCCCCGAAGGTCGGCGGCGTGCCGGACGAGGCCGTCCTGCGCCGATCGCTCGGTCTGTCCACAACGGACGAACTCCCGGCGGAGCCCGGCACGCTGGTGGCCACCTTCGCGGCCTCCTTGGCCGCGCTGCCGCCACGGCCGTCCGCAGTGTTCGACGGCGACCTGCTGTTCTTCCGCGCCTCCCGGAACCCGGAGCCCGCGGACCCGGCCCGGTGGCAGCCGTACGTCGGCGGCCGCATCACCACCCATGACGTCGACTGCGCCCACGGCGAACTCACCGGGCCGGCGGCTCTGCGCCGCCTCGGCCCGCTGCTGGCCCACGCGCTCAGCACTTCGGGCCGGTGAACCGCTCCCGCGCACCTCGGCGCAGCCGGCTCCGCATGCGGCGCCCTCCCAGCAGGCGTGCGGCCCCCGCGACGACCACGAGACCGGCGACCGTCATCACCGCACCGAGCGATGACGGCGGCTCCGGCGCGGGAGCCCCGGCACTCGGAACGACCGGCGGAGCCGGCACCGCGTCGCCGCCGTCCGGGGGGACGATGAGCTGAACGACCGGTGACCCCGCCGGTGTCGAGCGAAGGCATGCCACGAACCAAAGACTGATCATGAATGACCCGACCGTGAGACGGTCAAGAACGCCCAGGTGGGCGAAGATCGACCTGTCATCGGCGACGAGACCCTACACAGCGGTTCGGTCACTTTGCGTATCGCAGCGCGTCCCGCCTTCGAGTCGCTGTAGTGTCGCTAACGTGACGGCGCTCGTGATGTGCTTTCAGTTGAAGCGTCCGGTCGACGGGAAGCTCAGGGCCGCGTTGGAACGGTGGCTTGAGGTTGCGAGGACTGTGCCGGGATTCATCCGGTTCGCGTTCGACGCTTCGGAGACCGAGGCGATCGCAACGCTGGTCGTCGAGGATCTCACGGTGGTGGACGCCATCAACGACGCGGTTGGTACGGTCACATGGGTTCCCGACAACGTCGGACCGTACTTTGCACGCGAGCCCCACGTCGTCCAGGGTGAAACTATCGTCGACTCGACCGCCGTAGGCTGAACACTCACGACGGCGGAGCGCGCGGGTACCCAAGACGGTGTCAATGAAGGGATCTTGCGAGCCACGACGTCCCGTCAACCCTCGTACCCGGCACTGACCGTCCACCTCACGCGTGAGGCTGCCACGGTCGTCCATCTACCTAGTCGTAGAGAAGGACGGACGATACGGCAATGTGGGACACGCCTACAGCGAGGGAAATGCTGTCTGGTGCTCCCGACAGCACCGGTAGACGACAACCTCGGCCACGCTAAACGACTTGACCAGACACGAAGCAAGAGCGCTTGAACGATGCCGGTCAACCAAATGAAGTGCGCTGGACTGCTCGACGGCTCGCCCGCCGACCGGCGAGGATCGGGCACGACCCCGAAGGCCTTGAGTGCGTTTTCAAGAGCGGATCCATCGATTAGCGCACAGTGAATCTCCGGCAGTATGCGGATGCCGACCAGCGCAGAAGGAGAGAACCGTCCATCTTGCCAACTGGGCGCCTGATAGATTGTGCAACCGTCCGAGCTCGGCCGCTCCTGCGGCGGTCGCGACGAGGAACTGCTCGGCCTTCGGGTAGGGCGCTGTGTCGTGATGAGGCCGCAGCCACACCCGTCCGTCCTCGTCGATCGGGTGGTCGCCGCCTACGGCGGCCAGCCGGGCGCGGGCGGCGTCGCGGTGCAGGTGAACAGCGGTTTCACCCACCGCCACGCCGTGCCCTTGCGGGCGGGGTCCTGTTTGGCCGCGAAGTGCATGCGGCGGACGTCGTAGACGGCCCAGGGCCCGGTTTTTCAGCCGGTGGCGGAACAGTTCGACGGAGCGTGTGTTGCCGTCCTCGATCAGCAGGGCGAGCGCGGCTTCCTCGGGGTGGTCCCGCATTCGCTTCAACGTCGAGGTCAGCGACCGGCCGCCGGAGTAACAGCAGAAGGTGCAGGCCGGCTTCTGCCAGGTGATCCCGAATTCAGCCAGCAGCCGGGCGGAGCACGCGGCACGGGTCCAGCCCCACTCGATCAGCGGGTGCACCGGCGTGCGGGTGTCGGTGGCGTAGACCAGGTCCCGCTTCGCGCGTGTGCACTCCTCGGCCGAGTAGCCGATCACGTGCTCGAACGGGCGACCGTGCCGGTGGTGTGGATCGCGTCCACCGACATGACCTGGACCGCACCGCAGCGCAGGCCCGCGTCGAACCGCCAGGCCGTCCGCAACTGCCCTTCGAGGAAGCTCCGGTTGCCGGGGGCGACGTGGAGCACCTGCTCGCCGCGGCCGGCCCCTCGGCGAGGAACTCCAGCGTCCGGGCCGCGAACTTCGCCGGCCGCCGGTAGCCCCGGCACACGTGGTCGTGTGCCGTCGGGAATGGCGTGCCGGCCCGCTTGGTCGGTGTCCGCATATCCGGATAGCACGTGCCGGCTGTCCGGGCGTTGCGGATCAACCGCGGGAGGACCGTCCCGCTGTTCGGCTTTCCCCCGGCCACCCGGTTCGGCGGGAACTTCTGCGTTCGCTCTCACGCCATCCGGGTATGCACCGGACAACGGTGCCCATCATGGAGGTCCAGTGTCCGGATTGTCTCTTCCGTTGCTGTTGCTCATCTTCGCCGCAGCGGCCGCCGCGATCTGGGTCGCGGGCATCCAGCTGTCGAACCAGACCGACGTGTTGTCGGTCCGCCTGCACCTGGGCTCCGCACTCGGCGGCCTGATCCTGCTGGCGGTCGCCACCAACCTGCCGGAGATCGCCATCGTCGTCACGGCCTCCCTGTCCGGCAACGTGGGGGTCGCCGTCGGCAACATCCTCGGTGGTATCGCCATCCAGACGGTCGTCCTCGTCGTCCTCGACGCCGCCGGCGTCCGGGGGAAACGTCCGCTGACCTACCAGGCGGCGTCGCTGGTCCTGGTTCTGGAGGCCGCCCTCGTCGTCGCCGTGCTCGCCGTCGTCGTCGCCGGCAGCCAGCTGCCGGCGAACCTCATCTTCCTCCGCCTGACGCCCGGCCCCGTCCTGATCACGATCCTCTGGGTGGCCGGGCTGTTCCTGCTGCGCCGCGCCGGCCGATCACTCCCCTGGCACGAATCCGGGCAGGCACCCGACGGCCAGGACCGGCCCCGCGGCCACAAAACCCGCCACACCGAACACGTCGCCACCACCAAGGGCACGAGCACCACCAAGGCGGCACTCGTCTTCGCCGGCGCCGCGGTGGTGACGCTGATCGCCGGGGTCGTCCTGGAGCGCAGCGGTGACGCCATCGCCGACCACATCGGACTGTCGGGTGTCCTGTTCGGATCCACCGTCCTGGCCGCCGCGACCTCCCTGCCCGAGGTGTCCACGGGCATCACGTCCGTCCGCAACGGCGACTACCAGCTCGCGGTCAGCGACATCTTCGGCGGCAACGCCTTCCTGCCCGTGCTGTTCCTGGCCGCCACCCTGCTCTCCGGCAAAGCCGTCCTCGCCCAGGCCCAGAACACCGACATCTACCTCACCGCCCTGGCCATGCTCCTCACCCTCGTCTACGCCGCCGGGCTCCTCTTCCGCCCCCGCCGGCGGACCTTGCGACCTCGACGGCGACGACCGGGTCGACCAGGCCGAGTTCTTCTACGGCGAAGACCCGAACGCCCCTGCGGCGCACCTGTTCGGCAAGATCCGCAGCTGACCTGTCCATAGCCATAGATGGGATCGCCGGCCGCCGCGTACGGCGAATACTGAACCGCCCGGAAATCGTCCTCGGGCCGGGAGAGGCCATTCGGAACTCCCCCGTCACCGCTTCTCCCTCATCGGACGTTCACGGCCAGAAGGCGCTTTTTCCCGTTGCCCAGCCGGAGACACCACCCGAGGAACTGACTGGTCCCCGCCGTCCCCGCGAACGGCGTCGCGGCGCACGGGGTGGTCAGCGCGCTGGTGTTGCTGCGGCTGTTTTCGTCGTCTTCCGGCGCGGTGCCGGGAAAGCCGGAGTCGGTGAACGCGGTGGCCGGTGCGAGCGGCCGGAACGAGAACAGGGTGCCGTACCGGCCACGACACCGTCCACCCGGGACCGCGGGATGGCCCCCAGGTGCCCGTTGTCGCTGTGGACACGCGAATCGTTCGAGTTGTTGCGCAGGTCTCCGGCGACCAAGACCGTGCCGGTGGGCACCAGGGCCCGGAACGGGTACGGGTGGTCGGGGACCGTGGGATCGGCCTGGACGTAAGGCTCGGGCACCGGTTTGTCGCCGCGGCACCCGGCCGGGTCCGCCCGGCGGCCGTTCTTCGATCAGCCGATCGCGCACGTTCTCACCGCCGAACGCTCCCTGGGCGCAGCCCGGCGGTGAGGGCGCGGGGCGGCCCGCGCACCGGACTTCAACCTGGAGTTGCCCGAAGCGCGCCGGCCTGCAGTGCTCGCACGCCCGGGACCACCTCGCGCTCCACCGCGCCCCTGCTCGGACACCGCAGGACACGACCGGGGCTGGTTGCTGGCTGTCGGGGTCACGAGCTGCGATGGTGTCGTGATGGTCGAAGACGTGCTGCTGATGGCGCGTTCGGCATACGCCGGACGCCGCTGGCGCGTCGCCTGCGACCTGTTCGACCAGGCCGACGGGAGCGGCGACGTCCCGGCCGAGGATCTCGAAAGCTGGGGTCTCGCCGCATTGCTGACCGGACGTGACGACGAGTCCGACGCCGCCCGGGAGCGGGCACACCACGCTCATCTGCGTGCCGGCCGCGTCGAGGACGCGTGTCGGGCCGCGTTCTGGCTCGGCCTGGCGGTCACCCTCCGCGGCGAGCCGGCGCGCGGCGCGGGCTGGTTCGCGCGGGCGCGAACCGTGCTCGACGAGCATCGCGTCACGGACTCGGTCTGGCGTGGCTTCCTGCTGGTACCGCAGGGCATGGCCGCGTTCTTCGGCGGTGACCTCACCTCGGCGCTGGCCATCGCGGAGCGGGTCAAGGCCCTCAGCGGTCGCTACGGCGATCAGGATCTCGCGGTGCTCGCCCACAACGCGCACGGACAGGTGCTCATCGGCAGCGGAGAGGTGGAAGCGGGCCTGGCGGAGCTCGACGAGATGATGGTCCTCGTCACGACAGCCCAGGACGTCTCACCGCAATTGGCCGGCCTGGTCTACTGCGCCGTCATCGACACCTGCCGCGACGTGTTCGACGTGCGCCGTGGTCGTGAATGGACGGCGGCGCTGAGCCGGTGGTGCGCGGCGCAGCCCGATCTGGTGCCGTATCGGGGGCAGTGCACGGTGCACCGCGCGGAGATCCTCCAGCTGACCGGTTCCTGGGCCGAGGCGGCCAGGGAGATCGACCGCGCGAGTGAACGGGCCGGCGCTCGTGATCCGGCGATCGGCATGGCGTGCTACCAGCGCGGCGAGCTGCACCGGCTGCGGGGCGACTACGCGGCCTCGGAGGCCGCCTACCGGGATGCGCTGCTCGTCGGCCACGATCCACAGCCGGGGCTGGCGCTGCTTCGCCTCGCGCAGCACCGTACCGACGTGGCGCTGGCCGCGGTGCGCCGCGCGCTCGACGAGGTCTCCCGCCCGGCTCTCCGCCTGCGGTTGCTGCCCGGTTACGTCGAGATCGCGCTCGCCGCCGGCGATGTCGCCGGAGCACGCACAGCCGCAGACGAACTCGGCGCGGAAGCCGGCCGGCGGCCGGCGCCGCTGCTGCGCGCCGCGGCCTTGCAGGCCCGCGGGGCGGTCGACATCAGCCGTGACGCGGCGGGCGCCCTCGGCGCCCTGCGCGCCGCACGGTCGGCTTGGCAGGACATTCCCGCGCCCTACCACGCCGCCCGCTGCCGCGTGCTGATCGCGCTCGCCTGCCGCGCACTCGGCGATACGGACACCGCCGAGCTGGAACTGCACGCCGCCCGCTGGGCGTTCGACGAGCTCGGCGCGGCTCCGGACGTCGCCACCGTCGACCAGCTGGTCCGCCGGTCGGCGAAGGGTTCGCGCCCCGGCGGCCTCACCCTCCGCGAAGTGGAGGTGCTGCGCGCGGTCGCCACCGGAGCCACCAACCGCTCGATCGCCGCGACCCTGTTCCTCTCCGAGAAGACCGTGGCCCGCCACGTCGCCAACATCTTCACCAAGCTCGGCGTCACGTCGCGCTCGGCCGCCACCGCCTTCGCCTACCGGCACCACCTGATCTGAGATCTGCATAGTTCTGCCGACGCGGACCCGCGCCCCAGGCTCCTACGGTCGCTCGCACAACCCGAGCATCGGAACAGGAGCCGCCATGAGCACCGGATACGCCCTCGCCTACGCATTGGGCCTGACCCCGTGGGAGCGCGCCGGCGAGGCCGGCCAAGACGCGCTGGACAAGCGGGTGGCCAGCGTGGAGGCCGAGTTCGGCGGGGCCGGCCGGGCGCTGGACCTCGGCTGCGGAAGCGGCCTGCACCTGGTGCGGCTCGCCCGTCGCGGCTGGCAGGCCACCGGTGTGGACGCCGTCGGCCGGGCGGTTCGCCGCGCTCGAGCCCGTGCGCAGGAGGCGGGTGTCACCGCGACCGTCGTCCAGGGCGACGTGACCGAGCTGGACCCCGGCCGGGTCGGCACCGGGCACCGGCTGCTGCTGGACGTCGGCTGCTTCCACGGCCTGGGCGACGACCAGCGCGTCCGCATGAGTCACTCGATGAACGCTGTCGCGGCGCCGGACGCGGCCATGATCATGCTGGCTTTCCGGCCCGGCGCCGCACGCCGGCCCTTGCCACGAGGCGCGGACCAGCCGACCATCGAGGCGGCCTTCCGCGGCTGGGCCGTCATCGACGTGGAACCCGCGCCGACGGACGGCATGCCCAAACCGCTGCGCGCGACGGCCCCGCTTTCTACCTGCTCCGGCGCGTCAGCTGACCGACGTCGACAGCTCACTCGATGATCGCCCCCGGCCGGCTGACCGTCTCCTGCGGTTCAGCCCCCTGGGCGCGGCGGAGGCGCGCCAAACCAATGACGGGTTGACCGGCGCCGCGTTCAGGAGTGCCATGGACGCCGTGAATCGTCTGCGCTCGGCCGCCGTGCTCGTCGTCCTCGCCGGTTCCCTCCTGGCGCCGGTCCCCGCCGCCGCCGACACCGGCCTGGGCTTCGACCTCGACGCCGCCACCATCCCCGAACTGCAGCACCGCATGGACCACGGCGGCCTGACCGCCATCCGGCTCACCGCGGCCTACCTGCACCGCATCGACGTCCTCGACGGCAAGGTCCACTCGGTGGTCGCCGTCGACCCGGGCGCGCTCCGGGCGGCCGCCGCCAGCGATGCCCGCCGCCGCGCGGGCCGGACGCTCGGGCCGCTGGACGGCATTCCCGTGCTGCTCAAGGACAACATCGACACCCGCGCGCAGCCGGCGACCGCGGGTTCGCGGGCCCTGCCGCGCAGCCGCCCGGCCGCCGACGCGGCCCTGGTGAACCGGCTCCGGCGCGGCGGTGCGGTGATCCTCGGCAAGACCAACCTCAGCGAATGGGCCAACTTCCGCTCCACCCACTCGACGTCGGGCTGGTCCGCGGTCGGCGGCCAGACGAACAACCCCTACGTCCTCGACCGCAACCCGTGCGGCTCGTCCTCCGGCTCCGGCGCCGCCGTGGCCGCCACGCTGGCCCAGATCGCGATCGGCACGGAGACCGACGGCTCGATCGTGTGCCCGGCCGGCGCCAACGACGTCGTCGGCGAAAAGCCGACGCTCGGGCTCGTCAGCCGGACCGGCGTCGTGCCGATCTCCGCGGAGCAGGACACCGCCGGGCCGATGGCGCGCCACGTCGTCGACGCGGCCGTCGCGCTGTCCGTGCTGCAGGGCGGTGACCCGGCCGATCCCGCGACGGCGGCGATCCCCGCCGGTCAGCCCCGGGACTACGCGACGCTGCTGCACCCGGGTGCCCTGCGCGGGGCCCGGATCGGCGTCTGGCGCCTGGCGGGCTCCGACGCCGACGTCGACCGGGTCGTCCAGGACGCGGTGCGCACGCTGACCGCCCGCGGAGCCACGGTCGTCGACGTCGACCTGCCGTACCAGGACCGGATCGGCGCCGCCGAAACCCCGGCGCTGCTCACCGAGTTCAAGCGCGACCTGAACGCGTACCTGAAGCACCGGCCGGGCCACCCCGCCACGCTCGACGAGCTCATCGCCTTCAACCGGAAGGACCCGGTCGAGCTGTCGAAGTTCGGCCAGGAGCTGTTCGAACAGGCCGCCGCCGCGCCGGGCCCGGACGACCCGGGCTACCGCGCGCAGCGCGAGACGGCCACCACGCTGGCGCGCCGGTCGATCGACGAGACCCTCGCCCGGGACCACCTGGACGCGATCGTCGCGCCGACCAACAGCCCCGCGTGGAAGACCGACTACACGACCGGCGACGCCTACGTCCTCGGCTCGTCGACCCCGGCGGCCGTCGCGGGCTACCCCAACGTGTCGGTCCCCGCCGGGTTCGCCGGCCCGCTGCCCATCGGCGTCTCGTTCTTCGCCGGACGCTGGGCCGACGCCCGCGTCCTCGCCCTGGCGGCGGCGTTCGAACGCGCGGCTCCGGCCCGCCGGGCCCCGGCCTTCCTCCCGGCCATCGGCTCCTGACCCGCCCCGCTCAGCCGTGGGTCCAGCGCTGGGCCGCGCTCTGGTTGCAGTCGTAGATCTGCAGCTGGGTCCCGTCCGTCGTCGTGCTGCCCGGGTCGTCCAGGCACCGGCCCGACTGCGGGTTCACCAGCGCCCCGCCCGGGCCCGCCTGCCACGTCTGCGCACCGGAGGAGTTGCACTGCCACAGCTGGACCTTCGTGCCGTTCGCCGTGCCGCTGTTGCTCACGTCCAGACAGCCGCCTTGGGCCTGGAACGTTCCGCCGGGACCGGCGAACCACTTCTGGGCGCCGCTCGAGTTGCACGTGTACAGCTGCACGTGCGTCCCGTCGGCCGTGCCGCTGGTGGCGACGTCCGCGCACTTGCCCGCGATGCCCGAGGTCAGCGGGCCCAGGTGCGGCAGCGTCCCGTCGTAGGACGGCGGCGGGTTCGACGCCGCCCAGGAGGTGTTCGCCGACGTCCCCAGAGCGAAGGCGAGAGTTCCGCCTGAGGTGAGAGCCGACGTCGGCGCGTACGCGTTGTTCCACGCCGTGCCGTTCCACGACGCGCTCTGGACGTACGGCGCGTTGTCCGCGGCCGCGGGAGCGTTCACGGTCAGGGTGTTCCCGCTCGGCAGCGTCACCAGCGCCTGCGTGAACAGCGGGCTGCCCAGCGCGAGGTCCGCGGTGCCCGGTGTCATCGGGTAGAAGCCGAGCGCGGAGAACACGTACCACGCGCTCATCGCGCCGAGGTCGTCGTTGCCGGCCAGCCCACCGGGTGCGTCGGTCCAGATCTGGTCCTGCACCTGGCGCACGACCTTCTGCGTTTTGTACGGCTGCCCGACGTAGTCGTACTCCCACGGCAGCTCCAGGCTCGGCTCGTTGCCGAGGTCGGCCTGCGTGCCGCCGCTGCCGTGGAACCCGGCCAGGACGCTGTCGAGGTAGCTGATCAGCGACGCGTTGCCGCCGCGCGCCGCGGCGAGGCCCGCGACGTTGAACGGCACCATGCCCGTGTACTGCCATGACGTGCCCTCGACGAAGTTCGACCCGCTCGCCGGGTTGAAGCCGCCGGTCCAGGACCCGTTGGCGTCCTTGGGCTGCATGAAGCCACTCGAGGCGTTGAAGGTGTTCTTCCAGTTCTGCGCGCGGCCGGCGTAGAACGCCTGGTCCGCACTGTCCCCCAGCGCACCGGCGAACGCCGAGAGCGCGAAGTCCGCCGTGTCGTACTCCAGCTGCGTCGAGACCGGGCCGTAGAAGTTGCAGCACTGGTAGGTACCGTTCGCCGGGAGGTACCCCGGTGCGTTCGTCGCGTTCAGGCCCGGCCGGACGTTGTTCGGCACGTTCGCCTCGTGCAGCATCGCCTGCAGCGCCGCCGAGGTGTCGAAGTTCCGGGCGCCGAAGGCGTAGTAGCCCGCCAGGATCGCGGTGCCCGGATCACCGACCATGACGTAGGTTTCGCCGTTGTTGTGCGACCACTTGGGCAGCCTGCCGCCCTGGGTGTAGTCGGCGAGCATCGACTGCGCGATGTCGCTCGTCTGCGCCGGAGCGAGCAGCGCGGACAGCTGCGCCTGCGTGCGGTAGATGTCCCAGCCGGAGAAGTTGGCGTAGTGCGCCGAGTGTCCGCTCGCGACGGTGTGGACCTGGTTGTCGAACCCGATGTACTGGCCGTTGCGGTCGGAGAAGACGTTGGGGTGCAACAGCGAGTGGTACAGCGCGGTGTAGAAGACGCGCTGCTGCGACGCGGTGCCGCCGGCGACCTGGATCCGGCCGAGCAGGGAGTTCCAGCTGTCGTGCGCGGCCTGCTTGGTAGCGGCGAAGTCGAACGCGGGGATGTCGGCCGCGCGGTTGTCGATCGCGTTGGCGACCGAAACGTAGGAGATGCCGACCTTGGCCTGCACCGTGGGGTTGGCGGTCGCGTCGAACCGGACGTACGCGCTGCCCGGTCCGGCCGCGGGAGCCGCGGGGGCCGCCGAAGCCGTGCTGCCGTGCAGCTTGCCGGGCACCGCCTCCGGGGTGACCGCGGTCGCGGCGGCGGTGCCGCTGGTGCTGAACGGCCGGTCGAAGACGACGTCGAAGTAGAGCGTGTAGGTGAACCCGGCGCCGCAGAAGTGCCCGGAGGTGATCGAACCGGACACCTCGGTCGGGCTGACCACCGTCCACGTCTGGTTCGACGTGCCGTTCTGGCTGCCGTTGAGCTTGAACTGCAAGTTCGCCTGGGACGTCGCCGGGAACGTGAACCGGCCGATCCCGGACCGCAGTGCCGTGGTCAGCTCGGTTTTCACGCCGTTGCCGAGGCCGACGGAGTAGTACCCGGGGTTCGCGGATTCGTTGCTGTGGCTGAAGGGCACGGTCGCGCCGGTGTTCACCGCGCCGACCGTGGGCAGGATCGGGACGTCGCCGTCGGCGCCGCAGCCCGGGCCGGACAGGTGCGTCAGGCTGAACCCGGTGGTGGACGAGTCGTTGTACTCGTAGCCGCCGCCGTCGGGGCGGCTGGGCGTGTCGGGACTCCACTGGACCATCCCGAACGGGACGTCCGCGCCGGGGAAGTCGTCGGCGGCGTTGGAAGTGCCGATGAAGGGGTTGACCAGCGACGCCGGATCGGTGACCAGCTGCGCCGCGGACGCGGAACCGGGGATCAGCCCGGCCGAAGCCAGGACGGTGGCGGCCGAAAGCCGCACGAGGGTACGCAAGACCATGTCACTTGTCCTTCGCCGTTGAGCACAAGCAGTTCAGGCTGCGTTCCGGAACGGTCCTCGCGCGCTGACACCGTTGTCAACGGTCCGTGCTGATCCTGTCGTGTTCCGGACACGGCCGGGTGAACCCGACGACGGACGCGGCGCCGGCACACCGAGAGGGTGTGCCGGCGCCGCGTTGGACCTGTCTTCGGGTCCGTGCTTCGTCCTTTCCGGAGGAGGACGGCACGAGTGCTCAGGGAGCGGTGGTGACCAGGGTGAGGCCGTACGCCGCCAGGATCGGGTTGACCGGCTGGAAGAAGGTCGTGCCGCCCGAAGTGCAGTTGCCGGAGCCACCGGAGGTGACGCCCTGCGCCTGGTTGGCGGACAGCCACGAGCCACCGGAGTCGCCCGGCTCGGCGCACACGTTGGTCTGGGTGAGGCCGTACACGGTGCCCTGCGGGTAGTTCACGGTCTGGTTCTTGACCTGCAGCGTGCCGCAGTGCATGCCGCTGGTGGAGCCGGAACGGCAGATCGACGAGCCTTCGGGCATCTCGGTCGAGCCGGAGACGTAATAGTAGTAGCCGTCGTAGCCGTACATGTAGCCGTACAGGTTCACGCCGCTCGCGGCCGCGACGTAGGAATAGTCGTTGCCGGGGAAGGTCGATGCCTGGAACGTGCCGAGCAGCGCGCCCGAGGAGTCGGTCGCGACCGAGCCGGGGGTGCCGCAGTGCCCGGCCGAGATAAATCCACTGTAGACGGTGAACCCGATCGAGCAGCGGGCGGCGTTGTTGATGTAGTACGGATACGCGCCGACGATGTCGGCCTTGGTGCGCGGCGATTCGCTGACGAGCTCGGTGCGCACGACGCCGGGGGCCAGCGCGGAAGCCTTGGCCACGAATGATTGCACCGCTGCGGTTTCGGCGTTGCGGTTGACCGTGACGACGACACTGTTGCTGCGGCTGTCGACGTACCAGCCGGTGACGCCCGCCGGCGCGGCTTTGCCGGCCAGCGCGTCGATCTTCGTCTTGACGCCGTCGAGTTCGGCACCGCTGTGAGCCACGGTGATCGTCTTGACGCCGTCCAGCGAGGAGGTCTTCGCGGCGTCGGTGCCGGCGACCACCAAGGTGCCGCTCGCGGCGTCGAACCACGAACCGGCGTAGGCCGCGCCGAGGGTCTTGCGCGCGGTGCGCTCCACCTTGCTCGCGTCCGCTTCCTGCGCCAGCCGCTTGTTCACCTGAGCGGCGGTCAGGTGCAGGTCGCGTTGCATGGCCGCCATCTCCGAAGCGCTTACTTTGGGCGCGGCCACCACGTCCGGCATCGGGGAGGAAGCGCTCGCCGTCGCCGGGATGGCGAGCGCGGCCGCGACGGCAAGCACGCCGGTGAGGGCGCTGGAGATTCTCTTGCTCATCGGTCGATTCCTTTCCTTGGTTGATTCCGTCGATCGAGATCCCGTTGCTCGAAGAAGGCGCGCCGACATGATGTCGAGACACCGGATGCGGCAATGGTCGAAGAAAAGCTGACAGCCTGCTGATGAGGTTAGTTTCCGGCTTAACACAAGCGCTACCGCCGGACGGACCACTTCCGCAAAGCGTTCGGGCGCGGGTAATCCGCTGCCGATCGGAACGTGAGTGCACCAGGGCGCACCCGGTGATCGGCTATTCCTCCGTCGTCCGTGACCACGGCCGGCGCTTCCAGCGGCCGCCCGCGTGAGATTACCGCCGGCCGTGATCGTGGGTCAGTCCTTTCGACCCGTCCGAAACGGAAAGCACGGGGGATGTCTCCGAGCAATCGCCGTGGTCCTTTTCCGAACGGCGTGGCATTGCCGCACGATCTCGGGAGTTCGATGCCGGATTCGTCCTGACCGCACCGGCGGCGATCGGACCGGTCCCCCACGCGGGCCCGAGCGGAGCTGCGAGTCAGGAGCGTACGCCGACGCCGGCATACAGGCCGTCGTCGTGCGGATCGACCACCGGGCTCAACCGGTCCGGCCGCCAGTTGGCGCTCGTCGTGAGCCCGGGCTCGACCAACGTGAACCCGTCGAACAGGGCCAGAACCTCGTCGCGGGTGCGTGGGTAGATGTGGTCCTGGGTGGAGCGCATGGTTTCGGCGACCCGCGGGTCGGAAAGCACGGCGAAGTCGTTGGTCAGGTGGGTCAACGCCAAGTGGCTGCCCGGAGCGAGCGAGTCCCGGTAGGTGGCGAACACGGCCGGGACGTCCGCATCCGGCGACAGGTAGTGCCCGACCGCCACCGCGAGCAACCCGACCGGCTGGGTCAGGTCCAGCAGTGCGCGGACTGGCTCGGAGCCCAGTACGACGCCGGGGAGGGTGACGTCGGCTTGCACCACGTCGGCGTGCGGATTGCCGGCCAGCAGGAGCCTGCTGTGGGTGACCGCGACCGGTTCGTAGTCGACGTAGACGACCCTGGCACTCTCGTCGACGTCTTGGGCCACTTCGTGGACGTTGCCGACGGTCGGAATGCCGGAGCCGAGGTCGAGGAACTGACGGACCCCGGCGTCGAGCATGAACCGCACAGCTCGGCGCAGGAACGCGCGGTTGCGTCGAGCGACCTGCGCTACCTGCGGCTGGATGGCACTCAGCCGGTCGGCCACCGCGCGATCGGCAGCCAGGTTGTGCGCACCGCCGAGCAGGTAGTCGTAGATTCGCGCGACTGAGGGGATGGCCCGGTCGACATCCGGCGGCAGCCAGCCCGCTTCGTCGATACCCGTCACCGTGGTCCTCCCTCCGCAGTTCGAACAGGATCCCACACCGCGTCGACGCCGTCCGCACCGGTGAAATCGCCGCGCGCCGAACCGTCATCCCGGCGGCTGGACCCGCGCCTTTCGCAGCGTCTGTCCGGCGCGGTCAGCGGCGACGAAGGCGGCGCACCATCACCGCCGATCGGCGGCGGGGATGTGGGCGGCGAGCACGACGACGTCGTCGTCGTCGTGCGGCGTACCCTGCCCCAGCATGCTGCGGATCGTGTTGTCGACGAACCGGGGGAGGTCGGCCGGGTCCGCGGCCGCGACGGTGTCCCGCAGGCGGCGGATGCCGACATCCAGGTTGCTGCGGCGGCGCTCGACCAGCCCGTCGGTGTAGAGCAGCACGGTGTCCCCCGGCCGCAGCCGGAACCGGTGGTCGGTGATCGGGGCCTTCCGCAGCTCGGGATAGCCGAACATCAGGTCCCCGCCCTCCAGGACCGTCGTGGTGCCGCCCTGGTGCCGCACGACCGGCGGGAGGTGCCCGGCGCAGGCCCACCGCATCAGCCAGCACCCCTCCGCCTCGGGGCGCAGGTGGGCCTGCAAGACGCTTCCGGTCGCTCCGACCCCCGTGGCGACGCAGGCTCGCTCGACCGCGGCGAGCACCGCCGAGGGCGGCCCGTCGGGCCGCTCCCAGGTCGCCTGCCTGCCCATGTTGCGCACCTGGCCCATCAGCGTGGTGGCGTGGATGTCGTGCCCGGTGATGTCGCCGACGACCAGGGCAAGAGCGTCGTGGCCGGCCCCGCCGGCCGCACTGAGATCGATCGCGTCGTACCAGTCGCCACCGACCCGCTCCAGGCGGCCGACGGGCAGGTACCGCGCAGCCAGGCGCACCCCGGGGAACTCCGGCAGCCGGGTCAGCATCGCTTCCTGCAGCTTCCGGGCGACCGCCACGCGACCTTCCAGGAAACGGGCCCGTTCCAGTGCGTGTCCCACGTAGCCGGCCAGCGTGGTGATCACGGCTTGCTCGTGGACGTCGACCTCGTGCGGGGTGTCCCACCCGAACAGCAGCACCCCGGCGACCCCGTCGGGCCCGGGCAGGGGGACGCAGGCGATCGAATGCAGGCCCAGCTCGGCGTAGCGGCGTTGTGCGGACTCGGGAAACGCCGCGGCGATCGCTTCGGGCTCGGTGAAGACCTGTAGGCTCCCCTCGCGCGCAGCGAGCGCGATCGGCGTGTCATCTTCGACGTGGGAGTGCGCGTCACCGGATTCGGGCCCGAGCGCCTGCAGGGGGTCGTCGATGCGGCGCAGGTTGCCGGCCCCCTCGGCGAGCGTGAGACCGATGTAGCCGGGTTTCAGGTCACCGGAGACCAGGTCGGTGACGATCTCCCGCAGCTGGGAGATGTCGTCGGCGTGGGCGAGGGCCTGCGACGCGGTCAGCAGCAGCTGGGAGCGGGCGAACGCTTCGCGCAGCATCGCCTCGGCCGAGCCGGTGCGGGCGCGTTCCCGCTGAGCGTCGCGCGTGGCGATGCGCAGGCGCAGGTCCAGCGAGCACGCGTGCGCGAGGTCGGCGAGCGCCGTCAGCTCCTCCGCGCGCCACCGGCGGGGGCGGTGATCGATCACGCACAGGCTGCCGAGGACGCGTTCCGATGCGTCGGTCAGCGGGAAGCCGGCGTAGGCGACGAGCGCGTTCTCCCGCGGCCGGGCATCAGCCGCCACGTCCTCGACGATCAGCGGCGCGCCCGTCACCACCTCGCGACGACCCCACGGCGACGAGAAGGACGCACGACGGGTACGCGCCCACGGCTCACCGAGACCCACCAGGCCGGGGAAGACCTGCTCTCGCTCGGTGACCAGCGAAACCAGCGCGATCGGCGTACCGAGGCGCCGGCTTGCGCGGGCGGCCAGCGCGTCGAGCGCCACATCGGGCGCGCCGCCCAGCCCGGTCTCGGCCAGTGCCGCCAGCCGGCCCGGATCGGCCAGCGCCGCCGTGTCGTCGTCTTCGGTCATCGCACAAGCCCCCGCACCGGCCCACTCCCGCCTCCGAGCTGTTGTCGAGGCCTAACTACCCAACGGTCGGCCCAGCCACCCACGAATCAGCCATCGCGCTCGGCACCAACCCGGCGGCCAACCGGACAACCAGCCGCTGGCGATCACGGCCCTGCGCGTCGGCGGCCTCGACCTGGTCCGTGAGCACGCCTCGTCCGGCCAGGTGCCGGTGCGGCGTGCCTGCTCGCCATCACACCCCCTGATCCCGTGCGGTCACTGAGGCGATCGGCGGTGACGCCGGCCGGCTTCCGGGCGGGGTGTCCTCGTGCTGGAGGTGGAGATCGGGGTGGATACCTGCCCGGGAAATCTCCACCGCGGTTCCCACCGCGAACCGACGACACACCCGGTCGGTGTTCGTAGCGTCGTCAGAAACGGTTGTGCCGTCCCGACAGTGACCATCGAAGGAGCATCACCCATGTTGATCGGATCCCTGCTGACCGCCGCCGGCCTGTTGTCCGGTCTGCCGACCGCGGTGTGGCTGACCGTGGCCGTCCTCGCCGTGGTGGGCGTGATGGCCTTCAAGGTGCGAAGGCGCCGACGGCGTTGACGACCGCTGTCGTTCTCGCTCGGTGCGCTGTGGCCGCTCGGGTTGAGGGACATCGGTCCGCCACGGCAGACGCAGACAAGGAGCAACGACGGTGGTGGCGACGGGGCCATGGGTGCCACGGCGATGGTGGCCGGCGCGGCTGGGTGCACGCCTGGCCGGACTCGGCGGCGCCGTCCCGGGGCCGCTTCAATCTCGCGAAGCGCAAGCAGCCGTGCGGTTCACCTACGCGTGCCCAGTGCGCCGTTGGCTTTCAGGGTCCGCTCCTCGCTACAGCACGACGTCGGGCCCGCCGGTCGACGACGGCCCCGCGGGGTAGTCGAGACCGGCGGACAGCAGGTCGAACGCCTGCCCGACCAGCTCGGACTCCGACTCCTGCCGGCCGGCTGCGCGCCAGGCGGCGACGGCCGGCTGGACCGCGCAGAGCGCCACCGAGGCCACCAGGTGCGGCCGCGGGTCCACGGTGGGGTCGACGCCCATCCGGGCGCCGATCAGGCTCGCCACCTCGTCGAACCGGGCGGTGGCGCGCTCGATCCGGGCCGCCGTCAGCGCCGGGCTGACCGAGATCAGGTTCTGCAGGTCGAGGAAGCGCGGGTCGCTCTCGTACGTCCGCATCACTTCGGTGGCCGCCGCCTGCAGCGCGGTCAGCACGGGCAAGCCGGCCGGTTGTGCGGCGAACGCCTCGAGCACCGCCGTGATCTGTTCGTCCGCGAGGGCCAGCGCGACGTCCTCTTTGGAGGCGAAGTACCGGAAGAACGTCCGTGTGGAGACTTCGACCGCTTCGGCGATCTGCTCGATCGTGGTGGCCTCGAAGCCGTGGGTGCAGAACAAGGCCCGAGCCGCGTCGATCAGGGCCTCTCGCGTGCGCTGTTTCTTGCGTTCCCGCAGGCCGAGCTTCTCCATGCCGGCCAGCATACGACCTTCGCGTCACCCTCGGACTCTTGTCAGTTGACGACACTTGTCACCAAGTGACACTATTGGGCTCATGCCCAAGCCTCCCCCGCCGACGTCCCGTTACTGGAAGTTCCAGCGACAGCTGACGCGGCTGAACACGTTCCTGTTCCGCAAAACCGGCGGCAAGGTGGGCGGGTCGTTCTTCGGCGGCGCGCCCGTGCTCCTGCTCCACCACGTCGGCCGCAAGTCCGGCGAGGCCCGGATCAGCCCCCTGATCTACCTCGACGACTCGCCGCGCCTGGTCGTCATCGCCTCGAAAGGCGGCATGGACGCCCATCCGGCGTGGTTCCACAACCTGACGGCCATGACGGCCACCGAGGTCGAGCTGCCGGGTGGCGAACGCCGACGGGTCCGCCCGCGCGTCGCCGACGGCGCGGAACGGGCGCGCTTGTGGGAGCGAGCAGTGGCGATCTACCGGCCGTACGCGGCCTACGCGAGCTACACCACGCGGGAGATTCCGGTGGTCGTCCTCGAACCCGCCGACGCCGCAGCGACCGAGTAGACGCGCGGTCGCTGCGGCGGCGGGCGCTCCTCAGGCGCGCGGACCCTGCCTCCGGCCGACCGAGCGGCCGATGAAGTAGCCGAGCAGCAGACCGACGACCAACCCGATCGCGATGAAGAAGACGACCGTGGCCGCGGCGATCTTGCCGACCGTGCCGAGGAAGCCCTTGGCTTCGAGCTCCTGCGCCGTCACCACGGCGTGGACGAGCAAGTGGTGCACCATGGCCCCAGCGTGGCAGGTCCGGCCGGACTGCGCACGGCAAAACCCGGCGACGGTCGCGATCGCCCCGACCCTCAGCTCCCGAGGATTTCCGCCACCGGTTGCCCCGGGTCGTACACGGCCCAGCCCGGATTACCGGTGCGGGCGAACGCGACCCAGGCGGTGTGCACCCGGGCCGCGAGCCCCTCCGGGACGGGGCCGGGGCCGAGCAGGCCGTTGTCCCCGTGCAGCCACGGCTCGCCGGCGACATCGAAGACGAAGGGCAGCTCGACGGTGTGGGCGGCGCCGAGGCGTCCGCCCAGGGCCGTCGAGCGGTGTCCGAACGAGTAGACGTGGGTGCGGCCGCCCGAGATCCGCGCGTGGGCGCGGGCCATGCGGGCCGTACCCGCTCCGAACAGGACCTCTCCGAGGATCGCCGAGCGCAGCTCGCCCGGTGTCGCCTTCGGCCGGGCCGCGCGGTGGGTGGCGATCGCCGTCTCCGGGTCGGGGTGCACCCGGGCGGCGAGCGCGCGCACGTCGGCCTCCGTCGTGGCCTCCAGGTTCCCCTGCGGTACGACGTAGAGGTGCCCTTCTTCGGTGTTGGTGCCGATGAGCAGGTCGACGTCGCCGGCCGGGCCGTCGGCCAGGTCGTCGGCGGGCTGGACCGGCAGGACCAGGCTGAACGGGCTGAGGCCGGCCAGCGGATCCGTGGCGGTGCCGGTACGCAGGTCGAGTCCCGCCAACGCGGGCAGGACCTCCAGGAAGCGCTCGTCCGGGATCGCCGCGAAGGCCGCGGCGGTCGGTTCGACGCCGAGGGCGGCGGCCGCCGCGATCGTGACCCGGTGGGCCTGTTCCGGGGTGAACGCGCCGGTGCCGCTGCCGCTCTGCATGATCGCCCGCCGGAACAGGCCGTCGGCCTCCGGCCGGGCGAGCAGCGCTCCGACCAGGGTGGCGCCCGCCGACTGGCCGAAGACCGTGACGTTGCCCGGGTCGCCGCCGAACGCCGCGATGGTGGCGCGCACCCAGCGCAGCGCGGCGAGCACGTCGAGCAGCCCGCGGTTCGGCGGCGCGCCCGCGAGGTCGAGGAAACCGGGAACGCCGAGGCGGTAGTTCACCGTCACCAGGACGATCCCGTCGCGGGCGAACGCGCTGCCGTCGTAGAGCGCGGCACGGGCCGAGCCGGTGACGAACCCGCCGCCGTGCACGAAGACCATGACGGGCCGCCTGCCGTCGTCGGCGGCCGGCGTCCGGACGTCGACGGTCAGGTACTCCGCACCCCGGACCCACCCCGGTCCGAAGTAGGGAGCCAGGTCCAGCCGGCCGAAGTCACGGGCCGGCTGGGGCGCGGTGGGCGGGGGTTGCGTGCCGTCGCGGACACCGGACCACCCCGGGTGCGGTGCGGGCGCGGTGAACCGGTCCGCGCCGAGCGGTGCCGCCGCGTAGGGGATGGCGCGGTAGAACTCCCCGGCGCCGTCGCGGACACCGCGTATGGCGCCCGCCGGGGTTTCGACGACCGGGTCTGCGTGGTGGGTCACGGGAGAACGTCCTTTCCGGGTCTCAGGAAATGCGCGAGAAGGGCGCCCACGCCTTGATCGCGAACTTCGTCCCCTGACGTTCGACTTCGGCGGCGCCGTGGCCGCCGAAGTGCGCGGGGAAGACGAGCGCGTTGCTCTCGGCGGCCTCGCCGAGCAGCCGGTGGCGGGTGGCCCGGGCCTCGGCCGGGTCCTCGCAGAAGCAGGAATTGGTCTCCGGCTCTGCGATCTGCAGCGGGGCGTGCACCAGGTCCCCGACGAACAGGGCCCGGTCGCCGCCGGAGTCCAGGCGCAGCACGGACGAGCCGGGGGTGTGCCCGGGCGCGAGGTCGAGCCGCAGGTTGCGGTCGATCCGGTAGGAGCCCTCCCACAGGTGGGTCAGGCCCGCCCGGTGGACCGGGGTGACGCTGTCTTCGAACACGTTCTGGTTGCCGCGGCCCAGCACGGGTTCGTGCTCGTTGGCCGGGTCCCAGAACTCGAAGTCCCGCCGCGTCATCAGGTACGTGGCGTTCGGGAAGGTCGGCACCCAGTCGCGGCCCGCCAGCCGGGTGTTCCAGCCGACGTGGTCGACGTGCAGGTGCGTGTTGACCACGACGTCGACGTCCTCGGGCCGCACCCCGGCGGCCGCGAGGTTGTCGAGGTAGCCGGTGTCCCGGCGGCTCCACACCGGCGCGTACGGCCGGTCCTTGTGGTTGCCGACGCCGGTGTCGACGAGGATCGTGCGTCCGTCGCTGCGCAGCAGCCACGACTGGATCGCCGAACGGCACTCGTCGGTCTCCGGGTCCCAGAAATCGGGCGCCAGCCAGCCGCGGTGCTCGTCCCACGAGCCGGCGGGACTGTCCGGGAAGAACCGGCTCGGGGTCAGTTCGACCGAACCGTAGTACTCCTTGACGCGGGTAACGGTGACGTCGCCCAGGGTGATCTGCTCGGGGTGCCGATCCATGTGGTCCGTCCTCGGTTCGGGGCAGGTGGCCGATCGACACCGAGCCTGGCCACGCGGACGGGCACGAACCACTCCCGCCTGGTCCTACCCCTCACAGGGGGTGGCTCGGCTCCGGGCGTCCCGCCGATACTGGGAAGATGGACGGACCTGGGCCGCTCGGCGACTTCCTGCAGGCCAGACGGGCGCTCCTGCGCCCGGAAGACGCCGGCCTGCGCCACCTCGGGCCCCGCCGGCGCGTCACGGGGCTCCGCCGCGAGGAACTGGCGCAGCTGGCGGGCGTCAGCGTTTCCTACTACACGAGGCTGGAACAGGGGCTGTCCCGCGGCGCCTCGGCCGAGGTGCTCGACGCGATCGCCCGCGCGCTGCGGCTCGACGACCACGAGCGCGAGCACCTCGACCGGCTCGCCGGCGCCGCCCGCCACACCCCCCGGCCCCGCCGCCCCCGGCCCGAAAAGCTCGCCGACGAAACGCGAGACCTCCTACGCGCCGTGGACGGCGTCCCGGCGCTGGTGCTCGGCCGCCGCACGGACGTGCTGGCGTGGAACACCCTCGGGCACGCCCTGCTGGCCGGCCACCTCGGCTTCGACGACCCCGCCGACCCGGCGCGGCGGCCGAACATGACCCGCCTGCTGTTCCTGGACCCGCACTGCCGGGAGCTGTACACCGACTGGAAGCGCAAGGCCCGCGCGGTCGTCGGCAACCTGCGGGTCACCGTCGGCCGGCACCCGGAGGACCCCCTGCTCGCGGAGCTGATCGGCGAACTGACGATGAAGAGCCCGGAGTTCGTCGCGCTCTGGGGCGATCACCGCGTGGCACCGTGCGACGCCGCGTCCTACGAACTGCACCACCCCGTCGTCGGCGCGGTGACCGTGACGCAGCAGACGCTGTCGATCGCCCGGTCACCGGAGCAGGTGCTGATCGTCTGCACGACCCGCGGCGCGTCCCCGTCCGAGGAAGCTCTCGCCCTGCTCCGGCAGACGACGTCCCCGGCGGACGACGTCGTGCTCCGCGGGAACCGCGCCGGTCAGGCGTAGACCTCCAGGCGGGCGAGCTGTCCCGCCGGCCAGCCGGTGTTCCCGGTGAACGTGAGCCGGACGTAACGCGTGCCGGTGGCGGGCACGCTCACCGTCACGCTGTTGTCGTGGGCCGGGTCGAACACGTACCCCGCCGGGCCCGCCAAAGTGCGGAACGTCGTCCCGTCGACCGATCCGGCGACCGCGATCGTCTGGGTCCGGGTGCTCCAGGCGGCCGCCGGCGGGAGGCCGAGCACCAGCCTGCTCACCGTCACCGCCGCGCCCAGGTCGACCTGGATCCACTGCGGGAACGCGTTGTTGGCGCTTTCCCAGTAGGTGCCCGGGTTTCCGTCGACGGCATTGCCGCCGACGTAGGCCTGCGTGTGGCTGCTGTCGGCGGTGGCCCTGCCCCGGGCCAGGTCGGTCGAGCCGCCGCCGGGGAGCACCGGCGGGGTCGGACGGGTCGCCGTCAGGGGCAGCTGGCCCTTGAGCATGCGGCCGCCGTCGGCCGTCAGGCGGAGGTAGTAGTCCGACGAGCACGCCGTCCCGTCTTCGTCGAGGGCGAGCAAGCCCGAGCCGACCGGGGTCATCGCGGCGTTCTCCGCGGTCTTCGCGATCTGGTTGCCTTCGCCGTACTCGTCGAACATCGAGATGTAGATGCCCTGGGCGCCGGCGCGAACCATGTTGTAGAACTGGCGCCACATGAAGTCGCCGTGGGCCCGCTGGCGCCCGGAGACGTCGCCGGGCAGCACGCACGGCTGGTAGTCGATGCCGTGGGCCGCGCAGTCGGCGGCGTCGGGCACGTTCATGTTCGCGTACATCCAGTCCGAGTCCGCCGCGGTGCCGATCGCGCCGACCATCCACGGCGAAAGCATGTCGAAGGCGTGGTAGACGCCGCCGAACCCCGGCCGCGACCCACCGTCGCTCGTCCGCCACTCCCGCGGCACACCGCCGATGAGGTAGCAGCCCTGCGCCTTGAACCAGTCGACGACGTCGAGGCAGGTGTTCGCGTCCCACGGGTGGTTGCCGTCGTTGTAGCCGAAACCCCAGATGCAGACGACGGGTTTGCCGTTCTGGCGGGCGTAGGCCGGTGACGCGACGTGGGCGGACATCTTCGCCGTCCAGTCGGTCTTGATCTCGGGCTGCATGGCCGTCCAGCCGGTGACGTCGTACATGATGTAGAACTTGCGCCCGTACGCCTCGGCGGCACTGCGCACCTTCGCGGCCATCGCGTCCCGCGTCGGCCCCTCGCTGCTGTTGGGGTTGAAGCGCTGCAGCGCGGCGGTGTCGCAGCCGTTCTGCTGCATCCACCGGAAGTGCGTGTCGACGGTCTGCTGGTCGTACGAGGAGAAGAGCGTCGCCGGTTCGCCGTTGCCCAGGTTGGCGTACGACGTTGGGTACTTGCGCGCGTATTCGCGCATGTCGGGCCAGGCCCTGATCACGTTGTTGCCGGGCGACGGCGTCCGGCTCCAGTCCTGGCCCCAGTGCCACCAGGCGTTGATGGGGGCACCGTCACCGGGGCAGGCGAACCAGCCCTGGTAGCCGACGGTGATCTTGCCGACGACGTCCCCCGGCGAGCTCGCCGCCGCAGCTCCGGGCGCACCGGCGAGAGAAAGCGCTCCCCAGGCCGACGCCGCGGCCGCCGAGCCGATGAAGGTCCTACGGGAGATTTCCATGACCGTTCCTCTCGCCCGGTGGCTGAGCACGTGGCGAGAAATGTAGGGCGCCGGACCATGGCTGGCAATAGACAGACAGATTTCTGAAATTTGCGTACATGTTCACGCAAGAGTGCCCAGGAAGCGGGCTTCAACCTGAGGGCCGTCGGGCGGATCGAGCAGCCACGACGCGGCCACGGCGGCGCCATCGGTCCGCATCGCGGCCGCGACCGCCCGAGCCCGGGCCGCGGTTTCCGGCGTCAGCGCCCGAGCGAGCGCGCTCGAAAGCGACTCCGCCGTCGGCGTCGGACCGTCGTGGGCCACCCCGATGCCCAGCTCCGCCACCCGCCCGGCCCAGTACGGCTGGTCCACCATCTGGGCGACCACCACCTGCGGCGCCCCGGCCCGCGCGGCCACCGTCGTCGTGCCGGCGCCGCCGTGGTGCACCACCGCGGCCGACCGCGCGAACAGGGCGTGCAGGTTGACCTCGCCGACCGCGCAGCAGTCCGGCCCGTCGTCGGTCAGCGACAGATCGGCCCAGCCGCGCCCGACGACCACCCGGCGCCCCTGGGCCCGGATCGCCTCGATGGCCACCTTGGCGACGTCGGCCGGGGCACGCATGCTGCCGAACCCCACGTACACCGGCGGGTCACCGGCGTCGAGGAACGCCGTGACCTCCTCGGGCAGCGGGCGGTCGTCCGGCAGGATCCACGAACCGGACTGCCCGACGTCGAGGTCCGACGAGCCGGGCCACGGCGCCAGCACCGGATCCGCGGCCAGCCAGGGCCGGTCGGTCAGCACGTGGCGGCGGACGTCGTCGACGGCGGGCAGGCCCAGCGCCGCCCGGTGGGCGTTGAGCGCGGCGCCGAACACCGCGTTGTAGTTGCGGGCGTCCAGCTCCCACCGCGCCTCGTGGCCGGTCGCCTCGGGCGGGAACGGCCGGTCCGCGAACGGCACCGGCGAATGGTGCGGCGAGGGCAGGATGATCGGGCAGTAGCTCGCGTACCGGTACCGCAGACCCAGCTTCTCGGCCACCGATCGGGCCGCGACCGGCATCAGCCCGGCCGCCACCAGCGCGTCACACCCGTGCGCCGCCGCGGCCAGCGCGTCGAACTGCGCGGCGATCAGCTCCGCGACGCGCTGGGCCCGGTCGCCGGCCGGCGGTGGCACCGCCCCGTGCAGCACCGGTCGCACCGGCCAGCCGACCGGGACCAGCTCCACGCCGACGCCGGCCAGGCGCTCCGCGAAATCGGGCGGCGCGCACACCCGCACCTGCGCGCCCCGTTCCCGCGCCCGCACGGCCAACCCGACCAGAGGCTCGACATCCCCGCGCGACCCGTAGGTCGACAACAACACGCGCACGTGGCCGCTCCCGTCTCCGGCCGCCATTCTGGCCACGGGAGCGGGGATCGCGGGTCCGCAGTTCTACCCACGACCCCCGCGCGCCGGGTGTTCAGGCGCCTGCCACGAGCAGGCTCACTGGTGCGCCCAGGTGACCGCGAAGTTCTGGCCGTTGCGGCTCGCGTCGCCGGTTGTCGCGTACGTCGTCGTCGCGTCCTGCTCCTGGATCTTGGTGCGCTGCCAGGTCGAACTCGCCGTCATCGAGCCGCTGTGGCCCGCGTCGTCGGTGGCGACCGTGTTGCCCATCAAAGCCCGGCCGTAGTTCGCCAGCGGGAAGAAGTCGCTGGTCCCGAACCGGCTCGGTACCTCGACGATCCACTCGGCGCTGGTGCGGGAGCAGACCAGACCGGCGGCGCACGTCTGGGTCGTGGTGAAGCTGGTGTGCTGGGTGGCGTCGGCGACCGTGATCGTGAACTGCCCGGTCGCCGCGCTGTAGCCGACGTCGGCGCTCACGGAGTCGCCCGGGTTGATCGTCAGGACCGGCTGGATCGCGTTGGTCGGGAACATCTCCCACCAGAGCTGGTAGACCGGCGTGCCGTCCACGCACCGGGCCGAACTGCCGCCCTGCTCGACCGTGCCGTTGGTCCACCCGTCGAAGCCGGCCCAGAACACCGCCCAGGCGTCCGCGGCCGGGCACGTCACCGGCTGCTGCGTCCACGACGCGTGCACATGGGTGAACGTGGCCGCGGGCGCGGACAACGAGGTGATGGCGTAGCCGGCCCAGTTCCGCGAGGTCGCGTTGACCAGTGGACCGGCGACCGAGGGAGCGTGCCCGGTGTGCCGGGCCGCGGTGGCGGCCGGGCTGCCGGCGTAGCCGGTGAGTGCGCTCGCGGGCGCCGCCGCGCCCGCGCCGACCACGACCGCCACCGCCGCGAGGGCGGTGAGCGGCAAAAGCCGTCGAAGTCTCATGGGAATTCCCCCCTGCGAGGATCGGTGTCCGCGGCCGACTCTGGCACCGGCCGCTGCGACCGCGCTGATGCCGCGCTGAAAACGCCAGGTCAGACCGCCAGCAGCCGGAGGGCGAGCGCGGACTCCTCCAGCACCGGGTCCTGCCGCAGGATCGCCGTCTCCAGGGCACGCAGCCGCTGGTGGGGATCGATGCCCAGGTTGTCCGCCAACGCCGCGCGCAGCCGGCGGTACACCCCGAGCGCGTCGGCCTGGCGTCCGGCGCGGTACAGCGCGAACATCAGCTGCGCGTGCACCTGCTCGTCGAACGGGCGCGCCGAGGCCAGCCGCTGCAGGTCCGGCTCGAGCCGGGCGTGCTCGCCGAGGGCCAGCCTCGCCCGGATCAGCGCCAGCTGGGCCCGCGTGCGCAACCGTTCCAGACCGGCGGCCTGCTCGTCCAGCCAGGCCACGCCGCCGACGTCGATCAGCGAACGGTCCCGCCACATGGCCAGCGCCGCACGCAGCGTCGACGCGCTCTGCGCCGGGTCGTCGCCGTCCGTACCCCGCTCGACCAGGCGCCGCGCCTCGGCCACGTCGGTCTCGCCGGTGCCGAGGTCGAGCAGGTAGCCCGGATCCCGGGCGAGGATCGCGGTCCGGTCGCCGAGCACGCGCCGGAGCGCGGACACGTGGCTTTGCAGGGTGTTGGGCGCCACCCCCTTCGCCCGGGCACCCCACACGGCCCGGATGAGCCGGTCGGTGCCGGCTATTCCTTCGCCGTGCAGGGCGAGGACCGCGAGCACCGCTCGGCGCCGCAGTCCGGACACCGGTACCGGCACACCGTCGACGACGGCGTCGACGGGGCCGAGCAGTCTGACGCGCATGGGACCTCCCGTCCATCGCGGGGACGTTCCGGTCCCCCCGATCGACGGTCGCACGGTCCGTCGACAATCCGTCGACAGTCCGGCGGCGGTGGCACCCCGGGCCACCCGTACGTGCCGACGATGATCGCCGGCTCGCCGCGGCCGTCGGAACCTGCGGGTGACGAGCGTGTGCAGCCCCTCCTCGACGGTCGTCACCGGCGAGCCCGCTCGTCCGTGGTGCGCCGGGTGGTTTCGGCGGGCCGGCCGGGCGCGGCGGGCGCCGGGCGGACGGGCTCGGGCGGTGTCCCGCCGCCGCGCGGGTTTTCGACCCAGCGCACGGTCACGACCGCCGCCGCGGGCCGGTGGCGGCGGTGGCGCGAAGACCGGACACGGATCCTCCCTCGGTTCGGTGCAGCGGACCAGCCTTCCCGAGCGGGCTCCGCCGCCGGATTCCCGCGGGAGGGGAGTTTTCGCCGGATTTTCCGCGGACTGCCACCGGCTGCGGTGATGCGCTACGGTGACCGACCGTCGGCGGTGGGATCGCTTGTCGGGAGCGGCGTCATGGGAACCAGCGGGGCGAAGCCCGGGAGCAAGCCCGAGCGCGAACGGCTGCGGCACCAGCTGCTCGCCGGCGGCTGCGAACCGGCGCGGATCGCCGCCGAAATGGCGCGGCGCTGGCAGTTCAACCCGCGCCAGGCCTGGCGCTACACCCACGGCCTGTCCCAGACCGCGGTCGCGGCGCGCTGCAACGACCTGCTCGGCGACGGCCGCGCCCCGATGACCGGCAAACGGATCAGCGAATACGAGGCGTGGCCGCGGCGGGGCACCCGGCCCACCGTGCACGTCCTCGCCCTGCTCGCCCGCGTCTACGGCACCGTGCCCCGCGTCCTGCTCGGCGACGACGAACTGCCGCTGCTGCCCGAGCCGGAACGGCTGGTGTTCGACCAGCTCCCGCCGGCCGAGCCGGCCACCGCCACCGCTCCCCCGGCCGCCGCCTCCGGGCCCCTCAGCGCCGCCGCGGTCCGCGCCGCCGCCCACGCGTCCGGCGCGCACGCCGAACGCGCCGAAGTCACCGAAGTCGGCGCCATCACCCTCGAACAGCTCGACCACGACGTCGTCCAGCTCGCCCGCACCTCGATCCGCGCCCGGCCCGCCGAGACCTTCGGCGAGCTCGTCCGCGTGCGCGACCGCGTCTACCAGCTGCTGGGGCGGCGCGCCCACCCCGCCCAGCAGTCGCACCTCTACCTGCTCGCCGGCCAGACGTGCGGGCTGCTGGCCAACGCCAGCATGGAGCTGGGCTGCTACGGCGCCGCCGCCGAACAGTCGCGCGCCGCCTGGGTCTACGCCGAGATCACCGGCCACAACGGACTCAAAGCCTGGCTGCGCGGCACCCAGGCGCTCATCGCGTTCTGGTCGGGCAACCCGCGGGAGGCGGCGAACCTGGCCCAGGCCGGTCGCGAGCTCCTGCGGCACGGCACCGGGTTCGTGCGGCTGTGCAACATCGAAAGCCGCGCCTGGGCCCACCTCGGCGACGTCCGCGAGACCCGGAAGGTCATCGGCATGGGCCACCGCGCCCGCGACCACGCCACCGAGCCCGAGCAGCTGCACGACCTCGTCGGCGGCGAGTTCGGGTTCGACGAGGCCCGGCAGTCCTTCTGCAACGCCGGCGCCTGGGTGCAGCTGGGCGAGCCGGCGCTGGCGATCGAAGCCGCCGAACGCGCACTGCGGCTGTACACCACCGACGCCGAACGCCACCGCCGCTACGGCGGCGAGGCCTCCACCCGGCTGGAGATGACCGACGGGTACCTGGCCGCGCGGGAACTGGACGCCGCCGACGTCGCACTCGACCCGGTGATCAGCACCGCCGCCACCGCCGGTGTCGCCCACTTGGCGACCCGGCTCTCCGGCATCTGCGCGACCCTCGACACCCCGCCCTACCGGAATTCCCGGGAAGCCAGGGAGCTCGCCGAACGGATCCGCGCCCACCCGGTGCTCACGGGGGCCTGAACGGCGACGCCGGGCGGCAGGCGGGTGCGGGTATCGCCATTCGCTCGTACGAGGACGCGGGACCTCCTACGCTCACTGGTGTGGACGGCATAGACAGCCTTCGGCACGCCATCAAGACCATTCCCATCCCCGGTGCTCCGCCCCGCCTGTCCCGGCAGGGGGCCGCCGTCGGGCTCGCGCTGCTGGACACCTCGCTGCGGCTCAACCACGTGCGCCGGCTGACCGAACGGCTGACCGTCGTCGAGCACGGCACCGCCCGGCGCAGCACCGAGGTCGACGTCAGCCTCAAACTGCTCGACGAAGGCCAGCGCCAGGCCGGCACGCAGCTGCAGGACCTCATCGGCCGCGAACACGGCGAGCGGGCCACCTCCAGACCGGACCGCCAGCGTTCCCTGTGGGTGCCGCTGGCCCGGCTGCCGCGCCGGGACGCCAGCCCCGTCGACGTGTTCGACAGCGCGGGGCAGAAACTGCCGCGGCTGACCCAGCACGAAGCGTCCCGGCTGGTCGCGGCCGGGCTCTACCGGCTGCTGCGCGGGATCCTGGCCGGCGACGAGAACGCCCAGACCGCCAAGCACGAGCTGAACATGTTCCTGTTCCAGGTGCACGAGCCGCGCTGGCTGGTCCAGCAGGCGCTGCTGACGCTGCTCACCGAGCGCAACCACCCGGACGAGGAGTTCGCGCTGGCCGGCGCCGACGGCACGGTGCATGGGTACGGGCGGCAGTGCCGGGAGCTGGCGCTGGACATCCTCGACGGCTGTGCCGGGCTGCTGGTCGAATACGCCTACCTGCTCAACGTCGCGGTCCGCGACTACATGCTCGTGGTGGCCCTGGACGACTCGGCCGAAGAACACCGGCTCAGCTACGAAACCCCGCTGCACGTCGACGCCCGGCAACCCGTCGCGAAAGAGCAGTGGCGGCGGCTCGCGGCCAGCCGCCGCGGCTACGTCGTCAGCTACGAAACCGTCATCCCGGCGACGCTGAAGTCCTACCACCTGGTCGCCCGGACGGCCCCGGAAGCCGAAATCTCCCGGATGTACCTCTCGACCGACGCCGACGAGCACCAGGTCGGCTGCCTCGCCGAAGACCTGGCTTCGCTGGCCGAACGCCAAGACGCCGCGCCGCTGCAGGAAACCGACGGCGGCCGGCACAAGATCCTCGAACTGCAGGCGCAGACCGTGCTGCGCCGCCTGGCGGACCTGCTGCGCCGCCGCAAGTGGGAGGCCGGCCAGTCGGGCGTGGAGCTGTCCGCGCGCAGCATGCCGGCCTGCCACCGGCTCGCCGCCGCGGCCACGACGGGCGAAGCGGTGCGGACGGACTCGGGCGAGCTGGACAACTCGCTGCGGCGGCACCCGGAGTTCACCGCCGCGAACCTGCGGGCGGCCGCGCGCGAACTGACCGACCGCGAGTTCGGCCAGGACCTCGTCCTGGTCAACGGCATCGCCGACAACGAGGCGCGGGCGTACTGGCGCCGGTCCGGCGGCCGCGACCCGCGCGGGGACCACGTCCGGGTGCGCGCGACGCTCGTGCTCAAGGACTCGACGAAGTCCGGGCCGCTCAACGTGACGTTCTACGCCCTCGCCGTCGCGGCGGTCTCGTTCGTGCTCGGCTGGCTGCTGGTCGGCCGGCCGTGGCCCTACGGCCGGGCCGCCACCGAAAGCCTCGGCCACATCGGCGACGGCCAGTCCGTGATCACCATGCTGCTGCTGTTGCCCGGTTTCCTCTACAGCCGCCTGTCCCTGCCGCCGCGGCGCACCGTGCTCGGGTACCTCGGCACGCTGCCGCAGGCGCTGGTCCAGCTGAGCATCGCCGCCGTCGCCGCGTTCGCCGCGGCCGTCGCGACGCAGAGCCGGGGCGAGGTCGTGCAGGCCACCCTCACGGTCGCGGTCGGGCTGCCGGTGCTCGCCGCGTTCGTGCTGCTCGGCCAGGCGTCGTGGCGCGAATCGGCGATCCCGCTCTCGCGCATCGGGGCACCGCGGTGGGCGGGCGCCGGGGCGTGGGACCGCCGCAGGCCGCTGGAAGCCGACGTCCGGTTCGACTCCTCCGGGGGGCGGTGAACGTGCGCGGTCAACGGATCTCCGTGCGGAACGTGGCCGACCTGGCCCGGGCCGGCTTCGAGATCGCGCGGCAGCCGATCACCGAAGTGGACTTCGAAGTCCACCACGCGATGGCCCGCCACGGCTACCTGCGCGACCTGGTGGCCGCCGACGCCGACCGCGCGGTCTTCCTGGAGACGCTGTGCTCGGCCACCAACGGCGCCGGCGTCGTGATCGGCACCCGCACCCGCCGGCCCCCGGACGGCACGGAACCGGCCGCGCCCGCCGCCGACCCACCGGCGGCGGTACGCCCGCACCAGAGCGACGGCGGCTGGGTGTTCCACCGGACGACCTCGCCCAACCCGACGTTCATCTACGAGTCCGCGCAGACGTTCGAAGGCCTGATCGCCGTCGACCCGGCGGCCGGCGAGGTCTGCGAATGGCACGGCCTGGCCGTGCGCGACCTGCTGCGGGAGATCGCCGACGCCGCGGCCTCGCTGGTCGGCGCGCCGCTGCTGTCCCTGCAGTGCCCGGTCCAGCTGCCGACGATCGTGAAGACCCGCAACCACGACCTGCGCACCCGCAAGGAGGTCGCGTCCCCGTGCGCGTCACTGGCCGTGCGATTCGCGATCGCGTTGCGGGACGCGTCCGCCGCCGCCCGGTTCGACCTGGCCGACCGGTTCCGCGAGCTGTGCGAAAAGCACGGCTACGCCTTCTGGCTCGCCGACACCCGGCCCGGTCACCGGCAGGGGAACTGGTTCGAGGTCTGCCACGCCGACGGCTCGTTCTCCCCGCTGTACCGCGGTGATCTGCGCTCCCGCCAGCGGATCGGCACGTGCCTGCCGGTGACGTTCGTCGGGCCGGCCCGGGTCGGCTCCACGCACGCCATCGTCTCCTTCCTGCAGCGGTACCCGCAGGTGGGCGTGGTGGGCTGCGCGGGAACGACGCTGTCGGACGTCGCGTTCGTCCACCTGCAGCTGGCGATCCACGGCGTGGCCGCCGACCGGCTCGGCCGCATCCTCGGCAAACTGCTCGCCGAGCCCTCGACCCCGGCCCGGCCGGACAAGCTGCTGCGCGAGCTGTTCAAACGGCTCGGCCTGCCGCCGGACCCCGAGGGCCCCGGCACGTCCCCGCAGGACCCCACCGGTGACTACCAGACCTTCGCGGGTCCGGCGTTCGCCTACCGCCCCGGCCAGATGCCCGACTCGCTGGCCGTGTGGGTGTCGTGGGAGATCGCCCGCCAGCACCAGGGCCTGGCCGCCCCGCTGGACTGCCTGTACCGCGCGCTGGACCAGATCGCGCCCGAGGTGCCCGGGGCGACGGCGGGTTCGGCGGTCCCGGCGGGCCGGCTGGCCACGGTCGAGTACCTCATCTGCCGCGCCACCGAGCAGTCGGTGCTGCGCGGCAAGGCGAAGCTGGCCCTCCCCCGTTCGGTCCTGCGCTGCTTCTCCGCGAGCGGCGGCGAACCACCCGCGTCGAAGCTGTGCGCGGCGCTGGAGGAGGCGTGGAAGGCCCACGTGGACCGGTCCGGTGTGGACGGTGTCAGCGAGCTGACGGTGGCGTGGCGCGAGTCGTGGCTCGGCCACTGGACCTACTCCTGAGGTGCCCGGACCGGCTGGGCCCGGCCGAGGCTTCGCTGCAGGCGTACGTGCCGGAACCGGTAGACCGCCCCTGCCTGCCGCAGCACGCCCCGGCGGTGGGCGTCGGCCAGGAACGCCATCGCGCGCCACGGGAGTTGCCCGGTCAGGGCGAGCCACGCGCGGGCGACGACCAGGCCGCCCCACGCCGAGCCGAGGCCGAGGGCGAGCACGCCGACGAGGCTGAAGGTGAGGCTGGACACGACGACGGTCCAGGCGGAACCGGCGGCTCCGATCGCGTACACGGCGCCGAACAGCGCACCGCCCAGTGAGCCGAGGAACAGGACGCCGAAGCGGTCTGCGCGAAGGACGGAACCGGGGTCGACCACCCGGGCGGTGTCGGCGGGCTGGGTGACGAGCCCGGCCAGGCCGACGGCCAAGCCGACACCCAGTCCACCGGCCAGCCCGGCACCGAACCCCGCCGCCAACCCGCTGACCAGCGCGGCCGCCGCGCCGGCCGAAACGATGATCACCAGCGCGGTCGCCGACCGGCGGACGTTGTGCCGGGCCGGCAGGTTCGCCCGCAACGGACCGGGCACCCCCCGGCGTTCGTCCAGCAGGGCGCCGGCGGCTCCGGCCACCAGCCCGACGGGCAGTCCGGGGCCGGTACCGAACATCATCGCGCCGGCCAGCCCGAAGACCAGCCCGGTCGGGAGACCGCCGGCGAGCTTCAGGACGAGCCACAGCGGGAAACTGGACACCAGGATGCAGCCGAAGACGAACCGCAAGCCGGCGGGACCGGGCAGCGACCCGCCGGCGAGCGCGCCGAGGACGCTGAACGTCAGGGCGGTGGACATCCGGGGCACCGCCTTGGCGAACTGCCACCAGGCCACCTCGTGCGAACCGTCGCGGTCCAGCCGACGGGCCAGTGCGCTGAGCCAGTGGTGCGCGCGGTCCGCCGGCCACCGGCCCGCATCCGCGGCGCGCCGCCGGTACAGGGAGGGCACGAAGACCGCCAGAAGGTGGTCCTCGATCTCCGCGGGTCCGGGGAACGAACCGGTGTCCAGCAGCTCGGCGGGATCGTTGCGGCGGTCGTCGCTGTAGATCGCCCGTGCGAGCCCGACCATCAAGGGGCTGGACAGCACCCGCAGCAGGTTCGCGGCCGCCGGGGTGGGCGGGTTCGCCCGCAGGGCCGCGATGATCGGGCTCCACGCCGTGCCGCCGTCGGCGGAGCGCGCCGTCCGGGGCAGGTAGTCGGCCAGGTCGTCGACGGTGGTGTCGCCCAGTTCGACCACCGCCGCCCCGGTCACGACGTCGGTCTCGGTGACCGCGGCCCGGAATTCGGCCGTTCGGCTGGTGAGCACGAACGGCAGGGTGCAGGCGTTCAGCATTTCGAGCGCCGCTCGCTGCCACCCGACGGCGATTTCGTCGAAGCCGTCCAGGACGGGCAGGATCCGCCGGGTGCTGAGCAGGTCGGCGGCGATCGTGGTCCCGTAGCGGCTGCTGTGGTCCATGCCGGTGTAGTTGCGCACGAGCCGGCTCTCCAGCCAGCGGGTCAGCGAGATCGCCTCCGGGTTCCAGGTGCCGAGGTCGAAGATGACCGGCACCGGCTCGGCGGGCGTGCGATGGGACAGCAGGTCCACGGTGAGTCGCATGGTGAGGACCGTTTTGCCCGCCCCCATCCGGCCGAGCACCACGAGCCTCCGGGAGGGGATCTGCCGGAAGACGTCCACGATCCGCTCGAGCCGCCCGGCCAGCGCCAGCGGCTCCGCGGCGGCGCCGGGCGGGACACCCCGGATGTTCGCCCAGTGGTCCATCACCTCCGGCCCGGCGACCTGCCAGCGGACGGCCAGCGGCAGCGGATCGTGCACCCGCCGGATGTCCTCCTCCTGTTGCCATTGGGCCAACACGGCGTGGGCCAGGCCGTCGGCGGCATCGTCGAGTTCGTCGGCACGCCGTCGCCGCCGCCACTCGTGGATGTGCAGCCCGCCGTGCACCTCGCCGGCCTGGACGACGGACTGCGCCGCCGAGCCGCTGATTTCGTTGCGGGGGTACCGGCTTTCGTGCTCCGCCACGGCAGGCGCCTACTCGGGTCCGTGCCGGAGGCCGCCGTCGAGGTGGCCGACCTGGATCGCCGTGCCGAAGCTCCCGCCGGTGATGAGGTTCGCCGCCCCGGTCGGCCGCGGGGTTTCCGCCCCGGCCGGCGCGGGGTCGTTGTCGGCGCCGAAGCCGTGGGTCAGCAGGTCGCCGCTCGGCCGGGGGACGTACAGGTGAACCGTGCCCGAGTACTCCTTGACCCCGACCCGGCGGGCCACCACCAAGGACGAGGGCAACCGCGCGTACTCCGTCTGCAGGACGTCCTCGAAGACGCGCTGCGACAACGCCACAGCCACGAAGGTCTGCCCGGGATCCGATCGGGTGAGCAGCTCGCGCACCTCGGGCGCGTCGAGCAGCCGGTGCGTGGTGACCACCGCGCCGCCGATCGCGGCCGCCGAGCCGGGCCCCGGCCCCGGCTCCAGGACCGGGCCCACGTTCAGGCTCGCCCGCATCCGCAGCCGCACGCGCCCCGCCGTGGCGGGCAGCCGGGCGTCCCGCTCGGCCAGCACGTCCTGCAGGGCGTCGAAGAACCGCATCACCACCGCGGGCAGGTGGCTGGTGCCGAAGCCGAGCCCGAAACCGTCACCGGTGCCGTGGGGGAACAACGCCTCGCGCCAGACGTGACCGAGACCCGCGCGGTCGAAGGCGAGCGCGAGGACGTCGGGGATGGCCTCCGCGAGCGTCGCCTGCCCGCGGTCGGACTGACCACCGAACTCCTTCGTGTCCACAACCAGTGCCGCACGGTACGGTGGCAATTTCTCCTCGCCCGTCATCCCACTCCCAGCCCGGATTTCGCGATGTCGCACGCTATCGTGACGACCTCGTCCGGTCGGAAATGTGACAGGTATTGTCAATCAATTGTCCGTTTCCCGCGAACGCGGGTCACGAAGTGACAGCCAGACCTTCCGGTTCGCTGCCCACGGGCACGGTCGCGATGACGGTGTCGTCGCGATGTCGATCACCGACATCGAGCCCGAGGCCGAGTTGGTGACGAAGACGTAACTGCTGTCCGGCGCCGCGGCCACGCCTTCGGGCTCGTTCTGCACCGGGATCGACACCGGCTGGTTGCGGCCCAGCACGGTCACCGTGCCGGAACCGGCGTTGGCGACGTAGACCTGGCCGCGCGGGGTGACCGCGATCCCCATCGGGACCTGCCCGACCGGCTGCGTCGTCATCAGCGTCGGCCCGGACGCGCTGATCGCGTTGACGCTGTTCGCGCCGGTCGCCGCCACGTAGACCCGGTCGCCCGCCGGGCTGACCGCGATCCCGGCCGGGAAGCGGCCCACCGGCAGCGTGGCCACGACCTGGTCCGAGGCGACGTCGATGACCGACACCGTGGCCGCGCCGTTGTCGGTCACGTACACCCGGCGCCTGTCCGGGCTGGCGGCCGGGCTGTGCGGGAAGCGGCCGACCGGGATCTCCCCCACGACGGTGTTCGCCGCGGTGTCGAGCACGGAGACGGTGTCGGCGCCGAAGTTCGTCACGTAGGCGTGCGAGCCGGCGACGGCGACCCCGAAGGGGTGCAGGCCCACCGGCACCGTGGCCACCGTGGAATACGTGTGGGCGTCGATCACCGAAACGGTGTCGGAGAGCTCGTTGGTCACGTAGACCCGGTCGCCGTCGGGTGCGGCGCCCACGCCCACCGGCGAGTGTCCGACCCGGACGGTCGCGACCACCTGCTGCATCCGGGTGTCGTACACCGTCACGTTGTCGGAACCGCTGTTCGCGACGAACACCTGCACCCGGGAGGGATAGGCGTGCGCCTCCGGGCACACGGACGCGAAAGCCAGCAGCAGCACCGCCAGCACCCGGCAGGCGCGGGGTGTTCCGGCCGATCGCCGGGCACGCGGAATCGTCTCCGCGTCATTGCCGAATGACATTTCCTTCTCCCCGTCGAGGAGCCAACCTGTCTTGCCCGGAATCGAAGGCCGTTCGGATGTGCTGATCGGACACCTTCGGGGAAGCCGGTCGGCGAAGCGCTTGTGGCGCGCCGTTTCCCCGGCCCGGATGACGCTAGCCGACGGATCGAGGAACCTGCCACCGGAACAAGATCATGATCGCCTTGACGAGTGAACACCGCGGCGGAGACGTTTTCCGCCGCATAAACCTTTTCGACCCGTCCGGGTGTCACCGAACGGCACGGACGAGATGGTCCGCGCCATTTCGGCGAAAAGGTTTCGCAAAAGAAGGGGAGCCCCAGCCGGTGGACGGCTGGGGCTCCCCTTCTTTTGCGGTCGTCGCGGATCCGGCTAGCGCTGCAGCGTCAGCAGGCCCGGCCGCCACGGCAGCTGGTCGTACGGTCCGCTGGCGTTGGGTGCTTTGCCCTGGTAGAGCAGCTGCAGGTTGCAGGGGTCGACGGTCATGGTCTGGTCCGGGTTGCTGCGGACCAGGTCACCGTGGCTGATGTCGTTGGTCCAGCTCGCGCCGCTGTTGGCCTTGCCCGCGAAGGGGTTGCTTTCGCTGGCGGCCTGGGGCGTCCACGAACCGCTCAGGCTGCTGGCGGTGAACGAGCGGAAGTACCGGCCGTTCGCGCCCATCGCCTCGACGATCATCAGGTACTGGTTCTGGCCCTGGACCTTGTAGACCTGGACGGCCTCGAAGAGGTTGGCCTGCGAGTCGCTCATGACCGTCGTGTAGTTCGAGCCGAAGCTGCCCGGGAAGTTCCCGATCGGCATGCTCGCCCGGTAGATCTTGCCGTTGTCCCCGGCGAAGAACAGGTACATGTTCTGCCCGTCACCGATCAGCGTCTGGTCGATCGGGCCGGTGCCGGAGCCGGAGATGCTGCCGGTGAACAGCGGCTGCGGCGCGGACCACCCGTTGGGGTTGGTCGGGTCGCTGGAGGTGCGGTAGATGAACGGCCAGGCACCCCACTGGTAGGCCAGCACCCAGATGTTCTTCGGGGCGAAGTAGAACAGCGTGGGCGCCACCGTCGAGGAGCTCATCCCGGTCTGGCCGGCCGAGGCCATGTCGGACCAGTTGGTGAAGGGGGTGAAGGCCATCGAGCCGTACGTCGATCCCGAGACGTTCGACGCGTAGACCAGGTGCTTGCCGTTGTAGACGACGTTGGTGAAGTCCTTGAGCGAGACCCACCCGTTCTTCGGCTGGGCCAGCGCGCCCGTCGACGACCAGTGGTAGGACGACGGGAGCGAGCAGCTGCCGCCGGGGCTCGTCGGGGTCGTCGGTGTGGTGGTCGGCGTGCCGGACAGGCCGGTCCACTGCTGGTTGCTGCCGCCGTTGCACGTCCAGATCTCGACCGCGGTGCCGTTGGCGGTGCCGGCTCCGGTGACGTCCAGGCAGAGGCCGGACTGCACGCCGACGATCGTGCCGTCGGCGTTGACCCGCCACTGCTGGTTGGCCCCGCCGTGGCAGGTCCAGATCTGCACGCGGGTCCCGGCGGTGGTCGCGCTGCCCGGGACGTCGAGGCACTTGCCGCCGAACACCGTCAGCAGGCCTGCGGACGTCGAGGTCCACTGCTGGCCGGCGCCGCCGGAGCAGTCGTAGATCTGCAGGGAGGTGCCGTCGGTCTGACTGGCGTTGGGGACATCCAGGCAGCGGCCCGAACCGGTACCGCGCAGGGCGCCGGTGGAGTCGGCTTGTGCGGCGCCGGCGCCCCACAACACCGTCACCGCGACCGTCGCCGCGGCGGCGAGGACGGCGATCAGGTGCCGGCTCCCGCGACTGAGACTTGCTCTTTTCATGACGACCTTCTCCCGGTCAGCTACCCGCCGTTGGACGGCCAGATCGGTTTCGCTGTTATCGCTAACATGCGTCGCGCAAGCCTGAACTTCCCGGGAAGGGGTTGTCAATGCGGCGGCACCGGCCCCGGCGACGTGGCCGCCGGGGCCGGGCACCTTGCCTCTTCACAGCACTACACGGAGTCCACACAGGACGGTGCGGCCGTGAAAGTTACACGGCGGACCGGACTCCGGCGGCGCCGGAACGCGGTCTGTGGTGCGCCTTCGAAACTTTCGCTCGATCACTTGCGGTGACACGGGTTGCGCGTCAGCGGCCGACCTTGCGGTTCGCCCAGTCGATCACGGCCCGGAAGTAGTCGGGCGCGTTGGGCGCGTAGTTGATCGCGTGCCCGTAGCCCCGCAGCGCATACGTCGTCAGGTCCACGCCGGGGCCGTAGTACGGCGTCTCGGAGGTCTTGATGCCGGCCGCGGACGAGCAGTCGGTGGCCAGCAGGCCGCAGAACACCGTGTCCTGGCCCAGCACGACCATGACCGGCCGGTCGATGAGCAGCGAATAGGGCGCCACGATCCCGACCGGGAACAGGTCGGCCGCCTGCTCGTAGGCCGAGGTGTCCTTCGTCGCCTCGTCGAACGCGATCACCCCGTCCACCTTCGGGCCCGGGGCGTGGAAGATCGCGTAGCGGCTGCCCGGCACCGTGGTCAGGTACCCCGGGTCGTAGCCGCCGGCGGCGAACCGCGGGTCGAGCAGGGCCGGGTAGGTGGCAGCGAACACCGCCGTCGTGCCCGTGACGTTCAGCCGGTGGGCCAGCCCGGTGACCAGCACGGCGTCGACGTCGTGGAAGGTGCCCGCTTCGATGCTCGCGGTGCCGGAGCCGAACGAGTGCCCGGCCAGGATCACCTTGCCGAAGCCCGGTCCCCGCGCGCCGGAGCGGACGGCCTGGATCACCTGGTGCACCACCGCGGCCTCGGTGATCGTCGTCAGCACCGCGCTCGGCGGCGTGGTGCTGCCTCCGGTCCCGAGGCGGTCGAGGGCGAGCGTGGCGTACCCCGCGTTGTTCATCGCCAGCCGGTAGGACCGGATCTCCGGCTGGTACCCGATGTCCCAGTACGAACTGTTGTACGTGCCGCCGGGGACGAGCACCTGGACCGTGCCCGCACCACCGGCCGGCACGCACAGGGTGCCGTGCATCGTCTGCGGCAGCGCCACGAGCGTCACCGGGAAGTACAGGTCCCGGCAGCTCGCGCCGTCCGCTCGGGCGGACACGGGCACCAGCAGGAAGCCGAGGGCGACCAGCACGAGCACGGTGGCCCGGTGACGGCGGGCGGCGGCGCGGTTCGCCGCAGCGAGGAATCCGAACACGGAAACAACCTCCGGGAGGTAGAGCGTCGATCAGGAAGGAGCTGGGCAGGCGGTCACCGGGTCCGCCGGGGAACGACCGTCATGGGCATCCGGTCGGGGTAGGCGGCCGAGGTGACCGTCACGCGCACCGGCACGCCCGGCACCGGCAGCAGCTCCCACCCGGCCAGCACGGTGGCCGCCACGAGCGTGATTTCCAGCTGCGCGAAGGCCTGCCCCAGGCACTGCCGGCCGCCCGCGCCGAACGGGATGTAGGCGCCCCTCGGCACGCGCGCCGCCCGGTCGGGCAGCCAGCGATCGGGGTCGAACCGGGCCGGGTCCTCGTGGAACCCCGGATCGAAGTGCAGCGCGAACGGGCTGAACATGACCTCCGTGCCGGCGGGCAGCCGGACCCCGCCGAGTTCGACGTCCCGCAGGGCGCGGCGCATGAGGAGCCAGATCGGGTACATCCGCAGGACCTCGCGGACGACCCGCTGCAGGTACCCCAGCTTGGCCACGTCCGGGAAGCTTGCTGTGCGGCCGGCCAGCACTTCGTCCACCTCCGCCCGCGCGCGCCGTTCGACCTCGGGGTGGCGGGCCAGTTCGTGGAAGAGCCAGGTCAGCGCGACGGCGCTGGTCTCGCTGCCCGCGGTGAGCAGCGTGCTCACCTCGTCGTGGACCTGGCTGTCGGTCATGCCCTCGCCGGTGTCCGGGTCCCGGGCCAGCAGCAGCGTGGACAGCAGGTCGCCGTGGTCCTCCCCGGTGGCGCGCCACCCGGTGACGACCTCCCCCACGACCTGCCGGAGCCGGTCGACCGCCCGGTCGAACCGCCGGTTGGCGGGCACGACCGGCAGGTGCTCGAGGAACCGGGGGGAGAGCGCCCGGACCATCCCCGCCTTGAGGACCACCGGGATCGACCGGCGCGCCTCGGCGACGGCCCGGCGCCCCAGTTCGGTGGCGAAGAGCGTCTCCCCGACGACGGTGATGGCCAGCCGCTGCAGGTCGACGTCCAGCCGGCGGACCTCGCCCGCGCTCCACGTGCCGGTCAGGTCCCCGGTGACCCGCACCATCGTGTCCGCGTAGGCGGCGAGCCGGGTGGTGTGGAACGCCGGCTGCACCAACCGGCGCTGCCGCCGGTGGAACGCGCCTTCGGACATGACGAGCCCGTTTCCCATGAACGGCCGGAAACGATCGAAGATGATCCCTTTCGAGAAGCTGTTCCCGGCGCCGACGAGGACTTCTTCGACCAGCTCGGGACTCGTCAGGAAATACGTCTCCAGCGGACCGAGGAACAGCCGCACGACATCGCCGTGCGCCCGCAGGGAAGACGTGAACGCCACCCGCTGCCGCAACAGCGACGGGGTGTGTCCCAGCAGGATCCGACGGCCGGGCGCGACCGGGACGTTCATGCCCTCTCCTTGGCTGCGCGGAAGAGGACTGCCACCTTAGGCCCATCCGGCGGCAGCCGACAGCACCCCATCGGCTGAAGCGGTGTCACACCGATGGGCCAATCAACGCGCCGCGCGGGTGAGTACATTCACCGTGCCGAAGCAGCGAGGAGCGCGCCGTGACACGACACCGGGAACAGGAATGGGTGCCGCCCGGGATCGACACGACGAAACCGAGCAGTTCCCGGACCTACGACTACCTGCTGGGCGGGGCGCACAATTTCCAGGCCGACCGCGACGCCGCGGAACAAGCGGAAAAGATCATGCCCGGTATCCGCGACGTCGCCCGGCTCAACCGCGCGTTCCTCGGCCGGGTCGTGCGGACGCTGATGGGTTCGGGCGTCCGGCAGTTCCTCGACATCGGCTCGGGCATCCCCACCGTCGGCAACGTGCACCAGGTCGCCGAGGAGATCGACCCGCGGTGCCGGGTGGTCTACGTCGACCGCGACCCGATCGCCGTCGCGCACAGCAGGATGCTGCTGGGCGCGAGCGAGCACGCCACGATCGTGCACGCGGACTTCGCGGACCCCGACGCGATCACCGGCGACCCGCAGGTACGCGGGCTGCTGGACTCCGGCGAACCGATCGGCCTGCTGATGGTGGCCATGCTGCACTGGATCCCGCCGGAGAGCGACCCGCACGGACTCCTCGCCCAGTACCGCGACCGCGTACCGACGGGCAGTTACCTGGCGATCTCGCACCTGGTCAGCGACCGGGACAGCGACCGGATCAACAGCGCGGTCGGCACGTTCAACCGCGCCAGGGGCCACGACCAGGCGACCACGCGCACCTACGGCGAAGTGGCGACGATGTTCGGGGACTTCGAGCTGATCGAACCGGGACTGGTCGGCTGCGCGCTGTGGCGCCCTGGCGGTCCCGGCGACATCTCCGACGACCCCCGCGCCAACACCCAGCTCTACGGCGGCGTGGCCCGGAAGACCGCCGCCTGACCGCCACTTTCGTCCACAGCGGACACTCCGGGGAACCGTCCGCCCGCGGCCGCCCGCACGTGGTCGCGGAACGCCGCCGGTGTCGTCCCGGTGCGGTGGTGGAAGTACTTCGAGAAGTTCGACGCGTCCTCGAACCCCAGCTCCGCGGCGATCCGGGCCACCGGGTCCGGCCCGTGGGCGAGCAGGCGCTTGGCCTCGAGCACGATCCGCTCGTCGATGAGCTGCTTCGCGCTCAACCCGGTGTTGTCCCGGGCGAGGCGGTTGAGCGTGCGGGTCGAGTAGCCCAGTCTGGCCGCGTAGGCCGCGACCTGGTGCCGGGTGCGGAACTCCTTCTCCAGCTCGTCGCGGAACCACACGAACGCCGGGTGCGTCGGCGCGCGGCGGCCGGGGCCCTCCGGAACCGCCAGCACCAGCAGCAACAACGTCGCCGCCAGCGCGCGGGCCAGCGCGGCGTCCCGCAGGCCCGTGACCGGGGCCGAAGCCGTGGCCAGCGCCGCCGGGAGCGCGGCCGCCGCGGGTGTGCCCGCGACCGTGGCCGCCGCCCAGTGGTTGGGGGTCGCCACGCCGGCGGCCCGGATCAGCTCCCACGTGCCCGGGTCGATCGCCGACGGCGTGAACAGGAACGCCGGTCCCTCGATGTCGGCGACGGCGCCCCACTGCTGGACCTGCCCGGCCCGCACCCACAGGACGTCACCCGGCGCCAGCGGATGGCCGGTGAAGTCGACGGTGTGCACCGCCCGGCCGGTCTCGACCGCGACCAGCAGGTCGAAACCCAGGCGCTGCGGGGCGTCGAACTCGCGCGGGCCTCCGCGGGCCCGCATCCGCGCCAGCGACGTGAGCTCGACCTCGCCGGTCACCCCCGGCGGTGGCTCGTACCGGACGGGCCGGATCGGTTGTCCCATTTTCACCATGATAGGTCCCGTCACGACCGTGAAACGCGCCGGTCAGCTTCCTACGCTGTGGTCATGACCGCGAAATCGACCACGAACCGCCTCGACTACCACGTCCTCGACGCCGCCGACACCTCGCTCAACAAGACCAGCGTGCTGGTCAGCGGCGAGACCGAAGCCGCCGTCGTCGACGCCGCGTTCACCCGCGCCGACGGCCACCGGATCGTCGCCGCCGTCCTCGACTCCGGCAAGCGCCTCACGACCGTGCTGATCACCGCCGGCGACCCGGACTTCCACTTCGGCGCCGAAGTCATCGCCGACGCCTTCCCCGAAGCCGTGTTCCTCGCCCCGGCCGACGTCATCGCGCACATCCGCGACTCCTACGAGGACAAGCTCGCCGCCTGGGCCCACCTCGGCGCCAACCTGCCCACCCGGCTCGTCACGATCGAGCCGCTGACCACGCCGTCGATCACCGTCGACGGCGTCACGCTCGACGTCCGTCGTGGCAGCACGGCACTCGGCGACCGCTCCTGGTACGTCTTCGAACCCGCCGCCCGCGCCCTGCTCGGCGGAGTCCTGCTCTTCGAAGGCCTGCACGTCTGGACCGCCGACACCGCGGGCCCCGACCAGCGCACCGAATGGCTCCGCGTCCTCGACGACCTCGAAGCCCTCGAACCGGCGCTCGTCATCGCCGGCCACCGGACCGCCGGCGCACCGACCGACCTGACAGCCATCCGGCACACCGCCGAGTACCTGCGCTCCTTCGAGAAGACGCTCGCCGAGAGCGCCGACGCCGCGGCGGCCGAGGAGCGGCTGCTGGCCGCCTACCCCGACGCCGGGCTGCAGATCGCGGCGTCGCTCGGCACGAAGGTGGCCAAGGGCGAGCTCACCTGGGGCTGAGGCGGGCCGTGGCCGGGTGGCCCCACCCGGCTCACTCCCCCGTCAGCACCGCCGCGAGCACCGCCGCCTGGCTGATCGCCGGGGATCCGCTCGCCGTCAGCAACGTCACCGGGCCGGTGCCGGCCAGTTCGCGCAGGCGCTGCAAGGCCGCCAGCCGGTCGGGCTCGCGCAGCTCCGCCCGGTAGCGCTCGGCGAACTCCGCGAACCGCTCCGGGTCGTGGCCGTACCAGGTGCGCAGCTCGTCCGACGGGGCCAGGCCGCGGTACCAGCCGTCGAGCACGACCGCGGTGCGGGCCGTGCCGCGTGGCCACAGCCGTTCGACGAGCACGCGGACGCCGTCGGCGGGCCCGGCCGGGTCGGCCAGGCGCGCCACCCGGACGACCGTCGGCTGCATGCGCGCATTCTGCGTCGAGCGGGGACGAGCCGCCACCGGAACCGTCACCGGCCGTGCTCCCCGCGCGGCGGGCGGCGAGCGCGATGAGCAGGAAGGGCAGCCCGCCGGTGGCGCCGGCCAGCATGGTGACAGCGGACAGCGTCGGCCCGGTGCCCGGCGTCCAGCCGAGGCCGAAGACGGCCCGAGCAGCGGGACGTGGTGCGAGCGCTGCAGGCCGGGGAGCCAGCCGCGGAACGCCGGTGCCGAGCAGGTCCCCGCGCGGGAGGAAGGACCGCGCGGGGCTACCGCGGGCGGCAGCAGCTGCACCGGGCAGCGACCCGGCACAAGGGCCACCACGGCGACCGTGGAGGGGCCGCCGTGGTGGTCCTACCCCCAGCTCGTGCCGCCCGTGGAGCGGCAGCCGAATCCGCCGGTACCACCCGGCGGCCGAGCCGGCCGCGGACATCGCCGGGAAACGTGCCCCGCGGCTCCGTCAGGATGGCGGACCGGGGCCGCCCCACACTTGCAGTACGCTTGCACACCCGATCGGGGGAACGGAGGTGACCGGGTGGAGTTCCGCGTCCTCGGCGCCGTCGAGGCGGCCGCGGACGGTGCCCCGGTCGACCTCGGCTCCCGCAAGCAGCGCCTGGTCCTCGCCGTCCTGCTGCTGGAGACGCCCCGCCCGGTCACCCTGGACCACCTCGTCGACCTGCTCTGGCCCGACGATCCCCCGGCCAGCGCGCGCAACACCGTCCAGGCGCTGGTTTCGCGGCTGCGCGCGGTGTTCCGCGCCGCGGGCGGACCCGAGCTCGTCACCGAAGGGCACGGGTACGTCCTGCGCGCCGACCCGGACACGATCGACGCCCACCGCTTCACCGCCCTGACCCACCGCGCCCGCGCCGCGAGCGACGAGACCGCCGTCGAGCTGTTCGACGAGGCCCTCGCGCTGTGGCGGGGCGACGCGCTCGCCGGGGCCGCGTCCGCCGACGTCGCCGGACTGCTGCTGGCCGGGCTGAACGAGGCCCGCTGGAGCGCGCTGGAAGACCGCATCGACGCGCAGCTGCGGCTCGGCCGGGGCCGGGAGGTGCTCGCCGAGCTGACGACGCTGGTCGCGGCGCACCCGCTGCGGCAGCGGTTCGTCGGCCAGCTGATGCTCGCCCTGCACCGCGAAGGCCGCACCGACGCCGCCCTGGCCGCCTTCCGCGGCCTGCGCGCCCGGCTCGTCACCGAACTGGGGCTCGACCCGGCGCCCGAGCTGACCCGTCTCGAGTCCGCGATCCTCGCCGCCGACCCGGCGCTGGAGCCCGCGCCGGAACGGGCGCCCGAGCCGGTGCGCCCGGCCCAGCTGCCCCACGACGTCCGCGGCTTCACCGGCCGCGCCGCGGAGCTGGCCCGGCTCGACACCCCGGCGGATCCCGGTCCCGGGGCGGACATCCGCGTGGTCACCGGCACCGCGGGCGTCGGCAAGACCGCGCTCGCCGTCCGCTGGGCGCACCGCGTCCGCGACCGGTTCCCCGACGGCCAGCTCTACCTCGACCTGCGCGGGTTCGATCCCGACCACGAGCCGCTCACCCCGGCCGGCGCGGCCGGGCAGCTGCTGCGCGCGCTGGGCACCGACCCGCGGGCGATCCCGCCGGACCCGGACGGTCGCACGGCGCTCTGGCGCTCGCTGCTGGCCGACCGGCAGGTGCTGGTGGTGCTCGACAACGCCCGTGACAGCGCCCAGGTGACGCCGTTGCTGCCGCCGTCGGGCACGGTGCTGGTGACCAGCCGCCAGCGGCTCGGTGACCTCATCGCCCGCACCGGCGCGCGGGCGGTACCGCTGCCGGTGCTGCCGGCCGAGGATTCCCGGCAGCTGCTGGAAACCGTGCTCGGCCCGCCGGCGGTCGCCGCCGAACCCGCGGCCGCGGCGGAGCTGGCGCGGCTGTGCGGGCACCTCCCGCTGGCCCTGCGGCTGGCCGCGGCGAACCTCGGCGCCGGCGAAGCGTCCGGGATCGCCGAGCTGGCCCGCGAACTCGCCGACGGCGATCCCCTCGCCGGGCTGAGCGTGGACGGCGCCGAGGAAAGCGCCGTCACGACGGCGTTCTCGGTGTCCTACCGGGCGCTGCCCGCCGAGCACCGCCTGCTGTTCCGGCGGCTGGCGCTCGTGCCCGGACAGACGTTCACCGCGCCGGTGGCCGCGCAGCTCGCCGCGGTCCCCGAAGGGCGGGCGGGCCGGCAGCTCAAGGCCCTCGCCGCGGCCAACCTCGTCGAGCGGCACCTGCCCGGTCGCTACCGCTTCCACGACCTGCTGCGCAGCTACGCCGGCGGGCGCGCCACCGCCGACGACCCCGCCGCCGAACGGGACGCGGTCCGGCGCCGGCTGTTCGACCACTACCTCGCACTGGCCGACGCGGCGGGGCGGCTGCTGATCCCGCACTTCCTCCGGCTGCCGCGGCCCGAACCGGAGCAGCCGTTCGACGGCACCGAGGACGCACTGGCCTGGCTGGACACCGAATGGCCGAACCTCGCCGCCGCCGTCGAACACGCGGCGGCGCACGGCCCGCGCGAGCACGCGTGGCACCTCGCCGACGCGCTGCGGGCGTTCTTCCACCACCGCGGCCACCACACGGAGTGGATCGACACGGCCACCACGGCGCTGGCGGCCGCCCGGGCCGCCGGTGACCACCGGGCGCAGGCGGCGATGCGGCTGTCCATCGCGCTCGCCGGGGTCAACAGCGGCCGCTACACCGAAGCCCGCGCCCACCTGACGACGGTCCTGGCCGACGGGCTGGCGGCGGCGTGGCCGGCCGGGCGCGCCGCGGCGCTCAACAACCTCAGCGCCGTGCACCAGCGCCTCGGCGACGCGCACGAGGCGATCGCGTGCGGCCTGGAAGCCTTGCGGCTGTGCGAAGAATCGGCGCTGCCGGGCATCACGATGGCGCTGGCCAACCTCGGGTTCGCCTGCGGCCAGGTCGGCGACTTCGACGCCGCGCTCGGCCATTTCGGCCGCGCGCTGGAGATCGCCGAACGCGATGGCGCGCGGTTCGGCGTGGCGGTGCTGCTGGTCGATCTCGGGCACGTCCACCGCGACCTCGGGAACGCGGTCGCGGCCGAGTTCTACGAACGGGCGCTGACCGCCAACCGGGAACTCGGTTACCAGTACGGCGAAGCGGCGGCCCTGTCGGGCCGGGCGGTCCTGGAGGCCCGGGCGGGCGACGGCACCCGCGCGCTCACCGACGCGGCCGAAGGGGTGGCGCTCACCCGCCGCATCGGCGACCGCGGCACGGAAGCGTCGGCGCTGGCCGCGCTCGGCGAAGTCTGCCTCCGCTTGGGCCGCCCGGCGGAGGCGGTCGAGCACTTGGCCGCAGCACTGGACATCGCCCGCGAAACCAGCTTCACGTGGTGTGAGGCCGCGGCGCTGACCGGACTCGCCGAAGCCGCTCTCGCCTCGGGTGACCCGGATTCCGCACGCACCCACGGCGAAGCCGCGGCCAAGCTCGCCGCCCAAGCGGGCTACCGGCCACTGGAGACCCGGGCGGCACGGACCTTGGCCGCCTCGGCCGGCGGCGGGCCCGCGGCGGAGTAGCAGTCGTCCTTCTCCTGCTGCGCAGGCAACTTCGCAAGGCGGCATAACCGACGAAAGGGTCACCCGCGTCCCGTACCGGCCGATGGAACCCGACTCATGGCGGGTTCCGCCCGTCTGGGACGCAGAGGACGCTTTGCGTGGCTCCCAGGGGCGGAGCCGGGAAAGGACGACCTCCATGAGATCGAGGGTGCTTTCTGCTGCGCTCGCCGTGGCCACCGGCCTGCTGGGCACAGTCGCCGTCGCCGCACCGGCCGAGGCCGCCGCGGTGTGCGGCGACCAGCTCATCGGCAACGGCGGGTTCGAAAGCGGCACTGCGCCGTGGACCCAGACCAGCGGGGTCATCTCCGCCGCCACCACCGCGGAACCCGCGCACGGCGGGACGATGGTCGCCTGGCTGGACGGCTACGGCAGCACGCACACCGACACCCTGTCGCAGTCGCTGACCCTCCCCGCGGGCTGCGCGTCGGCGACGCTCTCGTGGTGGACGCACATCGACACCAAGGAGACATCGACCACCACCGCCTACGACAAGCTGGTGGTGCAGGCGGGTTCGGACACCCTGGCCGGCTATTCCAACCTGGACAAGAACACCGGCTACGTCCAGCGGAGCGTGGACGTCTCCCGCTACCTCGGCCAGACGGTGACGCTGAAGCTCACCGGCACCGAGGATTCGAGCCTGGCCACCAACTTCGTCCTCGACGACTTCTCGCTGTCCACGACCGGGACGAGCAACCCGCAGTCCCCGGTCGTCACCTCGCCGGGCGCGCAGACCGGCGTCGTCGGACAGGCCGCGTCGCTGCAGATCCAGGCGAGCGACCCGCAGGGCGACACGCTCACCTACAGCGCCACCGGCCTGCCCGCGGGCCTGTCGATCGGCTCGGGCACCGGCAAGATCACCGGCACGCCGACGACCGCAGGCACCTCCTCGGTGACCGTGACGGCGAAGGACCCGGCCGGCAACAGCGGCAGTGCCACCTTCACGTGGACGATCACCGCGGCGCCCGCCGACTCGACGCGCACGCCGATCAACCCGGCCTACACGGTGAACCTGACGTCGAACACCGCGGGCGACACCTGGACCGGGCACCAGAGCGTCAGCTTCACCAACGGTTCGGCGACCGCGCTGCCCGAGGTGTACCTGCGGCTCTGGGACAACTACCACGGCAGCTGCCCGAGCACGCCGATCACCGTCACGAACGTCACCGGCGGCACGCCGTCCGCGCTGAGCGTGAACTGCACGGCGCTGAAGATCACCCTGCCCGCGCCGCTGGCCCAGGGCCAGTCGGCGACCATCGGGTTCGACCTGAGCATCGTCGTGCCCAGCGGCGCCGACCGGTTCGGTCACGACGGCGCGTTCAACATGATCGGCAACGCCCTGCCGGTGCTCGCCGTCCGCGACGGTGCGGGCTGGCACCTGGACCCGTACACGAACAACGGCGAGGCGTTCTACACGGTGATCAGCGACTTCGACGTCACGCTCGTGCACCCGACGTCGCTGCTGACCCCGGCCACCGGCACCTCGACCGAGACGACCAGCGGCAGCACGACCACCACGCACGCGGTGGCGCCGAAGGTCCGCGACTTCGCGTGGGGCGCCGGGCCGTTCGCGAAGATCAGCACGACTTCGGGCAAGGGCGTGCGGGTCAACGTCTATTCGGTCAGCGGGATCTCCACCAGCAGCGCCAACCAGATGCTGACGCTGGCCGCCGACGCCATCGACGTCCACTCGGGCCGCTTCGGCGACTACCCGTACGGCGAGGTGGACGTGGTGCTGGACAACAACTTCTGGTTCGGCGGCATGGAGTACCCGGGCTTCGTGATGGACCTCGTCTCGACCACGGCGCTGCCCCACGAGCTGGCGCACCAGTGGTGGTACGGGATCGTCGGTGACGACGAGTACAACTCGCCGTGGCTGGACGAAAGCTTCACCGACTACGCCACCGACCTCTACCGCGGCATCGACGGCAGCGGCTGCGGCATCACGTGGCAGTCGAGCGCGGAGAAGCTGACCAACTCGATGGCCTACTGGGATGCCCACTCGTCCCGGTACTCCACAGTGGTCTACAACTACGGCAAGTGCACGCTGCACGACCTGCGGCGGCTGATCGGCACCACGGCGATGGCGAACCTGCTGAAGTCCTACGCCCAGTCGCACTGGTACGGCGTGTCGACCACGGCGGAGTTCAAGGCCGCGGCGCAGGCGGCGGCCGGCTCGACCGACCTGACGTCGTTCTGGGCTTCGCACCGCGTGGAGGGCTGAAAAACCGGTTGGAGTTCCCCGTCCGCGTCCGCCACTGTGGGGACGTGGACGGGGAACGGCTCTTTTGCGGCACCGCTCTGGCCGAGCGCATCGAACGGGCGGAGGCGCGGTTCGTCGCGGCCTGCAGCGACGCGGCCCGGCTGCGGCTCGGCGATGGTCGCGGCTTCACCCGCCCGCTCGCCGGGGGTGTCGCGACCTTCGCCGAGGCGGGCTCGCCGTTCAACAAGGTCGCGGGCCTCGGTTTCGCCGGCTTGCCGGACCCCGCGCAGCTCGGCGAAGTGGAAGCGGCGTTCGCCGAGCTGGAGGCGCCGGTGCAGGTCGAGCTTTCCCAGCTCGCCGACCCGTCGGTCGGCGCGTTCCTGACCGCGCGCGGCTACCGGCTGGAGTCCTACGAGAACGTGCTGGGGCGGCGGGTCGCGGGCGGCTCGGTTCCCGGCGACGTCCGTGCTTGCCGCGAGGACGAGCTGGAGACCTGGCTGTCCGTCGTGGCCGGAGCGTCTCTCGTGGCCGACGGGCAAGGCCTGCCCTCGACCGAACACTTCCCCCGCGAGCTGCTCGTGAACGCCCTGCGGGACATGGACGGCGTCCGGCGGTACCTCGCCGAACGCGACGGCGAGTTCGCCGGCGGCGCGAGCTTCCGCGTCACCGGCGGGATCGCGCAGTTCACCGGCGCGGCGACTGTGCCCGCGCACCGGCGCCGCGGCGTCCAGACGGCGTTGCTGCGGGCCCGGCTCGCCGCGGCCGCCGCAGCCGGGTGCGACATCGCCGTCGTCACGACCCAGCCGGGGTCGAAGTCGCAGCAGAACGTGCAGCGGCAGGGGTTCGACCTGCTCTACGCGCGGGCGATCCTGGTGAAGGGCACCTCGGCGACGAGTTCCTCCGGGGCCGAGAGCCGCCAAGCCTCGTAGAGGAGCTCGGCGAGCTCGTCGGCGTCGACGCCGTCGAGGTACACGACCACCCAGCCGAAGCCGCCGGCGGTGAACTGGACCTCGAACACGTCCGGCCGTTCGGAAACCAGCGCCAGCTGCTCGGACACGGTCTGCTTGAGGCCGACGGTCCGGGTCCGCGGCCAGAAGTAGCCGAACCGCTTGCCGCGCACGCTGAACGACGAGTAGTCGCGCGCCTCCGAGCGCTGGACCTCCGCCAGCGTCCCGAGCAGCCGTTCGAGTTCCCGGACCTGCACCGTCACCGTGTTCCCCCTGTCTCCGGCGACCACCGTAGCGCGCCGGTACCGTGCGGGACATGAGCGACGTCCGCGAAGCCGTTCTCGACGACGGCCGCGAGGTGGTGGTCAAGCGGGGTCACGCGCCCGGCGCGACGGCGGCCGAGGCGGCGGGCCTGCGCTGGCTGGCCGCGGCGGGCACGGTGCCGGTGCCCGCGGTGCACAGCCACGACGGGGACCGGCTGGTCATCGACCGCGTCCCGGCCGGGCGTCCGACGGCCGCGGCGGCGGAACGCTTCGGCCGCGGGCTCGCCGGCCTGCACAGCGCGGGCGCACCGGCGTTCGGCGCGCCACCACCGGACGGACCGGCGCAGGCGTGGATCGGCCGGGCGCCGATGGCCAACGTGCCGGCGGCGGACTGGGCGTCCTGGTACGCGGCCGACCGCGTGCTGCCCTACGTCCGGACGGCGGTGGACGCGGGGACGTTCAGCCCGGCCGAAGCGGCGGTGTTCGAGCGGGCGTGCGCCCGGATCCCGCCCTCGGCCGAGCCGCCGGCGCGGCTGCACGGCGACCTGTGGAACGGCAACGTCCTGTGGGACGGCCACGACGTCTGGCTGATCGACCCGGCCGCGCACGGTGGCCACCGCGAGACGGACTTGGCGATGCTGCACCTGTTCGGCTGCCCGCACCTCGACCGCGTCCTGGCCGCCTACGACGAGGCGACCCCACTGGCGGACGGCCGGCGCGACCGGATCGGGCTGCACCAGCTGTTCCCGCTGCTGGTGCACACCGTCCTGTTCGGACGGTCCTACGCCGCGCGGGCGCTGGTGGCGGCGCGCTCGTTCTAGCAGTGGCCGAGCATGGTCTCCAGCGCGGTCTTCTCGGGGACGGTGATCGTCAGGCCGTAGTTGCGCTTGACGACGATCCAGTCGGTGGCGTAGGTGCACCAGTAGGAGACCAGCGGCGGCTTCCAGGCGTCCGGTGCCTTGTCGCTCTTCTGCACGTTGAGGTTGTCGGTGACCGCCTTGAGCTGCGGGCGGACGAGGTCGTTGGCGAACTGTTCACGCCGTTCGCGCGTCCACGACTTGGCGCCGCTGATCCAGGCCTGCCCGAGCGGTACCACGTGGTCGATGTCCACATCGGACGCCTTGTGCCAGGTCTGCCCGTCGTAGGGGCTGACCCAGGTGCCGGACTTCGGGGCGCACTGCGCGTCGGTCTTGACGTCCTTGCCGTCGCGCTTGAGCACCTGCTCGCGGACGTCGCAGTTGGCGTCGACCTTGTCCCAGTGCGGGAACTCGTCCCGGCTGTAGCCGTCCATGGTGCCGCGCACGGCGATCTTCAGCGCGGCCAGCTCGGTCTTCGCTTCGGCGGGCGAAACCGGCGGGGCGGCGGTGGTCGCGGGCGCCTGGGTGAGGGACCCGCCGGAGGCGAGGCCGTCGGGGACCTTGCAGCTGGTGAGGGCGGAACCCGCGAGGACGGCGAGAAGGACAAGCGCTCGGGTGCGCGGCATCGTGAACCCCTTTCACGTCTACCGGGAGGTGCCCAGCGGGCGCGCCGGAGAAACGGTGCAACGGGCGGACTTGACGCGAAAAGATCGTTGCAGGTCAGGAGCCGTGGAAGACCTGCCCGACGAACACGGCGGCCACGATTCCCACGGTGACGAGCACGGTGAGGACGAACAGCAGACCCCATGGGATTTGCCGGATCGGCCGCGGCCGCGGGAAGACGGCCGAGGCGGACCCGCGCGCGGGCGGGATCCACGGGTCGTCGTCCGGGACCGGTGGCGGTGGCGGTGACGGTGGCAGGTCCACGGGGATGACGGCGGGCAGTTCCGGCAGCCGGGAGAGGACGGGCAGCCGTGCGGGGAACCCGTCGGCGATCAGTGCGGAGCGGGGCGGGGCGAGGTGGGCCAGGGAGAGGGCGTAGCAGGCGTCGAGGACGTCGTCGGCCGACCAGACGGTGCGCCAGCGGTTGTGCTGGGCGATGATCCGCCGCAGGCCACGCGGATCGGCGAGGACGACCGCGACGCCGGGCACGGGGTGCGGATCGGGCCAGTGGAGGGCCGGTGGGTCGAGGCGGGGTGGGGGCGCCGGGAATGCCTGGGGTGCCTGGGCTGCCTGGGCTGCCGGCGGGGTGATTCCGCGGGCGGCTGGTATTTGGTCGTGCTCCGGCTTTTGCGGGCTTCCACCGCCTTCTCCCCCGCGCGCGGGTGTTGAGGGCTCGCTGGTTGGCGCGGCCGGGGCTTGCGGGCCGCGTGGCTGAGCCATCCTCGACTCTTGCGGCGGCCCATCCGGCGCCATACCGGGCTCGCTGGCTCGCGCGGCCCAGCCTTCGATTCGGTCCGGCCGAGCCAACTCCGGCTCGTACGGCCACCCGTCCGGCACCATCTCCGGCCCGCCGGTCGGCGCGGCCAGGGCTTGCGGGCCGCGTGGCGGAGCGACCCTCGACTCGTGCCGCGGCCCATCCGGCGCCACACCGGGCCCGCCGGTTGGCGCAGCCGGGGCTTGCGGGCCGCCCGGGCGAGCCGGCTCCGGCGCCTGCGCCCGCAAGCCGGACGCGTGCAGGCCGGGCGCGTGCAGGACCATTTCGGGCTCACGAACTTGCCCAGCCGAGTCTTCCGCCCCACCCGGCCGAGCCGGATCCTGCGCGCCCCGCACCGTTCCGGGCGCAGCCGCCGCCGGGGGGACCACCGCGACCAGGCCCGTCACGTGCCTGCCGCCCTCGTGCCCGGCCAATGCCCCCTTCGCCGCCGCCACCGCGGCTCCCGTGCGGTCGCCCGGGCCCGGCCACTGGGCCGGGCCGGGTTCGTGTGCCGCGATCACCACCACTCCGCAGCGGGTGAACACCAGTGCGTCCACCGATCTCGGGCCCAGGCGGGTCGGGAGGGTGATGCCGGCCAGTGCCAGGCCCGTCAGGTGGTCCGGACCGGGGCCCCACGAACGCAGCAACGCCACCAGATGCTCGGCTGCCGCGGGGAGCGGCCGGTCTTCGCCGGTGCGCTGGAGGGTCACGAGCACGCCGGTCACCCCCTCCCACGACGCCAACCGCGAGCACCCCCTCGACGGTAGGAGGCAACCCCGCCGCTACCCCAGCAGCCGAACGAGTGGTCGATCACCACGGTGGGTAGCCGGGGCATCCTGGAGCGGCACCCGCCCACCGACCAGGGAGACCGCCGATGGCTTCACCCCCAGCCGCGTACCAGGGACCCGCCCTCGACGTCGACCGGCCCTTCTACCGGCGGCTCGCCGGCGAAGCGGGCCGGGAGCTCGTCGAGGCGTTCGAGGTCCCGATCCGCTCGGGACGCGCGTGGCGAGTGCCGCGCGGGCACCTGTGCCGCCTGCGGACCGTCGAGGGCCCCCAGGTCGGCGACCTCAACCTGTGGCACGCCGCCGACCCGCGCGAGCGGTTCTGGGCCGCGCGCACCCGCCAGCTGCAGCGCGCCCACGTCAGCACCTTCGACCGGCTGTGGTCGACGCTGCCGTTCCTGCGCCCGCTGGCCACGATCACCGCCGACACACTCGCCGGCCACGGCGAGGACGGCGACGGCGGCCGCGTCCACGACCTGCTCGGCACCCGGTGCGACCCGTACGTGAACCGGATGCTGACCGGTGAGGACTTCGACTTCCACTGCCACTCGAACCTGGTCCGCGCGGTCGCGCCCTTCGGGCTCACCGAGTTCGACGTGCACGACGTGCTGAACGTCTTCCAGTGCACCGGCCTCAACGACGAAGACCGCTACTTCATGAAGGCCAGCCCCGCCCGGCCGGGCGACCACTTCGAATTCTTCGCCGAGGTGGACCTGCTCTGCGCGCTGTCCACCTGCCCGGGCGGCGACCTGTCGGTGCCGCTGTGGGGACCGGACGCCCGCGACCCGATCGGCACGTGCCACCCGATCGGCGTGGAGGTCTTCCGGCCGCGGCCGGAGCTGCTCGCGGACTGGCGGCCGCCGGAGCGCGCGGCCTACCGCGGCCTGCACGGCATCCGGCTGCCGGACCGCAACGGTGAAACCGCGTCTTGACGGCGACGGGTCGCGGTCCACTGTGGACTGCGGCCCGCTTTTCCCTACGGTCGCGGGGTGTTGCGGAGGTTGGTGCGGGCCAGGTCGACCATCTTGCCGACACCGCCGTTGAGCACCGTCTTCGTCGCGCCCAGTGCGAACCCGCGGACCATCTCGCCGGTGATGCGCGGCGGGATCGACAGCGCGTTCGGGTCGGTCACCACCTCGACGACGGCCGGGCCGGGGTGGGCGAACGCCTTCTCCAGCGCGCCGCGCACGTCGGCCGGGTCCTCGACCCGCACGGAGAACACGCCGCAGGCGGCCGCGATCGCCGCGAAGTTCACCGGGGCGTGGTCGGTGCCGAAGTCCGGGAGGCCGTCGACGAGCATCTCCAGCTTCACCATGCCCAGCGTGGCGTTGTTGAACACCACGACCTTCACCGGCACGTCGTAGGCGGGCAGCGTCAGCAGGTCGCCCATCAGCATCGCGAGCCCGCCGTCGCCCGACAGCGACACGACCTGGCGGCCCGGCTGGGACAGCTGCGCGCCGATCGCGTGCGGGAGCGCGTTCGCCATGCTGCCGTGCCGGAACGAGCCGAGGACGCGGCGGCGGCCGTTCGGCGTCAGGTAGCGCGCGGCCCAGACGTTGCCCATGCCGGTGTCGACGGTGAACACGGCGTCGTCGGCGGCGACGTCGTCGAGCACCGAGGCGACGTACTCCGGGTGGACCGGGCGGCGGTGCTCGATCTTCGTCGTGTAGGCGCCGACGACCTTTTCCAGCTTCCGCACGTGCTCGCGCAGCATCCGGTCGAGGAACGCGCGGTCGGTGCGGGGCCGCAGCAGCGGGAGCAGCGCCTGCAGGGTCTCCTTGACGTCGCCGTGCACGGCCAGGTCCAGCGGGGTGCGCCGGCCGAGGCGGGAGGCGTCGTGGTCGAGCTGGATCGTGCGGGCCTGCGGGAGGAAGTTGTCGTACGGGAAGTCCGTGCCGAGCAGCACGATCCGGTCGGCTTCGTGCATCGCGTCGTAGCAGGCGCCGTAGCCGAGCAGGCCGCTCATGCCGACGTCGAACGGGTTGTCGTACTGGATCCACTCCTTGCCGCCGAGCGAGTGCCCGACCGGCGCGGCGAGCTTCTCGGCCAGCGCCATGACTTCGTCGTGTGCGCCGCGGACGCCCGCGCCGGCGAAGAGCATGACCTTCTCGCCGGAGTTCAGCAGGTCGGCGAGCTCCTGGACGGTCTCGGGAGCCGGCACGGCGGGCGAGGGTGCCACCAGCGGGAGGCGTTCGGTGAGCGGGCCGGTGGCCTTGCGGTCGGCGAGGTCGCCGGGGATGGTCAGCACGGCGACGCCGCCCTTGCCGACGGCGGCCTGGGTGGCGATCCGCAGCAGGCGCGGCAGCTGGGCGGGGTCGGCGACGACCTCGCTGAAGTGGCTGCATTCGGTGAAGAGCCGGTCCGGGTGGGTTTCCTGGAAGAAGCCGGTGCCGATCTGGTTCGACGGGATGTGCGAGGCGATGGCCAGCACCGGCGCGCCGGAGCGGTGGGCGTCGAACAGGCCGTTGATGAGGTGCAGGTTGCCGGGCCCGCAGCTGCCCGCGCAGACGGCGAGCTTGCCGGTGACCTGTGCTTCGGCCGCGGCGGCGAAGGCGGCGGTCTCTTCGTGGCGGACGTGCACCCAGTCGATGCCGTCGGTGCGGCGCACGGCGTCGACGATGGGGTTGAGGCTGTCGCCGACGATGCCGTAGATGCGCTCGACGCCCGCGTCGCGCAGGGTCCTGACCAGTTGTTCTGCCACGGTAGCCATGCCTCCAGCGTGGCCCGGAATGATCGATGCGTCCAATGCCTGATCGGGCGAAATTCCATACACTGGTGGCATGGACGTGCAGACGTTGCGGCTGTTCCGCGAAGTCGCCGCCGGCGCGACGGTTACCGAGACCGCCGCGCGCGGGCACCTCACCCAACCCGCGCTGTCGCGAGCGCTGCGGCGGCTGGAGCACGACGCCGGCGCCGAGCTGTTCCGCCGGTCCGGGCGGGTGCTGCGGCTGACCCCGGCCGGGCACGCCTTCAAGCGGCACGTCGACCTCGCGCTCGACCAGCTCGACCAGGGCCTGCGCGAGGTCGGCGAGATCGTCGCGCCGGGCACCGGTGTCGTGCCGCTGGCGTTCCTGCACACGTTCGGGACCTGGCTCGTACCCGCCGTGCTGCGCGGTTTCCTGCGCGAGCACCCCGGCACCCGGTTCGAGCTGCGGCAGCACGGCGAGGCCGGGCTCGAGGCGGAGCTGCTGGCGGGCACCGCGGACCTGGTCATCACCAGCGGCGACCCCGGGCACCCGCAGCTGCACTGGTCCCGGCTGCTCGTCGAGCCGCTGCGGCTGGCCGTGCCGCCGCAGCACCGGCTCGCCGGCCGGCGGCGGGTGCGCCTCGCCGACCTCGCGGACGAGACGTTCATCCTGCTGCGGCCCGGCTACGCCCTGCGCGAGACGACCGAGCGGCTGTGCGGCGAGGCCGGGTTCACCCCGCGCATCGGGTTCGAGGGCGACGAAGTCGAGACGCTGCGCGGGCTCGTCACCGCGGGGCTCGGCGTGTCCGTGCTGCCGCTGCCGCACACGGCGGCGTTCCCGGCGCCGCACCTGCGTCTGACCGATGTGGACGCTGCGCGTGACATCGGGCTCGCGTGGGCGGCCGGGCGGAACCTCCCGCCGCCCAGCGAAACCTTCCGGCGGCACGTCCTCGCCACCGTGCCCGCCGAATTCGACCGTCCACATCGGACGATGTCGGAAATGTGAGAATTCTTGTACCGGCACGCACCGTGACCGGTGGTGTGCGACGCTGGGGGTATGGTCGCCGCGCTGAGATCCTTCCTGCTGTCCTGGACCTCCGTCACCCCGGTGCTCGGCGTGCTCGTGCTCGCGCTGGCCTGGGGCCGCGACCTCGGCCCGGTCTTCGTGGCGGTCGTGGCCGTCGCGCTGGGGGCGACCGTGCTGGCGGCGGTGCACCACGCCGAGGTCGTCGCCCACCGGGTGGGTGAACCGTTCGGCTCGCTGGTGCTGGCGGTGGCGGTCACCGTCATCGAGGTCGCGCTGATCGTCACGATGATGGTGTCCGGCGGCCCGGAGGCGGGCTCGCTGGCGCGGGACACGGTGTTCGCCGCCGTCATGATCACGACCAACGGCATCGTCGGGATCTCGCTGCTCGTCGGCGCCCGCCGCTACGGTTCGACGTTGTTCAACTCCGAAGGCAGCGGGGCGGCGCTGGCGACGGTCGCGACGCTGGCCACGCTGAGCCTGGTGCTGCCGGCGTTCACCTCCAGCACGCCCGGACCGGTGTTCTCGACCACGCAGCTGACGTTCGCGGCGCTGGCGTCGCTGGTGCTGTACGGCACGTTCGTGCTGACGCAGACGGTCCGCCACCGCGACTTCTTCCTCCCGGTGGCGGCCGACGGCGCGGTCAAGGAGGACGAGCACGCCGAGCCGCCGTCCACCCGCGCGGCGCTGGGCAGCCTGGCGCTGCTGCTGGTGGCGCTGATCGCGGTGGTGGGGCTGGCGAAGGTGGAGTCACCGGCGATCGAGGCGGGCGTGCGGGCCGCCGGGTTCCCGCAGTCGTTCGTCGGTGTGGTGATCGCGCTGCTGGTGCTGCTGCCGGAGACGCTGGCGGCGGTCCGCGCGGCCCAGCGCGACCGGATGCAGATCAGCCTCAACCTCGCCTACGGCTCGGCGATCGCGAGCATCGGCCTGACGATCCCGGCGATCGCGCTGGCGTCGGTGTGGCTGCCGACCCAGCTCCTGCTCGGCCTGGGTCCCACCCAGATCGTCCTGCTGGCCCTGACGGTGGTGGTGAGCGTCCTGACGGTCGTCCCAGGCCGCGCGACCCGCCTGCAGGGCGGCGTCCACCTGGTCCTGCTGGCGGGGTTCCTGGTCCTGGCGATCAACCCGTGATGCCCTTTCCATCACGCGTGATGCCCTCCCAAGCACGCATGAAGCCCCGCGGGTCACGTGTGATGCCCGTTTCGGCCCACCGCTGGGCTCGGGCCAAGCCCGGGCCCGTGATTGGAGAGGCATCAGCCGTGACTGGAGAGGCATCACGGGTGATCAGCGGGGCATCACGTGTGATTGGAGGGGCATCACGGGTCAGGCGGTGGTGACTTCGATGCCGACTACGCAGGTGTCGTCGTCGGTGTCGGCGGTGCTGTAGGTCAGGAGGGTGTCCAGCTGGTGCTCCAGGCCGCCGTCGTGGCCGTGGACCAGGGTGACCAGGCGGGACACCGAATCCTGGACCGGGCGGTCGCGGCGCTCGATCAGGCCGTCGGTGTAGATCAGCAGGATGTCGCCCTCAGCCAGCTGGAGCTCGTCCTCCTCGTAGGTGACGTCGCGGACCGCGCCGAGCAGGGAGCCGCGGATCAGGGGCAGCGTCGTCGCCGTTCCGTCGCCGTGGCGGACGATCGGGGGCAGGTGGCCCGCCCGGGCCCAGCGCAGCTTCCGGTGCGCCGGGTCGTACACCGCCGCCACCGCCGTCGCCGTGACGTGGTCGGTCAGGTGGTAGGCCACCAGGTTGAGCCACGTGAGCAGCTGCGCGGGCCCGGCTCCGGTCGCCGCGAGGCCGCGCAGGGCGTTGCGGAGGCTCACCATGCCCGTCGCCGCGTCGATGCCGTGGCCGGCGACGTCGCCGACGCAGAGCAGGACTTCGCCGGTCGGCAACGCGACCGCGTCGTACCAGTCGCCGCCGACCAGGTGTTCCTTCTCCGCCGGCCGGTAGCGGACCGCCGCGCGCAGGCCCGGCATGTCGATCGGGCCCTTGGCCGGCGGCATGATGGCGTGCTGCAGCTGCAGCGCGAGCCGGTTGCGCTCGATCGCCTGCTGTTCGGACTCGGCCAGCCTGTCCCGCGTCGCGGCCAGCGCCACCTCGGTCCAGTGCTGCGAGGAAACGTCCTGGTAGGCGCCGCGGACCGCGACCAGATCGCCGCGGGCGTCGACGACCGGTTCGGCGACCACCCGGATGTGCCGGGCGACGCCGTCGGAGCGCTGCAGCCGGAACGCCGTCGACGACGGGCGCTTGTGGTGCAGCACGGCCCGCAGGAACCGGCCGATCGCCGGGGCGTCGTCGGGGTGGGCGTGCGTGGCCAGTTCGTTCAGCGACAGCGGCGCGGCCGTCGGCGGCAGGCCGTACAACGAGAACAGCTCGGTGTTCCAGGTGATCGCCCCGGTGACGACGTTCTCTTCGAAGCCGCCGATCCGCCCGAGCCGCTGGGCGTGCTGCAGCAGCACGGCGAGCTTGGCCGCGTCGTCCTGGATGCGCAGGATCAGCAGCACGTTCCCGGCGAACCGGGTCACGCTGACGTCGGTCAGCACGGTCAGCGGCACCTGGTCGACCAGCGTGGTGACCGCCATGCTTTCGGCCCGGAACGGCTCGCCGGTCGCGTAGACGCGCTGGATCTTGTCCAGCAGCCCGCTCTCCTCGGCCGCGAGCGGGTACGACTCCAGCAGCCGGGTGCCGACGATCCGGCTGCGCGGCCGCCCGCCGGGGTCGGTGAACCGGACGTTGGCGTGGTGGATGCGGAAGTCGCTGAGCCGGCCGCCGCCGTCGACGCACGGCGAGAGCAGCACGGCCGGGTCGTGCAGGCCGTCGATGAAGTCGACCAGCTCGCCGAGGAAGTCACCGGAACCGTCGGCGGCGACCGGCGGGACGACGCCGTCCCACGTGTCGAGGGTGTGCGCGCACAGCTCGGCCAATGCCTCCAGCTGACGGCGCTGCCGGCCCGGTTCCGCGGGCAGCGGCTCCGGCCAGCACATCTCGACGACGCCGATGATCCGGCCGCCGGTGCCGGTGGGCACCGTCACCCGGCCGCCGGCCGACAGCGTGTGCTGCCCGATCGACGGCAGCCCGGCGCCGGCGAGCGTGGGCAGCCAGACGGTGTCGCGCTCGAGCAGCGCGCTGCGCGCCGGGGTCGCCACGCCGGGCGGGACGTAGCACCAGCGGGCCGCCTCCTCGGCGGAGAACCCGGCCGAGCCGGCCAGCGTCAGCGACCCGTCCGGGCCGGCCAGCCACACCGCGACGGCGGTGGCGCCGAGCGGCCGCAGCGCGTGCTCCAGAATGGACTCCGCGACGCGCTGGGTGTCCCCGGCCGCGAGCACGCCGCTCTCGGCCGTGCGCAGCCGCACCGCGACGGACTCTTCGCCTTCGGCACGGGCCAGGAACTCCTGCGTCACTTCGCTGATGCGGTCCTCGGCCGCCTCGCCGACGACTTCCGCGGCGAACTCCAGCGGTGTCATCCCCGAGCGCTCGGCGAGGCTCTCCAGCTGCTTCGCCGCGTCCGGCGGCGTGCACTGCAGGCGTTCCATCAGCACGCCCTTGGCCAGCTCGATCAAGCCGCGGCCGTCGGCGACGGCGTGGGCGTGCTCGACCTCGCCGCGCAGGCGCGCGACGGTGTCGGCGAGCCGGGCGAGGTTGGCCGACACCTCCGCCGGTGAGAGCAGGACGGGCAGGGCCAGCTCTTCGGTGGGCAACCGGTCGTCGTCGATCACGCGGTCACGTGCCGCTTGATGCGGGTGATGAGGTCGTCGGCGTCCACCGGTTTCGTCACGTAGTCGGTCGCGCCCGAGGCCAGGCTCTTCTCCCGGTCGCCGGGCATCGCCTTGGCCGTCACCGCGACGATCGGGATCCCGGCGTGCTCGGGCATCGCGCGGATCTTGGCGGTCGCGGTGTAGCCGTCCATCTCCGGCATCATCACGTCCATCAGGATCAGGTCGATGCCCGGGTGCGACGCGACCGTCTCGACGCCCTTGCGGCCGTCCTCGGCGTGCAGCACGTGCATCCCGTGCAGCTCCAGGATCCCGGTCAGCGCGTAGACGTTGCGCGGGTCGTCGTCGACGATCAGCACCGTCCGCCCGGCCAGGGTCGTGTCGACGTCGGCCGCCCGCACCGGCGCCGCCGGCTCGTCCGGGCGGACCAGCGGCAGCACCGCGCCGGGTTCCTCCGCTGACAGGTGCAGCGCGATCCGTTCGCGCAGCTCGTCGAGCCCGGACAGCACCTCGAGGGACTGCACGTCGGCGCGGGACTGCACGAGCTGCTCGAGTTCGCCGTCGAGCCGGCGGCTGTTGTGCGCGAGCACCGGGACCAGCCGCAGCGCGCTGTCGCCCTGCATCGCGTCGAGGAAGGTGAACGCGGTCCGGTCCGGCAGGTCCAGGTCGAGGACCACGCAGTGGTAGGCGTCGGTGGCCAGTGCCGCGGCCGCCTCCTGGGTGCCGACGGCGGTGACGACCTCGACGTCGGCGGGCGAGAGGCCGATGTCCCGGCTGTCGGCCAGGTCCGCCGCCGCGCTCTCGGCGACGAGGGTCAGCAGCCCGTGCTGGCGTTCCTCGACGACCAGCAGCCGCCGGTGCGCCCGCGGCCCCGACACGGCGAGGACGGCACCGGGCTCGGTGGTCACGACGGCGGTGCCGGGGTGCTCACCGGCGGGCAGCGGCGCGAAGTCCGGGCGCGCGACCGGCAGCGTGAAGGTGAACGTGCTGCCCTCGCCGAGCGTGCTGTCGGCGGTGATCACGCCGCCGAGCAGCTGCGCGATTTCGCGGCTGATCGACAGGCCGAGGCCGGTGCCGCCGTACTTGCGGCTGGTCGTGCCGTCGGCCTGCTGGAACGCGCCGAAGATCGATTCCAGCTGGTGCTCGGCGATCCCGATGCCGGTGTCGGTGACGCGGAAGGCGACCGCGGGCCCGTGCACCCGCAGCGGCCGCGGCAGGGTGTCCGGGTCGACCGCCTCGATGTGCAGCTCGATCCCGCCGACCTCGGTGAACTTGACCGCGTTGGACAGCAGGTTGCGCAGCACCTGCCGCAGCCGCGAGTCGTCGGTGAGCAGTTCGACGGGCGAGCCGGGGGCGACGGTGATCCGGAAGTCCAGGTTGCGCTGGGAGGTCATCGGCCGGAACGTCGCCTCGACGTAGTCGATGAGCTGGCGCAGCGACACCTGCTCGGGGGTGACGTCCATCTTCCCGGCCTCGACCTTCGACAGGTCGAGGATGTCGTTGATCAGCTGCAGCAGGTCCGAGCCCGCGGAGTGGATGATGCCCGCGTACTCGACCTGCTTGGCGGTGAGGTTGCGGGTGGGGTTCTGCGCGAGCAGCTGGGCGAGGATCAGCAGGCTGTTGAGCGGGGTGCGCAGCTCGTGGCTCATGTTGGCCAGGAACTCCGACTTGTACTTCGACGCCAGCGTCAGCTGCTGGGCGCGGGCCTCCAGCTCCTGGCGGGCCTGCTCGATCTCCAGGTTCTTCGTTTCGATGTCGCGGTTCTGCGTGACCAGCAGCGCCGCTTTCTCCTCCAGTTCGGCGTTGGAGGACTGGAGTTCCTCCTGCCGGGCCTGCAGCTCCTCCGAGCGGGCCTGCAGTTCCGCGGTCAGCCGCTGCGACTCGCCGAGCAGCTCGTCGGTGCGGGCGTTGGCGACGATGCTGTTGACGTTGACGCCGATCTGTTCCATCAGCAGCTCGAGGAACGCCCGGTGCACCATGGTGAAGCCGTGCACCGACGCCAGCTCGATGACGCCGAGCACCTGGTCCTCCACCACGATCGGCAGCACGATCAGGCTGGCCGGCGTGGTGCTGCCGAGGCCGGAGGAGATGGTGGCGTAGCCGGGCGGGACGTCGTCGACCGCGATCGCCTTGCGGCTGCGGGCGGCCTGCCCGACCAGCGACTGGCCCACGCGGAACCGGACCGCGGGGCCGTCTCCGTCGTCCGGGTGGCCGTACGCGCCGACCAGCCGCAGCTCGGGGACTTCGGCGGTGTCGTCGGCCAGGTAGAACGCGCCGTACTGGGCGTTGACCAGCGGGACGAGCTCGTCCATCACCGCGGCCGCGACGACGGCGAGGTCGCGGCGGCCCTGCATCAGCCCGGTGATGGTGGCCAGGTTGGACTTCAGCCAGTCTTGCTCCTGGTTCGCCCGCGTGGTCTCGCGCAGGGACTCCACCATCGAGTTGATGTTGTCCTTCAGCTCGGCGACCTCGCCGGAGGCGTCGACGGTGATCGAACGGGTCAGGTCGCCCTCGGCGACCGCGCTGGTGACCTCGGCGATCGCGCGGACCTGCCGGGTGAGGTTTCCGGCCAGCTCGTTGACGTTCTCGGTCAGCCGCTTCCAGGTGCCCGAGACGCCTTCGACCTCGGCCTGGCCGCCGAGGCGGCCTTCGCTGCCGACCTCCCGCGCCACGCGCGTGACTTCCGCCGCGAACGCGGAAAGCTGGTCGACCATCGTGTTGATCGTGGTCTTGAGCTCGAGGATCTCGCCGCGGGCGTCGACGTCGATCTTGCGGGTCAGGTCGCCCTGGGCGACGGCGGTGGTCACCTGGGCGATGTTGCGGACCTGCCCGGTGAGGTTGTTCGCCATCGAGTTGACGTTGTCGGTGAGGTCCTTCCAGGTGCCGGCGACGTTCGGCACCCGGGCCTGGCCGCCGAGCATGCCTTCGGTGCCGACCTCGCGGGCCACGCGGGTGACTTCGTCCGCGAACGCGGACAGCGTGTCGACCATCGTGTTGATGACGTCGGCGAGGGCCGCGACCTCGCCCTTGGCCTCGACGGTGATCTTGCCCGACAGGTCACCGCGCGCGACCGCGGTGGCGACCTGCGCGATCGAACGCACCTGGCCGGTCAAGTTCGACGCCATGACGTTGACGTTGTCGGTGAGGTTCTTCCACGTCCCGGACACGCCGCGGACGGTGGCCTGGCCGCCGAGGTTGCCCTCGGTGCCGACTTCGCGGGCCACGCGGGTGACTTCGTCGGCGAACGCGGACAGCTGATCCACCATCGTGTTGATGGTGTCCTTGAGCTCGAGGATCTCGCCGCGGGCGTCCACGCGGATCTTCTGGGACAGGTCGCCGCGGGCGACCGCGGTGGTGACCTGCGCGATCGACCGGACCTGCGCGGTGAGGTTGTCGGCCATGACGTTGACCGACTCGGTGAGGTCCTTCCAGGTGCCGGAGACGCCCTTGACGTCCGCCTGGCCGCCGAGGCGCCCTTCGGTGCCGACCTCGCGCGCCACCCGGGTGACCTCGTCGGCGAACGCGGACAGCTGATCCACCATCGTGTTCAGCGTGTCCTTGAGCTCGAGGACCTCGCCGCGGGCGGTGACGTTGATCTTCTGCGACAGGTCGCCGCTCGCGACCGCGGTGGCGACCTGGGCGATGTTGCGGACCTGGTCGGTCAGGTTGCCGGCCATGAAGTTCACCGAGTCGGTGAGGTCGCGCCAGGTGCCCGAGACGCCCTTGACGTCGGCCTGGCCGCCCAGCCGGCCCTCGGTGCCGACTTCTCGCGCGACGCGGGTGACTTCGTCCGCGAACGAGGACAGCTGGTCCACCATCGTGTTGATGGTGTTCTTGAGTTCGAGGATTTCGCCGCGGGCGTCGACGGTGATCTTCTGGGACAGGTCGCCCTTCGCGACCGCCGTCGTCACCTGGGCGATGTTGCGGACCTGGTCGGTCAGGTTGCCCGCCATGAAGTTCACCGAATCGGTGAGGTCGCGCCACACGCCGCCGACGCCGGGCACCTGGGCCTGCCCGCCGAGGCGGCCTTCGCTGCCGACCTCGCGGGCGACGCGGGTGACTTCGTCGGCGAAGGACGACAGCTGGTCCACCATCGTGTTGACGGTGTCCTTCAGCTCCAGGATCTCGCCGCGGGCGTCGACGTCGATCTTCTGCGACAGGTCGCCCTTCGCCACCGCGGTGGCGACCTGCGCGATGTCGCGGACCTGGGTGGTGAGGTTGCCGGCCATGGCGTTCACCGAATCGGTGAGGTCCTTCCACGTGCCGGAGACGCCGGGGACCTTCGCCTGCCCCCCGAGCTGCCCCTCGCTGCCGACCTCGCGGGCCACGCGGGTGACCTCGGAGGTGAACAGCGAGAGCTGGTCGGCCATGCCGTTGAACACCGTGGCGATCTCGCCGAGCAGGCCGTCGGCCCCGCCGGGCAGCCGGATGCCGAAGTCGCCGTCGCGGACGGCGGTCAGGCCGGCCAGCAGCCGGCGAAGCTCCTGCTCGCCGGCTTCGCCCACGCCCGAAGCGTCCGCCCCCGCACCCGGGCGCGTCCCTTCGACCATTGCCCCGCTCATCCGCCACCCGTTTCTCCGGTTGTCCCGCTGCAGGCACAGCGGATGGCTCAGCATAGTGCAGCTGCACTATGCTGAGCGGCAACGGTTGAGCAACCAGCCGCGCCCGTGTCCGCGCGTGCTCCCCGAGGCGGCTCCCGAAGCCTTTTTCTTACCTGCCAGGCCAATCCGGCCGCGCCGGCCGTTCGGCTGAATGGCGGCACCGGATCCGCCGACGCGCGTCCCGGGCGTCGGCGGGCTTCGGCGCGCCCGCGTTCCGGACGTCCGGAGTGGACACTCCACTGTGGAGCCGCGGGCTCAGAGCCAGTCCTTCTTCTTGAACAACCCGTACAGCCCGAACGAGAGCACCAGCACCACGATCGTCGAGGTCCAGAACCCGGCCGGCGTCCCGTTCCCCGGGTACGGCACGTTCTGGCCGTAGAACCCGGTCACCGCGGTCGGCACCGCGATCACCGCCGCCCACCCGGTGACCTTCTTCATGATCAGGTTGAGCCGGTTGCTCTGCAGGTTCAGCTGCGTTTCGCGGATCGTGTTGACCAGCTCCCGCAGCGACTCGGTCTGCTCCGCCGCCTGCCGGGCGTGGTCGTGGACGTCTTCGAAGTACGGCCGGGTCAGCTCGTCGGCCAGGTGCAGGTCCGGGCGCATCAGCGAGCTGATCACCTCGCGCATCGGCAGCACCACCTTGCGCAGCCGGGTCAGGCTTTTGCGCAGCCGGAACGAGCGGCGCTGCAGCACCGACTGGTCCGGCCGGTCGTCGAAGACGAGGTCTTCCAGGCCTTCGACCTCTTCGTCCAGCGCCTGCACGGCCTCGTACTGCCCGTCCACGACGAAGTCGAGCAGGCCGTGGACCAGGAACGGCACGCCGGACCCGGCGAGTTCGGTGCTTTCGTCCCAGCGGCGCACCACCGCCTCGATGTCGAACCCGTCGTCCTTGCGGACGGTCACCAGCGCCTGCCGCGTGAGGAACGCCGCCAGTTCGGCCGTCGCGAGGTCGCCGGTGGCCGCGTCGAACCGGACCGCGTAGGCGGTGAGGAAGGCGTGCTCGGCGTAGCGGTCGAGCTTCGGCCGCTGGCGCTCCCCGGCGGCGTCCTCCACCGCCAGCCGGTGCAGCCCCAGTTCGGCGGCGAGCTCGGCCAGGTCCGCTTCCGACGGCTCGCACAGGTCGACCCACACGGCGGTGCCCGCTTCGGCCAGGAAGTCGGACACGTCCGCGACGGGGAAGTCTTCCTTGTGCAGCACGCCGTCGCGGTAGGCCCGGGTTCTCGTCATGCCGGCGGGGTGCCCGATCGGGCTGCGCTTCACACGGAGCGGGGCATTGTCGCCGTAGATCGTATCGCTTATCGTATACGACGCCGTGCCCTCCCACCGCTGCGAGGTGACCCCGTGCCCGCCCCGACGACCCTCATCGCCCGTGATTTCACCGAGTTCCGCGCCGCCGTGTCCCAGTCCTTCGTGCCCCTGCACGTGACCGCGGGCGGTGACGGCTTCCGCGGCCGGATCCGCTCGTCGGCGGCCGACGACGTGCAGGTTTCCGAGATCACCGCTTCGCCCCACGTCGTCGAGCGCACGCCGGAGCTGATCGCGCGCGGCGAGCGCCGCTACTACAAGCTCAGCCTGATCCTGGCCGGCACCGGGCTGCTGGTGCAGGACGACCGCCAGGCCGTGCTGCGCCCCGGCGACGTCGCCCTCTACGACACGCACCGGCCGTACTCGCTGGTGTTCGAAGAGGACTTCCGGACGCTGGTGGTGATGTTCCCGCAGCGGCTGATCGACCTGCCCGCCGAGCTGGTCGGGCGGCTGACCGCGGTGAAGATGTCGGGCAAGGAAGGTGTCGGCAACGTCGTCGTGCCGTTCCTCGCCCAGCTCGGCGGCAACCTCGAGCAGCTGGCCGGCCCGGCGGGCGCGCGGCTGGCGCACAGCGCGGTCGACCTGCTGTCCACCCTGGTCGCCACCGAGCTGGACCTCGCGCGCGCGAACGCCGATCCGCACCACGAGCTGATGCGCCGGATCCGCGCCCACATCGACGCGAACCTGCAGTCGGCCGACCTCAACCCGGCGCGGATCGCCGCCGAGCACTTCATCTCCACCCGGCACCTGCACGGGCTGTTCCAGGAGCAGGGCACCACTGTCTCCGGCTGGATCCGCACGCGGCGGCTCGAGCACTGCCGCCGCGACCTGCTCGACCCGGTGCACGCCGGCCGCCCGGTCGCGGCCATCGCCGCGCGGTGGGGGTTCGTCGACGCCGCGCACTTCAGCCGCGTGTTCAAGAGCGCGTTCGGGCGGGCGCCGAGCGAGGTGCGCCGGGAGTTGACCGTCAGCGTCCGGTAGTTGCCCGCCAGCGCGTGACCGCTCGCCCACGGCGCCGGGCCACCCGACGATGAGGCCATGCCCGAAGCCCCCACCGACGGCTGGCGCACCTACGACGAGTTCGCCGCCGGGATCGCCACCTACCGCCTGCCGAACGCCGACCTCACCGGGCGGGACGTCACGCTCACCCTCGACGACGGCGAAACCCTGGCCCTGACGTTCACCGACGCCGGGCACGTCGTGTGCAACGGCGTCGAAGACCCGTACGACGCGGTCGCCGTCCGCGAGGACGTCTTCTTCGTGAACCTGCCGCGCACCAGCGTCGAGGGCGAAGCGCTGACCGTCGTGTACTCGACGGCGACCCACCGCGCGCTCGCCGTCCGCTCGGTGATCGGCGCCGAGGACGTCGACGGCGTTCCCCGCGTCTCGCAGGAGTTCCGGGCGGGCGTCACCGACGGCGGGCAGCCGTCGGGGGATGTGCCGGGGCCCTCGCGCGATCTGATCGGCAAGCGGAACCTCTACCGCTACAGCCCCGACCACCTCTACGAGCACGTCTACGTCTCCTCGCAGCGCTACGCCTGGCAGTGCCTGGAAGGCGTGCAGCGCGGGCACGGCGACATGGACCTGTCGACGGTGTGGAAGTTCGCCGACGGGCTCTACCTGTTCTGCTTCCGCGAGTTCCGGATCGCCGTGGCCAGCGTGTGGCTGCACGACCTCGGCTACGCCCTGCGCACCACCGGCGTGTTCCTCGGCCTGACCGGCGACGGGCGGTCCGAGCACTCCCGCGCCGGCGGCCACATCTACCCGCTGGGCGCGGTGGCCTACCCCGACGCCCAGCCCGTCTGAAGGAGCCCGACGTGTCCCACGTGCCCGACGTGTCCAACGTGGATGTCATCCGCGCGCACTACGCCGCCAGCGACCGGGGCGACCTGCCCGGCATGCTCGCCCCGCTCGGCCCGGAGACGACGTGGACCGAGGCCGCCGGGTTCCCCTACGCCGGCACCTACACCGGCCCCGAGGAGGTGCGCGAACACGTCTTCGAGGCGATCGGCCGGGACTGGGACGGCTACCGCTTCACCCTCGGCGACCTCTTCGACGCCGGCAACACGGTGATCGGCGTCGGCACCTACACCGGCACCCACCGCCGGACCGGCGGGTCGTTCACCGCCCGCGTCGCGCACCTGTGGCGCTTCGACGGCGGCGCACTCGCCTCCTTCGAGCAGATCGTCGACTCCGCGCCCGTCGTGGCCGCAACCCGGGAGCAGCAATGAGAAAAACCCTGCCCACGCTCGCCGTCGCCGTGCTCATGGCCACCGCGGGCTGCGCCGGTTCGGACGCGGGCGCGAACGGCCCGATCGTCGTCGGTTCGGTCAACGCCCTCTCCGGCGCCGCGACCTTCCCGGAGGCGTCACAGGCCGCGAAGGCCGTGTTCGACGCGGCCAACGCGGCCGGCGGCGTCAACGGCCGCAAGATCGAGTACAAGGCGATCGACGACAAGGGCGACCCGGCCGCGGCCGCGGCGGCCGCCCGCGAGGTGGTCGGCGGCGACCGGGCCGTCGCACTCGTCGGGTCCTCCAGCCTCATCGAATGCGAAATCAACGAGAAGTACTACGAGCAGCAGAAGATCCTGTCGATCCCGGGCATCGGCGTCGACCCGGCGTGCTTCTCCAGCCCGAACATCGCGCCGGCCAACGTCGGCCCGTTCCACGACATGACACTCACCCTGCTCTACGGCTCGGAAGTGCTGAAGCAGGACGACATCTGCGCGCTGCTGGAAATCGCCGGCAACACCCTCCCGGCCTACCAGGCGGCCATCGCGGAGTGGACGAAGATCACCGGCAAGAAGCTGAAGTACGTCGACTCGACCGTGCCCTACGGCGGCTCGGACTACACGCCCTACATCGTCAAGGCGCGCGCGGCGGGCTGCAAGGCGATCACCGTCAACCCGGTGGAGCCGGACTCGATCGGCCAGCTCAAGGCCGCACAGGCCCAGGGCTGGACCGACGTCACCTGGCTGCTGCTGACCAGCGTCTACAGCGAGAACTACGCCAAGGCGATCTCCAACGCGGGCGCCGGCGTCTACGTGCCGGCGGAGTTCTACCCGTTCACCGACGCCGCCGCCCCGGCCAACAAGGACTGGCGGGACCTGATGACCCAGCACAAGATCCCGCTGACGTCGTTCAGCCAGGGCGGCTACCTGGCGGCGAAGTACTTCCTCGCCGTGCTGCGCGGCATGAAGGGCGACATCACGCGCGAGACCGTGTCGAAAGCCCTGCGCGAGATGAAGCCGATCACCGACCCGATGGTCGGGACGCCGTACGTGTTCGGCCCGGGCCAGGCCCACCACGACAACACCGCGGGCTGGCCGATCAAGCTCGCCACCGGCGCCGGCAAGTGGGAACTGGCCGCGCAGGACTGGCTCCGGATCCCGCGGTCCTAGGAGGACGTTCATGCTGCAGGGCGCTCTGGCCGGTCTCGCCGCCGGCGGGCTCTACGCGGTGCTCGCCGTGTGCCTGACCCTGATGTCACGGCTGGTGCGGGTGGTCAACTTCGCCCAGTCCGCGACCGGGATGTTCGGCTGCTACGTCGCCGTCTTCCTCGCCGCCCACCTCGGCTTCCCGTCGTGGGTGGCGACCCCGGCGGGCATCCTGCTCGGCGGCGCGCTGAGCGCGGTGCTGGGCTGGATCGTCTCCACGTGGCTGGCCGAGGCGGACACGGGCACGCGCTCGGCGGCGACCGTCGCGGTGCTCCTGCTGCTGATCTCGCTGGCGTTCATCCTGTTCGGGAACAAGCCGCAGCCGTTCCGCCCGCTGCTGGCCGGGCCGGCGTTCACCGCCGGCGGCGTGGTGGTCAGCCAGGTCACGGTGGTGACGGTCGCGCTGGCGGTGCTGGTCGCGCTCGGCTGCCGGGCGGTGCTGACCCGGACGTCGCTGGGCGTCCGCCTGCGGGCCCTCTCGGAACGCCCGACGACGGCGGAGCTGCTGGGCATCCCGGCCCGGCCCCTGTCGGTCGGGGTGTGGACGGCGACGGGCGTGATCGCCACGCTCGCGGTGTCGATCGTGGCACCGTCGCAGTCCAACGACCCCACGTCACTGGCGATGCTGGTGGTCCCGGCCGCCGCGGCGGCGCTGCTGGGCAGCTTCCGGCGGCTGGACCTGGCGGTCGCGGGCGGGCTCGTGCTCGGCATGGCGCAGGGCGCGGTCGCCCAGAGCGACCGGCTCTCGGTCCTGCGGTACTTCCTGCCGTTCCTGGTCATCGTGGCACTGCTGCTGTGGACGCAGCGCAAGGAGGTCTGGGATGCGGCTCGCTGAACCGGTGCCCGGCGCACCGCAAGAACGGCGGCGCGGCGCGGGGTGGACCGAAGGCCCGCTCGCCCGGGCGGGCCTTCCCCTGCTGGTCGCCGCGGCCGCGATCGCGGTCGGCTACGCGCTCAGCGTCGGGCTGGCCGGGTACTTCGTCTACCTCGGCGTCAGCGCCGTCGTCGCCGCCATCGCGCTGCTCGGGCTCGGCGTGGTCACCGGGACCGCCGGGATGATCTCGCTCTGCCAGCTCACCTTCGCCGCCGTCGGGGCGTTCGTCGTCTCCGCCTGCAACGTCGCCGGCGTACCCGGCGGGTTCGTCACCTGGCTGCTGCTGGGCGGACTGGCCGCCGCCGCGGCCGGGGTGCTCGTCGGGCTGCCCGCGCTGCGGCTGCGCGGCATCACCCTCGCCGTGGTCACCCTCGGGCTCGCCGCGGCCGCCGACCTCACCCTCGTGCAGATCCAGTTCCCCGGCGCCACCGACGGCCTCTCCGTCGAACGGCCCGGCGCCTTCTCCGACGACCGGTCCTACTTCCTCTTCGCCGTGCTCGTGCTCGTCGCCTGCGGGCTGGCCGTGCACTTCCTGCGCCGCGGCCGCTGGGGCAGCAGCTGGCACCTGGTCGCCTTCTCCGAACGCGGGACCGCCGCGGTCGGCGCGGGCGTGCGGACCTCCAAGCTCACCGCCTTCGCCGTCAGCGCCGCCCTCGGCGGCATCAGCGGCGGCCTGCTCACCGGCCAGGTCGGGCTCGCCTTCCCGGCCAGCTTCACCGCCATCCAGTCCCTCGCCCTCTACGTCCTGGCCGTCATGTCCGGCGCGCACCTGATCGACATGGCCGTCTTCGGCGCACTGCTCTGGGTCGCGGTGCCCGAGCTGCTCAAACGCTGGGGCGTGCCGCAGGACTGGGGGTTCGTCGTCTTCGGCGTGCTCGGCGTCCAGGCCCTCACCAGCCGCGGCAACCTCGGCACCGCCGTGCGGGCACTGTGGTACCGGCGCCGGACCCGCATCACCGCCGGGCTGACCGGCGTCGCCGACGTCGAGCCGGTGCCGATCGGCGACCCCGTGCTCGAAGTGCGCGGGCTGAGCGTCTCCTTCGGACACGTCACCGCACTGTCCGATGTGGACATCACCGTGCCGGAACACGGCATCCTCGGCGTCATCGGCCCCAACGGCGCCGGCAAGTCCACCCTGGTCGACGCGCTCAGCGGCTTCCTCCCCCGCGCCACCGGCACCGCCACCCTCGACGGCCGTCCGCTCACCGGCTCGCCGACCCGGCGCGCCCGCAGCGGACTGCGCCGGACCTTCCAGCAGGACCGCGTGCCACCCGGCCTCACCGTCGGCGCCTACGTGCGGTTCGTCGCCCGGCGGCGGCTCACCGGCCGCGAAGTCGCCGACGCACTGGAGTTCTTCGGCTGCCCCGGCCCGCGGACACCGCTGTCCCGGGTCGACGCGGGCGCACGGCGGCTCGTCGAAGTCGTCGGGCACCTGCTCGCCAAGCCCCGCGTCCTGCTGCTCGACGAACCGGCCGCCGGACTGCCGCACGAAGAGCACGTGGCGTTCGGAGGGCGGCTGCGGCAGGTCCCGGCCCGGTTCGGGGTGTCGGTCCTGCTCATCGAACACGACCTCGACCTCGTGCGGTCGGTCTGCGACACGCTCACCGTGCTCGACTTCGGGCAGGTCCTGGCGAGCGGACCGCAGGCGGACGTCCTGGCCGACCCGGCCGTGCTGAAGGCGTACATGGGCGAAACGGAGCTGCTGTGAACACGTTGCGAGCCGACGGGCTGACGGTCGAGCGCGGGGCGGGCCCGGTGATCCGGGACGTCGGGTTCACCCTCGAACCCGGCCGGATCACCGCGCTGGTCGGACCGAACGGCGCCGGGAAGACCAGCCTGCTGGAGGCCCTCTCGGGCGTGGTGGCGCCCTCGGCCGGCCGGGTCCACATCGGCGAGGTCGACGTCACCCGGCACTCCCGGGTCGCGCGGGCGCGGCTCGGGCTCGCCCACATCGAACAGGGCCGCGCGGTCTTCCCCGGGCTGACGGTCCTGGAAAACCTCCGCCTCACCGCACGCACCCCCGCGGCCCTCGACGAGGTCCTCGCACTGTTCCCCGAACTGGACAAGCGCCGCGACTCCCCGGCCGCGCTGCTGTCGGGCGGCGAGCAGCAGATGGTCGTGCTGGCCCGCGCGTTCGCCGCCCGCCCCGCGTTCCTGCTCATCGACGAAATGTCACTCGGCCTGGCACCGGTGGTCTTCACCCGCCTGCTGCCGGTGGTCACCCGGTTCGCCGCCGAGGGAGCCGCGATCCTGCTGGTGGAGCAGTTCACCCACCTGGCCCTCGGTGTCGCGCAGGATGCGGTGGTGGTCTCCTCGGGCCACGTCACCTACACCGGCGACGCCCGCACCCTCCTCGACTCCCCCGCCACCCTGCACGCCGCCTACCTGGGGTCCTGAGTCACATCCCGGCGCGCTCGAAAGCCAGGGTCGGCAGGTCCACCGCGTGGGCACCGCCGTCGGCGACGAGCACCGCGCCGGTGATGTACGACGACTCCGCCGAACCCAGGAACCGCACGATCGCCGCGATCTCCGCCGGCTCGGCCGCGCGGCGCAGCGGCACCTCGGCCGTCACGCGCCGGTAGCCCTCGTCGTGGCCGCCGGTGAACCCGGCCGCCGCGGCGAACTGCGCCATCTCGCCGTCCGCCATCGGCGTACGCACCCAGCCCGGGCACACCGCGTTCGCCCGCACCCCACGCGGCCCGAAATCACGGGCGATCGAACGGGTCAGGCCGATCAACGCGTGCTTGGCAACGGTGTAGCCGGCGACGTTCGGCCCGGCGAACAACCCGGCCAGCGACGACACCACCACCACCTGCCCACCCGTCTCCACCAGCGACGGCAGCGCCGCCCGGCAGAACACGAACGCACTCGACAGGTTCGAACGCAGCGCCAGCTCCCACTCGTCGTCCCCGGTGTCGACCACCGACGACAGACCGTGCCCGCCCGCGTTCGCCACCACGACGTCCAGCCGCCCGAACTTTCCGACGATCTCGGCGATGGCGGTTTCGGCGTCCCCGCGCACACTCGCATCCCCGACGATGACGTGCGCACCCGTCTCCGCAGCCACCTCCTCCAACGGCTCCCGCCGCCGGCCGAGCACGACCACGCGCGCACCCTCGCCCGCGTAACGACGGGCGACCGCCGCGCCGATACCCGTACCGCCGCCGGTGATCGCGACGACCTTGCCTGATGAGTCCACTGTGGATCCTTTCCTAAGCGGGGAACGCCGAACGCGCCGACATCCCGAAATCGGCCAGCAGAGCCTGGCCGTTGACCGGCCGCGAAGCCGGGGACGCGAGGAACAGCACCTGCCGGGCGACGTCCCCGGCCGCCTGCACCGGGAACGCGGGGTCGTCCAGAACGGCACCGAGATCGGCGCGCGCCATCGGCGTGTCCACCACCGACGGGCAGACGCAGTTGACCCGGATGCCCGGCACCTCCACGGCCAGCGCCCGGGTCATCGCCACCACCGCACCCTTGGACGCGCAGTAGGGCACCATCCCCGGCGCCGCCGCGAACGCCGAATCGCTGCCCAGCAGCACCACCGCACCGCCGTCGCCCAGCCACGGCAACGCGTGCTTGACCAGCAGGAACTGCCCGGTGACGTTGACCGCCAGCACCCGCGCCACCTCCTCGGCCGTCGTCGCCGTCAGCGGCGTCCCGACCGGGCCGGAAATCCCGGCGCACCCGACGACGACGTCCAGACCGCCGAACCGCCCGGCCACCGCGTCCACCGCAGCCGCCAACGCCCCCTCGTCGGTGACATCCGCCTGGACCACATCGGGCCCGGCCTCCCGGTCCACGACACCCACCCGCGCCCCCTCGGCCCGGAACGCCCGCACACAAGCCAGCCCGATGCCGGACGCACCGCCGGTCACCAGGACCGCCTTCCCGGCGAGATCGCTTCGCATCCGCCCATCCTCACCGCCCGCGCCGCCGACGCGGTTGGCCCCGAGCGCAGCGTTGTTGTCCACCCCCGCACGAGCGGTACCGCACGCGACGACCACCGCCGAAACTCGACCGGGTGAGCACGCTCTCCGACACCACCACCTGGCTCCCCCTCGACGGCCTCGCCCCCGGCTTCGACGCCAACAAAGCCCCCGTCACCGGCGACCTCGACGGCCGCGCCTTCGACCTGCACGACGACGCCCACGACGCCGACGGCCACACCATCACCTTCACCGGCACCACCGTCACCTGGAACGGCACCGCCACACCCGCCGAAACCTTCCTCGTCGACGACGACCTCTACTACGTCCAGCTCCACCCCGCCGCCCGCGAAGCCGTCTCACTCCTGCTCGACCTGCGCAACGGCCGCGCCCTCGTCATCACCACCACCATCGGCGACCACGGCACCCCCCGCGTCACCCAGCAGTTCCGGCCCGCCACCCTCGCCGGCACCGAAACCCACGGCGAACCGATGGCCCCCACCACCGCCCTCATCGGACGGCGCGTCCTCTGGACCTACAGCCGCGAACACGCCTACGAACACGTCTACCTCAGCCCCCACTGGTACACCTGGCAATGCCTCGCCGGCCCCGAACGCGGCCTCGCCGACACCGACGAAAACACCGTCTCCCAAATCCGCCCCGGCATCCACGTCTTCGCCTGGCGCGAAAAAGTCATCCCCTGCGCCTCGGTCACCGTCGCCGACCACCGCAACGCCCGCCACCTGCGCTCCCACGGCGTCCTCTTCGGACTCGACGGCACCGGCCAACACCCGACCCACTTCACCTTCGGCGCACACGGACGACTGCTCAGCACCACCGTCCACCCCGCCGGGCTCGACCCCGCGGAGGACTGAACCGTGCCCGCCGACCTCCTCCTGACCAACGCCGTCGTGTACACCCTCGACCCCACCCGGCCCTGGGCCACCGCCCTCGCCGTCTCCGGCGGCAACATCACCTCACTCGAAGACACCGGCCCCGCCACCGAAATCCTCGACCTCGACGGCGCGTTCGTCATGCCCGGCCTCGTCGACGTCCACAACCACCACGCACTCGCCGGCCGCGCCGAACTCTTCGAACTCACCTTCGGCGCCGACGCCGACCTCCCCGACATCCTCGCCGCCGTCCGCACCCGAGCCGCCTCCCTCGGCCCCGACGACTGGCTCACCGGCGGCGCCTGGGCCTCCACCCTCGTCTCCCGCCTGTCATCGGCCGACGCCCGCCACGCACTCGACGACGCCGCAGGCGGCCGCCCCGTCTCCCTCTCCGACGACAGCAGGCACAACCGCTGGGTCAGCACCCGCGCCCTCCACCTGGCCGGCATCACCGCCACCACCCCCGACCCACCCGGCGGCGTCATCGTCCGCGACGGCGACCAACCCAGCGGGCTCCTGCTCGAAGCCGCCGGCGTCCCGGTCGAACGCCTGGCCGGCACCCTCACCCCCGCCCAGCACCGGCGCGCGTCGCAGCGCGCCATCGAAATCCTCCACGGCTACGGCGTCACGGCGTTCCAGGACGCCGGGGTCTCCACCGACATCCTCGCCGCACTCCACTCCCTCGACCTCGACGGCCAACTCGACGCCTGGGTCGTCTCCTCACTGCTCGTCAACGACCCCATCTTCGGCGTCGACCCCATCGGCGCACCGCTGCTGGACGTCGCCCAGCACTACCGCACCGAGCACCACCGCCCCGACTTCGTCAAGATCTTCCTCGACGGCGTCCCACCGACCCGCACGGCCGCCTTCCTCGAGCCGTACCTGCCCGACGACACCCACGGCCCCTGCTTCCACGGCACGACCACGATGGCCCCCGACGAACTCACCGAATGGCTGCTCAAAGCCGCCGACGCGGGCCTCTCGGCGAAAGTCCACTGCACCGGCGACGCCTCCGTCCGCCAGTTCCTCGACGCCGTCGAACAGGTCCGGGCCGCCGGCTTCGCGGCCACCCGCTTCCAGGTGGCACACGGCCAGTTCGTGCACCCCGACGACCTCCCCCGGTTCGCCGAACTCGGCGTCGCCGCCGACATCTCGCCGTTCCTCTGGGTCCCCGGCGTGATCCCCTCGGCGATCGCGGACGTCCTCCCACCCACCCGCGCCGCCCGGATGCAGCCGAACCGGACCCTGCTCGACACCGGCGCGCTCGTCGCGGGCGGATCGGACTGGCCGGTGAGCGAGTCCCCGAACGCGTGGGAGGGCATCGCCGGGCTCGTCACGCGCCAAGACCCGCACGGCCGCCGTCCCGGCGCGCTCTGGCCCGAGCAGGCGATCACCCTCGCCGAGGCGATCGAGGTGTTCACCCTCGGCGCGGCACGCGCGTGCGGGCTGGACGACGTCACCGGCGCGCTGACCCCGGGCCGGTCGGCGGACTTCGTGGTGCTGGACCGCAACCCGTTCCGGACCGCGCAGGTGGCGCAGACCCGGGTCGTCGAGACGTGGTTCGCCGGGCGGCGCGTGTTCCAGCTCTGATCCTCAGCGGTTTTTGATTCGGTCGAGTCGATTTTTTCGACTTGATCGAATCGGTATAGGACGTTATACAGCAATGGTCAGCTTCCGATGAGGAACCGGGCGGCCTGCTCGCCGACCAGCACCGCCGGTGCGTTGGTGTTGCCCGTCGTCACCCGGGGCAGCACCGAGGCGTCGGCGACCAGCACGCGGTCCAGGCCGTGCACCGCCAGCTCCGGGTCCACCACCGCGTCCGCGCCGGTGCCCATCCGGCAGGTGCCGACCTGGTGGTGGTAGGTGATCGCCGTCCGGCGGACGTAGTCGCGGACGTCGTCCTCCGGTGCGGGGTACACCGGACGCGCGCCCCACTCCCCCGCCAGTGCCGGAGCCCGGCCGACTTCGAGGCACTGCCCGACCGAGGCCACCAGGCTCTCGAAGTCGGCGGGTTCGGCGAGCGCACCGAGGTCGATCCGCAGCTCGTCGTCCGGCGCCGGCCCCGACAACCGCAGGCTTCCGCGGCTCTCCGGCGTCACCATGCCCGCCATCAGCGAGAACCCCGTCGGCGGCCCGGACATCCACGGCTCGTACATCGGCACGCTGAAGCAGATCGGCTGTGTGTCGGGCACCGCGAGCCCCGCGCGGCTGCGCCAGAACCAGTGCACCTGCGTGACCGGCCGGCCGGGTGACGGCACGACCTCGCGGGACGTCGAGAAGATGACCGGGGAGAGCAGGTGGTCGTGCAGGTTGCGGCCCACGCCCGGCAGGTCGGCGACGACGTCGATGCCGAGCGCCGCCAGCTCGGCCGCCGGGCCGACGCCGCTGCGCAGCAGGATCGCCGGGGACGCCAGCGCGCCCGCGGCGAGCACCACCAGGTCCGCCGACAGCTCCTGCAGCACGCCGTTCAGCGACACGACCACACCGGTCACGCGGGAGCCGGAGAACCGCAGCCGGTGCACCAGCGCTCCCGTGTGGACGGTCATCCGCGAAGCCACCGGCGAACCGTAGGCGTGCCAGGTGTTGAACCGCCGTCCGGCGCGCAGGGTGATCTGCTCGACGGACACACCGTCGAGGGTTCCGCTGTTGTAGTCGGAGTTGACCGGCAGGCCGATCTCGCGGCAGGCGTCCACAATGGACTGCTGAACCGGGTGCAGCGGCTCGTTCGGGACGACGTCGAGCAGGTCCTGCTCGATCCGGGCGAACACCGGCTCGACGTCTGCCCAGCGCCAGCCGGGCAGGTCCCAGCCGTCGTAGTCGGCCGGGGCGCCGCGGACCCAGATCATCGCGTTGAGCGCGTGCGAACCGCCGAGCACGCGGCCCCGCGGCAGGTGCAGCCGCCGGTTCGCCGCGTGCTCCTGCGGGACCGTGTACAGGTCCCAGTCCTCGGGGCCGTGCCACAGTTCCCCGGCGCGCGACGGGTCGTGGATCGCCGGGTTGGCGTCCGCTCCCCCGGCCTCCAGCAGCGTCACCGCCGCGCCCGCGTCCACCAGCCGCCGCGCCACCACCGAACCGGCGGAACCGGCGCCCACCACGATCACGTCCATGCGGCTCAGCCTGACGCGTGCCCCGGCGGCCCCGCGAGATCCCTTCGCCGTCGGTCAACGGGCGTGCGGGAGCGGACAAGACCCGGAGCGCTCCGCCGCCCGATACTCGGCTCACCCCAGGCCGAGGAGGACGACGGGATGGCGACACGCCTCTGCATCGACGGACAGTGGACCGAAGCCGGCGGCGGCGCGCTCCCCACGTACGACCCGGCCACCGGGCAGGTCATCGACGAGGTCGGCACGGCGTCGCGGGCCGACGTCGACGCCGCCGTCGCGGCCGCCCGGCGAGCGCTTTCCGCGCCGGCGTGGGCCGGGCTGCTGCCGGTCCGGCGGGCGGCGCTGCTGTTCCGGCTGGCCGACCTCGTCGAGCAGCACCACGAAGAGCTGGCCCGGCTGGAGACCCGCGACCAGGGGCAGCCGATCGGGGTCTCCCGGCAGGTCAGCGTCACCGGCGCGGCGGAGCACTTCCGCTACTTCGCCGGCTGGGTGACGAAGCTGCAGGGCACCACGAACCCGGTGTCCTTCCCGGACACCCTGCACTACACCCGCCGCGAACCGGTCGGGGTGAACGCGCTGATCACGCCGTGGAACTTCCCGCTGATGATCCTCGCCTGGAAGCTGGCGCCGGCCCTGGCCACCGGCAACACGGTGGTCATCAAGCCCAGCGAGGTCACGCCGCTGACCAGCATCCGCCTGGTCGAGCTGGTCCACGAAGCCGGGATCCCGGACGGTGTGGTCAACCTGGTCACCGGCGACGGCGCGGTCGGCGCCTTCCTGACCGGGCACCCGGACGTGGACCACGTCTCCTACACCGGCTCGACGGCGGTCGGGAAGCTCATCACCGCGGCGAGCGCGGCGTCCAACCTCAAGCGGCTCACGCTCGAACTCGGCGGGAAGGCCCCGAGCATCGTCGCGGCCGACGCCGACATCGACGCCGCCGTCGCGGGCAACCTCGCCGGGGCGACCCTCAACACCGGCCAGGTCTGCGCGGCCTACACGCGCTTCTACGTCGACCGCAGGCGCGAGCAGGAGTTCGTCGACAAGCTCGCCCGCGGCCTCGACGGGCTCCGGCTCGGTCCGGGCGTCGAGGAAACCACGCAGCTCGGCCCGCTCGTGTCGGCCAAGCACCGCGAACACGTCGACTTCCTCGTGAGCACCGGCCGCGAGCAGGGCGCCGAGCTGGTCACCGGCGGCACCCCGGTCGACGGCGACGGCTACTTCTACGCCCCGACGCTGTTCGCCGGCGTCCGCGACGACATGGCGATCATGCGCGAGGAGATCTTCGGCCCGGTACTGGCCGTGACCGCCTACGACGACGCCGACGAGCTCCTGGCGCGCGCCAACGACACCGAATACGGCCTGGCCGCCACGGTGTGGACCCGCGACATCCGCACGGCCCAGCGGTACGCCGACGGCATCCGGGCCGGCGCGGTCTTCGTCAACATGCCCCCGATCCCGGACATGGCGGCGCCCTGGGGCGGCTACAAGGCGTCCGGCTGGGGCCGCGAAATGGGGCCGTGGGCGCTGGACGCCTACACCGAGGTCAAATCCGTCTGGCTCCACTACGGCAGCTGAACCGGGGGTTTCCCCGGGCCGTAAATCGTATATGATTTGAGATACCTTTCCGATACCGGCAGGCAGGACCACGGATGACGTCCCTCCCCGAGCGGCCCGGCAAGATCATCGCGCTCCACCTCAACTACCGGTCCCGCGCCGCCCAGCGCGGCCGGGTGCCGGAGCAGCCCTCGTACTTCCTCAAGCCGCCGACGTCGGTCGCGGCGAGCGGCGCGGTGCTCGAACGGCCGGCGGGCACCGAACTGCTCGGCTTCGAAGGCGAGATCGCGCTGGTCATCGGGCGCACCGCCCGCCGCGTCACGCCCGAAGCGGGCTGGTCGCACGTCGAGGGCGTCACCGCGGCCAACGACTTCGGCGTCTACGACCTCCGCTACGCCGACAAGGGCAGCAACCTGCGGTCCAAGGGTGGCGACGGCTTCACCCCGCTCGGCCCCAGCGTCATCCCGGCGGCGGCCGTCGACCCGGCCGCGCTGCGGCTGCGGACCTGGGTCAACGGCGAACTGGTCCAGGAGGACACCACCGATGACCTGCTGTTCGGCTTCGGGCGCCTGGTCGCCGACCTGTCGCAGCTGATCACCCTCGAACCCGGCGACGTCGTCCTGACCGGCACACCCGCGGGCGCGTCGGTCGCCGTCCCCGGCGACCTCGTCGAGGTCGAGGTCGACACCGCCGGGCACACCACCGGACGGCTCGTCACGCCGATCGCCGAAGGAACCGTCCCCTTCGGACCGTTCGGCGCGCTCCCCCGCGTCGACGAGCAGCAGCGCGCCGACGCGTACGGGACGGCCGAGCCCGGGTTCGAGCTGACCGCGTCGCTGAAGGCCCGGATCGAGTCCGTCGGCACCGCGACGCTGTCCGCGCAGCTGCGCAAGCGCGGCTACAACGCGGTCTCGATCGACGGGCTCACCTCGACGAAGCCGGGCGCCCGGCTCACCGGACGGGCACGGACCCTGCGCTACCTGCCGTACCGGGAGGATCTGTTCAAGGCGCGCGGCGGTGGCTACAACGCGCAGAAGCGCGCGATCGAGGGCCTCGGCCCCGGCGACGTCCTCGTCATGGAGGCCCGCGGCGAACGCGGCACCGGCACGGTCGGCGACATCCTCGCGCTGCGGGCGCAGGTGCGCGGCGCGGCCGGGATCGTCACCGACGGCGGCGTCCGCGACCTCGCCGCGGTGTCCGCTCTGGCCATCCCCACCTACCACGCCGGGCCGCACCCGGCGGTGCTCGGACGGCGGCACGTGCCGTGGGACGTCGACGTCGCGATCGCCTGCGGTGGCGCCGCGGTGTGCCCCGGCGACGTCATCGCCGGTGACGGCGACGGGGTCCTCGTCATCCCGCCGGAGCTGGTCGAAGAGGTGGTCGACGCGGCGATCGAGCAGGAGCGGCAGGAGGCGTTCATCGCCGAGCAGGTCGCCGCGGGCGAGCGCGTCGAGGGCCTCTACCCGATGGACGAGCACTGGCGCGGGAGGTACGCCGCATGGCTCGCGAAACGGTGAACGGCGCCGCGATGAGCAAGTCGCGGATCGCCTACCAGTGGATCAAGACCCGGATCGCCGACGGCACCTTCTCCCCCGGCTACCGGCTCGTCCTCGGCCAGCTCGCCCAGGAGCTCGGCGTCAGCGTCGTCCCGATCCGCGAGGCGATCCGGCTGCTGGAGGCCGAAGGGCTGGTGACGTTCGAGCGCAACGTCGGCGCGCAGGTCGCGATGGTCGACGAGAGCGAGTACCAGCACACGATGCAGACCCTCGCACTCGTCGAGGGTTACGCCGCCGCGCTCGCCGCACCCGTCCTCCCGCCGGGTGCGCTGGCCGAGGCCCGGGCGCTGAACGCCGAGCTGGCGGACTGCCTCGGGCACTTCGAACCGGCCCGGTTCACCGGCCTCAACCGCGCCTTCCACGCCGTGCTCTTCGACGCCTGCCCCAACCCGCAGGTCCTGGACCTGGTCCGGCGTGGCTGGGACCGGCTCAGCGGCCTGCGCAGCTCGACGTTCAGCTTCGTGCCCGGGCGCGCCCGGCAGTCGGTCGCCGAGCACGAAACCATCCTCGGCCTGCTCGAGAGCGGTGCCCCCGCGGCCGAGGTCGAACAGGCCGTCCGCGCCCACCGGCTGGCCACCCTGGACGCCTACCTCGCCTACCGCCGCCACTGACCCAGGAAGGAACCCCATGCGCTTCCGCTCCGACCCCCAGGCCGTCCGCGGGTCGATCGCGCCGCTGATGACGCCGTTCACCGCCGAGGGCGCCGTGGACCACGCCGGCCTCGAAAACCTCGTGCGCTGGCAGCTCGCTTCGGGCACGCACGGCATCTCGATCGGCGGCTCCACCGGCGAACCCGGCTCGCAGACGGTCGCCGAACGCGCCGAGGCGATCCGCACGGTCGCCGCCGCGGTCGGCGACCGCGTCCCCTTCGTGCCGGGCACCGGCTCGGCGAAGCTCGACGAAACCCTGGAGCTGACGTCACTGGCGCGCGACGCCGGGATCGACGCCGCGCTCGTCATCACGCCGTACTACGCCCGGCCGACGCAGGACGCGCTGTTCGTCTGGTACCGCACGGTCTGCCGCGAGTTCCCCGACCTGCCGATCGTCGCCTACAACGTGCCGAGCCGGACCGCGGTCGACCTCGCCCCGGAGACCGTCGCGAAGCTGTTCCGCTCCTGCGACAACTTCGTCGGCATCAAGGAGACGACCAAGGACTTCGAGCACTTCTCCCGCGTGCTGCACCTGTGCGGCCGGGAGCTGCTCGTGTGGTCCGGGATCGAGCTGCTCTGCCTGCCCCTGCTGGCCCTCGGCGGGGCCGGGTTCGTCAGCGCGACGGCGAACATCGCGCCGGCCGCGTGCGCCGAGATGTACACCGCGTGGCAGGCCGGCGACCACGAACGGGCGCGGGAGCTCCACTACGGCCTGCACCCGCTCGTCGACCTGCTGTTCGTCGAGACCAACCCGGCACCCGGCAAGTGGGTGCTCGAGCAGCGTGGGCTGATCGCGTCCGGGCACGTCCGGCCGCCGCTGATCCCGCCGACCGAATCCGGCGTCGCCCGCATCACCGAGCTGATGGCCGAAGGCACGAAGCACCTCACGCCGGCCGACGGCTTCACCGTGGAAGGAAAGCAATGAGCCACTACGTCCCGGACGGACTGCCGGGCGCGCTGAAGCACTACATCGGCGGCGAGTTCGCCGACAGCGTCTCGGGCAAGACGTTCGACGTCCTCGACCCGGTGTCCAACACCCCGTACGTCACGGCGGCCGCGGGCCAGGCCGAGGACGTCGACCGCGCGGTCGCCGCCGCGCGCACGGCGTTCACCGAAGGCCCGTGGCCGCGGCTGCTGCCCCGGGCCCGCGCCCGGGTCCTCAACAAGATCGCCGACGCCGTCGAGGCCCAGGACCGGCGGCTGGCCGAGCTGGAGACGTTCGACACCGGCCTGCCCATCACCCAGGCGCTCGGGCAGGCCCAGCGCGCGGCCGAGAACTTCCGCTTCTTCGCCGACCTCGTCGTGGCGCAGGCGGACGACACGTACCAGGTGCCGGGCCGGCAGGTGAACTACGTGCACCGCAAGCCGGTCGGGGTCGCCGGGCTGATCACACCGTGGAACACCCCGTTCATGCTGGAGAGCTGGAAGCTCGCGCCCGCGCTCGCCTCGGGCTGCACGGTGGTGCTCAAGCCGGCCGAGTTCACGCCGCTGTCGGCGAGTCTCTGGGCGGGCATCTTCGCCGACGCCGGGCTGCCCGACGGGGTGTTCAACCTGGTCAACGGCTACGGCGAAGAGGCGGGCGACGCGCTGGTCAAGCACCCGGACGTGCCGCTGATTTCGTTCACCGGCGAGACCACGACCGGGCAGACGATCTACCGCAACTGCGCGGCGCACCTCAAGGGCATGTCGATGGAGCTGGGCGGCAAGTCCCCGGCGATCGTGTTCGCCGACGCCGACCTCGACGCCGCCCTCGACTCGACGCTGTTCGGGGTGTTCTCGCTCAACGGCGAGCGCTGCACCGCGGGCAGCCGCATCCTGGTCGAGCGCCCGGTCTACGACGAGTTCTGCTCCCGGTACGCCGAACGGGCGGCGAACATCGTCGTCGGCGACCCGCACGCCCCGGCCACCGAGGTCGGCGCGCTCGTGCACCCCGAGCACTACGACAAGGTCATGCGGTACGTCGAGCTGGGCAAGACCGAGGGCCGGCTGCTCGCCGGCGGCGGCCGTCCGGCCGGCTTGGACAGCGGCAACTACGTGGCCCCGACGGTGTTCGCGGACGTGCCGTCGACCGCGCGGATCTTCCAGGAGGAGATCTTCGGGCCGGTCGTCGCGCTGACGCCGTTCGACACCGAAGCGGAAGCGCTGGCACTGGCCAACGACGTCAAGTACGGTCTGGCCGCCTACCTCTGGACGTCGAACCTGCAGCGGGCGCACACCTTCGCGCAGTCGGTCGAGGCCGGGATGGTCTGGCTGAACTCGCACAACGTCCGGGACCTGCGGACCCCGTTCGGCGGGGTCAAGGCCTCCGGCCTCGGCCACGAAGGCGGCTACCGCTCCCTCGACTTCTACACCGACCAGCAGGCCATCCACGTTTCGCTCGGGCCGGTCCACACGGCCCGCTTCGGCGCCGTCCGGAAGGGACAGTCATGACCACCACCCCGCCGGACGTCCTGCGCTGCGCTTATGCCGAGCTCGTCGTCACCGATCTGGCCGCGTCGCGGGCGTTCTACGTCGACGTGCTCGGCCTCGTGGTCACCCACGAAGACTCCGAGGCCTTGTACCTCCGGGCCTTCGAGGAGTACCTGCACCACTCCCTGGTGCTGCGGAAGGGCGCCACGCCGGCGCTCGGCGTGCTGGCCTACCGGGTGCGCAGTGCCGCCGACCTGGACCTGGCGGAGGCGTACTACCGCACGCTCGGCTGCCGGGTCGAGCGCCGCGCGGCCGGGGCCACGCGGGGCATCGGCGAGGCGGTGCGCGTGCTGGACCCGCTCGGCTTCCCGGTGGAGTTCTTCCACGAAGCCGAGCACGTCGAGCGGTTCACCCAGCGCTACGACGTCCACGGCGCCGGCGCACTGTCGCGGTTGGACCACTTCAACCTGGACACCCCGGACGTCCCGGCGGCCCGGAAGTACTACGAGGGACTGGGTTTCCGCGTCTCGGAGGACATCCAGGACGACGAGGGCACGGTGTACGCGGCCTGGATGTTCCGCAAGCCGACGGTCCACGACGTCGCCCTGACCGGCGGAGACGGCCCGCGGCTGCACCACATCGCGTTCGCCTCCCACGAGCGGCACCAGATCCTGCACATCTGTGACCACCTGGGCGCGCTGCGCAAGCCCGGGATGATCGAGCGGGGGCCGGGCCGGCACGGTGTGTCGAACGCGTTCTACCTCTACGTCCGGGATCCCGACGGGCACCGCATCGAGATCTACACGCACGACTACTACACGGGCGACCCGGACAACCCGGTGATCACCTGGGACGTCCACGACAACCAGCGCCGCGACTGGTGGGGCAACCCGGTGGTGCCGAGCTGGTACACCGACGCGTCGGTCGTGCTGGACCTCGACGGCGCGGTGCAGCCGGTCGCCGAACGGGCCGAGCCGCGAGAAGCCGACGTCACCATCGGCGCCGACGGCTTCTCGTTCAGCGGCGGGGCGGAGTTCAAGCTAGGCGAGCAGGTGTGAGAACCACTCGCGGGTGCGGTGGAGGAAGTCGAGCTGGTGGGCGCGTTCGCGCAGCGAGTGACCCTCCCGCGGGTAGACGACGAACTCGTGCTCGCGATCGCCGAGGGCGTGGTGCAGGAGCTCGGCCTGCGACAGCGGAACGTTCGTGTCGTCCTCGCCGTGCAGGATGAGGACCGGCGTCGCGATCCGGTGCGCGTAGGTGATCGGGCTGGTTTCCCGGCTGCCGAGGGCCAGCTCGAAGCGGCCGTGTTCACCGGTCGCGGCGAGCAGGGGCCAGTCGATGACTCCCGCGTTGACCACGGCCGCCTTGAAGCGGTCCGTCTGCGTCACGGCCCAAGCGGCCACGAACCCGCCGTGGCTGCCGCCGCCGATCCCGAGCCGGTTCTCGTCGGCGACACCCGCCTCGACGAGGTGGTCGATGCCGGCGAGGAGGTCGGTGAACTCCGCGCCTCCGACGTCACCGGCGACGCACGCTGCGAAGGCGTGCCCGTGGCCGAGGCCGCCGCGCGTGTTCGGGAGGAACACCGCGAACCCGGCCGCGGCCAGCCACTGGCCGCAGCGGAACCAGCCGAGCTGAAACCGGTCGGCGTAGCGGTCGTACGGGCCGCCGTGGACCAGGGTGACGAGCGGGAAGGGCCCGTCGGCGCGGGTCCGGCCCGGCGGGAGGACCAGGAGGCCGTCGAGCGCCAGGCCGTCTTCGGCCCGGTAGGCGAGGCGTTCCTGAGCGCCCCACCGGATCCCGGGCAGCGGCGGTTCGACGAGCGGAGTGAGCGGGCCGCCGGGTGGTCCGATCTGGACGGCGTCGGGTTCGGTGGCGGTGCTGGTGACGACGGCGATCCGGCCGGCGCTCGCGCTCAGGTCCTGCAGGCTGCCGGGTGCGAGGCCGAGTTCGGTGAAGGCGCCGGTGGCGGGGTCGAGGCGCCGGATCGTGGTGTCGAGGCCTTCGGCGAAGACCGCCAGCAAGCCGCCGTCACCGGACTCGGCGAGTTCGGTCGGGCAGCAGCTCATCCCGGCGGTGAGGTTCCGGTGCTGATCGGCGTCGAAGACCGCGTTGCCGCCGATGAGGCCGGGCGGGGTCAGGCCGAGGTAGGCCAGACGCCACCCGGTTTCGTCCCGCCACCAGGTCGGCGAGCTGGCCTCCAGCGCCGGGACGCCGAGCTCCTGCCGGGCACCGGTGGCGGGGTCGACGAGGTGGAGACCGGGTTCGAAGAGCCCGGGCTCGCGATCGGCGACGGACCAGGTGACCACGGCGAGCGTGGCGCCGTCCGGCCGCGCGGCGGCCTCGACGACGTGCCGGGAGCCGAAGTCACCGAGGGGGCGGACCGCGCGCGTCCGGGGATCCAGGGTCCACAGCCGGTCGGGTCGCGCGGCAGTGTCCCAAGTGGGCGCCTCGGCACTGCCCGGGCGCACGACGCGGACCCGGGGATCGGCCGCCTGCGCGTTCTCCTCGGGCGCGATGAGCACCACCGAACCATCAGGCAGCAGCACGAAGCCGCGGATTCCCGGCGGCCACGTCGTCAGCTGCTCCGGTGCGCCGCCCTCCCGGCCGGCCCGGTACAGCTGCGCCGTCCCGGGTTCGGCGCGGTCGGAAAGGAAGCAGACCCACGCGGAATCCGGCGACCACCGCGGCTCCCGGTCCTCCGCCGCACTCGGCGCGAACGCCCGAGGCAGCTCACCGCCGTCCGCGGAGGCGAGCCACAGATCGCTGACCGGGTGTGCCCCGGCCTGGCCGACCGGCGCACTCGCGAACACCACCCACCGGCCGTCCGGCGACAGCCGCGGTGTGCGCGGCACCAGCCGGTCGACCACGGCCTCCGCCGTCAGCTCCCCCACGGCCCCCAGTCTGCCATCACCCGCGGCCGGCGGGCGTCGCCTCCGGGACCTGCGCGAGGAGCCGTTCGTGGTCGCCCGCTTCGCGCAGAACGGGAGCCTCCAGCGTGCCTGCGTCCGGGTCGTGCGCGCGGACCGCCGCCAGGAAGCGGACCACCGCGCGGGGCTCCGGGAAGACCTCGCCGCCCAGGTGGGTCAGGACGGTCGCGCCGGTCGCGTCTTCGATCGCCGCCGCCCAGCCGTGGACTTCGTCCCAGACCAGGGCCAGGTCGTGGCCGGGGAAGCGGGACAGGCGCCAGTCGAGCGCGATGTAGGCGGCCGCCGGGGTGCCGGTGTCGAGCGTGCACGATTCGAAGCCCACGCCCACGGCCCGGGCCACCGCCCCCACGTAGCTCCGCAACCGCCGCTCGAACGAGAACTCCGTGTCGCGCTCGAAGTCGATCAGAATGCTCAACGCCGCCTCGCTTTCGCCGTCCCGCCGCGGGATCGTCCGCGATCACTCGGTCGGGTACCCCGGAGGTGTGGCGATCAACCTCGGCGGTGACGTCGTCTGTCCGGCGACATGTTGCTTGTCATCGTTTCGATGACATGTTAGAACCGGAGTAGCCGAAGAGAAAGGTGAGCCGATCCCGTGACCGCATCGATCGAACTTCCGACCGGTTACCAGCACCCCGCCGTCCCCGCCCTGATGGACTACCTCCGCGACGTCACGGCCGAACTCGGGATCGGCCTCGAGTCGTGCACCCTCGACCACGACCGCCCGATCTCGGCCTACGTCGCCCTGGACACCCGGCTGCCGCACTACCCCGACCGCGACGTGGCGCTGCTGTGGGACGAAGAGCGCGGCTGGGCGGCGGCGATCGAGACGCACTCCGGCGAAGACCTGATCGTCCTGCGCTACCTCGGCGGCCCGGAGGTCGCCCCCGCACCACGCCGGGTCGCCCGGTTCGTCACCGCCCTGCACGAAGACGATCACACGCTCGGGCAACCCGATCCGGTGAAGCTCCGCACGGCGGGTGACGCCGCCGACCTCGCCGCGCTGCTGCGCCGGCCGGTCGCGGCCCGATGACGGCGCCGCTGACCCTGCCGGAGAGCTTCGCGCTGACGTTCCGCGGCTATGACCGCGAGCAGGTCGACGAGCGGCTGGAGGAGCTCGTGGCGGAAATCCGCCTGCTGACGGCCGACCGCGACGCGGCGGTCGCGGAGGCCGGCCACCTGGCTCGGCAGCTCGAGCAGGCCCGGGCCGACCACGCGGAGCTGACCGCCCGCACCGACCGGCTGTGCCGCACACCGGCCGACCCGGCCGCCGTCGGCGACCGCGTCCGGCACCTGCTCGAACTGGCGCACGGCGAAGCGGAAGAAGTCGTCGCGGCCGCCCGTGACCAAGCCGCGGCGATCGTCCGGGAGGCGGAGGAAGCGGCCCGGCAGCGCACGGCGGATGCCCGCGCCCAGGCGTACCGCATCGTCGACGACGCCCGCCGCCGCGCCGACCGGCTGGCCGAGATCGGGCGGCGAACGGCCGACCGGCTGCGGCGGATCGACGCCTTCCTCGCCGATGCGGAAGGGGTGTTGGAGGAGCAAGCGCCGCTTCGCGCTGTGGCGTGAGTCATCGCTGCGGCGCGGAGCCGGCGCCCTGGCCGACTGGCGGACTGGGCGCCCACCACCGACCGGCTGCGGCGGGCGGCAAACCCCGCTCGGTGCTGTGGCGTGGCCCACCCGCTGCGGGGGCGCAGGTCCGGCGCCGAGCCGACCGGCCGCGGTCGTCGGCAACCGCCGCACTACCTCTCGCCTGCCCACCGCTGCGGTGCCAGGGCCTCGCCTCACCAGCCAAGACCAGGCAGCCCCCGGCACACGGCAAACCCGCCGCTCCGCACCACCGCCGACCCGCCGCCGCAGCACACGAACCCAGCCGCCCCACCGACCGCCGAAACCTCGTCGACGCCTCCGAACCCGCCACCCCGGCTGAACCGATCCCACCACCCGGGACGGATCGGAAAACGGTGCCCTGCCGGCGCAGTGCGCCCGCCGTCGGCGTGAGGCAGGATCGGTTCGTGACCATCGATCAGGCCGGGGCGCCGGAAGCCCCGCCGTTCCCCGCGCACGAAGCCCGCGTCGACGCACTGAGACGGCAGCTCGCCGCCATCAGCGGCGCCACCACCATCCGGCTGGCGAAACGGACGTCCAACCTCTTCCGGTCCCGGGCCGCGACGAAACACCCCGGGCTGGACGTCTCCGGGTTCAGCCACGTCCTGCGCGTCGACCCGGCCACCCGCACCGCCGACGTCGAGGGCATGGTCACCTACGAGCAGCTCGTCGACGCCACCCTGCCGCACGGCCTGATGCCGCTGGTCGTGCCGCAGCTGAAGACCATCACCCTCGGCGGCGCGGTGACCGGGCTCGGCATCGAGTCCTCGTCGTTCCGCAACGGCATGCCGCACGAGTCGGTGCTGGAACTCGAGGTGCTCACCGGGGACGGCCGGATCGTCGTGGCCACGCCGGACAACGAGCACCGCGACCTGTTCCACGGCTTCCCCAACTCCTACGGCACCCTCGGCTACGCGCTGCGGCTGCGGATCCTCCTGGAGCCGGTGAAGCCCTTCGTGAAGCTGCGCCACGTCCGCCACCACGACCGCGGGAAGTACTTCGAGGCGCTGAGCGAAGTCTGCGCCGAAAGCGCGTACGACGGCGAGCACGTCGACTTCGTCGACGGGACGGTCTTCGGCCCGGACGAGCTCTACCTGACGCTCGGGACGTTCACCGACACCGCGCCCGCGACCAGCGACTACACCTGGCTGGACATCTACTACCGCTCCATCCAGCGCCGCGAGACCGACCACCTCACCGTGCGGGACTACCTCTGGCGCTGGGACACCGACTGGTTCTGGTGCTCGCGCGCGTTCGGCGTCCAGCACCGGCTGCCCCGGCTGCTGCTCGGCCGCCGGTTCCTGCGGTCCTCCGTGTACTGGAAGGCCGTCGCGCTCGACCGGCGGTTCCGGATCGCCGAACGGCTGCTCAAGCTCCGGCGGCTGCCGCCGGAGGAGACGATCGTGCAGGACATCGAGGTCCCGGTCGGCCGCGCCGCGGAGTTCCTCGAGTTCTTCGAACGCGAGATCCCGATCAGCCCGGTCTGGGTCTGCCCCCTGCGCCAGCGGCCCGGCGGCGTCCGCTGGCCGCTCTACGAGCTGGACCCCGAAGAGCTGTACGTCAACTTCGGGTTCTGGTCGGCCGTGCCGCTCGACCCCGGTGAGCGCGACGGCGTGCACAACCGGATGATCGAAGCCGAAGTCACCCGCCTCGGCGGGCACAAATCGCTCTACTCGGACAGCTTCTACACCGAGGACGAGTTCTGGCGGCTCTACAACGGCGACGCCTACCGGGAGCTCAAGCGCGCCTACGACCCGCGCGAACGGCTGCTTGGCCTCTACGAGAAGTGCGTCCGCCGCCGGTGAAAGGAACGAACGTGACCCAGGAAAACATCACCGTCGGCGCGGTCTTCGAACGGCTGCTCGGCCCGCGCGCCGAGGTGTCGATCACCGCCTACGACGGCAGCCGCAGCGGCCCGGCCGACGCGCCGGTGGCCATCGAGGTGCGCTCGCCGCTGGCGCTGGACTACCTGATGTCCTCCCCCGGCGACCTCGGCCTCGCCCGCGCGTACGTCGCCGGCGCGCTCGACGTCGAAGGCGACCTCTACACGGCCCTGCACGCCCTGTCCACGCAGGTCGACCAGCTCACCCCGGCCGACCGGCTGTGGCTGCTGCGCAAGCTCGGCCCGCGCCACCTGCGGCTGGTCAAGCCGCCCGCGGAGGAGCACCCGAGCCGGTTCCGGCGCGGGCTGACCGCGCTGCGGCACTCGAAGGAGCGCGACAGCGAGGCCATCGCCAGCCACTACGACGTGTCGAACCGGTTCTACGAGCTGGTCCTCGGCCCGTCGATGGCCTACACGTGCGCGGTGTTCCCGAGCGAGGACGCCACGCTGGAGGAGGCGCAGGCGCACAAGTTCGACCTCGTCTGCAAGAAGCTCGGCCTCAAGCCCGGGATGAAGCTGCTCGACGTCGGCTGCGGCTGGGGCGGCATGGTCGCGCACGCCGTCCGGCACTACGGCGTCGAGGCCATCGGCGTCACCCTCTCGCGTGAACAGGCCCAATGGGCGCAGAAGAACGTCGTCGCGCTGGGTATCGCCGACCGCGCCGAGATCCGCCACCAGGACTACCGGGACGTCACCGAGACCGGGTTCGACGCGATCTCGTCGATCGGCCTGACCGAGCACATCGGCGCGCGCAACGTCCCCGGGTACTTCCGCTTCCTGGCCGGCAAGCTCAAGGCGCACGGACGGCTGCTCAACCACTGCATCACCAACCCGGACACCAGCGTCGCGCACCGCTCGCGCGGGTTCATCGACCGCTACGTCTTCCCGGACGGCGAGCTCGAAGCGCCCGGCGAGCTGATGACGGCCATGCACGACGCCGGGCTGGAGGTGCGGCACGCGGAGAACTTCCGCGAGCACTACGCGAAGACCCTGGCCGGGTGGTGCGCCAACCTCGACGAGCACTGGGACGAGGCCGTCGCCGAAGCCGGTGCCGGGCGCAGCCGGGTGTGGGCGCTCTACCTCGCGGCCTGCCGGTTGGCCTTCGAGCGGCGCGAGATCGAACTGCACCACATCCTGGGCGTCCGCACCGACAACGAGGGCGGGATGGGTATGCCGCTGCGCCCCGATTGGGGAGTTTGACCACCGGGGGTGGCCTCGGCGGCCCAGTAATGGGATAATGGTCTCGAGACCGGGTGTCCGAATGGGACATCCAGGCTCACAACAAAGAGTAGGTATGGGTATGGCTCAGGGCAGTGTCAAGTGGTTCAACGGCGAAAAGGGCTTCGGCTTCATCGCGCAGGACGGCGGGGGTCCGGACGTGTTCGTCCACTACTCCGAGATCCAGGGCAGCGGCTTCAAGTCGCTCGACGAGGGTCAGCGCGTGGAGTTCGAAATCGGCCAGGGCCAGAAGGGCCCGCAGGCCCAGCGCGTCAGCGTCATCTGAGCCACGAGGCAGCCTGAGGCCCTCGCCCCCACCCGGGGCGAGGGCCTTCTTCGTGCGCGCCCACACTGCGCATTCACAACGATCCGGTAACCTGGGAAGCGGCAAGAGCACTCAGTACGCCGGCGTCCGGCCGGCCACACTCTCGCCCGTGGCCTCGAGGCCGATCGCCGGCAGGAGCGGCGACCCGCCCGGCCACCTCCAGACCGCTGACCCGCCGGGTGTTCCCGCCCCCGGCCTTCCGCGCCCGACCAGGTCCGGCGCGCCGTAGACCTCGAATCGAGAAGTGCATGACCGCGTCCGTGAAGGCAGCCCGCCCTGCCCCGAAACCCGTGCTCTCCGGCAAGCAGACCGTCCCCGAGCTCATCACCATCCGCACGTTCCTGCTGGTCCCGTTCGTGGCGCTGGCCGTCGCGGTGCCGGTGTTCTGGGGCTGGGGCATCAGCTGGGTCGACCTCGCCATCGGCGGCGCCTTCTTCGTGGTGTCGACACTGGGCATCACCGTCGGCTACCACCGCTACTTCACCCACGGCGCGTTCCGGGCGAAGCGGGCCCTGCGGATCGCGCTGGCCATCGCCGGCGGCCTCGCGGCCCAGGGCCCGGTGCTCGTCTGGGTCGCCGACCACCGGCGGCACCACGCGTTTTCCGACCGCGACGGCGACCCGCACTCGCCGTGGCTGTTCGGGACGTCCCCGCTGGCGCTGGCCCGCGGGTTCTGGCACGCCCACATGGGCTGGCTCTTCGGCCGCGACAAGACCAACGTCGAGCGGTTCGCCCCCGACCTGGCCGCCGACCGCGACCTGCGCGTCGTCGACAAGCTCTTCCCGCTGTGGGTGGTGCTGAGCCTGCTGCTCCCGCCGCTGCTGGGCGGCCTGATCACCCTTTCGTGGTGGGGTGCGCTGACGGCGTTCCTCTGGGCGGGCCTGGCGCGGATCTCCTTCCAGCACCACGTGACGTGGTCGGTGAACTCGGTCTGCCACATGATCGGCGAGCGCCCGTTCACCAGCCGCGACCGCTCGGCGAACTTCTGGCCGCTGGCCATCCTGTCCATGGGCGAGTCCTGGCACAACACCCACCACGCCGACCCGACCTCGGCCCGCCACGGCGTCCTGCGCGGCCAGCTCGACGTCTCCGCCCGGGTGATCTGGGTGTTCGAGAAGCTGGGCTGGGCGTGGAACGTCCGCTGGCCGACCGCGAAGCGCCTGGCGGCGATGGCCCGGTAAGGCCGGGCCGCAGGTTCCTCGACGCTCGCCGAGCCGGTCGCGGATGCGGTCCCGAGCCGGGCGCGAGTCCGGCTGTCAAAACCTCGGACGCGCGACGCAAGCGGTAAGCGGCCGGCGGCGCTGGTCCGCTGGAACCGCTCGAAACCCGCCCGAAAGTCCTTGCCCGCCGCGGCGGGGGCGGGTGATCTTGGACGGGTGGACACGGTCGCGCTCACCTTCGACGACGGCCCGTACCCCGAGACGACTCCCGCGCTGCTGGCCGCGCTCGGTGGTACGCGTGCGACCTTCTTCCTGTGGGGCGAGCACGCCGCGGCGCACCCGGAGCTGGTCCGGGCGATCGCCGCGGCCGGGCACGCGATCGGGAACCACACCTGGACGCACCGGCACCTGACCACGCTCGCCGCGGCCGAACAGGACCAGGAGGTCCGGCGCACGCAGGACCTGCTGACCCGGCTGACCGGGATCCGCCCGGCCCTGTTCCGGCCGCCCTACGGCGACACGGACGCCACGGTCGCGAAGACGCTGGTGGCGCACGAACTCACCGAGGTCCTCTGGACGGTCGACACCCGCGACTGGGCGGGCTGCACCACCGAGGAGATCGCCGCCGCGGCCGGTGCGGTGCGGCCGGGCGGGGTCGTGCTGATGCACGAAGGCCGCCCGGCCACCCTCGACGCCGTTCCGCGCATCCTCGCGGCGCTCATCGCTCGCGGCTTGCGTCCCGGCCCGGTCCAGCCGTGAGGGGCACCCGGGTGCCCCTCACGGCGCCGCGTCAGGGGTTGAGGGCGAAGTAGGCCGGCTTCGGACGCAGGTTCTCGTCGAAGAGGCAGGCCGCCCCTTCGCCCGGGAAGACGTCCGGGACCCACGAGTGCCGGTCCGTGAAGCCCCACGTCGTGAACTCGACGCACTTGCGGACCGACTGGCAGCCGTCCCACAGCTGCCCGAAGTAGCTCGCCTGGGTGGCGAGCTTGGCCGCGTCCGCCGGCAGCGGGATCCGGACATCGGCCTCGGTGACCGCCGTCTCCACGCCGATCTTCGCGAAGCGGGCCAGGTTTTCCCGGTACTGCCCCGGGAAGCCGTACTGGATCGACAGGTGCCCCTGGATGCCGACGCCGTCGATCGGCACGCCCTGCCGCCGCAGCGTCTTCACCAGGTCGTACACCGCGTCGCTCTTCGGGTTGATCCCTTCGATGTTGTAGTCGTTGATGTAGAGCTTCGCGTGCGGGTCGGCCGCGTGCGCCCAGCGGAAGACGTCGGCGACGAAGCCGTCGCCGAGCTTCTGCCGGAAGACCGTGTCACGCCGGGTGCCGTCCTCGTTGAAGATCTCGTTGACGACGTCCCAGGCGCGGATCTTTCCCTTGTACCGCTTGACTTCCGTGGTGATGTGGTCGCGCAGGACGCGGCGGAGCTCGTCGGCCGGCAACGCGGCGACCCAGTCCGGGAGCTGCGAGTGCCAGACCAGCGTGTGGCCGCGCACGGTCTTGTGGTGCGTCTGCGCGTACTTGACGATCGCGTCGGCACCGGACCAGTCGTACTGGCCGCGCACGGCTTCGACCGTGCCCCACTTCATCTCGTTCTCCGGCGTCACGTTGTCGAATTCCCGGGTGAGCACCGCCCGGTAATCGGTTTCCGACGCCAGGTACGTCGCGGCCACCGCGCTGCCGACGTAACGGTTCGTGGTGTATTGCAGCGGGACCGACGCGGATGCCGCAGGCGCCTGCCACACCGCAATACCCAGCGTGGCCGCAACCGCCAACAGCACGCGTTTCTTCGGAATTCTTCCGAGCATCTTCAACCTCCACAGGGCAATGCTGCGATGGGTGTTCCGAAACTTTCCAACCGTTTCAATTCGGGTTTCGATGACCTAGAATCTCCTTCATGACAACGAAGTCTGACGAGCTCGAGCCGTCCGAGGCCCGGGTGACCATCGCCCGGATCGCCGCCGAGACCGGGGTCTCCGTCCCGACAGTTTCGAAAGTGCTGAACGGCCGTCCCGACGTCGCCGAAAGCACCCGTGCGCGTGTCGAGGCGGTCATCGGGAAATACGGGTACCGGCGCCGGGCCGACGAACGGTCCCGGCGTTCCCGGCTGCTGGAACTGATGTTCCACGAACTCGAAAGCACGTGGGCGCTGGAAATCATCCGCGGGGTGGAGTGCGTCGCCCGCGAAAACGGAATGGCGGTGGTGCTGGCGGATTCGTCGGGACGGCACACCCCCGGCCAGAGCTGGCTGGAAAGCGTGCTGGCCCGGCGGCCGGTCGGCATCGTCTCGGTGTGCTCCGACTTCACCGGCAGTCAGCTGGCGAAGCTGCGGGCCCGGGACATCCCGCTGGTCGTGGTCGACCCGGCCGGCGCACCCGGGCCGGAGACGCCCTCGATCGGGGCCACGAACTGGCAGGGCGGGCTGACGGCCACCCGGCACCTGATCGACCTGGGCCACCGCCGGATCGCGATGATCGGCGGGCCGGAGGGCGTGCTGTGCAGCCGGGCCCGGATCGACGGGTACCGCACGGCGCTGGAGACGGCCGGGCTGGCGTTCGACCCGGCGCTGGTGCGCCGCGGCGACTTCCACGTCCGGGCCGGCTACCGCGAACTGGCTTCACTGCTCACCCTCCCCGACCGGCCGACGGCGGTCTTCGCCGGCAGCGACCTGCAGGCGCTCGGGGTGTACGAAGCGGCCCGCGACGCGGGGCTGCGCATCCCGGACGACCTGTCCGTGGTGGGCTTCGACGACCTGCCGATCGCCCGCTGGCTGACCCCCGAGCTGACGACGGTCCGCCAGCCGCTCCAGGAGATGGCGGCGGCCGGCGCCCGGCTGGCGATTTCGCTGGCCCGCGGGGTCGACCCGGAGAGCCACCGCCTCGAGCTGGCCACGAGCCTGGTGGTCCGCCAGAGCACGGCGGCGCCGGCGCACCGGGGCTACCGGGTCCTGACCGGCGGCGCGCGGTAGGCCGGGGCCGGCCCACGCCCGGCTTTCCGGCTCTGTCGCAAGCGGCGGCCTGCACCGCCGCTCGCGACCGATCGGCCACCCCGGCACCTCGCGAATCCCCGGAGCACGGCGGGAACAGGCCGAAGCGGGCCACCGCCGGTGCGATCCATCCGACCGGCTCGCCGGCGGCCTCGGTCCGTCCACTCGCGAGCCGCCCGGTCGCCGGAGCCCGCTCACCACGGCCACCGCACGCTTTCCGGCGGGCCCAGGTAGCTCGCCCGCAGCCCGCCGGTGTCGACCACCAGCTTCTGCACGACCACCGCCGGGTCGACCATCCAGAACTTGAGCACGTGCGGGCCCGCCGCCGCGATCTCGTGCCGCGTCAAGGTCAGGTTCACGTTGTCCGAAGTGTTCCGTTCCCACGGGCGGTTCATGGTCGTGTCGTCCGCGCCCGTGGCCTTCGTGATGTTGACGACCTGCGGATCGGCGTCGTCGAACGAGATCGCGTACCGCAGCCCGTCGCCGGGCAACACGTTGCTGCGCGGGGACAAGTACGCCCACACCGTCACCGGGCCGGTCGCGAACAGCGTCATCCGGTATTCGAGACGCGGTCCCGCGCCCGGCGGCCGGCTCGCCGCCGTCACCGGGAACGGCGTCATCCCCGCCCCCGTCCGGCCGAGGTCCGGGATGCGCCGCCACGACACCGCCGCCGCGCCGACGTCGGCCGTGCAGTGCTCGGCCTCCATCGACACGTACCCACCGGCTTCGACGAACCCGCGCACCGGCCCGGCCGGATTGCGCACGACGGCGTCCACCACGACCGAACTCCCCGCGCCCGACACCGTGATCGGCACGGTCGTGGTGCCCTTCGGCGCCCGGGCCCAGTCGATCCGCACGGTCATGCGCAGCTCCTCCTCCACGCGGCCGCCCCGCGGCTCGACCAGCACCCACGGCGCGCCGGGGACGGAGACCCGGCAGCGGAACGGCGTCCGGCCGCGGTTGAAGACGTCGATGTACTGCGGTGGCGCGCTCTGGTACGGGCTGAACTCCGGCAGCACCGGCCGGTCCGCGGCGCCGGGCCACGCCTGTTCCGAGCCGTCGACGGCGACCCCCAGTGACGCCGCCGACGGCAGGTCGATGCGCTTCACCGCCGGGAAGATGACGTCCGGCAGGGCCACGTTGTTCAGCTCCGGCTGCTGCCAGGGCGCGTTCGGGCCGTAGCGGGCGACGTCGCCGTAGTCGATGTGCGGCTGGGTCTGGAAGCCCTGCCACTTGCCGCCGGCGATGCCGGTGTTGTACTTCGCCGCGAGCGCGAGGTCGTCGGCGAAGCGGGCCTCGGTGACGGCGGCCAGCGCGTTCGCCGACGCGCGGCCCTGCGCCGCGTACAGCAGGTTCGTGAACTCGGCCCGCCGCAGCGCGTACAGGTTGGCCGTGGCCTGGACCTCGTAGCCCACCAGTTCGTAGTAGGCGTCCTGAACGGACTTCGGCAACCGTGCGCCGATCTTCGCCGCCCGCGCCGCGAGCGCCTGCCACTCGCCGGTGACCCGGTCCAGCTCGCCGTAGTTCACCAGGCTGAACGGCGTCATCCGGTCGTCGTAGGTGATGGTCCCGGCGGCGTCGACGGTGATCCGCCGGTTGAGCAGCTCCGGCTTGCGGCGCGACTGCAGGCGGCCGTAGTCGTGCAGCACCCCGGCGATCTCCGTCGCAGGTGCCGCGCCGAAGTTCTCCGCCGCGAACTGACGCTCCCAAGTGGACAGCCGCTCGACCGGCAGGGCGGCCGGGTCCCAGGCGTAGTCGAGGAAGAACTGCAGTGGCAGCTCGTTGCCCTTCATGTCCCCGACGTTGGCCACCCACAGGCGGTCGTTGCCGTAGGCGGACGCCTGGTGCAGCTGCTCCCACGTGTTCGCGAGCAGCGCGGTGTCGACCCACTTGTAGTTGCGGCCGCCGCCGACGTAGTCGAAGTGGTAGTAAAGCCCGTACCCGCCCGGGTGCGGCGGCAGGGACAGGTCCGGCAGCTTCCGGATGTTGCCCCAGTTGTCGTCGGTGAACACCACGATGACGTCGTCCGGCGGGCGCAGGCCCTGGGCCCAGTACCGCTGGACCTCCTTGTACAGCGTCCAGACCTGCGGCACCGTGGTGAGGTCGCGGCCGGTCTCGCGGGCGAGGATCTCCCGTTCGGTGGCGATGATCTCGCGCATCAGCTCGATGCCGTCGCCGTCGGGCAGGCCGACGTCCCCGTTGCCGCGCATGCCGAGCGTGACGACGCCTTCGAAGTCCTCCCGGACCATCCGGCGGATCCCGTCGGTCCAGTAGGCCTTGATCGCTTCGCCGTTGCGGCGGAAGCTCCACTCCCCCGTGCCGCCGTACGGGTCGTGGCCCGGGGTCGTGATGTTCCCGGCCGCGTCGCGGACCGCGGCCACCGCGTGCCGGTTCCACTCCTCGATCCCGCGCATCATCGGCGCCTCGTGCGAGGTGCCCATGACGATCCCGTACTCCTTGGCCGTGGCGTGGTTGAGCGGGTCGTCCTCGGCGAACGCCCGCCCCCACACCGCCGGCCAGAGGTAGTTGGCGCGCAGCCGGAGCATGGTCTCGAAGACCTTGGCGAAGAACAGGTGGTTGAAGCCGGCCGGGTACCCGGGGGCTTGGCCCGGCCCGAAGTAGGCCGGCGCCCAGGTGCCGAGCGCCGGGTTCTCGTCGTTGATGAAGAAGCCGCGGTACTTCACGTGCGGCGTGCCGAGGCTGAACCGCTCGCCCGGCAGGTGCAGCTCCGGCTGCCGCCGCGGTGGGACGTCGGCCCACCAGTACCAGGGCGAGACGCCGATGCGCCGGGACACCTCGTAGACGCCGTAGATCACCCCGCGCTGGTCGCTGCCGGTGAGCACGAGCCGGCCGGACGACTTGGCTCAGCGACGTCTCCCACTTCCCGGCGATGCCGGTGACGTCGAGCTTCCCGGCCGCGACCAGCCCGTCGACCAGCGGGCTGTGGCCCAGGGTGCCGACCACGACGACCGGGCCGTGCGCCGGGACGACGTCGGACACCACGGCCGGCCGCACGCCCGTGACGCGCTCGACGTCCGCGGCGAGGTCGCCCACGACCCGTCGCACCCCGGGGAGGTCACCCGAACCGACCACGATCGTCGCGGCCTGCCCCCGCGACACCAGCGGGAACCCGGTCCCGGCCGCGGCCAGGCCCGGGGAGGCCGCGGACCCCGCTCCGGCCAGCGCGAGCAACTGCAGGAACGCACGACGGTGGACCTCGGACGGCACGGCAGACCTCCTGAGTCAGCCCTTCACGGATCCGGTCAGCCCGCCGACGATCCGCCGTTCGGCGAGCACGAAGAAACCGAGCGCCGGGATCATCGACAACGCGGTGAACGCGAGCACCCGGGCGGTGTCCTGCGAGAACTGGGACTGGAACATGGCGACGCCGAGCGGGAGCGTGAAGTGCCCGGAGTCGTTGAACACCAGCAGCGGCAGCAGGTAGGCGTTCCAGCTGGTGACGAAGGCGAGCACGGCGACCGTGGTGAGGGCCGGGGTCGACAGCGGCAGCAGGATCCGCCAGAAGAAGCCGAGCCGGGTGGCGCCGTCGAGCACCGCGGCGTCCTCGATCTCCCCCGGGATCGCGTGCATGAACGGGCGCAGGATCACGATCGTCACCGGCAGCGAGAACGCCGCTTCCGGGATCGCGACACCCCAGAAGCTTTCCAGCATGCCCAGCTGCCGCAGCCACAGGTACAGCGGCAGCGTCGCCACGGTGAGGGGGAACAGCAGGCCGAGCGTGAACAGCGTGTACAGCCCTTCCCGGCCCTTGAACTGGTACCGCGAAAGGGCGTAGCCCGCCATCGAGCCCAGGCCGACGGCGACCGCGGTCGCGATCACGGCGATCAGCGCGCTGTTGCCGAGGAACGTCCAGAACGCGCTCGAGCCGAGGACCGACGCGTAGTTGTCCGTCACCCACGGGCCGGGCAGCCCGGCCGGGTCGGTGTTGATCTGCGCGTTGGTGCGGAACCCGCCGAGCACGACGAACAGCAGCGGCACGAGCGTCACGCCGATGACGGCGATCGCCGCCAGGTACCCCATCGACAGACCGAACCTGCGGGAGCGCATCAGCCCACCATCCTGGTCAGGGCGCCCTGCGTGTCGCGGCGGAGTGCGAACCGCTGGTACAGCAGCGCGAACACGAAGCAGAAGACGAAGAGGATCACCGCCACCGCGGAGCCGAACCCGAACTCGTAGCGCTTGAAGCCGTGGTCGATCAGGTAGGTCGCCATCGTCGTCGACGCGTTCGCCGGGCCGCCGAGGGTCATGATCCAGACGACGTCGAACAGCTGCAGCGAGCCGATCACCGACAGGAAGATCCAGATCCGGATGGTCGGGCCCAGCAGCGGAAGCACGACGTGGCGGGTGGTCTGCCACGCGGACGCGCCGTCCAGCGCCGCGGCTTCCCGCAGCTCGGCCGGCACGCCCTGCAGGCCCGCGAGCAGCAGGATGATGCCGAAGCCGATGAACTTCCAGGTGACGACCACGAAGAGCGTGTAGAGCACGATGCCGGGGTCGGCCAGCCACTGGTGGATCAGGCCGCCGAGCCCGACGCCCTTGAGCGCCTGGTCGGCGAACCCGTTCGGCTGCAGCATGAGCGCCCAGATCACCGCGGTGATCGCCTCGGACAGCACGTACGGCGCGAAGACGAAGGCGCGCAGCACCGCGCGGCCCCGCAGCTTGCGGTTGAGCAGCATCGCCAGCCCGATCGACAGCGGCAGCTGCACCACGATCGACAGCCCGGCGATGATCAGGTTGTGCACGATCGCGCCCTGGAACACGGTGCCGCCGAAGGCGTCGGCGTAGTTGTCGAAGCCGACGAAGTCGTCGAGCGGGCCGAAGCCGTTCCACTTGAAGACGCTGTAGAACGCGGCGATCCCGATCGGCACCAGCACGAAGCCGCCGAACAGCAGCAACGCGGGCCCGAGCAGCAGCGCCAGCTCCAGCTTCTTGCCCAGCCCGGGGCGTTTCGCCCGGGCACCGGCCGCCGGTGCGGACGGCCGTGCCGCCGTCCGCACCGGAGTCGTCGCCGTGGTCACTTGTTGCCCGTCGCAGCCTGGTTGACGGCGGTCACGATGCCTTCGGGGGTGCCCTGGCCGGCGAACATGTTGGCCACCGCGTCGTTCAACGCCGCGCCGACCGCCGTCGGGAACGCCCGGTCGAAGTACATCTGCACGTACGGCGCCTTCGTGCCGTAGTCGTTGACCTGCCGGAGCGTGTCGGTCTTCAGCGACTTCGCGGCCGCGACGTTCACGGGCAGGCCGGTTCCCTTCTCGGCGAGCTGCGTCTGCACCGGCTCGCTGACCAGGTACTGCAGGAACGTCGTGCAGGCCTTCGCCGCGCGGGTCGTGCAGGCGAAGCCGTCACCGCCGCCGAGCGCGGCCGCCGGGTCGCCCTGGCCACCCGCCACGGACGGGAAGGGGAACCAGCCGATCTTCGAGTCCAGGTCCTTGTCATCGGTCAGCGACGACATCGTGCCGGGCTCCCAGTCGCCCTGCAGCTCCATCGCGGCCTTCCCGTTGGCGACGAGGCCGGCCGAGCTGCCCGCGCCCTGCTGGGCGGGCGTGCCCGCGAACCCGGTCTGGAAGGGCTGCGTGGCCAGGAAGTTCTTCAGGTCCTGCCCCGCCTTCGTCCAGCACGGGTCCTCGAGCTTGACCGCCTTCACCGACTGCTTGAGCACGTCGGCCGAGCATTCCCGGACGGCGAAGTAGTTGAAGTAGAAGGCATCCGGCCAGCGGTCCTTGCCGCCGACCGAGATCGGCGCGATGCCCTTGGCCTTCAGCTGCGTGACGGCGGCGTTCAGCTCGTCCATGGTCTTCGGCGGCGTGGTGATCCCCGCTTGCTGGAACAGGTCCTTGCGGTACCAGAAGCCGACGAAGTGCTGCGCGAACGGCACGCCGTACTGCTTGCCGTCGACCTGCCACTTCTCGCCGAAGTTGCCGGTGGCCTGTTCGATCCACGACTTCGTGTCGCCGGTGATGTCGGCGACCTTGCCGGAGGTGATCTGCGAGGCCAGGTCACCCGCGCCCCAGGACTGGTAGACGTCCGGCGGCGTCGCCGACTGCAAGGCGAGGGGCACCTTGGTGTTGAAGTCCTCGTTCTGCAGCGGCTGCGCCTTGATGGTGACGTCGGGGTGCGCCTGGTGGTAGTCGCTGACGACCTTCTCCCAGATCGACTTGATCGGATCGGTGGTGCCGTTGTGCCACCAGGTCAAGGTGACCGGACCGCTCGGCTGCGCGGGGGTTTCGCTCCCCCCGCTCCCCCCGCTGCACGCGGCGAGCGCGAGCGGGACGACGGCCGCCAGGGCGGCGAGAACGGGAATGCGGCGTTTCACAAACATCGTGGGTCCACTCCTGACGACTTCGGCCGAGTTGGACGGGGCGGCTTCCGCGCCCGGGTTGGCGAAGAGTCTGCTCCCGGACAAATGCCGTGTCAATCGTTGTCGATAACGTTTTCTATGGCTAGTCTGAGCCGATGCAGCCCAGTTCCAGGGTGACCATCCGTGACGTCGCCGCCCGGGCCGGCGTCTCGGTGGCCACGGTTTCGAAGGTGATCAACGAGCGCTACGGCGTCTCCGCCGCGACGCTCGCGCGGGTCCGCGCCGTGATCGAAGAGCTCGGCTACGAAGCGAGCCTGGTGGCGCAGAGCCTGAGAAACCACCGGACGAACGTCATCGGCATCCTGGTCGCCGACCTCGAACCGTTCTCGACCGAGCTGCTCAAGGGAGCCGCGGACGCCATCCGCGGCAGCGGTTTCGAGCTCGTCGTCTACTCCGCGGGCGGGCGCACCGGCGACCCGATCGGCTGGGAAAAGCGTTACCTGTCCCGGCTGAGCGGCACCCTGGTCGACGGGGCCGTGCTCGTCACGCCCACGGTGTCCCTGGAAGTCGTGCCGGGTACGCCGGTCGTCGCCGTCGACCCGCACACCGGGCCGTCGCACCTGCCGACGATCGACTCGGACAACCTGCGCGGCGCGCAGCTGGCCACCGAGCACCTGCTGGAGCTGGGGCACCGGCGGATCGCGTTCCTCGCCGGCCGGCCCGACCTGCAGTCGGCCGAGCTGCGCAAGACCGGGTACCTGCGGGCGTTGACGGCCGCGGGCATCACGCCCGACGACGACCTGATCCGGATCGGTGCCTACGACCCGGCGGTCTCCGCGGCTTCGGCGCACGCGCTGCTGACCGGCCCGGACCGGCCGACCGCGGTGTTCGCCGCCAACGACATCTCGGCCATCGCGACCGTGGGCGCGGCCCGCGAACTCGGGCTGGCCGTGCCCGGCGACCTTTCCGTGGTGGGCTTCGACAACGTGCCCGAGTCGGCGCTCTGCAGCCCGCCGCTGACCACTGTGGACCAGCCGATCCGCGAGATGGGCCACCGGGCCATCCGGATGCTCATCGCGCTGATCAACGGCGACGAGGTCGAGCGGACCCACGTCACGCTCGACACGGGCCTGGTGGTGCGGCACTCCACCCGCGCACTCCCCTGAACCCTTCCCTCTTCCCCACTCCTCCCCAGACGAAGGGCGGAAAAGCCTTGACCACGCAGCCCACCACGGCCGGAGAGCCGTGGCGCGACCCCGCGGCCGACCCGGGCGAACGCGTCCGGGCCCTGATGGCCCGGATGACCCTGCGCGAGAAGCTCGCCCAGCTCTACGGGGTCTGGGTCGGCATCGACTCGGGCGGCGAAATGGCGCCGCACCAGCACGAGTTCGTCGACGCGGCGGTCGACTTCGACGACCTGGTCCGCCACGGGATCGGACAGCTGACCCGCGCGTTCGGCACCCGGCCGGTCGACCCGGTGATCGGGGCGCACAGCCTCGCGCGCACCCAGCGGCAGATCGTCACCAGCAGCCGGTTCGGGATTCCCGCGGTGGTGCACGAAGAGTGCCTCACCGGGCTGGCCGCGTGGCAGGCGACGATCTACCCCGCGCCGCTGTCGTGGGGCGCCACCTTCGACCCGGACCTGGTGCGCCGGATGGCGGCGAAGATCGGGCGCACCATGCGCGGCCTCGGCGTGCACCAGGGCCTCGCGCCGGTCCTCGACGTGGCCCGCGACCTGCGCTGGGGGCGGGTCGAGGAAACCATCGGCGAGGACCCCTACCTGGTCGGGACGATCGGGAGCGCCTACGTCGCCGGCCTCGAGTCATCGGGCGTGGTCGCCACGCTGAAGCACTTCGTCGGGTACTCCGCCTCCCGCGCCGGGCGCAACCTGGCACCGGTTTCGGCCGGCCCGCGCGAAATCGCCGACGTCCTGCTCCCGCCCTTCGAGCAGGCGCTGCGCGCCGGCGCCCGGTCGGTGATGAACGCCTACACCGACACCGACGGTCTCCCGTCCGCCGCCGACCCGGCCCTGCTGACGGACCTCCTGCGGGACACCTACGGGTTCGACGGCACCGTGGTCGCCGACTACTTCTCCGTCGCGTTCCTGCACCGGCTGCACGGGGTCGCGGCCGACCGCGCCGACGCGGCCGCCCAGGCGCTCACCGCCGGCGTCGACGTGGAGCTGCCGACCATGGACTGCTACGGCGAGCCGCTGCTCGCCGCGGTGGAAGGGGGCGCGGTCGATGTCGCCGCCGTCGACCGCGCCCTCGAACGGGTGCTGCGCCAGAAGTGCGAGCTGGGCCTGCTCGACGCCGATTGGGCGCCCGAGGTCCCCGACGAGATCGACCTCGACGACGCCGAGTCGCGGGCGCTGGCCCGCGAGGTGGCCGAGCGCTCGATCGTGCTGCTGCACAACGACGGCACGCTGCCCCTCTCCCCCGCCACCCGCGTCGCCGTGGTGGGACCGCGGGCGGACACACCCGGCGCGATGCTCGGCTGCTACTCCTTCCCGCTGCACGTCGGCGTGCACCACCCCGACGTCCCCTTCGGCGTTTCGGTGCCGACCCTGCTCGAAGCGCTGCGTTCCAGCTACGACGACGTCTCCTACGCGCTGGGCTGCCCGGTGACGGGCGGCGACGACGAAGGGATCGCCGAAGCCGTCGCGGCGTGCGCGGACGCGTCGGTGTGCGTGGCCGTCCTGGGCGACCGGGCCGGGCTCTTCGGCGGGGGAACGTCCGGCGAAGGCTGCGACGCGCCCGACCTGCGGCTGCCGGGCCGCCAGGAAGAACTGCTGGACGCGCTGCTGGACACCGGCAAGCCGGTGGTGCTCGTCCTGCTCTCGGGACGGCCGTACGAGCTGTCCCGGCAGCTCCCGCGGCTGGCCGCGGTCGTCTGCGGGTTCTACCCCGGCGAGGAGGGCGCCGGGGCGCTGGCCGACGTCCTCAGTGGACGCGCCAACCCGGCCGGCCGCCTGCCGGTGAGCTTCCCGGCCGCCGGGGCGAGCCAGCCCTCGACGTACCTGGCCGCGCCGCTCGGGCGGCGCAGCGAAGTGTCCACTGTGGATCCCACGCCGCTCTTCCCGTTCGGCCACGGGCTGTCCTACGCGCCGGCCACCTGGCTGGACGTCAGCGCGACGGGTTCGCTCTGGCCGACCGACGGCGTCTGCCGGGTCCGGGTCACGCTGCGCAACGAACACCGACGCGAGGCCTCCGAAGTCGTCCAGGTCTACCTGCACGACCCGGTGGCCGAGGTCGCGCGGCCGGAGCGCCAGCTCATCGCGGCCCGCCGGGTTTCCGTGCCGCCGGGGCAGACCTGCGTCCTGGAGATCGGCCTGCACGCGGACCTGACGTCCTACACCGGGCGGGCGGGACGGCGGCAGGTCGACCCCGGCGACGTCGAGCTGCGCGTGGGGACTTCGAGCGAACAGATCGTCACGACCCTGCACTGCACGCTGACCGGGCCGCGCCGCGTCGTCGGCGCCGACCGGGTCCTGACCCCGGAGTTCTCGTTGTGAGACGTCCTCTGGTCCTCTCCGTCCTGGCCGTGCTGGCCGTGCTCTTCGTGGGCGCCTCGGCCCGCCCCGCGCCTTCGCACTGGGTGGCGACGTGGACGTCGATGCCCCAGCTGACCGAGCCGGGCAACCTGCCGCCGGCCCCCTTCACCGGCACCGACCGGGTGCTCGACGACGCGTCCCTGCGCGAGACGGCGCAGGTGACCGTCGGCGGCCCGCGGATCCGGCTGCGGTTCTCCAACGCCTTCGGCGGGGCCCCGCTCCCGCTGACCGCGGTGTCGGTGGCCAGGCCGGTTTCCGGCGCGGCCGGGGTTTCCGGGGTCGTCCCGGGCAGCGTCGTCCCGGTGACCTTCCACGGCAAGCCGTCGACGACGGTCCCGCAGGGCGCGCAGGTCGTGTCGGACCCGCTGCCCTTCCCGGTGCGGCCGCTGGAGAACATCGCGGTGTCGGCCTACCTGGCGCACGGCCAGGCCACGACGTCGATCACCTCGCACCCGGGTTCCCGCACGACGTCGTACCTGCTGGCGGGCAACCACGTCGCCGACCTCGAACTGCCGGGCGCCACACCGGTCGACCACTGGTACTTCCTCAGCGGCGTCGAGGTGCTCTCGCCGGCGTCCGCGGTCGCGGTGATCGGCGACTCCATCTCCGACGGCCGCGGGTCGACGACGAACGGGAACGACCGCTGGCCGAACGTGCTGGCCGCGCGGCTGCACGGCGTGTCGGTGGTGAACGAGGCCGCGGGCGGCAACCGCGTCCTGCAGGACGGCCTCGGCCCGAACGTGCTGGCCCGCCTCGACCGCGATCTGCTGGCCACCAGCGGGGTCTCGTGGGCGATCGTGTTCGAAGGCGTCAACGACATCGGCACCGCCACCCCGGCGGCCGCCGCGGACGTGGCGGAGCAGCTGATCGACGCCTACGACCAGATCCTGGTCCGCGCCCACGCGCAGGACATCCGCGTGTACGGCGCGACGATCACGCCCTTCGGCGGCAACACCGGCTACGACGACCCGGCCCGCGAGGAGGCCCGGCAGCGGGTGAACGCGTGGATCCGCCAGCCGGGTCACTTCGACGCGCTGCTGGACTTCGACAAGGTGGCCCGCGACCCGGCGGCGCCGTCCCGGTTGCTGCCGGCCTACGACGTCGGGGACCACCTGCACCTCAACCCGGCGGGGTACCGGGCGCTCGGTTCCAGCGTTCCCCTCGGGCTTTTCCGGAACGACGGCTGAAATCGCCGAGCGACAGAAAGACGACAATTCCGGGACGTGATTCCGGGCGCGTGATCACCGACCGCCGAACGCGGTCTGACGGACCGTGATCGGCCGGATATCCGTTGGGACACAAGCGAGTCTCGAAGGCGGGGGCCCGTGACGCGCGTCACGGGCCGTCCCCTAACATGTCGCCGTCTGCTGTCCCCACAGGTAGTCGTCGCGCCCCGGAAAGGGAACCCATGTCCGACGTCATCAACAGCATCTTCGGCCGTCCCAAGAACGAAAACCCCGGTTCGGGGGGCTACGCCTACGGCACCGCCGAGGCCGCCGAAACCCCTGAGCCGCCCGTCGCCGAGGAGGCGGATTCCACGCCGGAGGCGGAGGTCACCGCGGAAACCGTCGAAGCCGAAGCGGTCGGCAGCGACGAGGCCGAGTCCGAAGCCGACACGGGCGAAGCCGCCGAGACGAGCGACGAGGACGTCACCGGGACCGACGAGGAGGCGGTCGCCGAGGACACCTCCGAGTCGGAGGACGCCGCCGAAACCGAGACCGCCGAACCGGTCGCGGAAGCCGACGCCGACGCGGACGTCGTCGCGGAAAGCGAGCCTGCGGAAGAAAACGAGCCGGCCGCCGAAGCCGTGGAGACGGAGCCGGCCGCCGCGGCCGTCGTCGCCGAAGCCGAGGCGGTCGTCGCCGAAGCGGCACCGGTCGTGGCGGCCGAACCGGCCCCCGAAGCCGACGCGGCCGCGGCCCGTCCCGCGGCGGGCAGCCGGGGCAGCACCACGATCGCCGACGGCGTGGTCGGGAAGATCGTCGTGCGGATCGCCGCGCAGACCGAAGGCGTGCACAGCGTCGCCGAGGACGGCATCACCGTCGAGCTCGCCGACGAGGTGGCCTGGGTGACCGTGCCCGTCGTGGTCGAGTTCGGCCACGCGGTCAAGGCGCTGGGCGAGCAGATCCGCGTCGCGGTGATCGACGCCGTCGAGCAGTACCTCGGCCTGGACGTGGAGGTCGTGGACGTGCACGTCACCGACATCCACTTCCCCGAGGCGGACTGACCGGCGCCGGTGCCCGGTCCTCAGTGGCCGGACCGGGCACCGGCCCGTACGCGATAGCGCAGGTGGAGCACGTCGCGGTCTTCGAGGCGCCGGACTAGTTCGAGTTCCGCTGCGGTGGCGCCGAACAGCCGCCGTCCTTCGCCGAGCAGGACCGGGACGAGGTGGAGCTCGATTTCGTCCAGCAAGCCCGCCGCGAGCAACGCCTGCGCCGCACCGGCGCCGTGCACCATCACCGCGCGATCGCCGGCCGCGGCGCGGGCTTCTTCGGCCGCCGCGGTGACGTAGGTGAAGAACCGCGCGCTGCCGGGCGGGGTGTCGGCGGGATCGATCTTCCGGGTGAGCACGTGGATCGGCACGCCGTCGTGGTGGTCACCGCCCCAGCGACCCGCGAGCTCGAACGTGCGGCGGCCGGAGATGAGCGCGCCGGTTGCCAGCGCTTCGCGGTAGATCTGCGCGCTGGCGCCGTCACCGTGGCGGTGGTCCAGCCAGTCGAACAGCCGGCCGCCACCGCGGCCGAGCTCCTGCCCGGGCCGGTCGTCCGGGCCGGCCACGAAGCCGTCGAGGGACATCGACATGTAAAGGCGGATCATCGGGGAACTCCTCGGGTCGGGGGTGCTTCACCGATGCGTCGAACGGACCCCGCCCGGATCGACGGCGCTCAGTCCTCGCGGGCCCGGGCGATCACCTCTTCCAGGCGCAGCGGGCTGGCCGGGTGGTGCGACAGGCACAGCGGCGTCGCGACCTGCCGGAACCCGAAGGCCTCCCCCGCCACGTAGAACTGCGCCCGTTCGAGCCGCGAGATGTCCGCGACCGGACTCCCCTTCGCGCGGGCCAGTTCGTTGGCCGCCGCGATCTGGGCCGGGCTGTTGAGGCGGCCGAAGAACTGCGTCATGGCGTTGCCGACCACCTGGTTGTGCAGGCCTTTCGGAGCCTGGGTGGCGAAGAGCAGGCCCAGGCCGTACTTGCGGGCCTGGGAAGCGAGCACGATCGTGCTGCGCGTGCTCGCCGTCAGACTCCCGGAGGACGCCAGCGTCTGGGCTTCGTCCATGACGAACAGGGCCCCGAGCGGCCGGTCGCCGGCCGGGTTGCGCTTGATCCAGGCGAACAGTTCCATCTGCAGCTGGTTGACGAAGTTCTGCCGCTGTTCTTCGGCGGGCAGCCCGACGAAGCTGATCACCGAGACCCGCGCCCGCTTCCCGGCGGCGGGCGTGAGCAGCGCGCCGGGATCGACCGGCTCGCCACCGCCGGCGAAGAGCGGGTCGTTGACCATCGCGGCCTTGAGGACTTCGGCGAGATCGGCGGCGATGCGCTTGGCGCCGTTGAGGTTGCTGACGTCCTCGGGCAGGTCCGACAGGAGCTCGACGAGGTCGGGCAGGCTCCGCGACCCGGTCCGCGCGTGGTGGACGACGGCCTGCCGCAGGACGGCCAGCCCGATGTTCGCTTTCGCGGTGCTCCCGGTGAGCCGCGCCTGCGGCGCGAGGGTGGCCACGGCCACCTCGACGGCGGCGGTGAATTCGTCGGTGTCGTCGAGAACCCCGCCGAAGTCCGGCAGCGGCCGGAAGGCGAGCGGCCGCCCGGTGGCCCGCCCGGGCGTCCAGACGACGACATCGGTGTCGGTCAGGTACCGCTCGGCGAGCGCGGAGTCACCGTTCCGCCAGCCGTCCGGGGGTTCCGGCCAGGGGTCCCCGAGCCGGGCGAGGTCGTTGTTGGGGTCGAGGACGATGGCGGAGACCCCGAGGAGAGCGCATTCTTCGACGACCCGCCGAAGCAGGACGGTCTTCCCGGAACCGGACCCGGCGAAGACGGCGGCGTGCTTGCGGAGGGCGGAGAGTTCGATCCGCACGGGCTCCCCGGACCCGACGACGGTCCCGAGGGTGATTTCCCCTTCCCCGGGCGGCGGGTGCGTCGCTTCGGCAGTCTTCTCGGTGGTTTTCTCAGTGGTCTTCTCGGCGGGCTTCTCGGCGGGCTTCTCGGCGGGCTTCTCGGGCAGGACGGCGGCGAGCAGTTCGGAGCGGCTGGCGGGCCGGCGGTCGATGAGCCACTCGTGCAGCTCGCGGCCGCCGTTGGCGAGCATCTTGTCCAGAGCCCAGAAGATCCGGATGTCGGCCGGGCTCGGCGGGATGGTACGGCCGCCGGCGGTCGTGAACTTGGTTACCTCTTCCCGCGTCTTCGCCCCACGTCCCCAGGCGTCGCGGAGGATGACGAGGTGCCGGTTGTCCGCCCCCTGCAGCTGTCCGGCGTCGGAGCGGGCCTTGCGGAACCGGCTGAGTGCCGCCCGCGGATCCCGGGCGGCGATCACCCGGAACGCCCAGTGCTCCTGCAGGTCCGCGGCCTCGACGACGGTCCGCGTGAGCCGTGCGTGCACCTCGCTGCGCCCGTTCTGGCGTTCGCACGACCATTCCATGTCGTCGTCGCCGACCTCGGTGACCCAGCAGCGCAGCGCCGCCGAGAGCAGATCCGGCATCACCTTGTCCACGTTCTTTTCGGCGAGCAGCGCGCCGGGATCGGCCTCGGCCTGCAGTTTTTCGAACTCGGCATCGAGCTCGGCGAACCGATCGGGTTCGACCGCGGTGCGCACCGGGACGACCGGCGCCACGACCCGCTCGTCGAAGGAAGTCAGCTCCTGGACCTGCCCGGCACGCAGGCACAGTTCGATGTGCGCGCCGATGCGCTTCAGCAGCTGCCGTGGCGTCCACTGTTCCCACGGGTCCGAGAACGCCACCGGCGCCACCGGCCAGGTCGGGTGCGGCGGGGTGAAGTCCATGGCTTGGTAGGCGACGCCCAGCCGTTTCGCGACCAGCGCGCGCCCGACCTCGGCGTCGGTGATCCGGCCGAGCGTCGTCGACTCGCGGAACCGGTCCGGTACGGTGCCCGCCGCCTTCGTTTTGATCTGCGTCCACGTGCTCGGCAAGCAGGCGAGCACGGTCAGGGTCTTGTGCGTGACCTCCCGCAGCCCCATCAGCCCGTCGGCGACCTGCGCCACGAGCAGGTCGTCCGCGGCACCTTGCCCGAGCATGCCCTGCGTCGAGCGCGCGACGAGGGTGTCGAGCTGGTCCACCGCGATCACCACGGGCCCGGTGAGGGCGAGCAGCCGGGTGATTTCCTGCACGAGGACGCGGGCGGGTTTCGGTCGTGAGTAGATGTTCCACTCGCGAGCTTCGGAGGTCAGCTCGGCGTCGCCGTCCAGGTAGTCCTCGCCGATGTACTTGGCACTCCGATCCCGGCTCGCGATGAGCACGAGGGCCCGTGCGGTGTCGCCGCATTCGTCGGCGACCACCTCGTCGAGGGACGCCACCCCGTCGACGAAGGCTTCGACATCCTCGGCCGTCAGGCCGCGTCCGCGCCTGATCCTCGCCTCGACCTCGGCGTCGACGTGGGCGCGGAGGCACACGCGCAGCAAGAACCGCTTCAGCTGCGACTCCCCCGAATCATCCGGACGGGCCAACCCGCGGCGAAGGGCTTCGGCCGTGTTCTCCCAGAACGCCTCGGCGGCGGTCACGTCGTCCAGGAAGAAGTACCCTCGCGCGCGGTGGGCCTGGCGCCGGACGAGACCGAGCAGATGTGTCTTGCCGACCCCCTTCAACCCCTGCAGGACCAGTCCGATCGGGCTGGGTCCGTCGCTGGCCACGGCGTCGCGGATGCCCGTCTTGAGGGCGGCGAGCGCGTCGGCGTGCAGACCGTCGACGTGGTACGGCGAGTCCCGCCACACGTGGTCGGGCGTGTCCGCCCAGTCGAAGCTCAGGGTCGCCAGTGCCTTGAGCTCGTCCATCACAACGCCTCGTACGAAAGGAAGTGGTTGTCCTCGCCGCCGATGCGGATCGCCGCTTCGTGGTCGGCCGCGGTGAGGGCCTTGCGGTTGTCCTCCGGGACGAGGTGGATCTTCCCGGCGCGGCTCAGCTCCTTCAGCACGGCGTCGACTTCCGCGGCCGGCGCGCCGAGCTTCGGCCGCAGGTCCACCAGCCCCACCCAGCCCCGCGGCTCCCGCACGAGTTCGCGGTAGGCGACCCGGATGCGGGTTTCGAGATCCTCGACCGGTTCCGCAGGTGCCGGGGTCGTGGTCCCGAACACATCAGCCAGGTGCAGGTTCCGCTTGCGGCGGAAGTCGTCGAAGCCACCCAGGACCAGGTACAGCACCGAGCACAGCGTGCTCTGCGGGCGGGGCGGCGGGGGCGTCTTCGCCCCGAGCTCCTTCTCGCACCAGGCCCAGCCGCGGTCGGTCAGCTCGTGGACGAACGTCCGGCCGGACTTCTCGCTGGCGACGTACCCGCCGTCGTTCAGCTGCGTGCGTTCCTTGCCGGTGAGGGTGAACCCCACCAGCTCCTTCAGCTCCGGGTTGGGCACTTCGCGGCCCAGCACCATCAGCGTGAACATCGCCGCGGTCTGCTTGTGCCCCAGGCGTTCGGTCATCGGAGATCCTTCCGGTGGTGCGTCGTGGGTTTGGCGCGGGTGTCGAGGGTGCGCAGGAGCCAGTCGATCGACCGGCGGACTCCGGGCGGGGCCGGGTGCTGGTCGGCGCCGGTGGGGGCACGCGGTTTCACCGCTACTTCCAGGTCCGCCGCCAGGTCGCGGGTTCGCCCGCCGTCCCCCGCGGCGACGGCGGCCTGCAGGGCCGTGACCAGCTCGTCGACCAGGTCCCAGCGGGACGGGCGCAGGCGGGATTCGCGGGCCTGTCCGAGCAGCGCGACTAGGTCGAGGTCGTCGTCCGTTTCGACCAGCGGGGTGTCGCCGCGCAGCTGGGTGACCAGGTCGCGGGCCACCTCGGCGGGGCCTCGCGAACCACTGAGGCGCAGGTAGCGGAGATTTCCGACGTAGCCCGGCAGCGAGGAGGCCAAGGTGCCGGCCGTCAGGATCGGGATGACCCGGCGGTCCTGGCCGAGCGTCCGGTGCAGGAACAGCTCGACCTCGGCGGCCTGCCAGCGGCTGACCTTGCCGTCGACGACCAGGCACAGGTGCCGTGCGTCGTCCTCGGCCCGCGCGAGCAGCGAACGGTCGCCCGAGAGCGACTTCACCACACGCACTTCCCGTTTCTTGAGTTCGTCGACCAGCTCGTTCGCCGTGTTGACGAACGTGCGCGGGATGCTGACCCGCAGGTCGTGCTTGAATTCGCGGCGGCTCGACCGGACGGCGGCGACGTAGGCGTCCCGGTTCTCGGCCAGCAGATCGGTCCGATCGAGCCGGCAGGCGACCACGGCCGCCACCGTCTCGAGCGCGAACCCGATCTGGTCGGCGCTCGGCGTCTGCTCCGACAGCACCGGCAGCTGCTCGCCGAAGCTCCAGTAGGACACGTACGGCAGCGTGAGGTGGCGAGCCATCGTCGCCGGTTCGACGGTCTGGTCGAGCCAGGTCCGGTACAGCTCGGCGGTCTCCTCTACGACGATGCGTCGCCACGTCTCGGACCGGTCGTACTCCTCCCGGTTGTCGAACCGCGACAGGACCGGCAGCACGGTCAACCGCGAACGGTCGAACGGGAGGAGGTTGCGGGCGGCGTCCGCGCGCCGGGCCGCCTCCATCGCGCCGAGAATGCTTTGCCGGTTGGCGGTGAACAGGAGAACCAGGTGGTCGGGCAGGTGTGCCGTGCAGATCCCGCCGATGTCGGAGATCCCGGTCCGGCTGTCGACGAGGACGAAGTCGTAGCGGGCGGCCCAGTGTTCACGGCACTTCTCGAGGTATTCGCCGAAGCCGTCGTCGTACAGGCCGTCCCAGTCGATTTCCTGCACCTGGGTGACGTACCCGGCCTCTTCACGGCCGGCCGCGATGAAGTCGAGCACGCCGACGTCGGTCAGCCGCTGGACGTGCGCCTCCGGCGCGAACCGGCCGTGCCGGAAGTCGTCGACGAGGTCGACCACACCCCCGCTCGGCGGCGCGGACAGGCGCGGCCGGAAGTAGACGCCGAGGCCCGGTGCTTCCAGGTCCCAGTCCAGGCAGAGGACGCGGTGGCCCCAGCGGGCGAGCAGCACGGCGACGTTGGCCAGCGTGAAGCTCCGGCCGACGCCGCCCTTGTAGGAGTAGAAGGTGAAGATCGATCCCGGCATCGGTCAGAACCTCGGCATCCGCGCCCGCTTCGGCGGCTCCGGGGCCGGGGTGCGCACCGGCCAGTCGTCCCGCCACTCCGGCGCTCGGTCGATGAGTTCTTCCAGCTCCGCGGCGATCTGCTTGATCTGCTGGTTGAAGTCGAGGTAGGCGGGCGCGGTCTGGAAGTGTTCGAAGGGGTGGTTCCACTGCTGGAGGTCACGGGGACGCCGCGCGTGGGCCCAGTCGGGGAAGTGCCGGGAGTCGCAGAAGATCACCGGGTAGATCAAGGGCCGCCGGCGCATTCCGGGCAGGGCGGCGGTCAGTGCCTCGCGTTCCTCCATCGAGGCCCACTCGGCCAGGCACCATTCGTTGCGGAAGTACTTCGGCGAGCAGACCGGGACCAGCACGCGAGAGCGCTGCAGCGCCGAACTCAGTTCCGCCGGCCAGCTGGCTCCGACGTCGACCTGGTCGTCGAAGAAAATCCTGACATCGTCGTACCGGTTGTTGTCGAGCACTTCCAGGAGACGCGGGTGAAAATGGTTCCTGATCCACGCGGAGATATCGCTCGCGGTACGCAGGTAGCTGATGAACACGTCGTACTCGTACACGCGTGTCATCGCTCCTTCACCGGTCCCGCCAGGCGAATCGATCCTAGATCCGCCGACAGCCGCCGAAGAAGACGGGAAACCTGACAGATTCAGGACAATAGCTGGCCAGGGCCTCAATCAGTCCGGAAACGCGTACTTGACAACACATCGGGCGGCAGATATATGACAGGCGAACACGGAACACGAGGGGCCGAATCGTTTTCCGGAAACCGATCGCGCGGATCGGTGATTCACCGACCGATCCGAGGGGAAGCCGATGTCCGAGCCCGACCCGCCGAAGGTGTTTTTCAGCTACTCGCACGACAGCGGGCAGCACAAGGACCTGGTCCGGCGGTTCGCGACCTTCCTGCGCAGCCGGATCGGCCTCGAGGTCGTGCTCGACCAGTGGTACGACAACAGCCGCATCGACTGGTCGCTGTGGGCGACCCGGCACCTCAAGGCCGCCGACTTCATCATCGTCGTGGCGTCTCCCCTGTACCGCGCCCGGGCGGACGGCGAAGCGCCGCCGGACGAGGGCCGCGGGGCCCAGTTCGAGACCGCCATCATCCGCAACAAGCTGACCAGGGACCTCGAGGACGGCACCCGGCGGGTGCTCCCGGTCGTCCTGCCCGGGCGGTCGATCGACGAAATCCCCGAGTTCCTCAACCCGTACTCGATGACCCGGTACGAGATCGCGGAGTTCACCGACGACGGCGTCGCCGACCTCCTTGCCGCGATCACCGGTCAGGGGCAGCACCCGATGCCCCGCCGCGGGATCTGGCGGGGCGGGGCACGCGCGCCGCGGCAGGTGCGGGCCGGCGAGCTCCCGTGGATGTGCGCGAGTTCGGGGGTGCGGCGCGGCGAGGCGTGGATCGACGGCCTGCACTACGAGAACAGCATCGTCCTGCGGCCCGGCACCCCGGCCACCACGGGCCCGGGCTTCATCGAACTCGACCTCGGCGGGCACTACCAGCGGTTCACCAGTGTCGCCGGGGTGCTCGACAACGCCCGGGACCCGTTCCAGGTCGGGCGCTTCCGCGTGGTGCTCGACGGGACCCCGCGGTCCGAACACGACGTCTCGGCCGGGAAGCCCGCGAAGATCGACCTGGACGTCTCCGGCGGCCGCCTGCTGCGGCTCGAGATGTCACGGCCGGGCGCCTCGGCATCTCCGTTCGGTTCCGCGGCGGTCGTGGTCACCCGGCGGGGCCGGCCACCCGAGCTCGCCCTCGGCGATCCGGTGGTGACCTAGCGGGCCACACTCCCACCGGCTTGCCCGCTGCCGCACCGGCTTTGGCCACCAAGCGCCGGCCGAGCTGACCGCGCTCAGGCCCGGATGCCCTCCAGCTGGAGCGTGAGCAACCGCCGCCAGTGGCCCGGTACCGTCATGTTCGCCATGGCCGCGCGGGTGATGAGGACGAAGTCTTCGCGGTCGAAGTCCGCGCGGAGGCGACCGGCCTCGACCGCGCGGCGCACGATCCGCTCGACGCTCGCCGAGAACGCCAGCTTCTCTTCCTCGATGTCGGCCCAGCTCGGCTGTTCGGGACCGAGGATGGCGAAGCGGAACGCGGCGTCGGGTTCCGCGGCTTCCAGGTAGCCGTAGAGCAGCGATTCGAACGCCGTCCACGGGTCGCCGGCCGCTTCGGCGGCCTGGGCGAGGACGGCCATCTCCTCGAACCGGCGGCCGATGATCGCCGCGCGGAGCGCCTGCTTGTCGGCGAAGTGCCGGTACAGGGTGCCGACGCCGAGTCCGGCGCGGTCGGCGATCTCGTCCATCTGCACGGCGTCGCCCCGCCGGGCGAACAGCTCGCCCGCGGCGTCGAGGATGGCGTCGCGGTTGCGGCGGGCGTCGGCCCGCAGGGCACGTCGGGAAGCGGTCATGGTGGCCCCAGCGTACTTGACGACCCGGCCGATCGGGTTATATTCGGAACCGGAGTTCATCTTCAGCTTAGGAGCAACCCATGATCGTCGTGACCACCCCCACCGGGCAGATCGGCCGCCGGCTCGTGCGGCACCTGCTGGCCGGGAACGGCAAGGTCAAGGTCGTCGTCCGGGACGCCGCCCGCCTGGAAGCCGACGTCCGCGCGCAGGTCGAGGTGGTCGAGGGCAGCCACGACGACCCGGCCGTGCTCGACGCGGCCCTGCCCGGCGCCGAGGCGCTGTTCTGGCTCGTCCCGCCCAATCCCGCCGCCCCGAGCGCGCACGAGCACTACCTCGCCTTCGCCCGGGCCGGTGCCGAAGCGGTCCGCCGCCACGACGTCGGCCACGTCGTCGCGATCAGCAGCGCCGGACACGGCTGGCCGAAGCCCGCGGGCGTGCTCTCCGCGGCCTTCGCCATGGACGTCGAACTGCAGCGGTCGGGCGCGCACTACCGGGCGGTTTCGCCGCCCTTCTACCTGGAAAACCTGCTCGGGCAGCTGTCCGCGATCCGCGAGCGGGGCGAGTTCACCTTGACCTGCGCCGGCGACCAGCCGCTCGCCACGATCGCGACCCGCGACGTCGCCGCCGCGGCCGCCGATCTGCTGACCGACCTGTCCTGGACCGGGCAGTCCGACGTCCCGGTGTTCGGCCCCGACCGGTTCACCCCCGACGACATGGCGCAGGTGCTCACCGAAGAGCTCGGCCGCCCGGTCCGCTACCAGCGGGTCACGCTGGCCGGCTTCGCCGCGATGCGCCGGTCCCAAGGCGCGAGCGACCGGCTGGTCGCCGACGCGACCGAGATGTTCGCCGCGCAGGACGAGGGCATCTACGACGCCGACTGGGCGAAGGCGACGATCACGGCGACCGGCTTCCGGACCTGGTGCCGGGAAGTGCTGGTGCCCGCGCTCTGAGAAGGCGGGTCAGGCCGGGCCGAGCAGGGCGATCGACGCGCGCACCGCGACTTCGGTGACGTCGCCGGCCCGGCCGCCGTCCTCCACGGTCGTCGCGATCAGTTCCCGCAGACCGCCCAGGAGCATGATCGACAACTGGCGCGACGGCGGCCTGATCCCGGCCGCGCGCATCTCCGGGGTGTCGGTCAGGCGCTGGGTCATCGCGATGAAGCCCTCCATCGCGTCGCGCTGCAGGTCGCGGGCCGGGGCGCCCAGCGCCGGGACGTCCCGGATCCAGCTCAGGGTGATCGCCGGCTCGGACTCCGCGCAGGCGATCCACGCTTCGATCGCCTGGCGGACCTGGACCGCCCACGGCGCCCGGGGGTCGACCGCCTCGGAAATCTGCCGGATCATCGCGCGGTTCGCGTCGGCCAAGAGCGCGATCAAGCACTCTTCGCGGCTGGAGAAGTGCTCGTAGAACGTCCGGCGGGAGGTGCGGGCACGGCGGACGACGTCGGCGACGGTCGTGTCGCGGAAGCCCGTATCGATGATCGACTCGGCCAGCCCGTCCAGCAGCCGCTGCCGGTGCGGGCGGGTGTCGACGTCCACGGAACCCACGCTATACCCCTCCTCTTGAAAGAGGATGGTACACGGGCGTACCGTACCGACGGTACGGTCGCGTACCACCTTCCGGGAGGGTCGATGACGACCATGACAAGCCCCACGACACTGCCGCCGGGGCCCACCGTGCCGCGCGCCGTCCAGGGCGCCTACGCCCTGACGCAGCCGCTGCGCGGGATGCGGCGGCTCAAGGAGCGCTACGGGGACGCCTTCACGGTGAACGTGCCGATCTTCGGCAACGCCGTGGTGATCAGCAGCCCCGCCGAGATCAAGCAGCTGTTCACCTCCGGGCCCGAGCTCGTCGACAACCTGGAGGTCAACCTCGGGCGCGTGCTCGGGCCACGGTCGATGTTCGCGCTGTCCGGCGACGAGCACAAACGGCAGCGGAAGCTGCTGGTGCCGCCGTTCCACGGACGGCGGCTGGCGGCGTACGAGAAGATCGTCGAGGAGGAGACCGTCCGCGAACTGGCGACCTGGCCGGAGGGCCGGGCCTTCGCCACGCTGCCGTCGATGATGCGGATCACCCTCAACGCCATCCTCCGCGCGGTCTTCGGCGCCGAAGGGGCCGAATTCGCCGAGCTGCGCGAGCTACTCCCGCCGTTCGTGACCCTCGGCTCGCGGCTGGCCGTGCTGCCGATCCCGAAGAAGGGCCGCTTCAACCCGTGGCGCCGCTTCGAACGGATGCGGCGCGAATACGACGCGATCGTCGACCGGCTGATCGCCAAGGCCCGGCCCGACGGCGACGACGTCCTGGCGATGATGCTGCAGACCCGCTACGACGACGGGTCGGGGCTGAGCCGCGAGGAGATCGCCGACCAGCTCCTCACCCTGCTCACCGCCGGCCACGAAACCACCGCCACCACGCTGGCCTGGGCCGTCGAGCGCCTCCGGCGGCACCCCGCCCTGCTGGCCGAACTGGCCGAAGACGACGGGAAGCTCCTCGACGCCACGATCCTCGAGGTCCAGCGCACCCGCCCGGTCATCGACCTCACCGCCCGGCAGGTCAAGCAGGACGGCTTCCGGCTCGGCCGGTGGACGCTGCCGAAGGGCTACGCGGTCCTCGTCAGCATCGCGCTGATCCACGACGACGACGCCGTCTTCCCGCACGCGGCCACCTTCGACCCGCACCGCTTCGCCGGCGCGCGCCCGGACCTCTACCAGTGGATCCCGTTCGGCGGCGGCACCCGCCGCTGCCTCGGCGCCGCCTTCGCGACCATGGAGATGACCGTCGTGCTGCGGACCCTCCTGCGGGACTTCACGCTGGTACCGACGCAAGAACCCGGCGAACGCTGGCACTCGCGGGGCGTGGCCTACGCACCCGCCAAGGGCGGCCGCGCGGTCGTGCGCCGCCGCAACACCGGAGGAGATTCGTGACCGAACAGATCGCCGACGCCGGCCGCGGCATTTCCCTGGCCTACGAACGCATCGGGGACACCGGCGCCGAGCCGCTGGTGCTCGTGGCCGGGCTCGGCCAGCAGCTGCACAGCTGGCCGGACGCCTTCTGCGCGCAGCTGGCCGGACGCGGGTACGAGGTCATCCGGTTCGACAACCGCGACACCGGGCGTTCGACCCACCTGCGCTTCCGGCCGCCGAACCTCCTCGGCATGCTCGCGGGCCGGTTCCCGGCGCAGCAGTACGACCTGAAGGACATGGCCGCCGACACGATCGGCCTCTTCGACGCGCTGGACCTCGAGACCGCGCACATCGCAGGGGTGTCCATGGGCGGCATGATCTCCCAGACCACCGCGGCGCTGTACCCGGACCGGATCCGCACCCTGACGTCGATCATGTCGACGACCGGGTCGCGCCTGCTCGGCCGTCCCGCGCTCTCGACGTTGCGGATGATGGGCGGCAAGCCGCCGAAGTCGCGGGAAGAAGCGGTCGAAAGCGCGGTGCGGATGTTCCGCCACATCGGTTCGCACGGTTTCCCGTTCGACGAGGCTTTCGTGCGCGAGCTCGCCGGGACGGGCTGGGACCGCGATCCGACGTCCGGCGGGGTGGGCCGCCAGCTCGCCGCCATCATGAAGTCCGGCAACCGGACCGCGCTGCTGCGGCGGATCACCGCGCCGACGCTGGTCATCCACGGCGACCGCGACCGGATGGTGCACCCGACGGGCGGGCTCGCGACCGCGCGGGCCATCCCGGGCGCCCGCCGCGAAACCGTCCGCGGCATGGGCCACGACCTGCCCGAAGGCGCCTGGCCCACGGTGCTCGACCTCATCGACGAGCACGCGAGGAGCAGCGATGTCACGGCCCCGTGAGCAGCACGGCCTGACGGGACGACCGGTGGTGATCACCGGCGCGGCGTCCGGCATCGGCCGGGCCCTGGCCACGCGGCTGTCCCGGCTCGGCTCTCCGGTCGCGCTGGCCGACGTCGACGAAGACGGCCTGAAGGCCACCGCGGCCGCCTTGCCCGGCCGGGTGCTGACCCGCGTCCTCGACGTCCGCGACGCCGAAGACCAGCTGCGGTTCGCCGGGGAAGTGAAAGAGTGGCTGCCGGCCCCGCTGGCCGCGGTGTTCAACAACGCCGGGGTCGCGGTCACCTCGACCGTGCTCGACGCGGTGCCCGAAGACGACGACTGGCTGCACGACATCAACTTCCGCGGGGTCGTGCACGGGACGCGGGCGTTCCTGCCGGTCCTCGTCGAGCAGGGCGAAGGCGCGATCGTGAACACCTCCAGCGTGTTCGGCCTGCTCGGAATGCCCTACCAGAGCGCGTACTGCGCGGCGAAGTTCGCCGTGCGCGGGTTCACCGAGTCGCTGCGGCAGGAACTGCGCGGCACCGGCGTCCGCGCGGTGACCGTCCACCCGGGCGGCATCACGACGAACATCGCGCGCAACGCCCGGGTGCGCCGGGACCCCGAGGGTCGCGGCCGCACCCACGAGCAGATGGCCGCGCAGTTCGAGGCCATGACGATGACGTCGCCGGAGAAGGCGGCGGCGATCATCCACACCGGGGTCGAGCGCGGCAAGGCCCGCATCCTGGTCGGCCCGGACGCCTACCTGTTCGACGCGCTCGCCCGCATCACCCCCACCCACTACAACGCCGTGCTGACGCGCGTGATGCGGCGCGCGCGGCGGACGGAGGCCGTGTGAGATGACCGAACACCTCGACGTGCTGATCGTCGGTGCCGGGCTGTCCGGCGTCGGCGCGGCCCACCACCTGACCACGGCGTTCCCGCGCAAGAGCTACGCGCTCCTCGAAGCCCGCGACGCGATCGGCGGCACCTGGGACCTGTTCCGCTACCCGGGTGTCCGGTCCGATTCGGACATGCAGACCCTCGGCTACCGGTTCCGCCCGTGGACCGACGCCAAAGCCATCGCCGACGGGCCGTCGATCCTGCGGTACGTCCGCGACACCGCGGCCGAAGCCGGGATCGACCGGCACATCCGCTTCGGGCACAAGGTGCTCCGGGCGGAATGGTCCACAGCGGACGCGCTGTGGACGGTCGTGGCCGAGCACGACGGCCGAACCGCCGGATTCACCGCGAAGTTCCTGTACCTGTGCAGCGGTTACTACGACTACGCGGCCGGGCACACCCCGGAGTTCCCGGGCATCGAGAACTTCGGCGGCACCGTCGTCCACCCGCAGCACTGGCCCGCGGACCTCGACTACGCGGGCAAGAAGGTCGTCGTCATCGGCAGCGGCGCGACGGCGGTGACGCTCGTCCCGGCGATGACCGACCTCGCCGCGCACGTGACGATGCTGCAGCGCTCCCCCACCTACATCCTTTCGCTGCCGTCGGAGGACGAGCTGGCCAACCGGCTGCGCAAGGTGCTCGGCCCGAAGCTGGCGTACCCGATCGCGCGCTGGAAGAACGTCGCGGTGAGCACGCTGATCTACCAGCTCAGCCGGCGCCGCCCGGGCGTGGTCAAGGCGCTGATCCGCAAGGCGACGGTGAAGCAGCTGCCGCCGGGGTTCGCCGTCGACACCCACTTCAAGCCGCGCTACCAGCCCTGGGACCAGCGGCTGTGCCTGGTCCCGGACGGCGACCTGTTCCGGTCGCTGCGCCGCGGGGACGCCTCGATCGTCACCGACCGGATCGCGTCCTTCACCGACCGGGGCATCCGGCTCGAGTCGGGCGACGAGCTCGAGGCGGACGTCGTCGTGACCGCCACCGGGCTGCGGCTGCTGGCCTTCGGCGGGATCGAGCTGTCGGTGGACGGCGCCCCGGTGAAGCTGCCGGAAACCATGGCCTACAAGGGCATGATGCTCAGCGGCGTGCCGAACTTCGCCTTCACGATCGGCTACACGAACGCGTCGTGGACGCTCAAGGCCGACCTCGTCGCCGAGTACGTCGTCCGGCTGCTGCGCCACCTCGACCGGCACGGCTACGACCAGTGCGTGCCGGTCAACGACGACCCGGCGGTGACCGAGCGGCCGCTGCTGGACTTCGACGCCGGCTACGTGCAGCGGTCGATCGACGAGTTCCCGAAGGCGGGTTCGCGGGCGCCGTGGCAGCTGGGCATGAGCTACGCCCACGACGTCGTCAAGCTGCGGCACGGCAAGCTCGACGACGGCGCCCTGCGGTTCTCGCGGCGGCCCGGGGCGGGAGCGGGCAGACTGAGCGCATGACGCTCGGTACCTCCCCCGTCCGGAGCCGCTGACATGCACTCCGCGGGACTCGTGCTGCACCCCCGCCGCGACTCGGCGGCCGCCGTCGAAGCCGTGCTCGGCTGGGCGGGCAACCGGAACATCGAGGTCCTCGGCATCGAGGACGAAATCGTCCGGCTGAACTGCGCGGCGGTGGGGGTGCCGCCCGAGGAACTCGGGCGGCGCTCCGACCTGCTGGTCAGCCTGGGCGGCGACGGCACGATGCTGCGGGCCATGCGGCTGGCCGACGGGCAGCGCGCTCCGGTGCTCGGGGTGAACCTCGGCAAACTCGGGTTCCTGGCCGAGGTCGACGTCCCGGACCTGCCGGGTGCGCTGTCGGCCATCGACGACCACCAGTTCACGGTGGAGCCGCGGCTGGCGGTGGACGCGGTGCTGCAGGGACGGCGGATCACGGCGTTCAACGACATCGCGGTGGTGCGCGTGCCCGGCGACGGCAGCGCGGTGGTCGCGGTCCGCGTCGGCGGCCAGCCGTTCGTGAGCTACTCGGCCGACGCGGTGGTCGTGGCGACCCCGACCGGCTCGACGGCCTACAGCTTCTCCGCGGGCGGCCCGATCACCAGCCCGGCGGTCGAGGCCCTGCTGGTGACGCCGGCGGCGCCGCACTCGGCCTACAGCCGCGGGGTGGTGCTCTCGGTGCACGACGAGGTGACCCTGGAGCTGCTGCCGACCAGCGGCCGGCTGGCGGTGGAGGTCGACGGCCAGGTCCAGGGGTACGTCTCGCCGGGCGAACGGCTCGACCTGCGCGGCCGGCCGAGCGCGGCCCGGGTGGTCCGGCTCGGCATGACGACGTTCTACCAACGGGCGCGGCGCAAGCTGCGGCTCACCGACTCGGCCGAGATCCCGCAGGACGGCGACCACTGACGGTGTCGTGGGTCACAGGCCGGGCGCGTCGGCCATGGTCACGGAAAGGTCACGGGTAGCGTGCGCGGCTGCGCCTGAACCAGCCGAACCGTCCCGGAGTGTCTTCCCACATGCTGTGTCCCGCACCCGTCCGTCCCCGCCTGCGCGCCCGCCTGCTCGTCCCCGGGGCACTCGCCGCCTTCGCCGGCGCGGTCGTACTGCTCGCCGTGCTGCACGTCGACCGCAGGCTCGCGCCCCTCGACCCGGTGAGCACGATGCTCAGCGACTACGCACTGAGCCCGGGCCGCTGGATGTGGGACGGCGCGCTGCTGCTCACCAGCACGGGGTCGGCGTTGCTGCTGGTCGCGCTCTGCCGCCGCGGCCTGCTGGCCAACCCGGCCCTGGTGGCGGCGAAGGTGCTGTGGTGCGTGAGCCTGCTGGCGGTGGCGGTGTTCGCGAAGGACCCCCAAGGGGGCGCGATCACCGCGACGGGCAAGATCCACCTGTACGCCTCGGCGGTGACGTGCCTGAGCCTGCCGGTGGTCGGCTGGGCACTGGGCCGCCGCCACCGCGACGACCCCCGCTGGCGCCGGTCCGCGACGTGGTCGCGCCGGCTGGCGCTGGCGGCCATCCCGTTCTACCTGCCGTTCATCGTCCCGTTCGCGGTGAACGTCATCCTGGGCGGCCACCTGCCGACCGTGGCGACGGGCCTGGTGGAGCGGCTGATGATGGTGCTGGAGATCGCGCTGCTGGTGGTGCTGGGCCACTGGGCCCACCGCGCGATCCCGACCGGCGTCCGGTTCCGGCCGCACGCACGGGTCTCGGCCGCCTGAGCCCGGAACCTGCGTGATCGGGACCGTATCCCGCGTGCTCCGGGCCGTCATTCGCGTGATCGGAGCCGTCATTCACCAGATCCGGGTCGGATCACGCGAGTCCGGCTCTAATCACGCGAGTTCCGGCTCTGGTCACGCGAGTTCGGCCCCGGATCACGCGGGTCACGCGCCGCCCGGCTGGTCCCGGGTCCGGTGCAGCAGCCAGTCGTTCGACGTGCGGATCAGCGCGTACCGCACGGCCTCCGTCCGGCCGTGCAGGGTGAACAGGATGCGCTTGGCGGTCCGGTCGTGCTCCTCCCACCAGCCGGTGTCGGCGATCTTCTTCGTGTCGTCCTCGTAGCCGAGGTGGTCGAGGGCGTGGTCCGGCACCGCGACCGCCAGCCGGTTCGTGGCCGCGTCCGGGGGCAGGCCGCGCGGGACGGCCCAGGACCGCAGCACGCCGTTCTCCTCCAGCCGCAGGTCGAAGTGGTGCCGCGGGCGGAAGTGCTCGTGCAGCACGAACGCCGGGCGCCGATCGGTCACGTCCCTCACCCTGCCAGATCACCGCCCCGCTAGGTTGGACCGCAACGGGGAATCCAGGGAGGCCGGGGTGGACATCGGCGGTGCGGTGCTGCCGGGCGCCGCCGGCGTGGCGCTCGTCGTGTTCGCCGTGCGGCTGGCGCGCGAACCACGGCGGCTGGGCAACGCCGTCTGGCTCGGCGTCGCGCTGCTGCTGACCGCGTTGTGGCTGCTGCGCGCGGCCCTGCACCTGGAGTGGCTGACGCCGGTGCTGGTGGGCGTGCTCGCGGTGGTCGCGGTGCTCGTCGCGCTGGGGCTGCCGGTCGCGCTGGTCGTCAACGGCGTCCGGATGTGGCGGCGGGAGGGGCGCAGCGCCGGGAACCTGCTGTCGCTCGGCCTCGGCGTCGGGCTGGTCGGGCTGGAGGCGCTGTTCTTCGTGCCGCTCGGGCGGTGGGGTTCGGCGCTCGTCGGCATCGCCGCGGTGCTGGCCTGCTACTTCGGGTTCCTGTTCCTGTCGCTGCTGGTCTATTCCGTGGTGTACAGCCGGATCGGCCGCCGCAGCGGGTTCGACGCCGTCATCGTCCTCGGCTGCGGGTTGGCCGGCGAGCGCGTGCCGCCGCTGCTCGCCGGGCGGCTCGACCGGGCGATCCGGCTGCACGACCGGGAGGCGAAGCCACCGCTGCTGGTCGTCTCGGGCGGGAAGGGATCCGGCGAGACGGTCACCGAAGCCGAGGCGATGCACGCCTACCTGCGCGACCGCGGCGTGCCGGACGGCCGGATCGTGCGCGAAGACCGGGCCGGGACGACCGAGGAGAACCTGCGGTTCTCGGCCGCGCTGCTGCCCGCCGGCGCGCGGCGGGTGGTCGTGGTGACCAGCAACTACCACGTGTTCCGGGCGGCGGTGGAGTGCCGCCGGCTCGGCCTGCCCTTCCACGCGACGGGCTCCCCGACGGCCCGGTACTTCCTGCCGAGCGCGCTGCTGCGCGAGTTCGCGGCGCTGATCCTGTACTACCGCCGGACGACGATCGCGGCGTGCGTGCTGATCGTCGGAGCGGGCTTGGCGCTGGCGATCTTCGGCTAGCCCGGGCCCAGGATCGAGCACGCGCGGGCCACCCCGTCCTCGGCCCGCAGGCGCGCGCCCACGTACTGCGCGCCGCGCCGGAACAGCGGGTTCCCGGTCAGCTCACGCAGCCGCGCGGTCAAGGTGTGGACGTCGATGTCGCCGAGCGGCAGCGGTTTCGGGCCGGCGCTCAGCCGGGAGACGCGTTCGCCCCAGTAGGGCTGGTCGGAGAAGACCGGGCAGACCAGCGCGGGTACGCCGGCCCGCAGGCCCGCCGCGGTGGTCCCGGCGCCACCGTGGTGGACGACGGCGGCGGTGCGCGGAAACAGCCACTCGTGCGGGACGTCCCCGGCGACCAGCAGGTCGTCGGCGTCGACCCCGGCGCTGACCACACCGCGCAGCCCCGCCCGGCGCAGGGCCGTGCGCACCAGGTCGAACGTCCGCTCGGCGGCCGCGGGCTGCATGCTCCCGAACCCGACGTACACCGGCGGCGGTCCGGCGGCGAGGAAGTCCCGCAGCCGCGGGTCGGGGCGCCAGTGGCCGACGTCGAGGAACCAGTAGCCGGTGACGTGCACGCGGGCGGGCCAGTCGGGCGGCCGCGGCACGACGGCGTCGGAGAACCCGCACAGCACGGCCGAACGCCGCCGCGGTCCGCGAAGACCGGCTTTCGGCAGGCCGAGCGCCTCGACGCGCCAGCGGTCGAGTTCCGGCCGAAGCACCTGCCAGGCGAAGGTGTCGACGGCGGTGAAGCTGAGGTGCCGCGCCCAGGGGCCGAGCCGCTCGGCCCGGGGCAGGAGGGGGTGGGCGAAGGCGCGGGTCGGGACGCTGGGCTGGTAGTGCAGTTCGGCATCGGGGACGCCGAGGGCGGCGCCCAGGTGGGCGCCGAGGAAGCCGAGCGTCGGCGCGAGCAGCAGCCCGGCCCCGGCGACCCCGGCGTGCACGTCGGCGAGCAGCCGGTCGAGCACGGGCCGGAGCACTTCCCGCAGGCGTGAGAGGAAGGCGCGCCCGCTGGTCCACCCTTGCCCGGCGGCGGAGCCGAGCAGGGCGGTGGGGTCGGCTGAGAGGGGTGCGAAGCCGAGGCCGTGGGATTCGACGAGCTCCCGGAACGCGGGAGCGGCGAGGACGCGGACTCGGTCGCCTCGGGCGGCCAGCCCCCGCCCGAGGGCCACGCACGGTTGGACGTCGCCCCGCGAGCCGGGGGCGATGATGACAACGAGGCGGCTCATCGCTCACCTCTGGCTCGGTGACGGTGGCGGGGGCTTGGCACCCACCTCGGTGGTCGGTTCATCTCGCCGCTCCTCCGGCCGCGTCGGACCACCGACCCCGCCGACCGCTCGAAGTGCAGACCGCGCAACTCCGGCAGAACCGCTCGACCGCCCGCGCGGCCACATCGGACAACCGACCGCGCTGGCCGAGCGAGGTGCAACCGCGCAGCCCAAGCAGAGCTGCTCGACCACCCGCGCGGCCGGACCGAACTACCGACCGCACCGGCCACACGAGGTGCAACCGCGCAGCCCGAGCAGAGCTGCTCGACCGCCGGCGCGGCTACATCGGACAACCGATCCCGCCGGCCGGGCGAGGTGCAGACCGCGCAGCTCCGGCGGAACCATCGAGCAGCCGCTCGACCACCCGCGCGGCCACACCGAACCACCGACCGCGCCGGCCGAACGAGCCGCCCACCGAGCCGCCGCCTCCGCGCACCTGCCGCCGAACCGGTGCCCAGCTCCCGCCGCCGGAGACCAGTTCCCAGGCCACCCCACCTCGACCACCCGTTCACCGCTTCGCCGCCGTCAAGCGGTACCGCAGGCGGAACGGCAGGTTCGCCAGCACCGCCGCGACTCGCGCGTCCGTGCCGACCAGGTAACGCGGTGCCGGGTGGCGGGCCGTCAGCGCGCGGACCACCGTCTCGGCCGCCCGGCGCGGGGGTACTCCCGTTCGGGCCGAGCGGGCCGCGCTGCGCTCGGCCGTCGCCAGTTGCTCTCCGTACCTCTCCAGTGCCGCCGGTGACAAGGCCGCGCGGACCTCCTCCGCCGCCGCGCGGGCTCGGGGCCAGATCGGGGTCGCCACCGCGCCCGGCTCCACCAGCACCACCCGGATGCCCTCCGGGGCCAGTTCCGCGCGCAGGCTGTCGGTCAACCCCACCAGCGCGAACTTCGACGTGTGGTACGGCCCGACCATCGGTCCCGCGATCCGGCCGCCGATCGAGCCGATCGTCACCACGCGCGGCGACTCCGCGCGCCTCAGGGCCGGCAGCATCGCGCGCGTCACCGCCAGCTGGCCGGTGACGTTCACCTCCAGCTGCTCCCGGAACGCCGCCAGCGGCACGTGCTCGAGCGGCCCCGGCCGCGCCAGCCCGGCGTTGTTCACCAGGCCGCGCACCGGTCCCGCCGCCGCGACGCGGTCTCCGGACCGGGCGATCGACTCCGCGTCGCGCAGGTCCATCCGCAGCACCGTGACCGCGTCGCCGTAGGTGCGCGCCAGGTCCGCTTCGTCCTCGTCGCGGCGGACGCTCGCCCACACGTGCGCGCCCCGCCGCACCAGCTCCGCGACGCAGGCGCGGCCGATGCCGCCCGCCGCGCCGGTGACCACATAGGACGGTTTCACGACGCCAGCACCTGCAGCATCCGCGGCCACGTCTTGTGCAGCTGCTGCTGCCAGTACGCCCACTGGTGGGTGCCCGGCCCGTAGAGGTCCGCCGTCATCGGGACGCCGAGGGCACGCAGCCGGCCGGCCAGCGCGGTGGTCTGGGCGCCGCAGAGGAACTCCAGGAGCATCGCGCCGGGCAGGACGTCGATCGGCAGCTTCGCGTCGAGCGGACCCGGCAGCCCGTTGCCCGCCGAGAGGTACAGCTCGGTGCCGCGCAGGCGGTCGGCGTTCACCAGCGGGTCGTGCGCCTCCCAGCGCGCGGCCTCGCGACGCCGGTCGCCCCACAGGGCTTCGGGGTCGAGGCGGGCCGACGTGACGATCGCGTCGGTCAGCAGTTCTCCGGTGGGGCCGGCCGGGTTGACGTTGCCGCTGAAGGAGGCCGCGTAGCGGAACACGCCCGGCCGCCGCGCGGCGAGCTCGAGCGCGCCGTACCCGCCGAGGGACAGGCCGGCGGCCGCGCGCCGGCCGTCCCCGCGGTAGCCGCGGTCGATCAGCTGCGGCAGTTCGACGGCGGTGAAGGTCTCCCACTGGTTGAGCGCGAGGTCCTTGCCGTAGTTCCACCAGTCGCTGAAGAAGCCCGCGGAGCCCGAGCCGGGCATGACGACCAGGACACCGGCGTCGTCGGCGAGCTGCCGGACGTCGGTGTTCGCGCTCCAGCCGCGGTAGTCCTGCAGCCGGGTTTCGCCGGCCAGCAGGTAGATCGCCGGCCAGCGCCGGGCCGCCCAGTCCTGCGGCAGGATCAGCCGGACCATCGCGTAGGCCCCGATCCCGGTGGAGCGCACGGTCAGGTCGAGCACCCGGCCGTCACCGTCCACAGTGGTCTCTGCGACGACGTGCGAGCCGTCGTCGGCCCGGGCGTCCGGGACACCGGCGGCGGCCACGGCCGGGGCGCCGGGCAGCGCGCACACCGCGGCCGTCAGCGCCGTGAACCACCTCACGAATGGGCGCATGCGTTTCCTTTCCGGCGGGTCGAAGTGCGGCCAAGCTAAAGGAATGACGTCCGGGAACGCAATTGTCCTGTCCACGATGTGAGCGGACAATGTGAATGGCAGGAAAACAAACTCCCCCGCACGGGTGAGGCGGCGCTCGCAGAGGGTGACCAAACTCGGACGGCCGTGCCACAACCCGCCGCCGAACTCGCCAGTAACCTGCGAATGTGCAGCTCACGCGCTGTCGCTGAAGATGTTTACGCCGTCTTGAGGTGCTTCCGGTAACCGATTTCCCCGCGTAGCCTTCGCCGTGCCGCCCGGACCGGTCGTCGCTCGACGCGTCCCGGCGAAGGGTTCCAGCGCAGGGGCCGCACCTCCTCGAGAATGCTCCCGGAAGGGTTCTTCATGGCTGCCCGAATTCGCTTTCCGCCCGCCGCTGCCGCCTTGGTCGTCGCCGCGGCGGCCATGGTCACCATTTCGCCCGCGAAACCGGCCACCGCGGTCGGCGTTCCACCGGCCACCGCGGTGGCCGGTGTTCCACCGGCGCCGGTGGTTCCGCCGTCGGCACTGCTGCCCGCCGAGGCGGTGCCCGGGCCACCCGCGGACCGGACCGTGTTCGACGTCGCCACCGCACTGTCCACTGCGGACCGCAGCGACGGCACCGGCTGCGCCGACGTCGTCCACGGCCGCGTGCTGCACCCGGGCACGGGCGCCGGACAGGGGTTCCAGACGGCGGTGCCCGGTGGCCAGCTGTCCGAACTCGTCGCCCGGACCCCGCACCCGACCGACCTCGCCGCCTGGACCGCGCAGGCCCGCCGCTGCGCCCGCGTCACCGTCGACGACCGGGACCTGTCCACCGTCTCGACGACGACCCTCGGGACCGGACCCGCGGTCCCGGGCGCGCAAACCCTGTCCTACCAGCAGGTCCTCACCCTGCCGGGCCAGCCGGCCGGACTGCCCGGGCTGCGCCTGCGCACCGTCGCCATCGCCGCCGACGGCGTGCTGGTCCTGCTCCGCGACGCCGGAGCGACCGACCTCGACCTCGACACCCTGGCCGTCGCCGCGTGGCAGCACGCGGTTGCGCGCCTGGGCCGCTAGCAAGGAGAACCCATGTCCCAGAAGGAATTCCCGGCGGTGGGCGGCGACACCCTGACCGCGTGCCTGCGCCACTGGGCGGCGACCACCCCGGACGCCCCCGCCCTGACCTTCGCCGACTTCGCCGTCGACCCCGCCGGACGGCGGCGCACGCTCACCTGGCAGCAGCTGGCCGGCCGCGTCGACGCCGCCGCGGCCGCGCTGCCGGTGGCGCCGGGCGACCGGGTCGCCGTGCTCTGCCCGCAGGGCCCGGACTACGTCGTCGGCTTCCTGGCCGCGATCACCGCGGGCGCGATCGCCGTACCGCTGTTCGACCCGGGCCTGCCGGGGCACGCCGGACGGCTCGCCGCGGTCCTCGCCGACTGCGCGCCCGCAGCCGTCGTCACCACCGCCGCCGCGCGGCCGGGGGTCGAAGCGTTCCTCGGCGGTGACACCGCCGTCGTCGCGGTGGACCGGCCGGAACCGGCGGGGTCGCGGCCCCCGGCGACGGCGGCCCCGGACGACATCGCGTACCTGCAGTACACCTCCGGCTCGACGCGCAGCCCGGCCGGCGTGGTGCTGACCCACGCGAACGTCCTCGCCAACGTCACCCAGGCCGTCCGCGGGCTCGGCCTCGACCCGGCCGCGGCCACCACCGTCTCCTGGCTGCCGCTCTTCCACGACATGGGCCTCGTGCTCGGCCTGATCACGCCACTGGCGCTGGGGCTGCGGTCGGTGCTGATGGACCCGCTCGCCTTCGTCGAACGGCCGGTCCGCTGGCTCGAACTGCTCGGCGACCACGCGGGCAGCTGGAGCGCGGCCCCGAACTTCGCCTTCCACTACTGCGCAAGCCGGATCCGCGAGGCCGACCGCGCGCGGCTGCGGCTCGGCCGCGTCGCCGCGATCGTCAACGGCGCCGAGCCGATCAACCCGGACGTCCTCGACCGCTTCCACACCGCCTTCGCCGCCGCCGGGTACCGGCCGGAGATGACCCGCCCGGCCTACGGCCTGGCCGAGGCCACCGTGTTCGTCACCACCGGACGCGCCGCCGTTCCGCGGGTCACGACGTTCGACCGCGACGCACTGGCGACGGGGGCCGGGCGGCCGGCCGGGGACGGGGTCCGGCTCGTCGCGTGCGGCGGCCCGGCCGGGCAGCTCGTCGCGATCGTCGACCCGGGCAACGCGGTCGTGCTGCCGGACGGCTCGGTCGGCGAAATCTGGGTGCACGGCCCCAACGTCGGCGGCGGCTACTGGCAGAAACCCCTGGAGAGCACGGAAACCTTCGGCGCGCGGCTGGCCGGCGGCCTGCCCGAGGGGCCGTGGCTGCGGACCGGCGACCTCGGCGTCCGCCACGACGGCGAGCTGTACATCGCCGGCCGGATCAAGGACCTGATCATCGTCGACGGGCGCAACCACTACCCGCAGGACGTCGAAGCCACCGCCGCGGCCGCCGACGCCGCGATCCGCCCCGGCAGCGTCGCCGCCTTCGCCGTCGAGGGCACCGACACCGAAGCCGTCGTCGTGGTCGCCGAACACCGCGGCCACGCCGACCTGACCGAACCCGCCGAACGCGCGCTGACCGCCGCGATCCGGCGGCTGATCGCCGACGCGCACGGGCTCGCGCTGCGGGACGTGCTGCTCGTGCCGCCCGGGCGGGTCCCGCGCACGTCCAGCGGCAAGATCGCCCGCGGCGCCTGCCGCGATCGCTACCTCGCCGGCGACTACCGAAAGGCCATGGCCCGATGAGCGAGCCGACGACCGACACCCTGCGCCGCTGGCTCCTGGACACCGTCGCCGAACACACCGGCGTCACGGCCGAGCCCGACCACCCGCTCGGCGACTACGGCCTGTCCTCCCGCCAGGCCGTCGGCATCGCCGCCGACATCGAGGAGCGCCTCGGCCGGCGGCTGCCGCCGACGCTGCTGTGGGAAAGCCCGACCATCGACGCCCTCGTGCGCCGCCTCACCGGCGCCGCCGAGCCCGACGCCCGGCCGGGCACCGACCGGCGCCGGACCGACCCCGTCGCCGTCGTCGGGCTGGGCTGCCGGTTCCCCGGCGCGGACGGACCGGAGGAGTTCTGGGACCTGCTGCGCACCGGGCGGGACGCCGTCCGCACCGCACCGCCCGGCCGCTGGAACCCCGACGCGGCACCGGTCCTCGGCGGCTTCCTCGACGACGTCGCCGGGTTCGACGCCGAGCACTTCGGCATCACCCCGCGCGAAGCGGCCGCGATGGACCCGCAGCAGCGGATGCTCCTGGAGGTGACGTGGGCGGCGCTGGAGCACGCCGGGATCGCGCCGTCGTCGCTGCGCGGCAGCCGGACCGGCGTGTTCACCGGGATCGCCACCCACGACTACGGCCACCTCACGATGACCGGCGGCTCCCCGGACCTGTGGACGGCCACGGGCGCGGCGGGCAGCATCGCGGCCAACCGGCTGTCGTACGTCTACGACCTGCGCGGGCCGAGCATGGCGGTGGACACGGCGTGCTCGTCGTCGCTGGTCGCGGTGCACCACGCGGCGCGGGCCCTGCGCGACGGCGACGCGGACCTGGCCCTGGCGGCCGGGGTGAACCTGATGCTGCTCCCGGGCCCGACGGCGGCGTTCGCGGCGGCGGGCCTGCTCGCCGTCGACGGCCGGTGCAAGACGTTCTCCGCGGACGCGGACGGCATCGCCCGCGCGGAGGGCTGCGGCGTGGTGGTGCTCAAGCGCCTGGCCGACGCCGAATACGACGGCGACCGCGTGCTCGCGGTGATCCGCGCCTCGGCGGTCAACTCCGACGGCCGTTCCAACGGCTTGGCCGCGCCGAACCCGCTGGCGCAGCAAGCGATGTTGCGGGAGGCGTACCGCGGCCTCGATCCGTCCACAGTGGATTACGTGGAGGCGCACGGAACGGGCACGCTGCTGGGCGACCCGATCGAAGCGGGCGCGCTCGGGGAGGTGTTGGGCACCGGCCGCCCACCGGAAGCACCCCTGCTGATCGGCTCGGTGAAGACGAACATCGCCCACGCCGAGGCCGCGGCGGGGATCGCGGGGCTGATCAAGGTGGTCCTGGCGCTGCAGCACGGTGCACTGCCCCCGCAGCTGCACTTCGCGGCCCCGAACCCGCACATCGCCTTCGGCTCGCTGGGGTTGAAGGTGGTGACGGAGCGGACGGAGTGGCCCCGCCACACGGGCCGCGCGACGGCCGGGGTGTCCGCGTTCGGGTTCGGCGGGACGAACGCGCACGTGGTGCTGGAGGAAGCGGCGGCACCGGGCGGAACGCGGGAAGGCGGGCGGCCATCCGGCGGCGCCGTCGCCATCCCGGCAACCACCGCCGGTACCGGCGGTGGCCGGATCGCGGTTCTCTCCGCGCGGACCCGCGACCGCCTCACCGAGCGGGCCGCCCAGCTGGCCGCCTGGCTCGACTCCCCCGCCGGGCGCAACGCCCGCTTCGACGACGTCGTCCACACCCTCTTCCGCCGGGACGACTCCGGGCCGCACCGGGCTGCCCTCGTCGCCGGCGACCACACGGAGCTCGCCGCGCTGCTGCGGGCCGTCGGCCACCGGCGGGATCTGCTGCCCGCCGGGGCCTTCACCGGTACTGCCGTCCGCGGGGAAGGGCCCGTCTTCGTCTTCTCCGGGCACGGCTCCCAATGGGCCGGGATGGGCCGTCACCTCCTCGCCGCCGGAACCGCCGGACCAGCCGGAACCGCCGATGCCGCCTTCGCCGCGCAGGTCGACAAGCTCGGCGACCCCTTCACCGAACACGCCGGACGATCCCTGCGCTCCCTCCTCACCGGCGCCACACCCCGGACACTGGCCGAAACCCAACTGGCCATCTTCGGGACGCAACTCGCGCTCGCCGCCCGGTGGGAGGCGCTCGGCGTCCGGCCCGCCGCCGTCCTCGGGCACTCGCTGGGGTCCGCAGCCGCCGCCGTCGTGGCCGGGGTGCTGACCGCCGACGAAGCCGTCCACCTGGTCGCCACCCGCGCGCGCCTGCTCGGCACGATCGGCTCGGGCGGTGCCATGGCCGCCGTGGAACTGACCCCCGACGACCTCGCCCGCCACCCCGGGGTCGAGCTCGCCGTGGACGCCGCGCCCGGTCAGGTGACCGTCGCCGGGGACGCGGCCGTCCTCGATCGGCTCGTCGCCGAACTCGAGGCGGCCGGCCGGGCCGCGCGGCGGCTGCCCGTCGGGGTCGCCGGGCACTCGGCCGGGGTCGAGCCCGTCCTCGGGGCCCTGCGCGACGAGCTGGCGGAGCTGGGCGGCCGCCGTCCGCTGGTGCCCTGGTACGACACCGTGCTGACCGATCCGCGCGAGCTCCCGGACTTCGACGCCGGGTACTGGGCCGCGCACCTGCGCCGCCCGGTCCGCTTCCGGCAGGCGGTCACCGCGGCCGCCGCGGACGGGCACCGCGTCTTCGTCGAAATCTCCCCGCACCCGATCCTGCGCGGTTCACTGGCCCGCACGCTGGACGCCGCCGGCACCGCCGACGCCGTCGTGACCGGCACCCTGCGCCGCGGCCAGGACGAGCTGCGCGCCTTCGCGGCGGCAGCGGCCACGCTGTACTGCGCGGGCACCCGCATCACCGTGACCACCCCGCACGACGACGGGCAGCTCACCGACGTACCGCCGATGCCGTGGCGCCACGAGCGGCACTGGTACACCGACACCACAGCGACCGCACCCCCGCCGAGCCGGCCCCAGCCGGCACCGAGCGAAGCCACGGGCGACCCGCTCACCCGGATCGTCGCCGCGATCATGGGCCTCTCCCCCGACCGCCTGGACCCCGACACCCCCCTCGTCGAGCTCGGCCTCGACTCCCTGATGGCCAACCGCATCCGCGACGCCGTCCGCCGGGAGCTCGGCGCCGATCCCGATCCCGCCGCCGTGCTCCGCGGCGCCACCCTCGCCGACCTCAACCGCGACCTCGCCCCGCGCGGCGACGAACCGCCCGCCCGCGGCCGGGCCTGGGACGCCGCCGACCGGCTCGTCCTGCGGCTCTGGCGGCAGCACACCGGCACCGACGCCGCCGGCCCGCACGTCCGGCTCACCGGCACCGAAGAACCACACCGCCTCGCCCGCCTGCTCGCCGACGACCTCACCGCCGAACTCGACACGCCCGTCGACGCCGCGGACCTCCTCGGCCACGACTCCCTCGCCGCCATCGCCGACGTCGCCCGCGCCCTGCTCGACACCCGCGAAGAACGCGGGCCCGTCCACCTCCTCAAACCCGGTGACGCCGGCACCGCTCCCCTGCTGCTGTTCCACCCCGGCGGCAGCACCTGCACCGTCTACCGCCCGCTGCTGGATCGGCTGCCCGACGGCGTCCCGTGCGCCGGCTTCGAACGCGTCCCCGGCGCCCGCATCGAAGACCGCGTCGAACGGCTCCTCCCGCTCGTCCGCGCCCGCGTGCCCCACGGCCCCTACCGGCTCGCCGGCTGGTCGTTCGGCGGCGCCCTCGCCTACGGTGTCGCCACCCGGCTCGCGGCCGAAGGCGAACCGGTCGAGCTCGTCGCGCTCATCGACACCATGCTCCCGCTGCCCGAACCGGACCTCGACCCGCGCGCGTCCTCGGCCCGGCGCTTCCTGCGCTTCACCGGCTACGTCGAAGGCACCTACGGCCGGACCGTCCGGCTCGGCCACGAAGAGCTCGCCGCCCTGCCCGAAGAAGCCCAGATCGAGCTGACCATGCAGCGCGTCGCCGAAGCCGGGCTGCTCAGCCCCGGCGTCCTCCGGCACCAGCAGCAGTCCTTTTCGGACACCCTCGCCGCCGAGCGCGGGACGCCGGTGCCCTACGACGGCCGCGTGGTGCTCTACCGGGCCACCGAACCGTACGCGGCCGGGCTCGCGATGGAACCGCGTTACTCCCGCACCGACCTCGCGGCGGGCTGGGACCAGCTGTGCCCACGGCTGGAGATCGTCCCGGTGGCCGCGCACCACCTCTCGGTGGTCGACCCGCCGCACGTCGACGTCGTGGCCCACCACCTGGCGGACCTGCTGTGGCCGTGACCGCCCGGGCCTGGCCGCTGCTGGCCGTCCTCGGCGCCGGCCTCTTCCTCGTCGCGGTGGACGCCACCGTGCTGCACGTCGCGCTGCCCGACCTCGTCCGGCAGCTGCGCCCCGGCGCGGCCGCCCAGGTGTGGATCGTGGCGATCTACCCGCTGACCGCGGCACCGCTGCTCCTGCCGTCGGGCACGCTCGGCGACCGCTTCGGGCGACGGCGGGTGCTCGTCACCGGTTACGCGGTGTTCGGGGCCGCGTCGCTCGGCTGCGCGCTCGCTCCCGGCGTGCCGGCCCTGCTCGCCGCCCGCGCGCTGCTCGGCGTCGGCGGGGCCTTGATCATGCCGGTGACGATGTCGCTGCTGCGGGAGCTGTTCCCGGACCGGCGGCAGCGGCGCACGGCGATCGCGGTGTGCAGCGGGATCGCCGGGACCGGTTCGGTGTTCGGCCCGGTGCTCGGCGGGCTGCTCGTCGAGGCGTGGGGCTGGCGGGCGACGTTCCTGGTCAACCCGCCGGTGATCCTCGCCGCGGTCGTGGCGGCCCTGCGGTGGCTGCCGCGCAGCCCGCCGGGTCGGCAGCGGTGGGACGCCCTGAGCGCGGTGCTCGCGGCTGGCGGCGTGTTCGGGATCGCGTTCGCCGCCGGGCCGTCGGAGGGCGGCCTCGCCACGGGCGCCGCCGGGGCCGTCCTCCTCGTCCTCTTCGTCCGCCGCCAGCGGCGGGCCGACGCGCCCCTGCTGGACCTGGCCCTCTTCCGGCGGCCGGGCGTACCGGCCGCGGCCGGCGGGATCCTGCTGGTGATGAGCACGCTGGTCGGCCTCGGCCTGCTGCTCGCCCAGTACCTGCAGGTCGTGCTCGGCCTGTCCCCGGCCGCCGCGGCCGTGCGGCTGCTGCTCGTGCTCGGCGCCTCGGCCGTGGGCAGCGTGCTCACCCCGGCCCTGCTGGAGCAGTTCGGCAACGCCCGGGTCGCCACCGCGGGATTCGCGCTCGCGGCCGCGGCACTCGGTGTCCCCGCGGCGGGCGGGCTGACGTCGCCGTGGTGGCTCGGCGGCGCGCTCGCCGGCTCGGGCCTGGGGATGGCCCTCGCCCTGACCTCGAGCACGGACACGCTGCTGACGGCCGGCCCCGCCGACCGGGCGGGCGGCGCGGCCGCCGTCGAGAAGACCGGTTACGAGCTGGGCGCGGGCCTGGGCACGACGGCGTTCGGCTCGCTGGCCGCCGCCCACCTGGTCGTGCCGCCCGGCGTGCCGGAGGCGGCCAAGCGGCTGGCGGCGGCCGGACCGGCCCAGGCCGAAGCCGCTTCCCGGGGTCTGCCGGAGGCCACCGAGCTGCTCGCGGCGGCCCGGGCGGCCTCCACCACCAGCGTTCAGGTCGCCGCCGTCGTTGCGTGCGGTTTGTTCACTCTGGCCGCAGTCGCTTCCGTTTTCCGCGGCCGTATAGGTCGTTATACGATCAGAAGTGCTCGCGCTCCGCTTCCCGGGCCACGACTTCGGCGCGGTCGGCGAGCCGTTCGAGGCCGCTGAGGGGTTGCCGCATCCGGTGGTTGCCGCGCAGCCGCTGCGCGTTGCGGTCCAGGAAGGCCCAGTACCCCGCGGTGAACGGGCACGCCTGCGGGCCCGTCCGCTTCTTCGGGTCGTAGGCGCAGCCGCCGCAGTGGTCGCTCATCCGGTTGATGTAGGCGCCCCCGGCGGCGTACGGCTTGGTCGCGACGACCCCGCCGTCGGCGTACTGGCTCATGCCGATGACGTTGGCGGGCATCACCCAGGGGAACCCGTCGACGAACGCGGTGGCGAACCAGCGGGTGAGCGCGGCCGGGTCGTACCCGCGCTGGAGCCCGTGGTTGCCGAGCACCATGAGGCGTTCGATGTGGTGGGCGTAGCCGCGGTCGCGGACCCCGGCGAGCGCGGTGCGCAGGCACGCGGCCTCGACCGCGTCGGCGTCCAGCGAACGCCACCACGCCGGCAGCGGGCGGCGGGCCTGCAGTGCGTTGCGCCGCAGGTAGTCCGGCCCCTGGTGCCAGTAGAGGTGCCACACCCATTCGCGCCAGCCGAGCACCTGCCGGATGAACCCTTCGACGCTGCTCAGCGGCGCCTCGCCGGCCCGGTAGCGCTCCTCGGCCCGCCGGACGACGTCGCGCGGGTCGAGGAGCCCCAGGTTCAGCGGAACCGACAGCAGTGCGTGCGCCATCGCCCAGTCGTGGGTGAGCATGGCGTCCTGGTGCGGGCCGAACGAGGGCAGCCGGTGGTCGAGGAACCGCCGCAGCGCCCGGTGCGCTTCGTCGTGCCCGACGGCGAACTGCCGCGGCCCGTCCACGCCGACCGGGTGGATCTTCCCGGCGCGTTCGGCTTCGTCGAGTTCGGCGCGGACGCGCTCGTCGATCTCGTTCTCCCGCGGCTGCCACGGCGACGGGACGGCGAGCCGGGTGGTCTTCGGCGGCGGCTGCCGGTTGTCGTGGTCGTAGTTCCAGTGCCCGCCTTCGGGCTCGCCGTCGGCTTCGAGCAGCACGCCGAACTTGCGGCGCTGGTCGCGGTAGAAGTCCTCCATGACGAACCGGGTGCGTCCGGCCGCCCACGCCGAGAAGTCCTCTTTGGACAGGCAGAAACCGGGTGTCGGGAGGATTTCCGAGACGACGCCCTCGTCGCGCAGCCGCCGGACGAAGGCGTCGGCCGCGTGCGACGTCGGCTCGTGCACCACGACCGGCCGCCCGAAGCGGCGCAGGCCGGTGCGGTAGTCCGGGGCGTCGATCAAGGTGACGCGGTCGCCGAGGTCGGCGGCGAGCCGGTACAGGGCCGCCCGGACCAGGTGCAGCTTCTGCCGGTGGAAGGGCTTTGCGGCGAAGGCCGCCGCCGAGGCGATCAGCAGCACGTCGCGGCCGCGGTGTTCGGGTGTGCCGTGGAAGTGGGGCCCGAGCTGGTCGGCGAACAGCCACAGCGCGGGCTCGTCTCGCATGCGCGGAACGCTAGCCCGCAGGCGGCGGCTCCGCAGCGTAAGCCCGGATGACCTCCGTGGTGTCGCCGAGGAACCGCGCCACCACCTCCGCCTGCCCCGGTGCCAGGTCGTCCGTCAACCGGGTGATGGCGTCGACGAGCGGGGCCAGCGCCGCCCGGACCTCGGCGCGGGCGGCCTCGCTGACGACGAGGGTGACCCGCCGCCCGTCGCGGGGGTGCGGGTCGCGGCGGACGTGGCCGGCCGCCGCGAGGCGGTCGACCAGCACCGTGGCCGACGCGGAGCGGATCTTCAGCGCGTGCGCGAGGTCGACGGTGCCCATCGGCACGCCGGCCGCCAGGTGCTGCAGCGCCTGCACGTCGGTCGCCCCGAGGCCGAGCCGCCGGGCCAGGGCGACCTGGACGTCGTGGGCCAGGGCGAGCAGCTCCCGCAGGGCGAGGTTCACCCGGAGCGCGACGGGACCGTCTTCCACCCGGCCATTCTAAGGTAGCTAGACAATCTAGCTAGTTTTGCTACGGTGGAACCCGTGGACGTCCGAGCGATGAACGCCGAAATGGCCGCGAAACTGATCGAGGCCCCCGCCGAGCCGCCACCCGAGGGCGGGTACGCCCTGCGGGTGGTCGAGACCCGGGGCCGCCGTTCCGGCGAGCCACGCCGCGTGCCACTGGCCGTCGTCGCCCGCGACGGCGGCCAGTACCTCGTCTCCCCCGTCCGCGACCGCGACTGGGTGGAGAACCTGCTGGCCACGCCGGGGTGCGCGCTGCTGTCCGGCGGCCGTCGCGAGGACCGCCGCGCCGACGAGATCGGCGGCGAGGAGGCGGCCGCGGTGGTCGCCACCTACCTGGCCGCGATGTCGGTGCCGTGGGCGATCCGGGCGTTCCCCGTCCCCCAGGACGCCGGTGCCGGGCAGATCCTCGAGCACCTGCCGGGCATGGCGGTGTTCCGGCTGTCGGCGGCGGACCCGGCATGAGCGTCGCGATCGCCGGCGGCGGCCCCGGCGGTCTGCTGCTCGGCTACCTGCTCGCCCGCGCCGGCGTCGAGGTCACCGTGCTCGAGTCGCGGTCCGACTTCGACCGCGACTTCCGCGGCGACTCCCTGCACCCCTACACCCTCGAACTGCTCGACCGGCTCGGCCTGGCCCGCGACCTGCTCGAACTCGACCACTTCAAGGCCCGCTCGTTCCGCTTCCACACCCCGGACGGCGTCTACCGGGCCGCCGACTACGACCGCCTCCGCACACCGTTCGGCTACGTCGCCCTGATGCCCCAGGTGCGGTTCCTCGACTTCCTCGCCGAGCGGGCGAGCGCGCTGCCGTCGTTCACGCTGCGGACCAACGCCAAGGTCACCGGGCTGCTCGAGGACGACAACGGCACGGTGACCGGCGTTCGCCACCGCGGTGGCGAACTCACCACGTCCGTCGTCGTCGGCGCCGACGGCCGGTTCTCCACCGTGCGCCGCCTGGCCGGGCTCGAAGCGCGGTCGCTCGGCGCGACCACCGACCTGCTCTGGTTCCGGCTGCCCCGCTCCCCCGGCGACCCGCCCGACGCCGACCTCGACCTCTACTTCGGGCGGGACGCCTACGTCGGCGTCCTCGGCGGCGTCCGCGACTGGCAGGTCGGCTACAGCATCGAGAAGGGCTCGTACCCGGCGCTGCGCGAGCGCGGGGTCGAGCCGATCCGGGCCTTCGTGCGCGAGCGCGTGCCGTGGCTGGCCGACCGGGCCCACCTGCTCACCGACTTCTCGCAGACGACGCTGCTGTCGGTGGACATCTCACGCGTGGACCGCTGGCACCGGCCGGGCCTGCTGCTGCTCGGCGACGCCGCGCACGTCATCTCCCCGGTCGGCGGCAACGGCATCCTGATGGCGGTCCAGGACGCCGTCGCCGCGACGAACCGGCTGGTCCCCGCCTTCCGCCGCGGCGGCGCCACGCCCGAGGACCTCGCCGGCGTCCAGGCCGACCGCATCCGCGCGATCGAGCGGGTGCAGGCCGACCAGGTCCGGGTCGAGCGGCGCTCGGCCGCCGCACGGGCCCGCGGCCGCGGCGCCGCGCCCCCGAAGCTGCTCAAGTACCTCTTCGCCGTACCGGCGGTGCGGGCCCGCGGCGCGCGCGGCAACGCCTACGGGCCGTTCCCGCCTCAGCTCGACGTGTCCCTCTTGTCGTCGTAGGACGTCCAGCCGCCCTGCCCCTCGGCGGCCTCGACGTCGGCGTCGGCGGACGCGGCGTGGGTCATCGCGGCCACCGTGCGCTCGAGGCCCTGCTGGACCTCGCCGTCGTCGGCTTCGCGGACGCTGTGCAGCGTCACGGTGATCTCGGAGGAGGTGGGGCTTTCTTCGTTGATGCGCAGCTCGCCGTGGTAGTCGTCGGGTCCCTCCGCGCCCCACTCCAGCGACCGGGTCGCCGGATCGGTGTGCAGCCACGCCTCGCCCGCGACCCGGTGGCCGTGCACCTCGGCCTCGACGTGGACGCTGTCGCCGCCCTTCGGCTCGGCGACCTTCATCTCCGGGAAGTACCGCGGCAGGTTCTCCGGGTGGCTCAGGAACGCGAACAGCTCGTCGGCGGGGATGTCGGCGGTCGCGGTGTGGCGGTACTCGGTCATCGGCTCACTCCTGCTCGGCGGTGGCGAATCATCCCGGGATACCCGGGATGCGGTGCATTAAAAGGGCGCGGGCGGGGAACTCACCCGGTATGACGGCCACCGAACCCGAGGCCCGGGTGCCCCGGCGGGGTCCTGCCCCCGTGCAGGGCTTGGGCATGCTGATCGGCCTGCTGTTCCTCGTCCTCGCCGCGCTGGAGCTGATGGCCGGGTCGGCGACCGGTGGCGGCCGGACGGTGCTCTTCGGCGTGCTGGCCGTGTCCGGGGTGTGGACGCTGGTGCACTTGTTGACCGGCGCCGTCGCGGTGTTCTGCACGCGCTCCTCGCGCTGGGCGGCGCGGTTCCTCCTCGTCGCCGGCGTCTGCTACGCCGTGGTGGGGCTCGCCGGGCTGCTCCCGCTGCCGGCCGCGATCACCGACGTGCTGCCGTGGAACACCGCGAGCATCTGCCTGGACCTCGCACTCGGCACCGCGATGCTCATCCTGGGCGCGGGCTGGCTCCGGCTCGGGCCGGCTCGGCGTCGCTGACGGAGCCGCCGTCACCCGGGAACCGGGCCGGCACGGCCGCGAGCAGCACCGCGAGTCCGAAAAGGACATAACCGTTGCCGGTGAGCTGCTGGACGAAGTTCCACTGCCGTTCGACCTCGCCGCCGCGCGGCCACCACCACTGCGGCCCCGCGACGAAGAGCACCACGCCCGTCCCGGCCAGCAGCACGTGACCCCGTCGCCGCGTACGGCGGGCCAGTTCACCCCAGCCGAGCAGGACCACCACGGCCCAGACCCAGTGGTGGGTCCAGGAGATCGGCGAGACCAGCAGCCCCCCGACCGCGTTCAGCCCGAGCGCGATCGTGGTCTCCCCCGCGGCCAGCGCCCGCCGCACGCCCCACGCCGTCAGCACGAGCACCACCGCCGCCAGCGGCAGCCACCACTCCGTCCGCGCCTCCGGCGGCACGCCCGCCCGGGCCAGCAGCCCGAGCAGCGACTGGTCGCCGGCGTAGGTCGGCTCGCCCACGCGCCCGGTGTCCCAGAGCGCGCCCGTCCAGTACCGCACCGAGTCCGCGCCGGCGAGCAGGAAGCCGAGCGCCGTCGCGGCCAGGAACGTCACGACGGTGGTCACCGCGGCCCGGCCGTCCCGGCGGAGCAGGAAGTACAGCAGGAACACCGCCGGGGTCAGCTTGACCGCGGCGGCGAGGCCGATCAGCAGGCCACGCGGCCACCGCGGGGTGTCCACCAGGACGTCCAGCACGACCAGAGCGAGCAGCAACAGGTCGAGCTGGCCCGCGTACAGGGTGCGCAGCACCGGCTCCAGCACTTCGGCGGCGAGCAGCAGAACCGCCACCCGCCGCCAGTCGCACCGCGCGCCGAGCGCGCGCAACACCGTCACGATGACCACGGCGAGCACCGCGAGGGTGAGCAGGGTCAGCGCGAGACAGGCGGCCCAGTACGGCAGCAGGGCGAGCGGGGCCAGCACGATCGCCGCGAACGGCGGGTAGGTGAAGAGCAGGAGCTGGCCGTCGCCGGTGGGCGGCAACGTCCCGTACAGCGCTTGGCCGTGCAGCAGCGCCGTCGAGCCGAGCCGGTAGACGTCGAGGTCCACGCGGTAGGCCGGGAAGCGCCACCGGCCGCCGTTGTACGACACGAGCACCACCACCAGCACGAGCAGCTGCGCCCCGAGCAGCACGTACCTGTTTCCCAGCCTGCCCCGCACCCCTGGCCCCCTCCGCCTCGTCACGGGCATTCTGTCGGGTCCCCGGCCGGTGACCATCCGGGAAACCCCCCGATACGACCCGGAAAACCGGTTGCCGCCCGTGCCACCCTTGGCGCATGGGGACTCCGGACGGCTTCGCCTACCGCGACGAGCGCGGCACGGTGACGATCACCCACCACGGCCGTCCCGCCGGCACGCTGCGCGGTGCCGCCGCCGCGCGGTTCCTGGCCGCGGTCGCGCGGGGTGCGGACCAGCAGCTGCTGATGGCCCGTGTCACCGGGAACTACAAGCACGGCAACGAACGCCGGGCGCGCGAGCACCCGCGCAACCGCGGACGCTGAGTTTTTCGGCCGTTGGGCCCAGTGTGCGCGGCCGGATGGGCTAGCATCCGGTTCCGTGCCGATCTCGTCAAAAGTTCACGCCAACCCCAACACCGGCTTCGCGTGGCTGCGGATGATCGGCGCGATCACGGTGATCGTCGACCACAGCATGCCCCTGCTGCACCCGCAGCGGCTGACGATCTTCCCCGCGTCCTGGCACATGTCCCCCGGCTACATCGCGCTGATGGGCTTCTTCGCGATGAGCGGCTACCAGATCCAGGACAGCTGGGCGCGCGACCCGTCGTGGTGGCGGTTCGCCGCGCGGCGGCTGCTGCGGATCATGCCGCCGCTGGTCGTGGTGGTGCTGGTGACGGTGTTCGTGCTCGGCCCGCTGGTCACGACGTGGCCGGCGCACGACTACTGGACGCACATCCAGACCTGGCGCTACCTGGTCGGCACCATCGTGCTCTTCTACCTGCAGCACCAGCTGCCCGGGGTGTTCACCGGCAACCCGTACCCGTTCTCGGTCAACGGCGCGATCTGGACGCTGCCGATGGAACTGCTCGGCTACGGGCTGGTCCTGGTGGCCGGGGTGGTCGTGCTGCTCGGCGTGCCGCGCTGGTTCCTGCTGCTCGTCCTCGGCGGCATGGTCTACACCGACAGCGTGCTGCGGGCGACGTTCGAATACCACGGCGCGGGCGGATCGCTGCTGGTCGTGCCCATCGGCTCGACGGTGTCGTTCCTCGTGCCGTTCGTGCTCGGGGTGGTGCTGCACGCCTACCGCGACCGCATCCCCCTCAAACCGTGGGTGGCGCTGGTGCTGTTCGGCGCCTACCTCGGGCTGAGCCAGACCCCGGCGAGCCGGTACGCGCTGGCGCTCAGCGCGGCGTACGGGGCCATCACGCTGGCGATGCACTGGCCGCGGTGGCTGGAAGCCGGCGCCCCGCACGTCCACGGCAGCTACGGCACCTACATCTGGGGTTTCCCGATCCAGCAGCTGTTCATCCTCGCCGGTGTGCGGCAGGTGTGGCTGCTGATCCTGCTGGCCGTGCCGGCCGCCTACGTCGCCGGCCGGCTGTCCTGGACCTGCGTCGAAAAGCCGACGCAGCGGCTGCGCCGGCACCTGCGGCCGCCCGCGCCGGTCCGGCGGCCGGTGGCGGCGCCCCCGCAGCTGCCGGTCACCGCGGCCGCCCCGCTGCGCCGGAGTTGAGGCATCCTGGCCTGGTGACCTACGACGTGCAGAAGATCCGCGCGCACTTCCCCGCCCTCGACGGCGGCGCAGCCCACTTCGACGGACCGGGCGGCTCGCAGGTCCCCGACGTCGTCGGCGAAGCGGTGGCCGGCACGCTGTGCGCGGCGATCGCCAACCGCGGCGTCGTCACGGCGGCCGAGCGCCGGGCGAGCGCGGTCGTCGCCGAAGCCCGCCAAGCCGTCGCCGACCTGCTCGCCGCCGACCCGGCGGGCGTCGTCTTCGGCCGCAGCATGACGCAGCTGACCTACGACTTCTCCCGCACCCTGGCCCAGAAGTGGGGCCCGGGCGACGAAGTCGTGGTGACCCGGCTCGACCACGACGCCAACATCCGGCCGTGGGTCCAGGCCGCGGCCGCGGCGGGCGCCACCGTCCGCTGGGCGGACTTCGACCCGGCCACCGGCGAACTGCCACCGCTCGGCGGCCTGCTGTCGGAGCGGACGCGGCTGGTCGCGGTGACGGCGGCGTCGAACCTGCTGGGCACCCGCCCGGACATCCCGTCGATCGCAGCGGAGGTCCACACGGCGGGCGCGCTGCTGTACGTCGACGGCGTCCACCTGACCCCGCACGCGGCGGTCGACGTCACGGCGCTCGGGGCGGACTTCTACGCGTGCTCGCCGTACAAGTTCCTCGGCCCGCACCTCGGCGTGGTCGCGGCGGCGCCGGCGTTGCTCGAGACGCTGCACCCGGACAAGCTACTGCCCTCTACCAACGCCGTCCCCGAGCGCTTCGAGCTGGGCACGCTCCCGTACGAGCTGCTCGCGGGAACTACGGCGGCGATCGACTTCCTGGCCGGGCTCACACCGGGCACGGGCTCCCGCCGGGAGCGGCTCCTCGCGTCGATGGCGGCGTTGGAGGCGCACGAGGAGACGCTGCTCGCCCGGCTGGACGCCGGGTTGGCTTCACTGCCGGGAGTGACGCGGTACGGGGCGCCGGGGAGGCGGCGGACGCCGACGGTGCTGTTCTCGGTGGCGGGTGTGCCTGCGCAGGCGGTGTACGAGCACCTCGGCGCGGCCGGGGTCAACGCGCCGGCGGGGAGTTTTTACGCGATCGAGTGTTCGCGGCACCTGGGACTGGGCGACACGGGGGCCGTGCGGGCGGGGATAGCGCCGTACACGACGGAGGAGGACGTGGACCGGCTGCTGGCCGGGGTCGCTTCTCTTGCCCGCGGCTGACGTGAGCGATCGAGGTGGCCGCGGTCCCGGCACGCCCGGTCCCGGCGACTTTCGTGGCCTTCGTGGGTGGTAGGCGGGCGCCAACCCGCCTACCACCCACGAACCGCTCCGGCGGGCCATCCTCACCTCACGGTGCCGGGGCGAACCCCGCCGGGCGTGCGGTGAACGTGCCCCGTCCCTGCGTCCGGCTCCTCAGCCGGTTGGCGTAGCCGAACAGCTCCGCCACCGGGACCGTGGCCGTCACCACCGCCGTGCCGGACCGGACGGCCGAGCCCGCCACCCGGCCGCGGCGGGCGGCCAGGTCGCCGAGCACGCTGCCGACCGCGTCGGCCGGGACCGTCACCGCCACCTCCGCCACCGGTTCGAGCAGCCGGAGCACCGACGAGCGCAGTGCTTCCCGCAGCCCGAGGCGGCCCGCCGTGCGGAACGCCAGGTCCGACGAGTCCTTCGGGTGCGTGGCCCCGTCGGTCAGCGTCACGCGCAAGCCGGTCACCGGGTGCCCGCCCAGCGGCCCTTCGGCCAACGCGTCCCGGCAGCCGGCCTCGACCGCGCGGACGTACTCGCGCGGCACCCGGCCGCCGACGACGGCCGAGGCGAACTCGAAGCCCTCGGCCGCCGGGGCCACGTCCAGGACCACGTGGGCGAACTGGCCCGCGCCGCCGTCCTGCTTGACGTGCCGGTAGACCAGCCCGCTCACACCGGTGACCACCGTCTCGCGGTACGCCACCGACGGACGGCCCACCGCGACCGCCAGGCCGCGGTCCCGCCGCAGCTTCTCCACCGCCACCTCCAGGTGCAGCTCGCCCAGGCCGGACAGCAACGTCTGCCCGGTTTCCGCGTCGACCCGCACGACCAGCGACGGGTCCTCCTCGGCCAGCCGCGCCAACGCCGTCGTCAGCCGCTCGCCGTCGCCCGCGCGCCGGGGTTCGACGGCCACCGAGACCACCGGCTCCGCCGTCACCGGCGGTTCCAGCAGCACCGGGTCGGCGGGCGCGCAGAGCGTCGCGCCGACGCGGGCCGCCTTCGGGCCGGCCACCGCGACGATGTCGCCGGCCACCGCACTGTCCACTTCGGAATGCCGGTCGGCCTGCACGCGCAACACGCGTGCGACGCGTTCCGTGCGTCCCGCCTCCGAAACCTGGTCCCCCTTCCGCAGTGTTCCCGAGTACAGCCGCAGGTACGTCAGCCGGCCCGTGGCCGCGGAGACGACCTTGAACACCAGCGCGGCCAGCGGCGCGGCCGGGTCGGCGGGCCGGTCGGGCCGCACCGGCGGGACGTCGGCCGGCGACGGCAGGTACGCGACGACGGCGTCGAGCAGCGGCTCGATCCCGCGGTCGCGGTAGGCCGCGCCGCACAGCACGACGAGCCCGTCGCCGCTGAGGGTGAGCTCCCGCAGCGCCTTCTCCAGCGTCTCCGCCGAAATCGTGCCGGTGGCGCAGAACTCGTCGAGCGCCACGGGGTGCAGCTCGGCGACGGCCTCCTCCAGCACGCGACGGCGTCGCCGCGCCTCGGCCGAGGCGTCCGCCGGCAAGCGCACCAGGTCGACGACGCCGGTGAAGCCGTCCTCGCGCCCGATCGGCAGCTGCACGACCAGCGGCGCCGGGTGCAGCCGCGCCCGGATCGAGGCGACGGCGGCGTCGAGGTCGGCACCCGCGCGGTCGAGCTTGTTGACGAACGCGATCCGCGGCACGCCGTGCCGGTCCGCCTGCCGCCACACGGTTTCGCTCTGCGGTTCGACCCCGGCGACGGCGTCGAACACGGCGACGGCGCCGTCGAGCACCCGCAGCGACCGCTCGACCTCGGCGGTGAAGTCGACGTGGCCGGGCGTGTCGATGAGGGTGAGCCGGTGGCCGGCCCACGTGCAGCTGACGGCCGCGGCGAAGATGGTGATGCCGCGGTCGCGCTCCTGCGGGTCGAAGTCGGTGACGGTGGTGCCGTCGTGGACCTCACCGGTCTTGTGCGTGGCGCCGGTGCGGTGGAGGACCCGTTCGGTGACGGTGGTCTTGCCCGCGTCGACGTGGGCGAGGATGCCCAGGTTGCGGACGGTGGTCAGGGGTTGGTTGCGCACAGCCGTGTCCTTTGTGGACGAAGTGACCGGGACGGCGCGATTCCCCCGCGACGGGTCTTTCAGGAACGCGTCACGGAGTCCGGTGCGAGCCGCGCGGCAGGCACCGAGGACGCGAAGACACCAGGATCACCTCGGACCGCGACCGGGAAGCGGCAGCAATGCGGTGACGCACGGCCGGCTCCCTTCGTTCGACGCGGCGGACAGGTTCCGGGGAAGGTTAGCGACCCCCGCCCCACCGGCCAACGCATTTTCCACAGCCACCGCCCATGCCCGCCGGGGCGTCTCGCGTGATCGGACGGGCATCTCGCGTGATTGGCGGGGCATCACCCGTGATTGGACGGGCATCGGGCTGATGCCCCTCCGATCACGTGTGTGTCCCGTCCAGTCACGGGTGTGTCCCCTCTGGACACGCGTGATGCCCTTTTCCGCACGGGGTCAGGTGGCGGGCGGGGCCACTACGCGGAGCTGGAGCATGGCCGCGAACCTCGCCTCCGGGTCCGTCATGTCGAAGCCGCCCACTTCGGCGAGGCGGCGGAGGCGGTAGCGGAAGGTGTTCGGGTGCACGTGGACCGCCGCCGAGGCCGCGATGACGTCGCCGAACGCGTCGAGCCAGGCCCGCAGCGTCTCGACGAGGTGGGCGTGGTGCTGCGTGTCGTAGTCGAGGAGGCGGGCGACCGGGCCCGTCGGGCGGTCGCCGCGCGCGGCGACCAGGTCCTGCAGCTCCAGCAGCAGGGCCTCGACGTGCACGTCGGCCAGCAGCGCGACGCGGCGGCCCGCGCCGCTGCCCGAACGCAGGACCCGCAACGCCCGGTCCGCGCTGCCGCGGGCTTCCGGCAGCTCCGCCGCGCTGCGCGCCACCGGGCCGATGCCCACCACCGCCCGGACGCGGTCGCCGACCCGGTCCAGGAAGTCGGTGGCGATCCGCAGGGCCCGTTGTTCGGCACCGGTGTCGCGGGTGACCGGCACCAGCCCGTACGCCGTGTCGCCGACGAGCGCCGCGGCGCAGCGCGGGTGCACCGCGCTCAGGTGCATCGCCAGGCCGTCGCTGAGGCGCTGCCGGTCGGCGGCGAGCTCGGCGTCGGCCGCGCCGGTCTCGAGCACCGCCAGCGCCAGCACGACGACCGGCTGGTCGGCCAGGCCGAGCCGGCTCAGCGCCTCGCGCGCGGCGGCTCCGCCTTCGAGGGCCGTGCTCAGCAGGTCCGCACGCAGCCGCCGTTCGACGTCGGCGCCGGCCCGGACGCGCAGCAGGTGCAACGCCACCAGGCGGGCCGCGTCGCAGAGCGCCTGCGTCCGGTCGGGGGTGAGCGGGCCGCTCACGGCGGCCCAGATCGAGCCGAGGATCTCGTCACCCGCCCGCACCGCGACCGCGACGCGGGGCACCCGGAACCCCTCGGGGCTCTCCGGCGGCCGGTCGACGTAGACCGGCTGATCGCTGCGGTAGAGCTCGCGGAACACCCCGCGCTCGGCGAGCATCCGGGCGAAGCGCTCGGGCACCTGCCGCCCCAGGATGGTCTCGACGCGCGAGGGGTCGGCTTCGTCCTGGCGTCCGGAGAACGCCAGGACGCGCGACCGGCGGTCCTCGATGGTGACGGGCGCGTCGATCAGCGCGGCGATCGCGTTCGCCACGGCGAACAGGTCACCCGACGGCAGCCCGGCCAGGGTCTCCGGCTGGGCGTCGCCGACGTCGCCTTCGGCCAGCAGCGACCGCAGCATCGCGGCGAGCTGCGCCCACGACGCACCCCGCGTCAGGCTCAGCAGGGCGACGCCGGTCTCCTCGACGGCCGCGGTGACGGCCGGGGTGACGGTGACCGGGGCGCGCACCACGAGCGCGGCCGCGTCGTGGCGGGCGAGGGTTTTCAGCTGCCGGACCACCTCGTCGGAGCCGGCGAGGCCGACGCCGAGCACCAGGGCGTTCTGCGGCAGGGCGGGTTCGTCCAGGGGATCGTGGATGGCGACGCCGCCGATGCCGCCCGGGCGGTCGCCGTCCCCGAGCACCAGGTCCAAGAGCGTGCCGCCCAGGTCGTCGAGGACACGGCCGAGGCCGGCCCGCGGGCGCAGGTTCACGGAAACGAGCACCTCCCGAAACTAGGCGCGACACCGTCAGCTTAGTTCGTCGTCGCGGACGAAACCAGCATCCGAGTTGGTCGCGGGCGACGAATTCCTCCCACCAGGGGATGATCCGGAAGGAGGTGTCGCCGAGTCCGCGGAAGAACCCGCGCCGCGAACCGACGGCGAATTCCGGCTCGTTCTCGTACGAGCTGTGCCGCTGGGTCTCCCAGACGTAGAGCGGGACGGCGGCGGGCACGTCCGGCTCCCGGCGGAGCTGCTCGGTGACGAGGACGACCCGGTCGTGCCCGCCGCCGGCGGGTGGCGCCGCGGACAGGTCCGTGGCGTGCCAGCGGATCAGCGCGTGCAGCGGGGACTCACCGGGCTCGAGCGGGAACCGCCCGCCGCCGAGGAGGACGACGTCGGCGTGGTCGCAGCGCTGCGCGAGGGCGATACCGAAGACGATCCGGGTGTCGCTGCCCGGTTCGACGGCGACGAGGGTCCGCCCGCGCAGCCGCGGAACGGCACCGAGACTGTGCCGCGCCCCGGCCGCGAGGACGGCCTCCCACCGCCGGCTGTCGACCCCGCCCCACGCCGCGGCGAACGACATCGGCCCCAGCCCGGACGCCCGCACTTCGGCGGGATCGCCGATCCGCGCGGCGATGGCCATGGCGGTTTCGAACCCGATCCCGGCGGCGTCGAACCGGCGCAGGTGGGCGAGCAGGGTGGCGAGGGGCAGGTGCGGGATCAGCGGTTCCAGCCGGGCGAGGCCACCGGGCTCGGCCAGGAGGTCGACGAGCGGGAGGGCGGCGAGGAGGGTGGCGGCTTGCTCGCCGGTGCCGGCGCGACGGAGCTCGGCGAGCCGACGGCCGGGTGGTGGGTGGCCGGAGCGGGCTCGGAGGCCTGCGACGAGGTGCAGCGGACCGGCGAGCGTTTCGTAGGCGGCGGAAGCCTGCTCCCCTGTCACGGCGCTCGCGGACACCGGTCCGATCGGCAGCTCAGCGACCGCTTCGCAGGCGACGGAAGCCTGCCTCCCCGTCACAGCGCTAGCGGACACCGGTTCGATCGGCAACCCGGCGAGCGCCGCCGCAACCCCTTCAGCCTGCCCCGCACCGTCAGCCACCGCTCCCCGCTGCCCCGGCCCGGTGCTCAGCACCAGTTCGGCCGGGGTCGCCAGCCCGGCGCTCAGCACCGGTTCGGAAGCAGCACCGGCCCAGCTTCGCAGCAGCGGCAACGTTCCAGGAACCACCCGGACCCTCCCGTGCCGCCGAGCCAGGACGTACCGGAACAGGTCCCCCTGCGCCTGGTCGCGGGCCCGGGGGTGCGCCAGCCTGATCACCTCACCGAACCGCAGGGGCCGGGGTGTGCCGATACCTCCGTGCCTCGGCAGGTCGGCGCGGGTGAAGCCCAGCTCGAAGTGGTGGCCGGCGTCGTCGTAGGCCAGCACCGCCGGCTCGTCGTACAGGCGGGTCACCGCGTCGGCCACTCCGCGCTTCACCGGCTTGGGCAGCGGTCCGTACGCCGCCGACCAGTACGCCAGCAGGTGGCCCGGGTCGTCCGCGCGGCACAGCACCGAGGCGATCACCTGCCGCGACAGCCCGTGCTCGCCCCGCTCCAGCCGCCCGGCCACGAACGCCGCCGCGCCGGCCAACGCCGGGTAGCGCATCGGGGTCGCCGTCCGGAGCCAGTGCAGGAAACCCGGTGCCCACGCCGGATCCGCCTCCCGCAGCAACGCGACGTACCGCTCCCGCGCCGGACGGGGCCAGGCGAAGAACGCGTCCTGGTAGGCCGCCCGCGCCAGCACCGTCCGGTACAGCTCCTCCCGCACGCGCCCCTCCCCCGATCCGGACCGCGGGCGAGGAGAACCGAGACCCGGATCGGCTCCGGGCTGGTCGTCGGCGGACGGTGAGGGGAGCACGTGACACCCCTCCACTCGCTCCGGATCGCGACCCACAGCCACGCACCGGAACTCCTCGCCCGCGGTCCCCGCGAGCGTAGCGGCGAGGACCGACAAAACCACGCCTAGATCAGCTTCGCCGCCACGTTGTACGCCTCCACCAGCAGCTTCGCGTTCGGCACCCGCCGCCGCGGCTCGACGTGGACCGTGCGGCTCTCCCCCGGCAGCAACCAGAAGTAGTTGTCGCCGTAGCGGGTCGGCAGCACGCGGTCGGTGCCGTTGCGTTCGCGCAGGGACAGCCGGATCATCGCCGCGACCGTGCGCCCGTCGTTGCGGATCGTCGCGGTGTAGGCGTCGCCGTCGGCGCGCAGGGACGTGGTCAGGCGCGCGCCCGGGAGCTGGTTCAGCGCGCGCATCGCCGCGTCCGTCCGGTAGCGCCAGTACGTGTTCTCCGACAGCACCGCGCCGCGGCCGTCGGTCAGGGTCAGCCGGAGCAGGTGGAGGTCCGGCAGGCCGTCGGCGAACGGGACCGTGAACGCGGCCGCGGCGGAAATCGGGGCCACGTCGAGCTTCTGCTGCTGGGTCTGGCCGAGCGCCGTCCCGTCGAGGCCGTACAGCCGGGCGGTGGCGGTGACGCCGGTCAGCGCACCCGGCGTGTGGTTGACCACCCGCACCTGCCACGTCGTCAGGTCGGCCTGGACGTGCCGGGCCTCGCAGCCCTTGCGCGCGCCGTAGTAGCTGCCGTTGACGTCGAGGTCGTAGTCGTAGGTCTGCCACACCGTGCTGTGCCAGGCCGGGTGCGACATCCACAGCAGCACGCCGGTGGCGTCGGACCACAGTTTCGCGTTCCACGCCTCGAAGATCGCGCGCATGCTTTCGTAGTTGACGAACTGCGCCTTGCGGCAGAACTCGGCCAGGCTCGTCGACGGCGCCAGCCGTGCGTCGATCGCCGCGAGGTAGCTCTGCGGCGACTGGTTGCCGCCGGTGGACCAGTCGTGCAGGAACCACGGCGCGCCGATCGGCCAGCCCGGGTCGTCCGGGCCGACCAGGTTGCGCATGCTCTCCACGACCGACACCGTCGGCAGCCCGATCTCGCTCCAGAACCCGTACTTCCCGCCGGTCGCCTCCCCGGTGAAGTACCGCTTCGGGTCCTGCCAGTAGTAGGGCCCGTCGCCGGTGATCACGCCGCCGGCCGAGTTGCCCTGGTAGAGCAGGTCGGTGTTCGTGTGGACGATCTCGCGAAGCGCGTTGTCGATGACGGCCGGCGGGGTGCCCTCGTTGCAGCCGAACCACACGGTCGCGCACGCGTGGTGGCGGTAGCGCAGCACCGTGTCCTTCGCCTGCGCGAGGAAGGTGTCGTGGTTGGCCGGGTCGGTCGACCAGCCGTCCCAGAACTCGTTCCACAGCAGGATGCCGTACTTGTCGCAGGCGTCGAACAGCTCCTGCCGGTACGACGAGCCGACCCAGTTGCGGATCAGGGTGAAGTTCATGTCGCGGTGCATCGCGACGACGGCGTCGGTGCGCTCGGCGGGCATCCGGCGCAGCAGCTCGTCCCAGCCCCAGCTGCCGCCGCGGGCGAAGATCTTGACGCCGTTGACGAGGAACGTCAGCGGCTTCGGGCTGTTGTCCACCGACGCGACGCCGGTCCAGGTGTCGCCGTCCTGCGACACCTGGATCTCGAAGGTCGCCGCGTACGCGGTTTCCCAGGTGAGCACGACGCGGTCGAACGCCGTCGGGGCGCCGAGGTCCACCTGCAGCCACTGGTCGTCGCGGTATTCGGACGTCCAGCGCGTGTTCGGGTCGCCGTCGAAGGCGCGCTCGGGCGGGTTGCCGTCGGCCACCGACTGCGCCGACGCGGGCTTGCCCTGGGCCAGGTCGGGGCCCGAGCCGTTCTGCACGGACATCGTCCAGAGCGAGAAACCCCAGCTGGTGGCGCGCCGCAGGCCGTGCATCCGGACGAACCGGGCGTTCTGCGGGGCGAGGTCGACGGTCTGGGTGGCCCGGCTGTCGGAGATGACGATGGGCTGGTCGTACTGGTAGCCGATCTCGCGCAGGCCGATCCGGACGGTCCGGCGGTCGCTCGTCGTGGCGCCGATCGCCGCGGTCAGCGTCAGGTCGTACAGGGTCGGGTCGCCGTAGCCGTTGGGCCACCAGAGCCCGGCGTTCTCGATCCGCTGCTCCGGGAACACGACGTCGGCGCTCTGCCCGGCCGGGACGGTGACCGTGCTCGTCACGTTCACCGGGCCGAAGGCGGCGGTGACCTTGACGCGCTGGGCGGTCGCGGCGGCGTTGCGCACCGGAACGGTGAGCGTCACCGCTGCGGTCCGGCCGTCGGGGACCTTGGTGTCGACGCGGACGTCGCCGAGCACGGCGGCGCCGGTCGAGCGCAGCCGCACGTGGTCCCACAGGCCGGCCGCGCGGTCGCGCACCGCCGGCATCCAGTCCCAGCCGGAGACGGCGAGGTAGGTCGGCGAGTTGTCGAACATCGTGCCGCCCGCGTCGACCCAGGAGCTGCCGTTCGCGCCCTTGTCGCCGGGGCTGCCGGGCCGCGGCACCGGCGCGATCTTCACGGCGAGGACCTGCTCGCCGGTCCGCCGGAGCGCGGCCGTGACGTCGTGGACACCGCGGCCGAACGGGTGGCTCTGGGTGGCGATCGCGGCGCCGTTGAGCCAGATCTGCGCTTCGTGGTTGACACCGTCGAACTCGAGCCAGACGTGCCGGCCGGGCGAGGTGTCCAGGCCGCGCGGCAGGGTGAAGCGGCGGCGGTACCACCACGCGTGCCGGGAAAGCGCTTCCGGGACGTGCAGGTTGTTCATCCCGGCCACCGGATCGGGCAGCTGCCCCTGCTCGACGAGCGAGGCCAGCACGGTGCCGGGCACGGTCGCCGGCAGCCAGCCCCGGGTGTCCACGGCGGCGGACGAGAGCGCCTTGCCGTCGCCGGCCGGCGCCCAGTCGTCCATGGTGAGCACCCAGCCCGACTCGAGCGGCACCGTGCCGTCGGCCGCCACGGCCAGCGGAGCCGGGTCGTCGTTCGGGCGGACCGGGAAGCTCGTCCAGCCGCGGACGGCGGGGCGGGCCTCGCGGCTGGTGCCGAAGACCTGGAAGCCGTTGAGGCCCAAGGGGTTGCTCGTCGAGCGGCGGCTCGCGGAGAACCGGACCCAGCGCGCGGTGACGGCCACCGGGATCGTGACGACACCGCCGGTGCCGGCGTCGGTGTGGTACACCGTGCGCCAGGCCTTCCCGTCGCCGGAGACGTCGAGGTCGAACGCCGTGGCGTAGCTGGACTGGATCTCGAAGCCGCTGGTCCGGGACCGGGAGGCACCGGCGTCGAAGGCCGGGTCGCCGGGCTGGGCCTCGAACGTGAGGACCACCGACTCGATGGCGCAGGAGGCCTGCAGGTCGACGACGATCCACTGGCCGTCGCCCTGGGCGGCCCGCCAGCCGGAACCGCGCACGCCGACCTGGGCGAGGCCGTCGACGGCGAACTCGGCCGGGGTGGCGGCGTAGCCGGTCGAGGAGACCTGGACCGGCCGGAACAGGGCGAGGTCGCTCTTGCGGGTCTCGGGCGCGGCCTGGGCGACGCCGGGCAGGACGGCCGCCAGGCCGAACCCGGCCAGCAGCCCGGTGCCGGCCGCCAGGACGTGCCGTCGCGACACGGCGGTCACCTGGTTCTCCTCCGCCATGCGGACTCCGTTCTCGAAGCGGCGGCCGGGACCTGGCGGGGCGGGGCGCCGTGGGGCTGACAACGTTGCCAGGAAGCTTCCGCCGCGGTCGCCGACACCGTCAAGAAGACAAGGAGGACAAGAAACCGGCGCGCTGACATCGATGTCGAGGAGGTGCCCCGGTGAGCGGGATGCGGTGTCGTTGCAACGAACCGGCAGCGGTTACCGGTGGCGGACGAGGTCCGGTCACGGGCGGACGCGCCGATCGGGTCCGGTGAGGATCGAGCACCGCGGAGCGAGTGCGGCCGGAGGGCAGTGCGGCTTGCGGGGCCTCACCCGGCCGGAGGAGGCCGGTGCCGAACCGCCGCGCCACCCCACGCCCTCAGGTGGCGTGCTCGACCGCCAGCTCCACCGCCGAGGTCAGGTCGTTCACCCAGCGGAAGCCCCGGTCCGCCAGGTGCGCCCAGCCCGGGCCCGCCGTGGCCACGTCGCACCCCATGGCGCGGATCCGGGTCGCCAGGAGGTCGTCGGCCGTGGTCGGGGCCGTCGACCACAGCAGCACCAGGACCGGGTCGAGGCGGGCCGCCAGGTCCGCCACCGTCTCGGCCGGGACCAGCTGGCCCAGGTAGGCCACCGGGACCGCCGCCTCCGCCAGCGTCGCCCGCAGGGCCTCGATCGGCAGCGAATGCCGTTCCGCGGGGCAGCAGGCCAGCAGCACCGGCCGGCCCGGCACCGCCGCCGGGAAGCGGCGGCTGAACCGCTCGAACGCCAGCGAGATCTCCGACGTCAGGGCCCATTCCGAGGCGAAACACGCGTCGCCGCGCTGCCAGCGGTCACCGAGGCTGCGCAGGGCCGGGGCCAGGACGTCGGTCCAGGCCGCGGCCGGGCCGAGCGTGCCCAGGGTTTCGTCCAGCAGCCCCGCCACCGAGGCGTACCGGAGCTCGTCGGCGGCGTCGGAGAGCTCACGCGCACGCCGGGAGGCCGGCACCTCGAGCCCGGCCGGCACGCGGCCGAACGCCGCCTCCGCCGCTTCCCGCACCGGCATCCCGCGCGCGACCAGCCGCTGCATGTGCTGGAGACGGCGGACGTCCGCGTCGGAGTACCGCCGGTGGCGCCCGGTGCCGGCGGCCGGGCCGATCCCGTACCGCGCGCTCCAGCTGCGCAACGTCACCGGCGACACGCCGAGCAGCTCGGCCACCTTGCCGGGCGCCCAGGCCCCGGCGGCGGGTGGCGCGTGGTTGTCGGGTTCCACCGTGCCCCTTCGCCTCGCGGACCGTGAACTGCCGAAGTTTAGCGAGGTCCCCGCCACCCCATCGGCGAAGACACGCAGGCCCCGCGGGGACGCACCCTCGCCGGTGCTCCGGTCCCCGCGGCCGGACGCGGGCCGCCGCCCGGCTGGCTGCGCCGCCGCCGGTGACGTCCCGCCGGACTCCGTCACCTGACCACGGTATACCGCGTCGCAACGGTTGTGCATCGTGCACATTCCGGAGTCGGTGAGTGATCTCGCGACGTCGTGGGTACCACCGCCGAGGACGTCCTACGAGGAGGAAGCGATGACGGACCACAGTCCGCCCGGCCACACCACCACGACCGACGACGGGATCGTGATCGTCAGCTGCCCGGGCGAGCTGGACCTGGCCCGCGCACCCGGCCTGCGGGGAGCGCTGCTGGGGCCGATCCACGCGGGCGTCCGCGGGATCGTCGCGGACCTCACCGAGACGACGTACTGCGACTCGACCGTCTTCAGCGTGCTGGTCGAGGCGTTCCGCGACGCCGGTGCGCGCGGCGTGCCCTACGCCATCGCCGCGGGCGAGTCCGCGGTCGCCCGGCCGCTGCAGATCCTCGGCCTGGACCGGCTGCTGCCGCTGCACGACCGGGTCGAGGCGGCCCAGGCGGCCGTCGAAGGCCGGCCGGTGGCCCCGAACGGCCGTGACGAGGTCCCGGGGGCGAGCGCCGTCTCGTCCTGACCAGCCAGTGCGTCCACAGTGGAGTTCGGCGGACGGCGAAACCGCTGATGAGGCCGGTGCCGCACACCGTCGAAGCGGACCGGAGGGACGGCTGGTCCGGTGGGTGGCGCCGCCGACGGCACCGCGATCACCCCGGCAGTGACGGAAACTCGCGGAATTCCCCGGTCCGCCAGACTGCGCCGCGGCCCGGTGCTGCCCTAGGGTTCGCATCATGAAGGTCGGTCTGCTCACCCGCGAATACCCGCCGGAAGTCTACGGCGGCGCCGGGGTCCACGTGGAGTTCCTCGCCCGGGAGTTGCGACCGCTGGTCGACCTCGACGTCCACTGCTGGGGCGCGGACCGCCCCGACGCGACCGGGCACACCGACCCGCACGGCTACCGCCAGCCCGCGTTCACGACCATGGACATCGCCGTCTCCATGGCGAACGCCCTCGAAGGCCACGACCTCGCGCACAGCCACACCTGGTACGCGAACCTGGCCGGGCACCTGGCGAAGCTGACCCACGGCATCCCGCACGTCGTCACCGCGCACTCCCTCGAGCCGCTGCGGCCGTGGAAGGCCGAGCAGCTCGGCGGCGGCTACCGCGTCTCGTCCTGGATCGAGCGCGAAGCCTACGAGTCCGCCGACGCCATCGTCGCGGTCAGCGGCGGCATGCGCCGGGACGTCCTCGCCGCCTACCCGGCGGTGCCGCCCGAGCGCGTGCACGTGATCCACAACGGCATCGACACCACCCTCTACCGCCCCGACCCGGGCACCGAAGCGCTGGTCAAGCACGGCATCGACCCGGACCGGCCGTACGTGCTGTTCGTCGGCCGGATCACCCGGCAGAAGGGCGTGCCGCACCTGGTGCGGGCCGGTGCGAAGCTCGACCCCGGCGTCCAGCTGGTGCTGTGCGCGGGCGGGGCCGACACGCCCGAACTGGACGCCGAGTTCCGCGGGCTGGTCGCCGAGCTGGAGAAGACCCGCACGGGCGTCCGCTGGATCCCGGAGATGCTGCCGCGCGACGAGGTCGTGCAGCTGCTCACCCACGCCGCGGTGTTCGCCTGTCCCTCGGTCTACGAGCCGCTCGGCATCGTGAACCTCGAGGCGATGGCGTGCGGCACCCCGGTGGTGGCCAGCGACGTCGGCGGGATCCCGGAGGTCGTCGACGACGGCCGGACCGGGCTGCTCGTGCACTACGACGAGCAGGACGCGCCGGCGTTCGAGGCGGGCCTGGCCGCGGCGCTGAACGAAGTGGTCGGCTCCGGCGAGCGGGCCGCCGCGATGGGCAACGCCGGCCGCGAGCGCGCGGTCGGCGAGTTCGGCTGGAAGGCGATCGCCGAGCGGACGGTCGCCCTCTACGAGGCGTGCGGGAGGTCGCTGTGAACAGCGAATGCCATGTCCTGGGCATCGTGCTCGCGGGCGGGGAGGGCAAGCGCCTGATGCCGCTGACGGCGGACCGGGCGAAGCCGGCGGTGCCGTTCGGCGGCACGCACCGGTTGATCGACTTCGTGCTCTCCAACCTGGTGCACGGCGGGATCCGCCGGCTGTGCGTGCTGACGCAGTACAAGTCGCACTCGCTCGACCGGCACATCTCGACGACGTGGCGGCTGTCGTCGCTGACCGGCGAGTACGTCACGCCGGTGCCCGCGCAGCAGCGGCTGGGCCCGCGCTGGTACCAGGGCAGCGCCGACGCCATCCACCAGAGCCTCAACCTCGTCCACGACGAAAACCCCGAGTACATCGCGGTGTTCGGCGCGGACAACATCTACCGGATGGACCCGCGGCAGATGCTGGAGGCGCACATCTCCTCCGGGGCGGGCGTCACGGTCGCCGGCATCCGGGTACCGCGCAAGGAGGCGAGCTCGTTCGGGGTCATCCGGACCACCGACGGGCTCATGATCGACGCCTTCATGGAGAAGCCCGCGGACCCGCCGGGCCTGCCGGACTCCCCCGAAGAGGCGTACGTGTCGATGGGGAACTACATCTTCACCACGAAGGTGATGCTGGAGGCCCTGTACGCCGACGCCGAAAACGCCGCTTCGCACCACGACATGGGCCGCGACATCATCCCGGCGCTGGTCAAATCGGGTGAAGCCGCCGTCTACGACTTCAACACGAATGTCGTGCCCGGCGAAACCGAACGCGACCACGGTTACTGGCGTGATGTCGGCACCATCGACAGCTACTACGAGGCGCACACCGACCTCATTTCGACGCACCCGATCTTCAACCTCTACAACCGGCGGTGGCCGATCCTGGCCCACCCCGGCCAGCGGGCGGCGGCGAAGTTCGTCGAAGGCGGCTCGGCGAACCAGTCGATCGTCAGCAACGGCTGCATCATCTCCGGGGCCCAGGTCGTCGACTCGGTGCTCTCCCCCGACGTCATCGTCGAGCAGGGCGCGGTGGTGCAGGGCTCGGTGCTGCTCGACGGCGCCCGCGTCGGCCGCGGCGCGGTGGTGCGGCGGGCCATCCTGGACAAGAACGTCGTGGTCCCGCCGGGCGCGCACATCGGGGTCGACCTGGCCCGCGACCGCGGGCACTACCACGTCAGCGAGGGCGGCATCGTCGTGCTGGGCAAGGGGGAACGCGCGATCTGAGCCCGGGCGCCGGGCTCAGGAGCGGGCGGCGGCCGAGATGCGCTCGACGACCTGCCGGGGGTCGATCCCCCAGCGCTCGGCGAGCTCCGAGATCGAGGCTCCCGCCGCGTGCTCGGCGGCGATCATGCTGTTGACGACGCCGGCCACGGCTCACTCCTCGGCCACGGGTGTGCGGGCACCCGGGATGCTACATGTTCGCTGCGGATGTCGATCAACGTGCTGCACTTCGGCGGTCCGGTCACCGCGCGGACCCGTCCGGCTCCCGCGCCGGATCCGGCGTATCCGCCCGCGCACGCGTCGCGCGGAACACGGCGTCGAAGATCGGCGTCGGCTCACCGTCATCGCGCTTCGGCCGTTCGTCCCCCGGGGTGCGCTTTTCCTCTCCCACGCGCCCAGTTTCTGCGACGGCTGCCGATTCCGCTGAGACGAGCACCGAAAATCGCCCGGCCGGGGGATCTCCGGCACCGCGCCCTTTTCTTCCTTTCTGGCGATCGAAAAACCATTTTCCGGCGCGCATTTCCGCGACCGGCGGGAATATCGCGGGCCGCCGGTGGATTGCACCCGGCATGAAAGCAGTCGTCTACCGCCGTCACGGCGGACCCGAAGTCCTGGAGCTGATCGAGCGGCCCGTCGCGGACCCGGGTCCCGGCGAGGTGCGCGTCCGGATCGTCGTGTCCGCGGTCAACCCCACGGACTGGAAGGCACGCAGCGGGCTGCGCGCCGAGCCGGGGGCCGAGGTCCCCGAAACCGTGCCGAACCAGGACGGCGCGGGCGTGGTCGACGCGGTCGGCCCCGACGTCACCGGCTTCGCCCCCGGCGACCGCGTCTGGACGGTCATCGCGGGCGCCTACAGCCCGGTGTCCGGCACCGCGCAGGAGTACACGGTGCTCCCGGCTGCGAAGCTCGTCCGGCTGCCCGAGGGGGCCGGCTTCGACGAGGGCGCCGGGTTCGGCGTTCCGGCCCTGACCGCGCACCGGGCGCTGACGGTCGCGGAGGACGGCCCGGCCCGGCTCTCCCCCGGCGCGCTCGCGGGCCGCACGGTGCTGGTCAGCGGCGGGGCCGGCGCGGTCGGCAACGCGACGATCCAGCTCGGCCGCTGGGCCGGGGCGACGGTGCTCGCAACGGTCAGCAGCGAGGAGAAGGCCGCCCTCGCGCGGGCCGCCGGGGCAGACCACGTGCTGCGCTACCCCGATCCCGAGCTCGGCACCCGGATCCGCGAAATCGCTCCCGACGGCGTCGACGTCGTGGTCGAGGTCGCGGCCGGGGTCAACGCGAAACTGCACACGGAGGTGCTGCGCCCGCGCGGCACGGTTGCCGCCTACGGCAACGACCGCGGCACCGGCACGCTGAGCATCGACTTCGGGCAGGCGCTGTGGCTGAACGCGCGTTACCAGTTCCTCGTGCTGTACACGGTGGGCGAGGACAAGCTGCGGGCCGGCACCGAGGACATCACGGCGGCGTTCGCCGACGGCGCGCTGCGCCTCGGTGAAGACCGCGGCGTGCCGGTCCACCGGTTCCCGCTTTCCGACACGGCGAAAGCGCACGCCGCGTCGGAAGACGGCGTCACCGGGAAGGTCCTGATCGACGTCAGCCCGGCCGGCTGACGAGCGGGCGCGCAGGCCGCGGCCGACGGCCTGCGCGCACCCGGCCGGTCAGGCGGTGATGCCGAGGCCGCGCCGGAGCGCGTCGAGTTCGTCGGCGAACATCCGGCGGGAGACACCGGCCGTTTCGACCAGGCTCGAGCCGTGGAAGGTGCCCGGGTAGAGCCGCAGTTCGACGGGCACGCCCGCGTGCGCCAGCCGCTGCGCGTAGGCGAGGCCCTCGTCGCGGAGCGGATCGAACTGGCACGTCGTCACGAACGCGGGCGGCAGGCCGGCGAGGTCGGCGGCGCGGGCCGGGGCGGCGTAGGGCGAGACGTCCGGGCCGCCCGGTTCCGCGCCGAGGTAGCTGCGCCAGCTGTGCACGGCGTTCGGCCGGTTCCAGACCGGCGTGTCGGTGTAGGCGCGCATGGACGGGGTGTCCAGGCGGTCGTCAAGCTCGGGGATGCCGAGGTACTGGAAGCACAGCCGCGGGCCGCCGCGGTCACGGGCCAGCAACGCGACGGCGGCCGACAACCCACCCCCGGCGCTCTCGCCGGCGACCCCGAGGCGGGCGGGATCGATGCCCAGCTCGTCCGCCTTCGCGGCGACCCAGGTCAGGGCGGCGTAGCAGTCTTCGACGGGCGCCGGGAACGGGTGTTCGGGAGCGAGCCGGTAGTCGACCGAGACGATCACGACGTCCAGTTCGTCGACCAGGTGCAGCAGGTGGGCTTCGAAGGTGTCGAGGTCGCCCATGACGAACCCGCCACCGTGGATGTAGAGCAGCCCGGGCAGCGCGGCGGACCGGTTCGCCGGTGCGTAGACGCGCACGGGCACATCGGCGGCGTCGGACGGCCCGGGCACGGCGGTGTCGCTGACGTCGACAGGACGGCTGGGTTCGTAGGCGGGCACGACGTCCCGCAGCTGCGCCATCGAGGAACGCGCGGCCAGCAGGGACTCGTGGTCGGTGAGGGTCACGGCCGGGAGCATCTCCAGCCAGGGCAGCAGCTCGGGATCGATCGCGTAGGTCATGCCTCGATCATGGGCGGTGGAGCGGGATGCGGACCACCGCCAGGCGGCGGGGGTTGCGGGGGCCTGCCCAGCCACCCGGCGGCTGGGGCGGCGCCGAGCCGTCCTGCGGTCGCGGGCGGCCCCACCGCGGACTGGCGGGTTCCGGCGAAAACCGGCGGTCTTTGCCGTCGGCCGCGAGCATCCGTGAACGGCAACGGAGCCTTCCGGGCGGGTTCCGCGAAGCAGCGACCCGGGGCAAACTTCGCCATCCGCCGCGAACATCGCCGAGCTGGACCTCGGCGAACCAGGACGTGCTCGCCTTCAGGCGGCGAACCCGCCTATCTTGGCGGGATGAAAGGCCTGCTGCTGCGGCTGTCCGGGCTCGACGCCGACGCCGAGAACGCCGTGCGGGTGATCGGGTTCTTCGATCGCCTGATCGCCGCGCGTGCCGGGGTCGATGCGCTCGTTCGCAGCACCGCCGAGCTGGCCGGGTGTCCCGTTGGTGTGCACGCTCCCGGGCGGGGCCTGTCGGTGCGGGCTGTGCCCGGAGGTGGTGTCGGCACGCCGGCCACGGCGCCCGCGGGGGCCGCCACGCGCACGCTGGACGGCGGTGTCGTCGTCTGGGTGGCGCGGGACGGCGCGCCCGTCCCGCTCGACGACATGCTGCTCGAACGCTTCGCGATCGCCGTCGCCATCCTGCTGGAGCACTCGGGTGTGCCGCGACCGGAGCTCGGGGATCCGGCGTTGGTCGAACTGGTGCTGTCCGAAACCACCGGCACGGCCGACCGGGCGCGCGCCCTGCACCTGCTCGGGTTCGGACCGGCGACCCGGCTGCGCGTGCTGGCCGGCACGGGCGTCGACGCACTCGCCGGGCGGTCCGCGCGCCTGGGCGGGGTGCGGGCGGTGCTGCTGCCGGGCGAAGTCGCCTCGCTGCCGGACGGGGCCCGGGCGGGCATCGGCCCGGACGGCCCCGCCATCGACGTCGCCCGCTCCTGGACGGCGGCCCGGACCGCCCTGCGGTTCACCTCGGCCGCGGAACCGGTGGTGTGGTGGGAACGACTGGGCGCACTCGCCGCGCTCGCCGGCAAGCTCGACCCGGCGGAACTCGCGGAACTGCCCGATGTCCGGGCGCTCGACCACCTGGCGGCCGAACACCACGGCGCCGACACCCTGGCGGCCCTGGACGCGTTGTGCGCCACGGGATCGGCCCGCAAAGCGGCCGCGGCCCTGCACCGCCACCACAGCACGATGCCCGCGCGGCTGGCCCGTGCCGAAGCGGTGCTGGGCTTCGAGGTCGACTCGCCGTCGGGCCGCTTCCGCCTCCACCTGGCCCTGGTGCTGCGCCGGCTGCGGGACAACGCCGACCTCGGCTGAACCCTCCGGCCAGCTTCGCATCCCCGCGACATGTGTGCCGGGACGGTCGGCTTGCGTACCTGGGCGGTCGGCTTGCGTACCCGGGCGGTCGGCTTGCGTACCTGGATGGTCGGTTCGCGTGAGCCTTGATCCGGGAAGCCGCGGGACTCTTCGACGGTTACTCATCAACCGAAGAATTGTCACGAAACGTTATCACCCGAAGGCGATTGTCCGGCCCGCGAACGGGCGAGCCGAGGTCACCGAGCGCCTTCGGCAAGATCACGGGACGGTTGCCGCCATTCGGCCGATCGTGTCAACAAAGTCGCAGGTCACAGTCCCGCATCAGAACTTTTTCTCTGTGCCACGACGTCGCCGCGGCCCGACTACGCGCGCGTAACACGTCCGGGAACGCGGATCAAGGGACCTCCGGCCCACGCAGTCGGGCCGGTCGCCCGGAGTGAAACCCGGAAGTGACTTCGCACACTCTTCGTGACGGTCCACCCGGACCGGCCGGACCGCGACCGAGCCCCGGCCACCCGATTCCACCAGCTCCAAGGAGAACTCATGCGCAACATCAGCAAGCGGTCCGCGGTCGTCCTCGGCGCCGCCGGCGTGGTCCTCGTCGCCGGTGTCGCCTACGCCGCCTGGTCCAGCTCCGGCGCCGGCACCGGCTCGGTCACCTCGACCACTTCGCTCAACTCGGCCATCACGCCCGCGGGGTCGGGCAGTGCGCTCTACCCGGGCGGGGGCACCGACTTCACCGTCACCGTCAACAACCCGAACGACTACCCCGTCGTCGTCACCTCGATCAGCGCCGGCTCCTCCGACGCGGTGAACGGCTGTGCCGCCGGCACCGTCACCAGCGCCGCGCCCGCGAGCACCACCGGCACCATCGCGGCCAAGGGCAGCGGCACCTACACCCTGCACGCGCAGATGAGCAGCGGCGCCACCGACGCCTGCAAGGGCCAGACCTTCGTGCTGCCGCTCACCGCCACCCTCGCGTCCAACGCCTGAGCACACCGGACGGCGGCCCGATGTCCAGGTGGCGGTTCGCGCTTCCGGCCGGCGCGCTCGCGGCCGTCGTCCTCGCGTGGTTCGCGCTCGGCCCCGCGCCGGTGGCGAGCACCGCGAACGGCGGCGGCATCAAGCAGTTCGGCATCGCCGACGTGCCCGGCCGGGCCTCCGCGCTCGTCCCGGGCGCGACCGGCAGCCGGTGGATCCGGCTGGCGAACGCGGAGAACTTCCCGATCCTCGTCCAGACGGTGACGGCCACGGTCGGCGCCCCCGTCGACAGCCGCGGCCGCCCGGTCCCGGCCTGCCCGGCGGCCTCGGTCCGGCTCGACGCGCTCGCCCGGCCGGTCACGGTGGCCGGCAACGGCACCGCCGACGTCGCCCTCACCACGCACATGCTGCCCGGCACCCCCGACGCGTGCCGGTCGGTCACCTTTCCCCTGACCTACACAGGAACGGCGGTCAAGCCATGAAGAACCCGACCCTGCGCCGCGTGCTCGTGGTCACCACGGTGGTCGGCGCGACGCTGGGCGGCGGGATCGCCGTCGCGGCGTGGACGAGCTCCGGTTCGGGCGCCGCGAACGCGAAGGCCGGCACCGCCTCCGCCCCGACGACCGGGACGGTGGCCGCCTCGGCGTTCACCAGCGGCCTGCTCTACCCCGGCGGACCGGCGGGCGACGCGAAGATCCTGGTGAACAACCCGAACCCGTACCCGGTCAGGGTCAGCGGCGTCGCGGCGAACGGGACGCCGACCGGGTCCGCCGGCACCGGCACCTGCACCACGACGGGGGTGTCCCTGACCGCGCAGTCGCCGAACACGACGGTGCCCGCGGGTGGGAGCGCCACCCTCACCCTCGCGGGCGCGGTGTCGATGAGCACGGCGTCCGACGACGGCTGCCAGGGCGCGCTGTTCACCATCCCGGTGACGGTCACGGTCGTGAGCGGATGAGCACGCCCAGGGTCGTCTTCGCGGCCGCACTGGTGGCGGCGGCGTGGACCACGGCGATCAGCGGCCTGGTCGCCGTCGGCGCGGCGAAGGCCGAGGCCGCGTGGCTCAAGGCCGGTCCCGGCACGGGGTACGCGGCGGCGCTGAAGCTGCAGCCGCCCGGCCAGCCGGTCGTCGACTCGGCGAAGTGCAACAGCAGCAACGGCGGCCCCTCGGCCACGCTGCACTGGTCCTACCCGGTGACGGCGCTGCCGCCCGGGTTCGAGCTCCTGACCGCGACCGGCGCGGGCGGGCCCGTCTCCACCGCGGGCACCACCACGACCACTTCGGCCACCATCCCCTTGCCGGGCAACAACAAGGTGTACGTCAGCGTGCGCGCGACCGCCGGCGCCTGGAAGGGGACGCGATCGGTGGAGGTGGCCGCCTGCTGACTCCGGAACGTGCCTGAACCCCCTGCAACACAAAGGAACCACCATGCTGGAGAGACTGCGTGCCGCTCGCGCGAACGAGGACGGCTTCACCCTGATCGAACTGCTCATCGTCGTCGTGATCCTCGGTGTCCTCGCCGGGGTCGTCGTGTTCGCCGTGTCGGCGTTCAACGGCGACGGCAAGGCCGCCGCGTGCAACGCGGACTGGAAGAGCGTCGAAACCGCCAACGAGGCCTACTACGCCAAGACCGGTGGCTACGCCGCGGATCCGGCCACGCTGAAGACCGCCGGCTACCTGAAGGACGAGCCGTCGACGACCAACGGCTACACGATCAGCATCGCCGCCGGTGTCGTGAAGGCGACCGGCGCCTGCACCCACTGAAACCTCGCCGCGGGGTGGGGCGACCCACCCCGCGGGCACCCGCCCGGAGGGAACCCATGCCCACCCCGATCGGCAGCCGCGTCGACGGCCTGCTCGAGGCGCTGTGGCAGGCGCGTGGCACCGACCTGCTGCTCACCGCCGGACTGCCGCCCCAGCTGCGCGTGCACGGCGACCTCTCCGCGGTCCCCGGCCACCCCGTCCTCACCGGTGCCGACACCGCCGCCCTGCTCGCCGAGCTCCTCATCGACGAGCAGGCCACGGCGTGGCGCACCGCCCGCGAATTCGACTTCTCCTTCGGCTGGCGCGACGAAGCCCGCGTCCGCGGCAACGCCTTCACCCAGCGCGGCGAGACCGTCGTCGCGCTGCGGATGATCCCGCGCCGGATCCCCGGCATGACCGACCTCGGCCTGCCGCCGGTGCTGGCCGACTTCGCCCGCCGCCACCAGGGTCTCGTGCTCGTCACCGGGCCGACCGGCTCCGGGAAGTCGACCACGCTCGCCGCCGTCATCGACCGGATCAACACCGAACGCGCCTGCCACATCCTCACCGTCGAGGACCCGATCGAGTACGTCCACGAACACCGGCGCTCGGCGGTGAACCAGCGCGAGGTCGGCACCGACACCGAGTCCTTCCCCGCGGCCCTGCGCAGCGCCCTGCGGGAGGACCCCGACGTCCTGCTGGTCGGCGAGATGCGCGACCTCGAGTCGATCCGCTTCGCCCTGACCATCGCCGAGACCGGGCACCTCGTGTTCGCCACCCTGCACACCAACGACACCGCGCAGTCGCTGGCGCGGATGGTCGACGTCTTCCCGGCCGGGCAGCAGGAGCAGGTGCGCGTCCAGCTCGCCGCGGCGCTGACCGGGATCGTGCACCAGCGCCTGCTCCCCCGCGTCGGCGGCGGCCTCGTCGCCGCGTTCGAAGTGCTGGTCGCGAACACCGCCGTGCGGAACCTCATCAAGGAGGGCAAGGCGCACCAGCTGCGCAACGCACTGGTGACCGGGCGGCGCGAGGGCATGGTGACCCTCGAGCAGTCGCTGTCGGAGCTCGTCGCCGCCGGGCTGGTCTCCCCCGCCGACGCGGCCGCCCGCAGCCTCCACCCGCAGGACATCGACCCGCGGCCGCGGCCCCGGAGCGTGCCGGCATGAGACTCCGCACCCAGCCCCGCGCCGTCGACCTGCGCACGGTCACCCCCGACCGCGCCGCCGCCGACCTCCTCGGCGAGGCGAAGGCCCGCGACCTCTGCGCGATCCCGCTGGCCGTCCGCGAGGACGGCGTGCTGGTCGCCGTGGCCGACGCCGCCACCGCGCCCGCCCTGCAGGAGGCGCTCGGCCGCCCGGTGACCGTCGCCGTCGCCGACCGCGCCGACATCCTGGCCACCATCGGCCGCACCTACCGCGCGCTCACGGGTGTCGACCAGCAGGTCAGGGCGTTCGAGGCCCGGGACGCCGTGCGCCGCGACGCAGCGCGCGCCGAGGCACCGGCCACCGCGACCGACGACGCGCCGGTGGTGCACGTCGTCGCGCTGATGATCAAGCAGGCCCTGCGCGACCGGGCCTCCGACATCCACGTCGAGCCGCAGGCCGAGCGGATCCGGGTCCGCTACCGCATCGACGGCGTGCTCCACGACGTCCTCGACCTGCCCGGCTCGATGGGGCCCGCGGTGACCAGCCGGATCAAGATCCTGGCCGGCATGAACATCGTCGAGCGCCGCCGCCCGCAGGACGGCCAGATCAGCATGGACGTCGAAGACCGCCCGGTGGACATCCGGGTGGCGAGCACACCGGTCGTCGGCGGCGAGAAGGTCGTGCTGCGGCTGCTGGACAAGAGCCGCCCGCTGTTCCGGCTGCCGCAGCTGGGCATGCCCGCCGGGATGGCCACGCGGTACGCGGCGGCGCTGCAGTCGCCGTACGGCATGGTGATCTGCGCCGGGCCGACCGGCAGCGGCAAGACCACGACGCTCTACGGCTCGCTCGGCGAGCTCGACAGCAGCGAGCGCAACATCATGACCATCGAGGACCCGGTGGAGTACACCATGTCCTCGATCAACCAGATCCAGATCAACGAGCAGACCGGCGTCACCTTCGCCGACGGCCTCAAGTCGATCCTGCGCCAGGACCCGGACGTCATCCTGGTCGGCGAGGTCCGGGACGTCGACACCGCGCGGATCGCCGTGCAGTCCGCGCTCACCGGGCACTTCGTGCTCTCGTCGCTGCACGCCACGGACGCGGCTTCGGCGCTGCACCGGCTGCTGGACATGGGGATCGAGAACTTCCTCGTCGCGTCCTCGGTCACCGCCGTGCTGGCCCAGCGGCTCGTCCGGCGGATCTGCGCGCGCTGCAGCGAGTACTACGAACCCGCCGCCGAAGAGATGTCCTTTCTGGACTCGCTCGGGGCGGCCGGGCCGGCGGGCGGGTTCGTCCGCGGGGCGGGGTGCAACTTCTGCGCGCAGACCGGGTTCCTCGACCGCACCGGCGTCTACGAACTGATGCCGGTCAGCGACGGGATCCGCACGCTGGTGCTGGAGAGCGCGCCGCACCGCGAGGTGCACGAACTGGCCCGCGAGGAAGGCATGCGGACGCTGCAGGACGAGGCACTGCGGCTGGTCGCCGAGGGCGTCACCACCCCGGCCGAGGTGCTGCGGTCGATCTACCTCACCGGAGGCGCGCGGTGAACCGGTACGCCTACGTCGCCACCGGCCCGGACGGCCGGCGCACCCACGGGGTGCAGAAGGCCGCCGACGCCGACGCCGCCGTCCTCGCACTCTACGAGCGGGAGCTGCGGGACATCGAGGTCACCGAGAAGAAGAGCGTGCTGAGCCGGGAGCTGACCGCGCCGCGGGTGAAGCGCGAGGTCGTCATGCACCTCTCGCGCCAGCTCGGCGCGTTCGTCCGGGCCGGGCTGCCGCTGATCGACGCCGTCCGCATCCTCGGCGACGAGGCCGCGAACTCGTCGGTGGCGCGGATGCTGCGGGACGTCGAACACGGTCTGCGCGGCGGCGACCGGCTGTCGGACTGCATCGACCGGCATCCGAAGATCTTCCCCGAGTTCTACCGCGGGATCCTGCGCTCGGCGGAGCTCACCGGGCAGCTCGACGTCGTCCTCGACCAGCTGGCCGGCTACCTCGAGCGCGACCTCGAAGCCCGGCGCAAGATCAAGGCCGCGCTGATCTACCCGGCGATGATCGCGCTGATGTCGGTCGTCACCGTCGTCGTGCTCGCCACCTTCGTGCTGCCGCGGTTCAAGACCTTCTTCGCCAGCCTGAACGCGAAGCTGCCGCTGCCGACGCGGATGCTGCTGGCCGTCACCGACTTCCTCGGCTCGTGGTGGTGGGCGCTGCTGGCCGCCCTGCTCGCCGTGATCGTGCTGTACCTCGCCGCCGTACGCACCCCCGGCGGCCGGTACGCCCGGGACCGCGCACTGCTCGGCGTCCCGGCGATCGGGCCGGCCGTGCGGCACGCGCTGGTCGAACGGTTCTGCCGGATCCTGTCGTCGATGGTGAGCGCCGGGGTGCCGCTGCCGGAGGCGCTGCGGGTGGCGACGGACTCGCTGCGCAACCGCGTGTTCATGCGGGCGCTCGGCCGGGTCGCGCAGGCCGTGCTCGCCGGCGAGGGCCTGGCCCGGCCGCTCACCGGCTCCGGGCTGTTCCCGGTGACCGCCGCGCAGATGATCCGCGTCGGCGAGGACACCGGGACCCTCGACACGCAGCTGCACGTCACCGCCCAGTACTACGAAGGCGAGCTGGACTACCGGCTGAAGAAGCTCACGGCGCTGTTCGAGCCGGCCGTCATCGTCGTGATGGGGCTGGTCGTCGGGTTCGTCGCGATCGCGCTCGTCTCGGCGATGTACGGGATCTTCGGCCAGGTGCACGTCTGATGGGCGACGGTGACCGGGGCGAGACCCTGCTCGAACTGCTGGTCGCGGTCGCGATCCTGGGTGTCGCGGTCGTCGCGGTCGTCGGCGGGATCGGCGTGAGCGTGCTGATGTCCGACGTCCACCGCAAGGAGGCGACGGCCGGCGCCGGCGTGCGCGACTTCGGCGAGGCCGTCATGGCGGGCGGCTACTTCCCGTGCGCCGCGCCGGCGAAGTACGCCTCGCCCGCCGGGTTCACCGTGCCGCCGGGGTTCGGCAGCTCGGTGGCCTCGGTGAAGTACTGGACCGGCTCGGCGTGGTCGGCGACCTGCGGCACCGACACCGGGCTGCAGCAGGTGACCCTGCAGGTCGCCAGCCTCGACGGCCGCGCGAGCGAACGGCTGGAAGTCGTGCTGCGCAAGCCGTGCAAGCTCGGGGAGCCGCTGTGCTGAGCCGGCGGTCCGACGCCGGGTTCACGCTGGTCGAACTGCTGGTCGTGCTCGTCATCCTCGGGGTGGTCGCCGCGCCGGTCGCCAACGCGGTGATCGTCTCGATCCGGAACACCGATGCCACGTCGGCACGGCTGGCCGTCTCCCACGACGCCCAGCAGAGCTCGGCGTTCTTCGCCCAGGACGTCGCCGCGGTCGGCCTCCGCGACTATTCGGGGCTGGTCGCGAACGGTGCCGTGCCGTTCTCGCCGTCGGTCCAGCTGAACGCGGCCTACGACAGCGGCGGGCAGGTCTGCGGCACGGCGGCGACGCCGGTTTCGGTGCTCCGGCTGCTGTCCGACGACTGGGACACCAGCACGCCGTCCGCGACCCGGCGCACCGCGATCGTCGCCTACCACCTGGCCGGGACCGAACTGCACCGGCTGCGCTGCCTGGACTCCGCGACCGTGTCCGACTCGGTCGTCGCGCACCACGTCGATCCGGCCACGCCCGTGGTCACCTGCGCGAGCGCCTGCACCGCGGCCGCCGTGCCGGTGTGGGTGAAGCTGACCTTCAGCGCGGTAGCGAGCAATACCGACCCCTACCCCATCACCCTCTTCGGGCAACGGAGGCAGACGTGAACCGCCGTCGGAAGGCCGACGACGCCGGGGCCGCGCTGCCGCTGGTGCTCGTGCTGGTCACGGTGGTCGCGGTCGTGCTCGGCGCCCTGTTGTCCTTCGCCGACACCAGCGTCCGCACCACGGTGAACCTGCGCGACCAGGCCGCGTCCGCCTACACCGCCGACGGCGCGCTGCAGGCGGGGATCAACGCGATCCGGACCAGCGCGTTCACCGGCGCGACCGGCGAACACTGCTTCGGCGCGTCCGACACGCTGAGCCTGCCGGACTTCGGTAGCGGTGGTTCGGCCGCCGTTGCGTGCACCGCCGATCCGGCGAAGGTGCGGATCCAGTGCCCGTCCCTGAGCGTGTGCAACCGGCCGGGCAACGCGATCCTGACCCTGGGCACCGGGGGCGAGGACGGGCTGAACATCCAGCAGCCGTCCGGCTCGTCGTTCCGGGTGCACGGGATCGTGTACTCGAACTCGAACATCCGCGTGGTCAACGGCTCGCTCGACACGAACACCGCGGTGTACGCCCGAGGGGCGTGCGCGGGCACGATCCGGAGCGCGCCCGCGCCCTCGTGCGGGTACGGCGGGTCGAGCCTCGGCGCCGACCCCGGCTACGCGCCCGCGCTGACGTCCGTGCCGCCGCGGCAAGCCCTGCCGGCGTGCACGAAGACGTCGTCGCTGATCACCTTCCAGCCCGGCTTCTACGACGACGCCGCCGGGCTGTCGGCGATGATGTCCAGCGGCAGCAGGTGCAAGGACAGCACGTTCTGGTTCACCCCCGGCACGTACTACTTCGACTTCCGCAACAGCGCCGCGGTCCGGCCGCCGTCGCTGCCCGGCGGCGACGACACGTGGACGGTCGACAACGGCTACCTGGTCGCGGGCACGCCGGTGGACGACGGCGGGCGGACCACCGCCAAGCCGCCGGTCCCGGCGAAGATCCCCGGTGCGTGCGACAACCCGATCGACGACGCGAAGGCCGTCGGCGTCCAGTTCGTCTTCGGCGGCGACAGCCGGCTGGCGGTCAAGGCCGGTCAGGCGGAGCTCTGCGGCACCTACACCGCGGAACGGCCGCCGGTCGCCCTCTACGGGTTGGCCTCGGGCGCGGAGACCCCGGTGACCGCGACGCTCGTCCCCGGTTCCCTGACGGGCGGCTTCACCGGCACCGCGGCCGGATTGTCCACAGTGGATGGCCGCGGCGCGGCCTGGGTCGCACCCGGCAAGAGCGGCGGCAGTGCGGCCCTCAGCGCCACCGGCTTCTCCCCCGCCGCGACACCGCCGGCCGGGACTCTCCTGACGTCGGCGAAGATCCGGGTGACCCACCGCAACGACCAGGGCGCGAGCAAGGACGCCCGCACGGCCCAGTTCACCCCAACGGGTGGCCCGGCGATCCCGCTGACCCTGTCGGCGCCCAACGACGGCTCCGCCGCCACCGACGTCACGGACGTGACGAGCCAGCTGGCCCAGGCGGTGTACGACGGCACCTTCACCGGCGGGCAGCTCGGCTACACCGTGACCGTCAAGCACGACGGCACCGAGCTGGTGGACGCGCTGCAGCTCGACCTCGCCTACACCCCGCCCGCCCTGCGCGCGGAGAACGGGTGCACCCAGCTGCTGTACCCGAGCAGCGCCGCGTGCGCGATGGTGACCGCGGTGAACAACTCCGGCAACCGGTTCTACGTGCAAGGGACGACGTACGCCCCGAAGGGCGTCCTCGACGTCACGCTGAACAACGCGACCGAGCCGATCTTCCGCTTCGGCGTCGTCGCGCGGTCGTTGTGGGTGAAGGAAACCGGGAGCGTGACGTTCGGCGGGGCGGTCGTCGAGGTTCCGGACGACTCCCCCGGGTTCGTGTTCGGGGTCTACCTGGCCGCGTACGTGTGCCCGGGTTCGTCCACCTGCGCGCCGGGTGGCGTCCCGGCCGCGCGGGCGCGGGTGGCCTATGTGGACGGTGATCCGGCGAACCCGGTGCCGGGCGCGCGCCAGGTGTCGGTGCTGAGCTGGTCGGGGAACCGGTGACCGGTCAGGCGAGGCCGGTCAGCCGCTGGTAGGCGGCGCCGAGCGGGCCGGCCGCGAAGATCGCCACCAGCGCGGCGGCGATCATGAACGGGCCGAACGGCAGAGCGGTCTTGCGGCCGCCCTTGCCGGAGGCCAGCACGACGACGCCGGCGACCGCGCCGAGCAGGAACCCGCCGAACGCCCCGATCAGCAGCGCCCCCCAGGACAAGTAGGCGAGGACGCCGCCGAGGACGCCCGCGAGCCGGACGTCGCCGAACCCCATGCCGGCCGGGTACGCCAGCGCGAGCAGGAGGTAGAAGGCGAACAGCGCGGCACCGCCGGCACCGGCACGGGCCAGCGACCACCAGTCGCCGCGCCACCAGGCCGACGCCGTCAGCAGGACGGCCAGGACCGGGTACGACGGGAGCACGATCGCGTTCGGCAGGCGGCGGCAGTCGAGGTCGATCAGGGCCAGCGCGATGCCGATCGCGCCGAAGTACAGGAACGCGGGCAGGTCCGGCGGGCCGAGCCGCAGGGCCAGCAGCGCGAACAGCACGGCCGTGCCCGCCTCGACCAGCGGGTACCGGACGCCGATCCGGGCCCCGCAGCCGGCGCACCGGCCGCGCAGGACGAGCCAGCCGAAGACGGGGACGTTGTGCCGGGCCCTGATGGCCTGCCCGCAGTCCGGGCAGCGCGACGGCGGCCGCACGACGGATTCGCCGCGCGGCACCCGGTGGACGACGACGTTGAGGAACGACCCGACGAGCAGGCCGAGCACCGCCGCGGCCACCACCAGCACCGCCATCGGCCTCCTCCGGGAGTCAGGGACGAACGCCGCAGATCTTGCCCGACCCGGCCCCCACCCGCGACCGCACACCCACACCCACCCGGTCGCCCGCGTACGTGGAGGGTCGACCCGCGTACCCGAACAGTCGGCCTGCGTACCCACACGGTCGGCCTGCGTACCTGGAGGGTCGGCCTGCGTACCCAGACCGTCGGCTCGCGTATGCGGCCGGTCGGCGCCCGTCCCCGGTCGTGTCGACCCTCCAGGTACGCCGACCGACCCTCCGGGTACGCGAGCCGACCGTCCAGGTACGCAGGCCGACCCTCTGGGTACGCGAGCCACCTTGTCGGCACCGGCGCGTGCGGGGAAGCGGAACGGAAGCGGCCGCGGGCAGGATGACGGCGGAAGCGAGCGGGAGGAACCCATGAAGACTGCGGTACAGGTGGCACTGGTGACGCTGCTGGCCGGCGCGACGGTGCCGGCGGCCCCGGCCGAGGCGGCGGTGGCCGTCCAGCGGACGGCCGTCTGCCACGCGGGCGGCTACAGCGGCACGTTGACCCTCCGGTACGAGACCGACGGCGGCTTCCACCGCATGCTCGGCGGCTACACCACTTCGGGGCCGTACATCGGCGACGTCGCCGGGACGGTCCGCCTGCAGATCTCCTACCGCAGCGGCACGACAACGCAGACGGTGTACTCGCGGTCGGCGTCGACGACGGGGTCCACCACGTTCACGATGCCGTCGGCCACCGCCGTGCCGGTCGCGTCCGCGGGCACGGCCGCCGCGAAGTTCGACAACGGCACGGCGTCCTGCACCGCGACGGTGCCGATCGGCTAGCCCGGCCGAGGCCGCACGCAGGTCCGCGCGGTGCCCCGGGCAGTGCCGCGGCGGCACTGCCCGGGGCACCGTCCTGGGCCCGGCGCACCGCGACCCAGGACGGTCCCGTTCAGCAGCTCGAGTGCTGGATGGTCTTGAAGATGTTGACAGCGCCGAAGAGCGACGCGTCGTAAGTGAAGTGCTTCGTCCAGAAGTAGCGCGGCGGCGGGTTGCCGTCGTCCATCCGCGGGCTGTCGAACGTGCCGGCCGAGAACAGCGGCGTGCCGGCCATGGTCTTGAAGTCGAAGCTGGAGTGCCAGACGTCGCCCGTGTGGGTCTGGAACGTCAGCGTCGTCGCGCTCCAGTCGCCCGTGCCGTCCGAGCGGAGCACGATGGTGCCGTTGTCCTGCTCGCAGTCACCGGCGTGCAACTGGCCCCAGGTGGCGCTTTTCACGTCGAGCACCGCTGCGCTGTGCGCGGGCGCGGCGTTGGCCGCCGGCGCGCCCGCCAGCACCGCCGCGCCCGTCGCCGCGACGGCGAAAGCCGGCGCCAGACCCCGAATCACACGTTTCATGGACTTCCTCCCGAAGAACTGGTGGCCGCGGACCCCCTCGGTCCGCGCCGGGCGAGCCTCGCAGCGGGCGTCGACAATCCGTCGACAGTTCATCGACGGACGTCGACTTCGGCGTCGGACGTATCCCGCGCGGGCCGGCCCGCTCCTGTACGCGGAGCGCGCGGGACACCCGCGTCGCGGAGGGGCGGGCATGGACGGGGTGGACCTCGGGGTGCTGGGACCGTTCGAAGTGCGGCTCGACGGCGAGCCGCGGGACGTCGGGGGCCCGCGCCTGCGGACCCTCCTGGCGGTGCTGGCGGCGGAGGCGGGCCGGGTGGTCAGCGTCGCCGCGCTGGGCCGGGCGCTGTGGGGAGCGGACGCGCCCGCGCACGCCGATCGCACGGTGCGGACGTACCTTTCGCGGCTGCGCGGCACCGTGGGCTCCGGCGTGATCGTGACGCGGCCGCCGGGGTACGTCCTGCACCTGGCCCCGGACGCCCTCGACGCCGCCCGGTTCGAACGCCTCGCCGCCGACGGACGGCGGGTGCTGGCCGCCGGGGAACCCGCCGCCGCCCGCGAGCGCCTGGCCGGCGCGCTGGCGCTGTGGCGCGGCCACGCCGCCTACGAAGAGTTCGGCGACGTGGAAACCCTGGCCGCGGAAGGGATGCGGCTCGACCGGCTGCGCCACAACGCCGTCCAAGACCGGATCGACGCCGAGCTCGCGATCGGCGAAGACACCGGGCTCATCGCCGAGCTGGAGGCGCTGACCACCGCGTTCCCCGGCCACGAACGGCTGTGGGCGCAGCTGATGACCGCGCTCTACCGGGCCGGGCGGCAGAGCGACGCGCTGGCGGCGTTCCGCCGGGCCCGGCACGGCCTGATCACCGCGGCCGGCGTGGAGCCGTCTCCGGTGCTGACGCAGGTGCACCGCCGGGTGCTCGCCCACGACCCCGCCCTGCTCGCCACCCGGGCGACCGCGGTGGCGGGCCCCGCCCACGACGACGCCCTCGTCGCGGGCGAGCACGCGCTGCTGGACGACGGCGACCTGCGGACCAGCCGGGAACACTTCGAAACCGCCTACGTCCGGGCCGAGCGGGCCGGCGACGCCGCCTCGCTCGCCCGCGCCGCCCTCGGCCTGGGCGGGGTGTGGGTGCACGAGCACCGGACGGCCGTCGCGGCGGCGGCACTGCTCACCCGGCTGCGGCACGCGCTGGAGCGGGTGGATCCCGGATCATCGCTGGGCCACCGGCTCCAGGCCCGGCTCGCGGCCGAACTGGACTACGAGGCGGGCACGCACGACCGCGTCCTCGCGGCGGTTTCGCGGACCCGGACGGCGGGTGACCCGGTCGCGCACGCCGAAGCGCTGAGCCTGGCCCACCACTGCCTGCTCGGGCCGGACCACGCGGTGCTGCGGCAGGAACTCGCGACCGAGCTCGTCGGGGTGCGCTCGGGGCGGCGCACCGACCTCGTGATGGGCGTGCTGTGGGACACCGTCGACCGGTTCCTGGCCGGGGACCCGCACGCCGAGCGGCGGCTCGGCGAGCTCGACGACCTGCTGGCCGAACGCAAGCACCTGGCGGCGAGCTTCGTGGCCGACGCGCTCAAGGTCATGCTGGCCATCCGCGCCGGCCGGTTCCGCGAGGCCGAAGCCGGGGCGCAGGCCTGCGCCGAGCTCGGGCAGGCCGCGGGCGACTTCGACGCGCTGGGCTGGTACGGCGCCCAGCTGGTGGCGATCCGGTGGTTCCAGGGCCGGCTCGGGGAGCTCGTGCCGGTGCTGGACGGTCTGATGCACTCCCCGACGCTCAGCCCGATCGACAATTCGTACTACTCGGCGCTCGCGGTGGCGGCGGCCTCGGCGGGCGACCGCCGCACGGCGGCGGGCGCACTGGCCCGGCTGTGCGGCGAAGACCTGGGCGCGCTGCCGCGTTCGAGCACCTGGCTGACCTCGCTGTGCGGCGCGGCGGAAACGGCGTACCTGCTGGACGACCGCACGACAGCGGCCCGGATCCACGAGCTGCTGGCCCCGTACGGCCACCTGCCGGCGATGGCGAGCCTGGGCATCGCCTGCTTCGGCTCGGTCCACCACCAGCTGGGCACCACGGCGCTGACGGCAGGCGACCCGGACCGCGCGGTGACGCACCTGCGAGCGGCGGTCCGGCACAACCTGGCACTGGCGCACTGGCCGGCGGCGGTGTTCTCGCGCCGGCGCCACGCGGAAGCGCTGGTGCGCCGAGGAGCCCCGGGCGACGCGGCGGCCGCGGAAAGGGAGTTGGCCGCGGCCGAGGAGGAGGCGCGGACGTTCACCGGTCCGCCGGTCAGCGGGTGGTGAGGAGGGCGGGTGCTGCCTCGGCGGGAGTGGGACCGGTTCGCGGCTGGGCCGGGCGATGCCGCGGCCGCGAGATGGATCCGGAGCAGGGACCCATCTTCGCCGGGCAGGAGCCACACTGCTTCCACGGCCGAGCTCAGCGAGCCAGGCGGCGGCCGGTGCGCACCGCAGGGTGCTGTCTCGGCGGGAGCGGCACCGGCTCCGTTGCAGCGCCGGGCGACGCCACGGCCGGGAGCTGAATCCACCGCAGGCGCCGATCTTCGCCGAGTAAGAGCCACACTGCTTTCGCGGCCAACCACTCGCGAGCCGGGTGGTCGCCGGTCAGCGGGCGATGGCCTGGTCCTGCCGGTCCTCCAGACCGAACAACGGCGCGACCGCCGCGAGGTCCAACGCCCGCCGCACCACGATCGACGGCTTCAGCACCAGGTCGATTCCCGCCGCCGCGCAGCGGGCGCGGAGGCGGCCCAGCGAAGCCATTCCCGTCACGCCGCAGAACCCCACCCCCAGCAGGTCGACCACCAGCCGGTGCGGGGCCGCGGCGACCGCGCGGTCCAGTTCGGCGTCGAAGCGGCTGCGGGTGGCCATGTCGATCTCGCCCGTCACCGTCACCCGCAGCGTTCCCGGGCAGGGCTCCGCGGTCGTCGCGGTCAGCAGCAGCGCGGACGGGTCGAGGGCGGTCATCGAGGCTCCTTTCACGGCCATGAACGACAGGCGATCACCCTCTACCCCGCTGCCGCAGGCGCCAAACCCCCGGGCCGCCCCGGGGAGAACACCGGCCGGACGCCGACGCCGCCGCGGGCCGTACCGAGATCCGTCAGGACGACCTTCTCCAGCCCGTTGCCGGGGCCGCCGTCGCTGGTCACCGCCAGGGCCAGGGTGTTGCGGCCGTGCGGGTCCAGGATCCCGGTCGGCAGCACGAACGTGTGCTGTGGACCGACGTCCCCGATGTACTGGCCGACGTTCCAGCCGTTGAGAAACACCAGCACCCGGTAGCGGCCGCCCGAGCGGGGCCGGGCCGGGTCGCCGATCGTCAGGCCCACCGACGTGTCCTGGCCGCGGGGCACCCGCAGGGAGAACGTCGTGCGGTACCAGGTGGTCCCCGGCGAAGCGGTGGGCGCGGGCACGACCGCCGGCGCCCACGCGCGGTCCGGGAAGCCGGGCAGGTGCCAGCCCGCGCGTTCGCCCGCCAGGCCGCCGTTGTTCAGCGGGCCGCGCACCGGGTCCGCCGTCCCGCCCCGGACCTTCCACGCCGCGCCGGTCAGCGACGACGAAATCAGGCCCCGGCCCTCCTTGTGCGCGTCGTTGACACCGCCGTCCTCGTTGTGGCCGTCGTTGCGGACCATCACCGAAAGCACGTGCGGGCCGCCGGCGCGCAGGCCATCGGGCACCGGGAACTCCGCCGTGCTGGTCGTCGGCGGCGCGGCCAGCCCCGACGGCAGGACGTGCTCGCCGAGGTACTGCCCGTCCAGCCACGCCTGGAGCATCCCGGCGCCCCCGCCGCCGTAGCGCAGCGCGACCCGCTCCCCCGGCGTCCCGGTGAACCGCCCGCGGTACCAGACGTCGCCGACGCCGAAGCTGTAGTCGTCCGCGGTCAGCACCGGCTGCCCGGCCGGCGGCGGGGTGGTGCTGTTCGTCGTGGTCCGGTCCGCGGCCGGCCACGCCGAGTCGTCGTACCCCGGATCCGCCTCGGGCGAGCCGGGCGCCGAGCGCCAGCCGGTGAGCTCGGGCAGGCGCGGGTCGGCCGGACCGGGCAGCGGCCGCAGTGCGCGCACGCTGCCGGACGCCGTCGGCCGCACCGGCACCGGGCTGCCGTTCCACCACAGCAGCGGGCCGCGCGCGCCCCACACCTCGAGGTCCCTCGGTGCCTTCGTGTCGCCGGTCAGCACGACCCCGGCGCCGGCGGTCCGCACCAGGTCCGGCCCGCGCACGAGCAGGCCGCCGACCGGCCAGAACGTGTCCGCGGTGGCGTCGTCGGCGAGCAGCAGCGTGACGGCCGGGCGGCCGCCGCCGCTGATCCGGACGCGCGCGAGCCCGTCGTGGCGGTAGGCCAGCCGCAGGTCGTGCCCGGACCAGCTCGCCGTGACGGCCCCGGCGAGGACGTCGACGCGCGGCTGCGTCGCGTACCGCAGCACGGTCTCGCCGTCCTCCCCCGGCCGCCCGTGCAGCAGCACCGTCCCGGCCGCCTGGGCCATCAGCTCCGACGTCGAGTACACCAGGTGCTGGCCCGCGACGTCGAAGTCCGCCACCAGGAACTTGGCGTCCTGGCCCGTCAGCCGCAGCGGCACGGTGTACTCACCGTCCGATGTGGACAGCGGGAAGGTGAAGGCGTCGTCGGTCGTCGCGTTCGACGGCGAGTGCACCGGCAGGTAGAAGTGCACGCCGGTGTCCGGGTTGACGTTGTGGTAGACCTTCACCGCGGCCGACGACGGTGTCACCGGCGTTCCCCGGTCCAGCTTGGCCAAGTCCGGAACGGTCTGCAGGAACGAGCCGATCTCCTTCATCGTCAACGCCTTCGGCCGCAGCTGACGCCCTTCGTCGATCGCCGCGCCGTAGTCGTAGGAGCTGTAGACCACCGGCGCCGGCAGGCCGCCCCACGACGTGCCGCCGAACGTCATGTAGAAGTTCTGGATCGTCAGGCCGTTCGCCAGGTTGGTGCCGTAGAAGACGCGCTCGTAGCCCGGCCCCTGCCGGACCGCGGTGCACGGGTAGGTGCCGTTGCTGCCCCAGTAGTCGAACCAGCCGCCGCCGAACTCCGCGGCGAACCCCGGCGTGTTCGGCGAAGCGCTCGCGCCGCCCTTCGCCCCGCCCGGCCCGTACGTGCCCCAGTCCGGCGCGGCGTTCGGGCTGCCCGGCGTCGCGTCGGTCCGGCAGGTGCCGCCCGGGTAGCCGTCGAAGGCGTAGAGGTCGACCTTCCCCGGCACGGTGCCCGGCACGCCGGAGTCCGGTGGCACCCAGATGCCGTTGCGGCCCTTGTCGTTGTGGAAGACCGGGACGGTGATCCCGTCGGCGCGGACCTTGTCGTAGAGGTGGGCGACGTAGTTGCGCTGCGCGGTCCCGGTCGCGGCGAGCTCGTTCTCGACCTGGTAGAGGATCACCGGACCACGGCCGTCGGTGTACTGGTGGCGGGCGATGATCCGGTCGATCCGCGTCAGCCACTCGTCGGCCGCGGCGAGGTAGTCCGGCGCGTCGCTGCGGGCCCGGCCGGCCTGGGTGCCCAGCCACGCCGGGAAGCCGCCGCCGGTGACCTCGGCGTTGATGTACGGGCCGGGCCGCGCGATGACGTGCAGCCCGGCTTCGGCGGCGAGGTCGAGCACGCGGTCCATGTCGCGGACGCCGGTGAAGTCGTACACCCCGGGCGCGGGCGAGTGGTAGTTCCAGTCGAAGTAGATCGAGACCGCCGTGTAGCCGGTGGCCTTCATCTTCTGCAGCACGTCCCGCCACAGGTCCGGGCTCGGCAGCCGGAACGGGTGGAACTCCCCCGACCAGACGACCTGCCGGCGGCCGTCCAGCTTCAGCGAGTACCTGTCGAACGTGACCTGGTGCTCCACCGGCGGAGCCGGGCTCGCGGAGGCCGGTGCCGTCGAAGGCCCGGTTGTGACGAGCAAGGTGACGAACAGCGCCAGGAACGCCGCATGAGGTCGCTTTCTTTTCGGGAGACGTATAGGTCGTTATACACGGTCAGTGCACGGGGTTCCACCCGTCCCTGCCCGCGAGGTACTTCTGCGCGGTGTAGTCGGCGGCCTGCGCGGCGGGCAGCTGCGGCCGGTCGGCGCCGGTTCCCGCCCCCGGGCCGGTGTTGCGGTACTCGGAGAACCGCGCGTCCTTCCACGAGAACCCGGACATGTCGGTCCAGGGCGCCGGCTTGATGGCCGCCGGGAGTGACGTCTCGCGGATCAGGACCTGGGCGACGGCGTCGACGTCCCCGCTCGGGTGCCACGGCCGGCCCAGGTAGAAGCTCGCATTGGCGGCCGAGCTGAGCACCTTGCTCCCGACGACCAGGAAGCCGTACGGGTTCGACCGCCGGGTGCTGGCCGCGGTCAGGAACCCGTTGTTGCTGCTCGAACCGCGGTCGAGCGCGGTGATCGTCGCCCGGTCGAACACCGCGGTCGCGCGGCCGAAGAGGAAGTCGACGTCACCGCTGATCGAGCAGTTGCGGTAGTACTGGCGGCCGACGGTGCCCACGGCCGCGGTGTCGGCGTACAGCGTGTCCTGGTGCCCGAGGAAGGTGACGTTGTCGAAGACCATCCGGTCGCCGGTCGTCTTGACCGCGACGGCCTGGGTGTCGGTGATCTCCGGGTGGGCCGTGCGGTCGAAGGAGTTGCGGAAGGTCAACGCGGACGCGGTGAAGCCGTTCGCGGCGATGGTCGCGGTCGCGCTGCCGGACGTGCCGTACGTCGAGCCGTCGGGCTTCTTCGTGCCGCTGGCGTTGTCGTAGTCGACGACGACGTCGGCGGCCTTCCCGGTGGTGCCGCGCAGGGTGAGCCCGGTTTTGCCCGACGGCACCGAGACGACTTCGCGGTAGGTCCCGGGCTTCACCGAGACCGTGCCGCCCGCCGAAACCGCGTTGATCCCGGCCTGGACGGTGGTGTAGTTGCCGGATCCGTCCTTCGCCACGACGACGTTCACCGCCGCCGCACCGGCCGGCGGGGCGGCCGGCGGGGCGGCCGGCGACGCGAGCACCGACGCGACGAGCAATGCCTTGAACATGACGCCTCCACTTGGAACGCGCCGGGGGTGGCCGGACGGCGGCCGCCACCCCCGGCGCGGGCCGGTTACTTGTAGGTGATGTCCGCCGCCGTGTACAGGCAGTTGGTCGAATCCGGGCCGCTGCCGGTCTTCGTCGGCTCGCCGCTGGTCACGCCCTTGTACTTCGTGCAGGGCTCGATCTTGCGGCTCGAGTCGCCGACGATGGTGATCCTGGTCAGCCTGGCGGTGTCACCGTAGTTGGGGTTGATGCCGACCAGCGCCTTGCCCGGCGCGGTCGCGGTGACGTTGTCGACGACGACGTTGCGCTTGTACTGCGTCTTGCAGTTGCCGCAGGAGCGGTACAGCTTGCCGAAGTCCTCGACCTGGAAGTTGCGGATGTACATCGTGCCGGGGCCGTTGTGCTGGAAGACCTTGTCCGACGCCTTGCGCGCGCCGCCGCCGTCGATGGTCATCGTCTGGGAGGCGGAGGTGCCCTTGAAGGTCGCGGCGTCCTCGCCGACGTCCTCCCACCAGACGTTGAGCAGCGTGCAGGTGCCGAGGCAGTGCACGCCGTCGGCGGCCGGGCTGCCGAGGACGACGTTCTTCAGGGTGGTTCCGTTCGACAGCTCGAAGATCGGGCTCTGGTCTTCGCTCTGGCCGCCGGTGCCGAGGTCGCCGGTGCCGTAGAACCGCTTGAGGCCGCCGTCGTAGGTGCCGCTGGTGACCTTGATCGTCTTCGACACCGGCACGCTGCTGCTCGGGGTGGGCCAGGAGGCGGCCGACGCGGTGGCGCCGGTGCCGACCGCCGCCGAAACCACGAGCGCGGCGACGGCCGTCACCCGGACGATCCGGGACAGTGCTGGGGGAATCATTTCGTCACTCCCTGGTCTCGAGCTTCAATCGGCGCTGGTGGGAAACGTCCGACCGGGTTGTGAAAGCGCTTTCTCGTACCGAAGTTTCGGGCGGCGGGCAGACCGTGTCAATGTCGTTCGCCGCAGCGCCGCGCAAGTCGCCCGGATGGTCGCCGCGCACGGGGGTTTTCTGAAAACGCCGAAACTGTCGAAGGCTTTCAGCGGCCGGGACCCGCGCCGGTGAGCACCAGCGCCGGGACCGCCCACGCCGGGTCGAGGCGTTCTACGAGGCTCGGCGTCCAGCCCACGTCCGAGCCGAGATCCGGGTCGTTGGCCGCGTTGTACTCGGCCACCAGGTCCACCGGCCGGGGCCAGGACGAGCCCTGGGCGACGAGCGTGCCGGTCGCGTGCAGCGCGGTGCCCTTCCAGTAGTGCACCAGCTGCCCCAGCGGCAGCCCCGCCGGGACGCGGAAGAAGTTGTTCTCCGCGTAGATCCGGGACTGCACGCCGACCCCGATCGAATACGTGTAGGCGGCCGGATCGCCGACCAGGTAGAGGTTGTCGTAGACGTGCACCTGGCCGTACCGCACGCGCGGCGCGCGCTGGCCGATCTCGGAGAACAGGTTGTGGTGCAGGGTGACCCGCAGCTTGCCGACGTCGTAGGTGGGCTTGTCGGTGTTGCCGATCAGCATGGTCTTGTCGTGGTCGTGCAGCCGGTTGTACGACACGGTGACCAGGTCGGTGCCGTTCACGATGTCGAGCAGGCCGTCGTGCACTTCGTACTTGCGGCCGAAGTACGTCGGCTGCGTGTCGTTGCCGCCGTCGCTGAACTCGTTGTGGTCGACCCAGACGTGCGTCGCGCCGACGAGGTCGACGTTGTCGTACTCGGAGTTCCAGTTGCCGTCGGCGGTGTCGAGCGGGTCCCACTGCGGGAAGCAGTCGTGGGCGTCGGCGAAGTTCAGGTTCCGCAGGATGACGTTGTCACCGGTGACGCGCAGGGTGAGCCCGTGCAGCGTGGCGTGGCCGCCGAGCCCGACGATCGTCGTGTTCGGGCCGACGTCGAGGACGACCTGCTTCGCCTGGTTGGCCTGCGACCGCGCGCGGGCTTCCTCCAGCGGTCCCGAGGGCGGCACTCTCCCCCAGGTCGCCGGATCGTAGGCCGCCAGGTAGGCCGGGAGGCGGTAGCCGGGATCGGCGAAACTTTCACAGCTGGCCGGTCGGTCGGCGGCGTCGACGTTGCCCTCGACCGTGCCGCGGACGTAGACGATCTTCGGCGCGCCGGGGTTCGCGGCGAGGGCCGCAGCCAGCTCCGACCGCTTGGTGACGGTGTGGACGTCCCCGGGGGCGGCGGCCGAGCCGCCGGTCGTCCCGGTGGTCGCGGCGCCCCAGCCGTCGTGCGCGCCGAGCACCACCCGGCCGGGGTCGCGGCCGTGCGCGGACGCGGGCGCCGCGGTGAGGGTCAGTCCGAGCAGGGCGAGGCACCCCGCGAAAGCCTTCCAGCGCATTTCGTCAGCTCCTTCGGTCGGCCACCCGGGCCGCGAGCTCGGCCAGCCGGGCGGGGTCCGGGGCGCCGTCGATGACGACGACGTGGTGGGTCAGGGTCAGTTCTTCGCCCGGTTCGAGCAGCCACGGCCGGTGGTAGGTCGCGGCGAAGCTGACCACGGGGAACGGTTCGTTGCGGACGTACCAGGCCGTCGGGTGGGCCGCGTTGCCCGGGCTGTCGGCGAACAGCAGCGTCGAGGTCCGCAGGCTTTCGTCGTGCTGCCCGGTGAAGGCGAGCCACGGTGCCCGGTGCCCCATCGCCTCGGCCGCGGGCTTCCCGTCCGACGTCCGGACCGTGCCGCCGACGAACGAGCGCGGCCCGCGCCAGAACAGCCCGCCGTAGCCCGCGGTGTCGCGCCCTTCGGTGACCGGGCTGCCCCAGCGCAGTTCGTGGCCGCTGGTGTTGCGCAGCCGGCTGGACCAGCTGAGCGTCCAGTGCCCGCCGCGCAGCGAGACGTCGCCGAAGCGCAGCGTCCGGTGTTCGGTGAGCCACCGCCGGCCGGCCGCGGTGCGCCAGGCCAGCTCGTGCCGCAGTTCGCAGTGCCCGACGGCGTCGTCGATGCGCTCCCAGCGGACGTGGCCGATGGTGCCATTGTTGTCGAGCGGGGTGTAGCCGCGGCCGCGGACGTAGGTGCGGCCGCCCCAGAAGTTCTCGCCGGAGAGGTGGGCCATGGTGAACTGCAGGCCGTTGTGCCAGGTGTGGTCGTGCGGGCGGACTGCGGTCACCGTCTCACCCGCCGTGGTGCGCAGCGGGTGCAGGTACGGCTTCGGCGAATCTCCGGCCGGGGTCGGCGGCTCGACGACGTACTCGGCCAGCACGAGGTCGCCCAGGCGCACGCACACCCGGCCGTCGGGCTCCTCGGTCGCCTCGGGCGTGCTGTCCCCCACCGCGGCCCGGCTCACGCCGGTTCCCCGATCTCCTCCAGGAGCGCATCGACGGGCACCGGACGGCCGTTCTCCAGGGACCGGTTCGCGGCCAGCCCGGTGAGCAGGGCCTGCAGCCCGGCGGCGTGGTCGGCCGCGCAGCCGAGCGCGTCCGGTTCCGCGTCGCCGAGCAGTTCGGCCAGCATCCGCTCGTCGCCGCCGCCGTGGCCTTCGCCGAGAAGCCCGTCGAAGACGGTTTCCGGCGGTTCCCAGAGCCGTTGCACGGTCAGCCGGGCCCGCGCCCGCTTCGGCACCGGCTCGGCGCCGGACGCGTACTCGTTCTCCCGGACGTCCAGCTCCAGCCGGCCTTCGCTGCCGGAGAACGCGACGCGGTAGCCCTCCCGCGGCGAATACGCGTGCAGGTGGTAGTTCAGGGCCGCCCCGCCGCGGTGGCGCACGAGCACCGACAGGTCGTCTTCGATGGTGACGCCGGGCGCGAACACGTCCTGGTTCCGGACGTAACCGTCTTCCCGCTCGGCGTCGCGGTAGAGCGCGCGGAGCTTGGGCGAGGCCCCGAGGTCCAGCGCGAACCGGTCGCCGTCCGCGCGGCGGCCGCGCTTGTCGCCGTAGAAGAACAGCCGGCCCAGCGCGAACACCGTCTCGGGGCCGGTGCCGAGCCACCAGTTGACGAGGTCGAAGTGGTGTCCGGACTTGTGCACGAGCAGCCCGCCGGAGTTCGCCTTGTCCCGGTGCCAGCGGCGGAAGTAGTCGGCGCCGTGCGCGGTGTCGAGCAGCCAGCTGAACTCGACCGAGCCGACTTCGCCGATCGCGCCGCCGGCCAGCAGTTCGCGCACCCGGCGGTGCACCGGGTTGTACCGGTAGTTGAAGGCGACCCGCACCGAACGGCCCGTCTCGCGGCGGGCGGCCAGGATCCGGCGGGCGCCCTCGACGTCGGTGGTCATGGGCTTTTCGGTGACGACGTCGCAGCCGGCCTCCAGCGCCGCGACGACGTAGTCCGCGTGGGTGTGGTCCGGCGTGCACACCACGACGACGTCGATGCGTTCCTTCGCCAGCATGGCGGTGAAGTCGCCCGGCCGGTAGGCGGGGATCTCCGTGCCCAGCCAGCCGTTGTGGACCCGCATGCGGGTTTCGTTGCGGTCGCAGAACGCCGCGAGCTCCGCCTGCGGGGACGCGGCCAGGGCCCGGGCGAACAGCTGGGCGCGGGAGCCCAGGCCGACGATCGCGTGGCGACGCACGGCCATCACCTCTCTCGTGTTCAGGCGCGCGTGGCCGCGCCGGTCCAGGGCAGGGCGAGTTCGGAGAAGAGCGCGAGCCGCTCGGCCGCGGTGTCGACGGCCCGGTCGACGCCCGGCACGACGCAGTGCCGGTCGGGGCCGGTGTCCACGGTCTCGACCCACTCGGCGGGCAACGGCAGCGGCTCCGGCGCGTCCCGCACGGCCTCCACCAGGGCCGTGAACGCGCGGGTGGCGGCCAGTGGGGCCAGCAGTTGCTCGCCGCCGCGCAGGTGCGCGACCAGGTTGGCCAGCAGGTCGCGCGGCGGGACAACCTGGCGCTGTTCGCCGTCGATGGTGAGCAGGTCCGTCTTGTAGTGCCAGCGGATCCGGCCTTTCGTGCCGTGGACCAGCACGTACGGCTCGTGGTCGGCCTCGGCGTCGAGGGTCGCGGCGACGACGACGTCCGGCGCACCGGCGAAGCTCAGCCGCGCGCAGGCGGTGTCGTCCGACTCGATGTCCCTGGCCCGGTACAGCTCGACGGCGATCCGCTCGGGCCGGACGTCGGCGGTGCCGTTGACCAGCAGCGCGGTGGCGACGGCGTGGGCGAACGGGTTGGTCAGGGCGCCGTCCACGACCGGCTGCCCGCCGACGCGGCGGCGGCCGGCCCACTCGGTGCGCGCGAAGTAGCGGTCCCGCCGGATCCACGCCCCGGCGGCGGCGATGCCGGTGACCGTGCCGATTTCGCCGTTCGCGATCGCCGCCCGCACGACGGGGAGGGCGGCGGAGCCGAAGCTCTGGAAGCCGGTCTGGCAGGCGCGGCCGCGGGCCCGCGCGGTGAGCTCGTCGAACGCCGCGAGGTCGAGCACCGGTGGCTTCTCGACGAGCAGGTGGCAGCCCGCAGCGAGGGCCAGCTCGGCCAGGGGCAGGTGGGTGTGCGGCGGGGTGGCCACCACGGCGATGTCCGGGGTGGTGCGGGCGAGCAGTTCGGCGGCGTCCCGTGTCACGACGGCACCTTCGGGCAGGAGCGCGCGGGCGGTTTCGGAAGGTTCGCGGATGTCGCAGGCGCCGGCGAGGACGAGGTCGCCGCGATCGTGCAGGGCGCGGGCGCGACGCAGGTGGTGGGCCGCGTACCCAGCCGTGCCGAAGACGACCACCCGCGGCCTCATCGGCGGCCGCCGGTCGCGACCGCGGCCAGTGCGAGCGGGCCGGCCACCACGAGCGCGAGGATGGGCAGCATCCAGACGAGCAGGGCGGAAACTCCGGTAGCCACCGCCAGGAGCAGCGCGTGGCCGGGCGCTGCGGCGGTCTCCCGCGCCGCGGTCACGAACGCGCGGCGCCAGGCCGAGCCGCCGGTGGCCACCACCTCGCACGTGCGCACCGCGACCACCACACCCGCCGCGGCGAGCAGCCACAACGCCGGCCGCAGCAGCCCGGCGCCCGGCATCGAGGTCACCACCGCCAGATCCACCGCGAACAGCCCCACCGCAGCGAGGCACCCGAGCCCGAACGCCGAACCGCCCCGGGCCGCCTCGCGGAAGTCCGCCCAGAAAGTCGTCCACAGTGGACGGCCGATGCCCCGCCGGGCGCGGTCGAGGACCCGGCAGCCCGCCACGAAAGCCGGGGCCGCCGTCACCACCGGCACCGCGGCCAGCGCCACCAGCAACCCCGCCAGCAGGCAGTCCGAAAAGTCACCGAGCCCGGTCCGCCACTCCGTTGCCCGCTTCGGCGTCCGCATCACTTCACCCCTTCAGGCCGCTGGTGCTGACGCCTTCGACCAGCAGGCGCTGGAAGGCGAGGAAGAACAGCACGATCGGGACCAGCGCGAGCGCCGACATCGCGAACATCGCCCCGAAGTCCGACTCGCTGCTGGTGTCGACGAACAGCCGCAGGCCCAGCGGCACGGTGAACTTTTCCGTGTCGTTCAGGTACACCATCTGCGTGAAGAAGTCGTTCCACGTCCAGATGAACGTGAAGATCGACGTCGTCACCAGCGCCGGCTTCGACAGCGGCAGCACCACGTGCCAGAACGTGCGGTACACCGAACAGCCGTCGATGGTCGCCGCTTCGTCGAGCTCACGCGGGATCCCGCGCATGAACTGCACGATCAGGAACACGAAGAACGCCTCCGTGCCCAGCAGCTTCGGCAGGATCAGCGGCACGAACGTGTCGACCAGACCCGCCTGCTGGAAGATCACGTACTGCGGGATCAGCGTGACGTGGTAGGGCAGCATCAACGTCGTGATCATGAACGCGAACAGCGCGCCGCGGAACCGGAACGCCAACCGGGCGAAGGCGAACGCGGCCAGGGAGCACGACAGCACGTTCGCCGCCACCGACAGGCCGGCCACCAGGAACGAGTTGAGGAAGAACCGGCCGAACCCGACGTCCGCCGCGCCCGCCCAGCCCTTGGGGTAGCCGTCGAAGACGAACCGGCTGGGCAGCAGCGCCAGCCGGGACAGGATCTCGTCCGGTGGCTTGACCGACGCGAACGCCAGCCACACCAGCGGGTACAGCACGATCGCGACGATGACCAGGCACAACACGTGCCAGCCGAACGAGCGGGCGGTGCGCGGGAGCACGGTCACTTCCGGTCCTCCGTGCTTTCTCCGTCGTCGTAGAACACCCAAAGCTTCGCGGTGCGGAACACGATCGCCGTCACGATCGCGATCACGACCAGCAGCACCCACGCCATCGCCGACGCGTAGCCCATCCGGAAGTCCTGGAAGCCGACCTCGAACAGGTAGAGCGTGTAGAACAGGTCCGCGTCGGCCGGGCCGCCGCGGCCGCCGCCGATGACGAACGCCGGCGTGAACGCCTGGAACGCGTGGATCGCCTCCATCACCAGGTTGAAGAAGATCACCGGCGACAGCATCGGCAGCGTGATGTGCCGGAACCGGCGGAACGCGCCCGCGCCGTCGATCGCGGCGGCCTCGTGCAGCTCCGCCGGGATCTGCTTGAGCCCGGCCAGGAAGATCACCATCGGCGCGCCGAACTGCCAGACACCGAGCAGCACGATCGAGGCGAGGCTGAACTGCGGGTCGTCGACCCAGCTCGGCGTGTGCCAGCCGAAGAACGCGAGGACCTCGTTGACCGGGCCGCCGCCCGTGAACAGCGCCCGCCAGACCAGCGCCGCCGCAACGCTCGCGCCCAGCAGTGACGGCGCGTAGAACGCGGCCCGGTAGAAGCCGCCTCCGCCACGGCGGGTGTTGAGCAGCATCGCCACCAGCAGCGACACCGCCAGCTTCAGCGGGACCGAGACCAGCACGTAGACCAGCGTGACCTCGACCGACTGCCGGTAGCGGTCGTCGCCGGTGAACATGTGCGCGAAGTTGCCGAAGCCGACCCACTTCGGCGCGGTGAACAGGTCGTAGTCGGTGAACGACAGGTAGAGCGAGACCACCATCGGGCCGACCGTCAGCGCCACCGCGCCGAGCAGCCACGGCGTGAGGAAAGCGAACGCCTCCGGCTGGCTCTTGCGGCGGCGCCCGGCCGGCCGGCGCCGGACCCGCGCGGCCACGGCCGGCGGCGCGACCGGCGGGTCCGGCGTGCGCAGGGTCGTCATCGGCTACGCCAGTCCCTTCCCGGCTTCGGTCATGAACCGGGTGACGGCGTCGTCGACGCTCAGCCGGCCGAACGCGACCTCTTCGTACGTGCGCTGCAGGAGCTTCTGGATCGCCCCGGCACCCTTCGGCGGCACCGGCGGCGCGGCCCCGAGCTTCGGTTCGAGCGCGGCTTCGTAGTCGTAGAGGGTCTTGTCGTTGCCCTTCGCCTCGGCCGCCAGCTGCGCGCGGACCTTGAGGTTCGGGGCGAGCCCGCGGTCGGTGCCGACGATCTTGCCGACCTCGGGGTCGTTGACCAGGAAGTCGACGAGCTTCGCCGCCGCCTGCTGCTGCGGGCTGCGCGCCGAAACGGCGAGGAACATCGACGGCCGCCGGTATTGGCCGGTGTCGCCGTTCGCGCCGCTCGGGTAGGGCGCCACGTTCAGCGGCTTGCCGTTCGCCTTCTGGTACGCCGGCAGCAGGTTGTCGTAGGCGAACTCCGAGGCGGTCAGCTTCTTGCCCAGCGGCGACTGCTCGGGCGAGGTGTTGTAGGACGCCGTGACGTCGGCGGGCGAGGCGGCCTTCGTGTCGCGGAACCGGCTCGCCAGCTGCCAGTAGCGGCGCAGGTCGTCGCCGGTGAAGCCGAGCTTGCCTTCGGGGGTGTAGAACTGCTTGCCCTGCTGGCGCAGCCAGATCTCCAGCGTCGTGTCGAGGATGCCGAAGTCGGTCACCCCGCGCGCCGGACCCGCGGTCCCGACCTTCTGGGCCACCTCGGCGTAGGAGTCCCAGGTCAGCCCCTTCGCCGGGTCGGCGCCGGCCGCCGTGAACGCCGCCGGGTCGTAGATCATCGCCGGGGTGTTCTGCGCCCACGGCACCGCGTACCGCTTGCCCTGGTAGACGCCGGTGGCGGCCAGCTCCGGGTTGACGTCGGCCAGCGAAATCGCCTTGCCGGCGCCGGAGTTCAGGTCGGCCAGGACGTTGCGGCCGCCGTACTCGGCCAGGTAGCGGCTGTCGACGTTGAGCACGTCCGGCGGCTTGCCCCCGGCCGTCTGCGTCGCCAGCTTCTCCCAGTAGGCCGCGTACGCCGAGAACGACGTCTGCACCTTGATGTCCGGGTTCTTCCGCTGGAAGAGCTCGACGGCCTTCTTCGTCAGGTTCGCCCGCCCTTCGCTGCCCCACCAGACGAAGTCGATGGTCACGCCCCCGCCGCCACCGGACCCGGAGCCGCAGGCGGCCACCCCGGTCAGCAGCAGCGGGACCACCACCGCCAGCGCGGCGGCACCCCGTACCTTCGTCCTACGCACCGTCGTCCGCCCCATCGAACTCTCCGTCCTCAGCGTGACAGCACTCTTCGTGAAAATGCTGTCTGAAAACGCTGTCAGCTGGCTGACGGTAGGCAGTGCGACACACCGGTGTCAACGGCGAGCGCGGAAGAATAGCCCTTGTGCAGCAGCGTTTTCAGTGTTTTCAGGCGGTGGCTAGAAAGCGCTTACTGGATCCGCGTGCGCGGCCGGCTGCGTCAGCCCGTCCGCTGCCGCGCGGCGCTCGCCCACGGCACGCCGATCTCCGAGAACAGCGCGAGCCGGTCCGCGGCCACGGCGACCTCTTCGCCGATCCCGCGCACGACCGGGTGCCGGCTCGGCCCTTCGCCGACCGTGCGGATCCAGCCCGCCGGGATCCGCGACGGCGACGGCGCGTCCCGCACCGCTTCGACCACCGAGGCGAACGCCCGGGTCCCGGCCAGCGGCGCGAGCAGCGGGACCCCGTCCGGGTCGAGGTGGTGGGCGATCAGGTTGCGCAGCAGGTCGGCGGGTTCGCCGAGGTGGAACCGCTCGTCGTCGACTTCGAGGCGGTGGCTCTTGTACCAGAACTTCGCCCGCCCGCACTCGCCGTGCACCACGACGTAGGGTTCGTGGTCCTGCTCCGCGCACAGCGACGCGGCGACGACGATCTCGGGCCCGTCGCCGAACCGGATCCGCAGGCAGGCGGTGTCGTCGGCCTCGATGTCACGGGCGCCGTAGAGCTCGAGGGCGATCTCGGCCGGGTCTCGCCCGGCGACTCCGCCGACCAGCAGCGCGGTGGCCACGGCGTGGGAGAACGGGTTGGTCAGCGCGCCGTCGACCACGGCCTCGCCGTCGAGCCAGCGGCGGCCGGCCCAGGGGTTGCGGCGGTAGTAGGCGTCGGTGCGGATCCACGCCCCGGCCGCGCCGACGCCGACCACGGCTCCGAGCTTCCCGGCTGCGATCGCCGCCCGGAGCACGGGCAGCACCGGGGAGCCGAAGCTCTGGAAGCCGGTCTGGCAGGCCGATCCGGTCTCCGCGGCCAGCCGCGACAGCGTGGTGAAGCCGTCGAGGTCGAGCACCGGCGGCGTTTCCAGCAGCAGGTCGCTGCCCGCGCGCAGCACCGCGGCACCGGTCCGGACGTGCGCGTGCGGCGGGGTGGCGACCACGGTGATGCCGGGGTGGCAGTGGCTGAGCAGGTCCTCGACACCCGCGTGCGCGGTCGCTCCGGGCGGCAGCAGCGCGACGGCGGCGGCCGACGGGGGCCGGATGTCGGCCATGCCCGCGAACCGGACCAGTCCTTCGTCGTGCAGGATCCGCGCGCGGTGCAGGTAGCTGAAGGCGTAGCCGGACGTGCCGACGACCGCCAGCCTCGGCGGGTCCGCGACGGTGCGGCTCCGGCTCCCCGACATGGATCTCCGATCGGCGGGACCCGAAGCGGGACCGCGCGGGAGGCGACGAATGGGTCAGGCGTTCGGGAGGAACTTCCGGCCGTCACCGTAGGGCGTTCGCGACAAACGTGTCAATCACCAGGACAGCTCCGTCGAAATCGTCGAACAGCCGCTACGCCGAACGGCAGCGCAGCCTTTCGAGATAGCGCTTACTGGAATAGACCACCTACGGTGACAAGGTTTGCAGGATTTGTTGACAACGCTTCCAGGCGTTTCCATGATGTTGCTCGGGAGCCTGCCGAGGAGTTGCCGTGGCCGTGACGATTCACGACGTCGCCCGCCGGGCCAACGTGTCGATTTCGACCGTCTCGCGGGCGTTCACGTCCCCGGACCTGGTCCGGCAGCAGACCCGGACCCGGGTGCTGGCCGCGGCGCACGAGCTGGGCTACCACGCGGCCGGCGCGCCGCAGCCGGGGCCCGCGGTCCGGACCGGGCACATCGGGATCGTGGTTTCCGACCTGGGCAACCCGTTCTTCACCGGCGTGCTCAACGGCGTCCAGGCCCGCGCCCGGCAGGACGACATCGCGGTGCTGTTCGCCAACAGCGACGAGGACCCGGCGACCGAGCAGAACCTCGTCCGCCGGATGGCCAAGCAGGTCGACGGCGTCGTGCTGTGCAGCCCGAGCATGACCGACGACCAGCTGCGCGCGCTCGCCGGGCAGACGACCCTGGTGCTGCTCAACCGCGAGGTGCCCGGCATCCCGTCGGTCGTGATGGACGCCGCGGACGGGATGCGGCAGGTGGTCGAGCACCTGGCCGCGCTGGGCCACCGCCGCTGCGCCTACCTGGGCGGCCCGCGCGTGTCGTGGGCCAACCGGGCCCGCAGGCTGGGCCTGGCGGAGACCGCAGGCCGGCACGGCACCGACGTCGTCGAGTTCGGTCCGTTCCCGCCGGTGTTCGAGGGCGGCCTGCAGGGTGCGGACCTGGCCCTGGCGGCGGACGTGACGGCGATCGTGGCCTACAACGACCTCGTCGCCTTCGGGGCACTGGCGCGGCTGAACGCCCGTGGGGTCGCGGTGCCGGCCGAGATCAGCCTCGTGGGGTTCGACGACCTGGTGTTCGCGGCGATCTCGGCCCCGCCGCTGACGACGATCGCGATGCCGACGGAGGCGGCGGGCCGCGCGGCGGTGACGATCCTGCTGGGCCTGCTCGACGGCGAGGCCGACGAGCGCACGACCCAGGTGCTCGACACCCACCTGATCGTCCGCGCCACCACGGCGCCGCCGTCGGGCTAGCCCCCGAAGACGTTGCGGTCCAGGAAGGGGTTGCGGAACTTGCCCGACGGGTCCAGCGTCTGCGCCAGCGCCCGGAACTCCGCCAGCCGCGGGTGGTTCCCGGGGACGCCGTGGAACAGCTTGCCCCAGTGCGGGCGCACCCCGAACGGCGCCAGGCGCTCCTCGAGCACCGGCAGCACCGCCTCGACCTCGGGCTGGCGCGGCTGCCACGTGAAGTGCAGGGCCACCCGGTCGCCACCGTGGCACGGGCTCAGCCACAGGTCGTCGCCCGCGATCGCGCGGATTTCCGAGACCAGCAGCAGCGGCGCGACGAGGTCAGCGATCTCCCGCACCGCCCGGATCGCGGCCACCGCGTCCCGGTACGGCACGAAGTACTCCGACTGCAGTTCGTCCCCGACACTCGGGGTGAACGCCAGCGCGAAGTGCGGGAGCCGCTCGTGCCACGGGCCCGGAACCCCTTGCTGGGGCGTGCAGTTGTCCGCCGCGATGCCGGCGGCGTGCGCCGGGTGGCGGGGCCCGTCGGCGGGCCCGGCACCGAAGAGCTCCGGCCGCTCGGTGAACCCGTCGAGGCGGCTCTTGACCCACACCTGGTCGATCGCGTCGTTCGCCCAGTTCGTGAACATGCTGACGCTGTAGCCGGCGTCCTCGATTTCGTCGAAATGCGCGTACGCGGCCTCCCACGGCAGATCGTCGAAGACGTCTTGGCGGACGTCGAAGGCCGGCACCACGTCGAGGGTCAGCCGGGTGACGACGCCGAACGCCCCGAGCCCGACGACCAGGCCAGCGAACTCGGCGTCGGCGCGGGTGAAGGTCCGGAGCCCACCGTCGGCGGTGACGAGCTCGATCCCGGAGACGGCCGCGGCGAGCCCCGGCTGACGGCGCCCGGAGCCGTGGGTGCCGGTCGCGACGCTGCCCGCCACGGTGATGTGCGGCAGCGAAGCGAGGTTCGGCAACGCGAACCCGGCGTCGTGCAGCTGCTGCGCGAAGTCGCCGTAGCGGGCGGACCCGCCGACGGTCACCGTCCCGTCGCCGAACTCGACGCCGGCGTCAAGGGCGCGCAGGTCCAGCAGCAGCCCGCCCGGGGAGTCCGCGACGGCGTTGAAGCAGTGCCGGCTCCCGAGGGCTTTGACCCGCGACGCCCCCGCCACGGCTTGCCGCACCTCGTCGACGGTCCGCGGGGTGGCGACCGCGGCCGCGCCGTAAGTGAGGTTCCCGGCCCAGTTCGTCTCGCCCACCCGTGGTGTCCTTCCGCTGTCTGAGATCTCTTCCGACCCTACGTCAGCCGGGGCGGTGCTCAGCGGGCCGGGATGATCGCCTGGTGGGGGCCGCCCAGGCCGTGCGGGCTCAGCAGGCGGCCCATGCGCTTGGGCATCCGCAGCGTGATCGCGCGATCCACGACCCGGACACCCGGGGCCGCCTCGGCGAGCCGCGTCTCGTACGTCGTGCAGTCGGCCGGGACGCGCAGCCACGCCGACACCACCAGGTTGCCCTCCCCCACCACCGCCGCCGACAGGCGGGTCTCCGGGAGCTGGGCGATCGCCGTGCCGGCGCGGTCGAGGCCGGCCGGTGCGATGTCGAGGCGGTAGCCCGCGATCACCGGCCAGCCGGCCGGGACGTGCGCCAGGTCGCAGCGGAAGTCCAGTTCGTGGTTGCGCAGCATCCGCGCCAGCGTGCGCCGCACCGCCGACTCGCTCATCCCGCAGTCGCGGGCCAGCACCGCGTAGCTGCGCCGCCCGTCCTCGCCGAGGGACTCCACCAGCGCCCGCAGGCCCCGGTCGTTCCACTGCTGCGGCACCACCAGCCGGGCCTGCACCGCGGTGTCGTCCAGCACCGCCCGCTGCTCCGGCGCCAGCGCGTTCACCAGCCACCCGCTGCCCTCGCGGTAGACGCGCGTCGCGACGGCGAAGCGGACCTCCCGCACCCCCGGCAGCGTGCCGATGCGGCCGGTGACCAGCGCGTCCAGTGCGTCGAGGTCGCGCGCGGCCAGACCGAGGAACAACGCGAACCGGCTGGTGGTCCGCTCGACGCTGAACACCGACGGCCAGCCGCACAGCTCGCGGGTCAGCGCACTCAGCGCGTCCGGGCGGCAGGCGAGGTCGACGTACCCGACCGTGGTCGTCGGCGGCGTCGAATAGGCGGTGAGCCAGGCCAGCCCGGCGGCCTGCAGCCGTTCCCAGCGGCGGGCCGCCGTCGTCGCGTCGGTGCCGACGGCGGCGGCGATCCGCGTCCACGGCGCCCGCGGGTCGCGCTGGAGCGCCTCCACCAGCGCGAGGTCCGAGGCGCTCAACCCGGGGCGCGCCGGTTCCGGCGGCGCACCGGGCGAAACGGGCATGGCGCATTGTGACCTGGTCATGATCGGCTGCCAAGGGGCCGCCGGGCACCCGGCGGCCCCGTCGCCCTACTGCCGCCGCAGCCGTGGCACCGCGGCCGCGCCCACCAGCAGCACGAGGCCGCCGCCGAGCACGAACGGCAGCACCGGCACGTCGCCGGAGTCCGCGGCCGGGACCGCGCGTTCCCGGCCGCCGTAGCCGCCGCCCGCGCCGTCGCGGTCGTAGGCCGAGCCCGGCAGCTTGTCCGCGTACCGCCGGTGCAGCGCCGCGCGGTAGTCCTTCAGCGACAGCTTCGCGTTCGCGGCGAGGCCGGTCACCGAGCCGTCCAGGACCGTCACGACGTCGCCGTGCACCGCGTACCAGGCGTTGACCTGCGGCTCGTGCAGGAGGTAGCCGCCGGCCGCGGCCCGGGCGTACTGCCGCTCGTAGTCGCCGGACGCGACGTTGACGACGGTCCAGGCCGGGCCCTGCCGCTCCGCCCACACGGTCGCGGCCGTCCCGTCGCCGGTCCGCGCCGGGACCGCGACGTAGGCGAGGGCGGCGGGGACGTCGGACGTGCCGGCGACGAACGCCGCGGTGGGCTCGTAGACCGGGACCTGCGTGCGCGGGTCGGCCGCCTGCTGCGCCGCCGCGGCGTGGGCGCCGGGGAACTTCGTGGTCGCGAGCCGGCCGAGGGTGGCCGGGCCGCCGGTGAGCTGCCCGATGGCGGCGGTGTCGGCGGCGGTCGGCGCGCCGGCGGGTTCGTCGGCCGCACTCGCGGCGGCGTTCGTGGTGAGCATGGCGGCGCCGGCCAGCACGGCCACGCCCAGGGCTTTCCGCAGCATGCTCATCCCTCGATCCCGTACAGCGTGTGGGTCCACTGGAACTGGTTGTTCGAGCGGTAGGCGTCGTAGTTCATCGAGTTGTAGCGGCTGTTGTTCGGCCACGGGTCGCCGTATTCCACGCGGGTGGCGCCGCTGGAGTTGTCGTAGCCGTAGAGGACGTGCATGTGGCCGCCGCCGGACCGCCAGCCGATCCGGGTGCCGATCGGCTGTCCCGCGTCGATCTGGGCTTTGATGCTGCTGAAGGAAAGCGTCTGCCCGTTCGAGTAGTACGTGCCGACGTTGGGGAAGCCGAGGTAGCGGAACACGCGCTGCTGGTCGGAGAGGTAGCCCTGGTTGTTGGCGCAGTCGCTGCCGGATTCGTTGTGCGCGATCTGGCAGAACCGCGTCTGGGAGAGGGAATAGCCCCAGTAGTCGGCGATGGTGTTGCCGCTGGCGTCCCAGCACCACTGGTCCTTCTGCTGGGCCTGCATGGAGATCCCGAGATCGGTCCGCGCCGCGGCCGCGGCGGCCGGGGCCTGCAGCGCGACGACCGCGGCCGCGACGGCCGAGAGCGTCGCGAGTCCACGGAGGACTCTTGAGGTGGTTTTCACGAAGTGCTCCTCCAGCCGGTGACGATTCGACGTGGTGGCACGGAATACTCCGCGCCCGGCACGGTGATCCGGTACCTACCAAGGGAGGATTGCGTTGCCGGGAAACGATCCGGGCGGATCCCGGCGGTTCCGGGACGCCGGATTCCGGCATCGGCTCGGGGCTGCCGGACGGATTCCGGCGGCCGCGGGGCCAGGGCACGGCGGATCGACACCGCTCGTCGCCGACTGGCGACAGGTCCCGCCCCCGTTCAGGCTTTCGGCTTCGGCCTCTTGTCGCGAGGTTTGCGTCGCGTCACCGGTGGATCGGCGGGGCGATCGGCGGTACGGTAGCCCGCCCGGATGATCTCCACGACAGCGTCGGCACGCTTGGAGTCGTCCGCTATCTGGCTCAGCAGGCGCTCCGCGCCGAGATTCCGAGAGAAATCAAGTGGCTGGTCGAAGTAGGACCGCAACTGCTCGGACGTGGACCGGTACATCTGCATGAAAGTGCGAGTCAGGTATCCGGTCAGCACGGCACCGATCGCGGCAATTCCGCCTGCCGTGAGCACGCCGGCGGGAGAGGCCACGAAGGAGGCCAAGAGCATGCACAGGAGGAGCACGGCAAAGCCCGCGATTATGGCAATCTGGCTGTTGCGGTAACTTTTGGCGGACTGACCGGTGGCCATTCGATGGTAGACACTGAGCCGCTCCTGCGTCTCCCTCCACAGGAAGTCGAAGTTGATGACCGAGGACGACGATTCCGCGGAGGATTCAGCGGCGTCACGCACGCGATCCTTCGCTTCGTCGTCTATCCTGTCCAACTCGATCTCCAGCGAACGCCGGTCGATGAAACTGCGCACGGACGAGTTCCACAGAGCGTTGACGATACGCACGTAGATGCCCAGCGAGGACAGCGTTGGGAGCACCAGGAGCAAAAATAGCAGGTAAGTGCTCCAATAGCCGGACAGGTCGACTCTCTTGAGAACGAAGATCCACAACGCGACCAGACCGGCCAACCACAAGATCGTAGTGATCCAGGTGACCGATGCGACGTACCGCATCTCGGACGACTTCTGCCACTCGACCCTCCTCACCGCTGCCGTCGACGACGACAAATGGTGAGCCAGCGCCCGCCGCGACCACAGCATCGACATGAACCCCTGGAACCCCTGCATTGCCCCGGAGTCGATGGCGAGCTCCGCGTTGTTACGGCGACCGGCCACCCAACTGGCAACCCACCGCCTTGACCGCCCGGCAAGAGTGAGTGTACAGTCACTCACATGACCAGACGCGGTGCCACCCTCTCCACCTCCGACGCCCGGCGGGACGCGGTCGTCGACGCCGCCATCGCCGAGTTCGCGCGCGGTGGCTACCACAGCACCCCGATCAGCGCCGTCGCCGCCCGGGCCGACATCTCGCCCGCCTACGTCTTCAAGTTGTTCCCCGGCAAGGTTTCCCTCTTCGTCGCCGCGCTCGATCGGTGCTACGAACTCGTCGCGCACGCCCTCTCCAACGGCGCCGCCCGCGCCGGAGGCGGGGACCCCGAGAAGATCCTCTACGAGATGGGCGGCGCCTACGCCGAGCTCATCGCCGACCGGGACCTGCTCATGCTGCAGGTGCACGCCCAGTCCGCCGCCGACACCCCCGAAATCGCCGACGCCGTGCGTCGCGGCCTGGCCAAGGTCACCGAGCTGACCAAGACCCGCTCCGGCGCGGCCGACGACGAGGTGCAGCGGTTCATCGCCTACGGCCAGCTCTGCCACCTCATCGCCACCCTCGACCTCGACGACCACGTCGGCGAGTGGGCCGCCGTTCTCTCCGCCGGCATCCGCCACCCCGGAAAGAACTGACCTCCGACCAGCAGTCCCTTTTTCACGCCCGTCGAGTGATTGACCAGTCACTCACACCCGGAAGGAAGCACCATGAACGTCACCGAGATCGTCCTCCCCGGCCTCGTCGAGCCGGACGGCCTGCGCGTCGAGCACCGCGAGATCGCGCGGCCCGGCGCCGGCGAAGCCCTCGTCCGCGTCGAAGCGAGCGGGATTTCGTTCGCCGAACAGCAGATGCGGCGCGGCAAGTACTACGACCAGCCGCCGTTCCCGTTCGTGCCCGGCTACGACGTCGTGGGCACGGTCCTCGAAGCCGAGGACGCGGCCCTGGTCGGCCGCCGGGTCGCCGCCATGACCAAGATCGGCGGCTGGAGCAGCCACCTCGTCCTCGCGGAAGCCGACCTCGTCCCCGTGCCCGACGAACTCGACGCGGCCGAGGCCGAAACCTTCGTGGTCAACGGCATCACGGCGTACCAGATGCTGCACCGGTGGGCGAAGGTGCGGGCCGGCGGCACGATCCTCGTCCACGGCGCGAGCGGCGGCGTCGGCACGACGCTCGTCCAGCTCGCCCGCGCGGCCGGGATCACGGTGATCGGGACCGCGTCGGCCCGCAACCTCGACGTCGTCACCGCGCTCGGCGCGACCGCCCTCGACTACCGCGGCGACGTCCCGGCGCAGGTCCGCGCACTGGCACCCGGCGGGGTCGACGCCGTCTTCGACCACGTCGGCGGACCCGGCATCGTGGACTCGTTCCGGTTGCTCGCGCCCGGCGGCGCGCTGATCGCCTACGGCAGCGCGTCCACCAAGGACGCCGGCGGCAACCCGAGGCCCGCCGTGCTGAAGCTGGTCGCGCGGCTGCTGTGGTGGAACGCGCTGCCCAACCGGCGCCGGGCGCACTTCTACAACGTCTGGGGCGGCAAGCGGAACCTCGCCCGCTTCCGCGCGCGGCTCGCCGAAGACCTGACGGCCGTCTTCGAACTGGCGGCCAAGGGAGAGCTCAAGGCGCAGGTGGCCGCGCGGATCCCGCTCACCGACGCCGCGAAAGCTCTGGCACTGGCGGAATCCGGCACGGTCACCGGCAAGGTCGTGCTCGTCCCCTGAACGCACCGGAGGCCACCACGGCGAGCGTGGTGGCCTCCGGGTCGATGCGGATCAGTCCGTGCCGAACTCCATCGCGGCGCTGTCGAGCAGCTCCACGTCGTCGGTCTTGCCACGCGAGGCGATCACCTCGGCGCCGCCCTCGGGCATCGCGCCGATGAGCCCGGTCGACGCGGCCTGGGCGGCGCCGATCAGCTTCGGGTTCGAGCCGCCGACCATGCCGAGGCTCGCGTACTGCTCCAGCTTCGCCCGCGAGTCGGCGATGTCGAGGTTGCGCATGGTGAGCTGGCCGATCCGGTCGACCGGGCCGAACGCCGAGTCCTCGGTGCGCTCCATCGACAGCTTGTCCGGGTGGTAGCTGAACGCCGGGCCGGTCGTGTCGAGGATCGAGTAGTCCTCGCCGCGCCGCAGCCGCAGCGTCACCTCGCCGGTGACCGCGGTGCCGACCCAGCGCTGCAGCGACTCGCGCAGCATCATCGCCTGCGGGTCCAGCCAGCGGCCTTCGTACATCAGGCGGCCGAGGCGGCGGCCCTCGTTGTGGTAGCTGGCGAGGGTGTCCTCGTTGTGGATGGCGTTGACGAGCCGCTCGTAGGCGGCGTGCAGCAGCGCCATGCCCGGCGCCTCGTAGATGCCGCGGCTCTTGGCCTCGATGATCCGGTTCTCGATCTGGTCGGACATGCCGAGGCCGTGGCGGCCGCCGATGGCGTTGGCCTCGAGGACCAGGTCGACGGCGGAGGCGAACTCCTTGCCGTTGATCGTCACCGGCCGGCCGTGCTCGAAGCCGATCGTGACGTCTTCGGCCGGGATTTCGACCTCGGGGTCCCAGAACGCCACGCCCATGATCGGCTTGACGATCTCGATGCCGGTGTCGAGGTGCTCCAGCGACTTGGCCTCGTGCGTGGCGCCCCAGATGTTGGCGTCGGTCGAGTAGGCCTTCTCGGTGCTGTCGCGGTAGGGCAGGTCGTGCGCGAGCAGCCACTCCGACATCTCCTTGCGGCCGCCGAGCTCGGTGACGAAGTCCGCGTCGAGCCACGGCTTGTAGATCCGCAGGGAGGGGTTGGCCAGCAGGCCGTAGCGGTAGAACCGCTCGATGTCGTTGCCCTTGTAGGTGGACCCGTCGCCCCAGATCTGGACGTCGTCTTCGAGCATCGCGCGCACCAGCAGCGTGCCGGTGACGGCGCGGCCGAGCGGGGTGGTGTTGAAGTAGCTGCGGCCGCCGGTGCGGATGTGGAACGCGCCGCACGTCAGGGCCGCGAGACCTTCTTCGACCAGTGCTTCGCGGCAGTCGACGAGCCGGGCGATCTCGGCGCCGTACTGGCCGGCCCGGCCGGGCACCGACTCGATGTCGGGCTCGTCGTACTGCCCGATGTCGGCGGTGTAGGTGCAGGGCACCGCGCCCTTGTCGCGCATCCACGCGACCGCTACGGAAGTGTCGAGGCCACCGGAGAAGGCGATACCGACACGCTCGCCGACGGGCAGGGAAGTGAGCACCTTGGACATGCGAATGATTATGCACGCCTATGCATCACCGTGCAATCCGGGGTGCCCTGGCTCACGGAAACCCCGTTGACGTGCGTGGTTCGGTGTTCACGTGCCCGCCATCGACTCCGCGCTCGTCCGGCGGCTGCTGCGCGGGCAGTTCCCGCAGTGGGCGGGCCGGCCGATCACTCCCCTGGCCTCCGGCGGCACGGTCAACGCCGTGTTCCGCCTCGGCGACGACCTGACGGTCCGGCTGCCCCGCTCCGCCGAGGACGTCGAGGAGGAACGCCGGACCCTGAGCTCGCTCGGCGGGCTGCCGGTGGCCGTCCCCGCCGTCGCGGCGCTGGGCGAACCGGCCGAGGGGTATCCGTTTTCCTGGGCGGTGCACCGCTGGCTCGACGGCGAACCGGCGCTCGAAGGCCGCCCGGCCGAAGGCTTGGCGGAGTTCGTCGTCGCGCTGCGGGCGAACACCGCGGCCGGTCCCCCGGCCTCGCGCGGCGAGCCGCTGTCCACGGTGGACACGGCCACCCGCCGGGCGATCGAGGAGCTGAGCCGGACGGACGAGCCGTTCGACGCCGAGGCGGCCCGGCGCGTCTGGGCCGAGGCGCTCGATGCTCCACAGTGGACCGGGCCGCCGTGCTGGGTGCACGGCGACCTGATGCCGAGCAACCTCCTGCTGCGCGACGCCCGCCTGTCCGGCGTCCTCGACTGGGCCACGGCCGGCGTGGGCGACCCGGCGGCCGACCTGATCCCGGCGTGGAACCTGCTGACCGCGGCCACCCGATCCACTTTCCGCGACGTCGTGGGCGCCGACGACGCGAGCTGGGCGCGCGGCCGGGGGCGGGCGCTGTCCATGGCCGTGATCCAGCTCCCGTACTACCGGCACACGAACCCGGTCATCTCGGCCAACGCGCGGTACGTGCTCACGGAGCTGGGCTGCGTCCCGGCTCCGTGAGCACGCTCCCATCAGCTCGGCAGCAAGGCGGGCGCCGCGAGGCGGGTGGCGTTCGCCGCCGCGTCGTCCGGGGCTTCCTGCGCCGAGCGCTCCGCTTCCACGCGGGCCAGGTAGTTCGCCACCTCACGGTCGGTGCGGTGCGCGTCCCAGCCCAGCAGCGGCGCCATCAGGCCGGCGATCACCGGGGCCGCCGCGACGCCGCGGTCGCGTTCCTCGATCGAGATCCGGGTCCGCCGGGTGAGGACGTCCTCCAGGTGCAGCGCACCTTCGTGGGAGACCGCGTAGACGGCTTCCACGCGGAGGTACTCCGACGTCTCCGTGATCGGATCCCCGAGGGAAGGGTCCTCCTCGATGAGCGAAACGAGGTTCCAGATCCGCGTGCCGTACCGCTGCAGCAGGTGCTCCACGCGCGTCAGCGGCAGGCCCGTCCGCGACGCCACGGAGTACCGGTCCGCCCACAGCTCGTGGTAGCCCTCGGCGCCGACGATCGGCAGCCGGTCGGTCCACGACGGCGGCGCCGGGCGGCCGACCTCCTCGACCGCGGCGTCGACCGCGTCCGCGGCCATCACCCGGTACGTCGTGTACTTCCCGCCGGCCACGATGACCAGGCCCGGCACCGGGCGGGCCACCGCGTGCTCCCGCGACAGCTTCGTCGTCGCGGTCGCCTTCGCCGCCAGCAGCGGGCGGAGGCCCGCGTAGACGCCCTCGATGTCGTTGTGCGTCACGGGCGTGCGCAGGACGGCGTTGAGGTGCTGGAGCACGTAGTCGACATCCGCGCGGCTCGCCGCCGGGTGCTCGCGGTCGAGGTCCCACTCGGTGTCGGTGGTGCCGACGATCCAGTGCCGTCCCCACGGGATGACGAACAGCACGCTCTTCTCGGTGCGCAGGATCAGCCCGGTGTCGAGGTCGATCTTCTCCCGCGGCACCACCAGGTGGATGCCCTTCGACGCGCGGACGGTGAACGGTGCGGGGATCCCGGCCGCCTCCGCCATGTCGTCGCTCCACACACCGGTGGCGGCCACGACCGTCTTCGCCCGGATTTCGAACTCGACGCCGCTCTCGCGGTCCATCACCTTCGCCCCGACGACCCGCTCGCCGTCGCGAAGCAGCGAAGTGACGCGAGTCCGCGTGAGCACCGAAGCGCCTTGCTCGGCGGCCGTCCGCGCGATCGTCATCGTGTGGCGGGCGTCGTCGACCTGGGCGTCGTAGTACTGGATCGCCCCGATCAGCGCGTCGTCGGCCAGGCCGGGCGCCACCTTGGCGGCGCCCCGCTTGGACAGGTGCCGGTGCCGCGGCAGCGCGCGGGCGCCGCCGAGGGTGTCGTACAGCGTGACGCCGGCGCCGATGTAGCCGCGCTCCCACACCCGGTGCTGCAGCGGGACCAGGAACTTGACCGGCCGCACCAGGTGCGGGGCCAGCTTCTGCAGCAGCAGCCCGCGCTCCTTGAGCGCTTCGCGCACCAGCTTGAAGTCCAGCTGCTCCAGGTAGCGCAGGCCGCCGTGGATCAGCTTGGACGACCGGCTGGACGTCCCGGCGGCGAAGTCGCGGGCCTCGACCAGCGCGGTCGACAGCCCCCGGGAGGCGGCGTCGAGCGCGACGCCGGCCCCGGTCACTCCCCCGCCGACGACCAGGACGTCGACCTCCTCATCGACCAGCTTCCGCAGCGTGTCGGCCCGGTACTGCGGGGAAAGCGGGGTCACGGTGTTCCTCCTTGCGTTCACTGCACGTCGACCCAGTCGAGCGTGCGGCCGACGGCCTTCTGCCAGCCCGCGTAGCCCTCGGCGCGCTGCTCGTCGCTCCACGACGGCGTCCAGCGCTTGTCCTCGTTCCAGTTCTGCTCGAGCTCGTCGGTCGACTTCCAGAAGCCGACCGCCAGCCCGGCCGCGTACGCCGCGCCGAGCGCGGTGGTCTCGGCGACGACCGGCTTGGACACCGGCACGCCGAGGATGTCCGCCTGCAGCTGCATGCACAGCTCGTTGGCCGTGACACCGCCGTCGACCCGCAGCACGTCGAGCGTGACACCGGAGTCGTTCTGCATGGCCTCGACGACGTCGCGGGTCTGGTAGCAGATCGCCTCCAGGGTGGCCCGGGCCAGATGAGCGTTGGTCGTGGCGCGGGTGAGCCCGACGATCGCGCCGCGGGCGTCGGAGCGCCAGTAGGGGGCGAACAGGCCGGAGAACGCCGGGACGAAGTAGACGCCGCCGTTGTCCGCGACCTGGCGGGCCAGGCTCTCGCTCTGGGACGCGCCGCTGATGATGCCCAGCTGGTCGCGCAGCCACTGCACGGCCGAGCCGGTGACGGCGATCGAGCCTTCCAGCGCGTAGACCGGCTTGTCGTCGCCGAACTGGTAGCACAGGGTCGTCAGCAGGCCGTGCTTCGAGCGGACCAGCTCCTGGCCGGTGTTGAGCAGCAGGAAGTTGCCGGTGCCGTAGGTGTTCTTGGCCTCGCCGGGGCGGAAGCAGACCTGGCCGACCGTGGCGGCCTGCTGGTCGCCGAGGACGCCGGTGATGGCGACCTCGCCGCCGAGCGGGCCGTCCGCGCGAGTGGTGCCGAAGCCCGGGTTCGACGACGGCCGGATCGCCGGGAGCATCTGCCGCGGGACGTTGAAGAACGACAGGAGCTCGTCGTCCCAGTCCAGCGTTTCGAGGTCCATCAGCATGGTGCGGGAGGCGTTGGTCGGGTCGGTGACGTGCACGCCGCCGTCCGGGCCGCCGGTGAGGTTCCAGATCAGCCACGAGTCGGTGGTGCCGAAGAGGGCGTCACCCTTCTCGGCGTCCTCGCGCACGCCGGGGATGTTCTCGAGGATCCACTGCAGCTTGCCGCCGGAGAAGTAGGTGGCGGGCGGCAGGCCGGCCTTGCGGCGGATGATGTCGCCCTTGCCCTCGCGCTCGAGCGCGGAGGCGATCCGGTCGGTGCGGGTGTCCTGCCAGACGATGGCGTTGCCGTACGGCCGTCCGGTCCGGCGGTTCCACACGACGGTGGTCTCGCGCTGGTTGGTGATGCCGAGCGCGGCCAGGTCCGTGACGCTCAGGTTGGCCTTGTTGAGCGCGGTCGCGATGACCGAGCGGGTGCGTTCCCAGATCTCGGTGGCGTCGTGCTCCACCCAGCCCGGCTTGGGCAGGATCTGCTCGTGTTCGAGCTGGTGGCGGGCGATCTCGTTGCCGCCGTGGTCGAAGATCATGAAGCGGGTGCTGGTCGTGCCCTGGTCCACGGCACCGACGAAGTCCGGCATGGTGGTGCTCCTACTCAGTTGGCGGGCTCGAGGTCCTTGGCGGGCATGGCGTCCAGCGGGTCCCCGGCGGGCAGGAACCGCTCGATCAGGTACTTGTAGATCGCACCGCCGACGAGGGCGCCGAGGATCGGGCCCACGATCGGGATCCACCAGTAGGGGAAGCCGTACTGGTCGGTGAACGCCGTGTCGTAGCCGGTCAGCCAGGAGGCCAGGCGCGGGCCGAAGTCGCGGGCGGGGTTGATCGCGTAGCCGGCGTCGGTGCCCCAGGCCATGCCGATGGCGACGACGAGGAAGCCGACGACGACCGGGGCCAGGTTCGGCCCCGGCGAGGTGTTGCGCAGGTCGGTGATGGCGAAGAGGACGATCAGCAGGATCGCGGTGCCGATGATCTGGTCGCGGAAGGCACCCCAGTCACCCACCGGCAGCGTGCCGTTACCCGGAAGGGTGGAGAACACGCCCTGGGTCTTGATCGTCAGGCCCGGGTCCTTGGCGTTGAGCACCTCGGTGTAGTTCCAGCGCACCAGCAGCGCGGCCAGGAACGCGCCGGCGGTCTGGGCCACGGCGTAGGGGGCGACCTTGCGCCATTCGAAGCCCTTGAACACCGCGAGCGCGATGGTCACGGCCGGGTTCAGGTGCGCGCCGCTGATCCGCGAAGCGACGTAGACACCGAGCGTGACGCCGAGCCCCCAGGCCCAGGCGATGCTGTCGTGGTCCCCGATGCCCGCGGCGACGACCTGCGCCACCACGCCGCACCCGAACAGGATGAGGATCATCGTCCCCACGAACTCGGCGGCCATCTCGCCGACGAGCCCGCGGGCCTTGAGGCTTCGCACCATTGCTTTCCTCCACAAAGGACCTTGTCCCCCTATTGGTGGATGAAAGTTAAGTTCGCGTGTCGACCCGGTCAACGGACGCCGGTCGGCATTGTCGAACGGCCGATGTGGATGTTCGACATTGTCGAATCGCGGCCGGTCGGGTTAGGGTCGCGCGGTGCCGGGTCCGATCCAGTCCATCGAACGCGCCGCCGCGATCCTGCGGTTGCTGGCGCGCGGCTCGGGGCGTCTGGGGGTCGGCGAGATCGCCGAGTCGCTCGAACTGGCGAAGGGCACCGCGCACGGGATCCTGCGCACGCTGCAGGGCGTCGGGTTCGTCGAGCAGGACCGCGACACGGGCAAGTACCAGCTCGGCGCGGCGCTGCTGCACCTGGGCACGAGCTACCTGGACGTCAACGAGCTGCGGTCCCGGGCGATCAACTGGGCCGACGCGCTGGCCGCCCGCAGCGGCGAGGCGGTCCGGATCGGCGCCCCGCTGGAAGGCCGGGTGCTGGTCGTGCACCACGTGTTCCGCCCGGACGACAGCCTGCAGACCCTGGACGTCGGCACGCTGCTGCCGCTGCACGCCACCGCACTGGGCAAGGTCCTGCTGGCCTACGACACGACGCTGAAGGCGACGCCGGAGCCGTACACGCGCCGCACCCTGGTCACCCAGACGGCGATCAAGCGGGCGTGTGCGAAGGTACGGGAGGCGGGCTGGGCGGCCGAGAACGGCGAGATGATCGCCGGCGAGGCCGGGATCGCGGCCCCGATCCGCGGTCATGGCGGCATCGTCGTGGGCGCGATCGGCGTGTCGGGCGCGGCGGAGCGGATCTGCGAGCCCGACGGCGCCCCGAGCCCGAGACTGCTGACCCAGGTCCGCGACGCGGCCCGCGCGGTGTCCCGCGACCTGGGTGCGGCCCGGTGGTGAAGGAGGATACGAGGGTGACCCGCCGGTGCACGGCTCCCGCCGCCAGGGCTGCGTTCGACCGCGTCCGGATCGGTTACGAGGCCGGCCGCCGCCCGAGGCCGGACTCCCCGCCCCGCCGGCCCGCGCCTTCCGCCGCCGGACGCGCGGCCCGGCACCCCGCGCAGCCCGTCCCGAGCACGCCCCGGCCGAGGGAGGTGAATCGATGGTCCAGCGGTACGTGATGTCCATCGACCAGGGCACCACCTCCACCCGGTGCATCCTGTTCGACGCGCGCGGCCGGCTCGTCTCCGTCGTGCAGCGGGAGCACCAGCAGCACTTCCCGCGGCCCGGCTGGGTCGAGCACGACGCGACCGAGATCTGGCGGAACCTCTCCCGGATCGTCCCGCAGGCGCTGGCCGACGCCGGGGCGACCGCCGAGCAGGTCGTCGGGCTCGGTATCGCCAACCAGCGCGAGACGACTGTCCTGTGGGACCGGCGGACCGGCAACCCGGTCGGGCGGGCGATCGTCTGGCAGGACACCCGCACCGACGCCATGCTCGAACAGCTCGCCCGCGAACCCGGCGCCGATCGCGTCCGGCGGCTGTGCGGCCTGCCCCTGGCCACCTACTTCTCGGCGCCGCGCATCCGCTGGCTGCTCGAACGCACCCCCGGCCTGCGCGAGCGCGCCGAACGCGGGGACGTGCTCTTCGGCACCATCGAGAGCTGGCTCATCTGGAACCTCACCGGCGGCGCCGAGGGCGGCGTGCACGTCACCGACGTCACCAACGCGTCACGCACCATGCTGATGAACCTGCGCACCCTTTCGTGGGACGACGAGCTCCTGGAGTTCTTCGACGTCCCGCGCGCGATGCTGCCGGAGATCCGGTCGTCGACGGAGGTCTACGGGACGACGTCACGCGTGGTGCCGGGCATCCGGATCGCCGCCGCGCTGGGTGACCAGCAGGCCGCGCTGTTCGGGCAGACGTGCTTCGCGCCCGGCGAGGCGAAGTGCACGTACGGCACGGGCAGCTTCCTGCTGCTGAACACCGGCCCGACCCCGGTGCTGTCCACCCACGGGATGCTCACCACGGTCGGGTTCAAGGTCGGCGACGAGCCGGCGGTGTACGCGCTCGAAGGGTCGATCGCCGTCACCGGGTCACTGGTGCAGTGGTTCCGCGACGGGCTGGAGCTGATCGGCAGCGCGCCGGAGATCGAGACGCTCGCCCGGACGGTCGAGGACAACGGCGGCTGCTACATCGTGCCCGCGTTCTCCGGCCTGTTCGCCCCGCACTGGCACAGCGAGGCGCGCGGGGTGATCGCCGGGCTGACGTCGTACATCACGAAGGGCCACCTGGCCCGGGCGGTGCTGGAGGCGACCGGCTGGCAGACCCGCGAGGTCGTCGACGCGATGAACGCGGACTCGGGGCTGGCGTTGTCTTCGCTGAAGGTCGACGGCGGCATGACGGCCGACAACCTGCTGATGCAGTTCGTCGCCGACGTCCTCGACGTGCCGGTGGTGCGCCCGATGGTGGCGGAGACGGTGTCGCTCGGCGCGGCTTACGCAGCGGGGTTGTCCGTCGGGTACTGGCCGGACCTGGAGGGGCTGCGGCGCAACTGGCACCGGGCGGGCCAGTGGCTGCCGGCGATGGACCCGGCCCGCCGCGACTCCGAGTACGCGCACTGGCGCCAGGCGGTGGAGCTGACGTTCGGCTGGATGCGCCCGGCCCCCGCCGCGGCGGCGCCGGGTTCCGACCTGGTCGAGGTGCTGTTGGCCGACCACCGCCGGTTCGAGCAGCTGCTGCGCGACCTGCGCAACAGCGAAGCGGACCGGCCGGCGCTGGCGGCGGAGCTGTCGGCCCTGCTGGTGGCGCACGCGACGGCGACCGAGCGGATCGTCCAGCCGGCATCCTCGGGTGCGCCGTTCGCCGAGGAGCTGCTGGCGGTCCTGGAGGGCGACGACTTCGAGAAGGCGTTGCCGCGGCTGGAAAACGTCGTGGACGCGCACGTGCGAGGCGAGGAACGCGGGCTGTTGAACGAACTGCGCCGGAGCATGTCCACTTCGGACCGGACGGGGCTGGGCCGGGCGTTCGTCGCGGAGCGCCGCCGCCAGCTGGACCTCGACTGCGGCGGCGTCGAGCACCTTCGCGGGCTGGGCGACCGGCTCAGGTTGTGAAGCCCGTTGCTCCGCCCGGCCGGACTTCGCTGCCGGCACGGGCCACTCTGCCCTCGGGGTGACGCCGGGTCCGCGCCCTGCCTCGACCCGGGTGCCGGGGTGAAGACTGCGGGGCACCGTTCGGCGGCGAGGTCCGGCGACGCCCCAACCCCGCGCTGCGCGGCACGGCGGCCCTGCCCTTGACCAGGTGGTCCAGGAGCCCGAACCGCTCAGGCGCCCTTGAGGCAGCGGCTGCTCTCCCGCACCACCAGCTCGACCTCCGCCGTGTCGCGCACCGGTGCCGGGGTCTGGCGGCCCGCCGCCACGTGGTCCTGGCGGACCGTCGTCAACGGCGGGGCGTAGTAAGCCGCCTCGGGGACGTCGTCGAAGCCGACCACGTGGGCGTCGCGCGGGACTCGCATGCCCGCCTCGGTGAACGCCGCCAACAGGCCCAGTGCCATGTGGTCGTTCGCCGAAAACACCGCGCCCACCCCGGATTCGACCGCCAGGGACTGGCCCGCGCGGAAGCCGGACCGGGCCGACCAGTCGCCGCGGACCACCGGGGGCACGTCGGCTCCGTGGCGTTCGAGCGTTTCGCGCCAGCCCCGCTCGCGGGCGCGGGCCACCGGGCCCTCCTCCGGGCCGCCGAGGTGCCAGACCGTCGGGTGGCCCAGCTCCAGGAGGTGCTCGGTGGCCCGGCGCGCGCCCGCGTACTGATCGGTGGCCGCCGCGGGGACCAGCGGGATGGCCGCGACCGGGGCCAACTCGGCCAGGAGGTGCCCGTCGAGGACCACGATCCCGGCCACCCCCTGCAGCTGCAGGCCGGCCACTGCCGCCAGCACCGCCGGACCGCTGGGGCGGGACACGCTGAACACGCTCAACGCGTACTCCTGCTCGCGCGCGGCCGCGCGGAGGCCGTGCAGCACCGGTCCCGACGCCGACGCCCCGGTCGCGATCACGCCGAGCGTGCCCCGCCCGCGCATCCGCGCGGCGAGCGGGCTGGCCGGACCTGCGTCGTCCACGGGCATGCGCCGATGTTAGCGATCACACCGGCAGACGTGAACTTCGTTCACCTTCCATAAATAACGAAAAGGTAACGCACTGAACCGACCGGTGGTGAGGTCCGTTCCCCGCAATGCCGGAACCAGTGACACCGGGCGGGTTCCCCCGATGCCCGCGCCCCGGTGCGCACTCCCCGGGTTCCGCGCGTCTCCAGCCCGGGCACGCAGGCTTTCTTCGGCGTGCCCGGAAAACCGAACGAGGTGAACATGGCCCGGAATACTTCCCGCACCCCCGCCACGGGCAGACATCGCATCTCCCGCCGCACGAAGATCGCGACCGGGGGCCTGGCGCTCGCGCTGGCCGTCGGCGGCATCGTCGTCGCCACCACCGCCGGCCGCACCGGCGAGGCGAGTGCCGATCCCGCCGACAAGTCCTTCTTCATCGACATCGCGAAGGTCCCGTCGGGCATCAACGTGAACAAAGCGCTGCAGCAGAAGGGCGCCCGCGGCACGTTCACGGTGGACTGCGGCCGCAACGAGAACCAGCACTTCAACCCGGACAACTTCATCGCGCAGCCGGGGATCAAGAACGGTGCCCAGCACCTGCACGACTACGTCGGCAACCTCTCCACCAACGCCGACTCCAACAACAAGAGCCTCGTCAAGGCCGGCACGACCTGCAAGAACGGCGACAAGTCCGCCTACTTCTGGCCCGTCGTGCGCATCGACACCGGCGACGCCGAGAAGAACCCGCCGGCCACGCAGCCCGACCGCGCCGGCAGCGCCAAGGACAAGGCGAGCGCCCAGGTCGACTGCCCCGACGTCGCGAGCAAGCTGCCCGACGTCCCCGACCAGGCGATGGACGAGGTCAACCGCAACCTCGACCTGCTCGACAAGCAGATCGACGAGGCGAACAAGCGGATCGCGAACGGCGACCTGAAGACCCCGCAGGACATCCAGAACGCCGTCGTCGGCCCGCTCAAGGACAAGCGCGCGGCCACCATCGACCGGATCGCCATCGCGATCGGCCGCCGGGCCGCGAAGCCGACCAACCTCGGCGGGCTCGCCCCGTGCGCGCTCAAGCAGAACGGCCAGGGCGGCCTCGACAACGGCGGCCAGAACTCGGGCGGCCAGGCGGGCGAGCTGCCCGGCGTCAACGACAAGAACGAGGTCGGCGACAACGACGGCGAGATCCAGCGCGTCCAGTCGGCGACGATCACGTTCACCAGCGGCGGCGCGAGCAAGGTCGTGGCGATGCCGCAGTTCCTCCGGATCCTGTACGGCGACGCCAAGCAGAGCACCAACGGCCCGGCCAACGCCCGGCCGAGCTGGACCTGCACCGGCTTCGAGGACCGGCTCACCGACCACTACCCGATCTGCCCGCAGGGCAGCAAGGTCGAGCGCATCCACGCCTTCCCGAACTGCTGGGACGGCAAGAACATCGACAGCGCCAACCACCGCACGCACATCGTGTTCGCCGACCAGCAGGGCAAGTGCCCGCAGGGCTTCAAGAACGTGCCGCAGCTGGTGATCAAGCTGGTCTACAACATCCCGCACGACATCCAGGTCAAGGGCCAGTACAAAGTGGACGCCTTCGCCCAGGAGAAGCACAACCCACGCTCGGACCACGACGACTTCGCCAACGTCATGGGCCAGCGCCTGATGAACCAGGCCGTCAACTGCATCAACACCGGCAAGCGCTGCAGCCAGTGAGCACGAAGGCCGCCTCGGGGTCGGACCCCGAGGCGGCCTTCGGACACCCAGCCGGGTCAGGAAGCTGCGCGGCGCTTCGTCCAGATGTCGTACGCCACCGCGGCCAGCAGGACGACGCCCTTGACCAGCATCACCCGCTCGCTCGGGGCGCCGATCAGGGACATGCCGTTGTTGATCACCGCCATGATCAGGCCGCCGGTGATCGCGCCGACCACCTTGCCCACGCCGCCCTGGACCGCCGCGCCGCCGATGAACGCCGCCGCGATCGCGTCGAGCTCGAAGTTGACGCCCGCCGTCGGGCCCGCCTGGTTGAGCCGGCCGGCGAAGATGATGCCCGCCAGCGCCGCCAGGACGCCCATGTTGACGAAGATCCAGAACGTCACCTGCTTGACCTTGACGCCCGAGAGCGTCGCGGCCTGCAGGTTGCCGCCCACGGCGTAGATGTGCCTGCCGAACACCGACTTGCCCGCCACCAGCGAGTAGCCGAGCACCAGCACCGCCAGCAGGATGAGCACCCACGGCAGGTTCTTGAACCGCGCCAGCTGGACGACCAGCGCGAGCACCAGCACCGCGATCCCGGCCAGCTTCAGCACGAACACGCCGAACGGGTCGACGTCCTGGCCGTAGCCCAGCCGGCCCATCCGCTTGCGCCACTGGGTGAACACGATCCCGGCCACCGCGGCGACGCCGGCGAGCAGCGACACCAGGTCGGCGCCGCCGAGCGGGCCGAGGCCGATGTTGCCGAGGTAGCCGTCGGTGAAGCCGTTGGACAGCGTGCGGATCGCGTCCGGGAACGGGCCGATGCCCTGGTTGCCCAGCACGGTCAGGGTCAGCGCCCGGAACGCCAGCATGCCGGCGAGCGTCACGATGAACGCCGGGATGCCGAAGTAGGCGACCCAGTAGCCCTGCCACGCCCCGATCGCCGCGCCGACGACGAGGGTGATCAGCACCGCGAGGAACCACGGCACGTGCGAGTTCACCATCAGCACCGCCGACACCGCGCCGGTCATCGCGACCACCGACCCGGCGGACAGGTCGATGTGCCCGGAGATGATCACCAGGATCATCCCGATCGCGAGGATCAGCACGTAGCTGTTCTGCACGATGATGTTGGAGATGTTCTGCGGTTCCAGCAGCGCGCCACCGGTGAGCACCTCGAACAGCACCACGATCAGCGCGAACGCGACGTAGATGCCGCTCTGGCGCGGGTTGATCGAGATCCTCCGCTTGGAGCGCTCAACCGGGGGCACGGCGGGCCGCGCTTCGGTCGTGGTCATTCCCGTTCCTTAGTCATGTACTGCATCAGCAGTTCCTGAGTGGCTTCTTCGCGCCTGGCCTCGCCGGTGATCCGCCCCGCCGACAGCGCGTAGATCCGGTCGCACAGCCCGAGCAGCTCCGGCAGCTCGGAGGAGATGACCAGGACGGCCTTCCCCTGGGCGGCCAGTTCGTTGATGATCGTGTAGATCTCGAACTTCGCGCCCACGTCGATGCCGCGGGTCGGTTCGTCGAGGATCAGCACGTCCGGATCGGTGAAGATCCACTTGGCCAGCACGACCTTCTGCTGGTTGCCGCCGGACAGCTTCCCGGTCACGCTCTGCACGCTGGGCGCCTTGATCCGCAGGTCGCGGCGGTAGGAGTTGGCCGTGTCGTGCTCGGCGTGCTCGTTGACCCAGCCGCGCCTGGCCAGCTTGCCCAGCCCGGCCGCGGACACGTTGCGCTGGATGTCCTCGATCAGGTTGAGCCCGTAGCGCTTCCGGTCCTCGGTGGCGTAGGCGATGCCGTGGCGGACGGCCTCCTGCACCGACCGGACCTCGATCTCCTGGCCGTGCTTGAGGATCCGCCCGGAGATGTCCTTGCCCCACGACCGGCCGAACACGCTCATCGCGAGCTCGGTCCGGCCCGCGCCCATCAGCCCGGCCAGGCCGACGATCTCCCCGCGCCGCAGCGAAAGCGACGCGTGGTCGACGACGACCCGGCCGGCCTGGGTCGGGCTGTGCACGGTCCAGTCCTCGATCCGCAGCACCTCTTCGCCGATCTGCGGCTCCCGGGGCGGGAACCGGTGCTCGAGGTCGCGGCCGACCATGCCGGTGATGATGCGCTCTTCCGTCAGCCCCGCCGCTTCCAGGGTCTCGATCGTCTTGCCGTCACGCAGGATCGTGACGGTGTCGGCGATCGCCGTCACCTCACCGAGCTTGTGCGAAATGATCACGCACGTGACGCCTTCGTCCCGCAGCCCGCGCAGCAGCTCGAGCAGGTGGGCCGAGTCGTCGTCGTTGAGCGCCGCGGTGGGCTCGTCGAGGATGAGGAGCTTGACCTCTTTGGACAGTGCCTTGGCGATCTCGACCAGCTGCTGCTTGCCGACGCCGAGTTCCTGCACCGCCCGCGTGGGGTTTTCGGCGAGGCCGACGCGCCGCAGGAGCGCGCCGGCCTCGTGGTTGGTGCGGTTCCAGTCGATCCAGCCCCGCTTCTGCTGTTCGTTGCCGAGGAAGATGTTCTCCGCGATCGACAACTGGCCGCACAGCGCGAGTTCCTGGTGGATGATCACGATCCCGCGCCGTTCGCTGTCGCGCACCGACCCGAACTCGCACCGCTGCCCGTCGAAGGTGATCTCGCCGTCGTAGCTCCCGTGCGGGTAGACGCCCGAGAGCACCTTCATCAGGGTGGACTTCCCGGCGCCGTTCTCCCCGCAGATCGCGTGGATTTCCCCGCGGCGCACGGAAAGGTTGACGTCCGACAGCGCCTTGACCCCGGGGAAGGTCTTGGTGATCCCGCGCATGCCGAGCAGTTCGGTCATTTCAGCTGACCTGCCGTGTAGTAGCCCGAGTCGACGAGTTCCTTCTGGTAGTTCGACTTGTCCACGGTGACCGGCTGCAGCAGGTAGGACGGGACGACCTTCTTGCCGTTGTCGTAGTCCTTCGTGTTGTTGACCTCGGGCTTGCCGCCCTTCAGCACCGCGTCGGCCATCTTGACGGTGGTGTCGGCGAGCTTGCGCGTGTCCTTGAAGATCGTCGAGTACTGCTCACCGGCGATGATCGACTTGACCGAGGCGACCTCGGCGTCCTGCCCGGTGACGATCGGGTACGGCTGGCCGGCGGTGCCGTAGCCGTTGCTCTTCAGCGCCGACAGGATGCCGATCGACAGGCCGTCGTACGGCGAGAGCACGCCCTGGACCTTCGCGCCACCGGTGTAGGTCTTGGTGAGCAGGTCCTCCATGCGCCGCTGCGCGGTGGCCGGGTCCCAGCGCAGGATGGCCGCGCGGGCGAAGTCGGTCTGGCCGCTCTTGACGACCAGCTTGCCGCTGTCGATCAGCGGCTTGAGGACCGACATCGCGCCGTTGAAGAAGAAGGTGGCGTTGTTGTCGTCCGGCGAACCGGCGAACAGCTCGACGTTGAACGGTCCCGCGCCCGTGCCCAGGCCCTTGACCAGCGAGTTCGCCTGCTCGACGCCGACCTTGAAGTTGTCGAAGGTGGCGTAGTAGTCGACGTTCGGCGAGTTGCGGATCAGCCGGTCGTAGGCGATGACCGGGATCTTCTTGTCCGCGGCTTCCTGCAGCTGGGTGGTGATCGCGGTGCCGTCGATCGAGGCGATGACCAGGAGCTTGGCGCCCTTGGTGATCTGGTTCTCGATCTGGTTCACCTGGGTGGGGATGTCGTTCTCGGCGTACTGCAGGTCGACCTTGTAGCCGAGCTTCTCCAGGGCGGCCTTGATGTTGTCGCCGTCGTGGATCCAGCGTTCCGACGACTTCGTCGGCATCGTGACGCCGACCAGGCTGCCCTCGGCGCTCGCGCCGGGAGCGGCCGTCTGGTCCGCGGTCTTCTGGCTCGAACCGCACGCCGACAGCGTGAGCGCGAGCCCCGCGGCGGCGAGCGCCGCGATTCCTCTGGTGAACTTCATCGTTCCTTCTTCCTTTCTCAGAAGCCCTGAGCGAGCCGGTGGTACGCCTGGTTCCAGCGGATGCGGTCGGCGAAGTCGTGCGGCGTCGTGTCCTTGTCGATCACCAGCAGTTCCACGCCGAGCAGGTTCGCGAAGTCGCGAAGGGTTTCCGTGCCCACCGCCTGGGTGAGCACGGTGTGGTGCGGGCCGCCCGCGGTGATCCAGGACTCCGCCGACGTCGACAGCGACGGCGCCGGCTCCCACACCGCGCGCGCCACCGGCAGGTTCGGCAGCGGCTCGTCCGGCGTGACGACCTCGATCTCGTTGGCGACCAGGCGGAACCGGTCGCCGAGGTCGACCAGGCCGAGGACGACGCCGGGCCCGGGGGCGGCGTCGAACACGAGGCGGACCGGGTCCTCGCGGCCGCCGATGCCGAGCGCGTGGATCTCGCAGGACGGCTTGGCGGCGGCGATGCTCGGGCAGACCTCCAGCATGTGCGCGCCGAGGATCTTCGGCTTGCCCGGCCCGAAGTGGTAGGTGTAGTCCTCCATGAACGACGTGCCGCGCTCGCGGCCCACGCTCATGGCCTTCACCGCGGCGAGCAGCGCCGAGGTCTTCCAGTCGCCCTCGCCGCCGAAGCCGTAGCCGTCGGCCATCAGCCGCTGCACGGCGAGGCCGGGCAGCTGCCGCAGGCCGCCGAGGTCCTCGAAGTTCGTCGTGAACGCGCCGAAGCCGCCGTCGGTGAGGAACTTCCGCAGCCCGGCTTCGATGCGGGCCGCGTAGCGCAGCGACTCGTGCCGCGCTCCCCCGGCCGCCAGGTCCGGCACCACGTCGTAGTCCGCGGCGTAGGCCGCCACGAGCTCGTCGACGTCCGAAACCGCGTCCACGAGCTCGACCAGGTCGTTGACCCCGTAGGTGTTGACCGAGACACCGAACCGCAGCTCGGCCTCGACCTTGTCGCCTTCGGTGACGGCGACGTCGCGCATGTTGTCGCCGAAGCGGGCCAGCCGCAGGTTGCGCAGGTGGTCGGCGCCGATCGCGGCCCGCGCCCACGCGTCGATCCGGGCGACCACGGCCGGGTCCGACACGTGCCCGGCCACGGTCTTGCGCGGCACGCCGAGGCGGGTCTGGATGAACCCGAACTCGCGGTCGCCGTGCGCGGCCTGGTTGAGGTTCATGAAGTCCATGTCGATGGTGGCCCACGGCAGCGTCTCGTTGAGCTGCGTGTGCAGGTGCAGCAGCGGCTTGCGCAGCGCGTCCAGCCCGGTGATCCACATCTTCGCGGGCGAGAAGGTGTGCATCCAGGCGATCACGCCGACGCAGGCGGCGTCGGCGTTGGCCTCCTGCAGCACGCGGCGGATCGACGCGGCCTCGGTGAGCACCGGCTTCCCGACGATCTCGGCCGGGAGCGCGCCCGAGGCGGTCAGCAGCTGCTGGATGCGCAGCGACTGGCCGGCGACCTGCTCGAGGGTCTCCTCGCCGTAGAGGGCCTGGCTGCCGGTGAGGAACCAGAGCTGGGGTTTCGACGCCGAAGTCATCGTTCTCCTAAGTCAGTGCTGGCCGTAGACGTTCTGGTACCGGGCGTAGAGCCGGTCGACGTCCTCGGGCGGGAGGGGTTCGGGCGTGCCGAGCTCGAAGGCCTTGTGGACGGTGCGGGCCACGTCCTCGACCATCACCGCGGCCTTGACCGCGTCGCGCGCGGTGCGGCCGACGGTGAACGGGCCGTGGTTGCGCATCAGCACCGCCGGCGAGCGGCTGGAGCGAAGCGTTTCGACGATGCCGCGGCCGATGGAGTCGTCGCCGATCAGGGCGAACGGCCCGACCGGGATGTCCCCGCCGAACTCGTCGGCGATCATCGTCAGCACGCACGGGATCGGCTCGCCGCGGGCCGCCCACGCGGTGGCATAGGTCGAGTGGGTGTGCACCACGCCGCCGATCTCCGGCATGTGCCGGTAGACGTAGGCGTGCGCGGCGGTGTCGGACGACGGCGCGAGGTCGCCTTCGACGAGCTCGCCGTGCAGGTCGGTGACCACCATGGTGTCCGCGGACAGGGTGTCGTAGGAGACGCCCGACGGCTTGATGACCAGCAGGTCTCGGCCCGGGACCCGGGCCGAGACGTTGCCGGCGGTCCAGATCACCAGCTCGTTGCGGGTCAGCTCGCCGTGCAGCTGCGCGACCGTCGCCTTCAGTTCGGCGACGGTGTCGAGCACTTCACCGGTCAGCGACATCAGGGCCGTCCTTTCGCGACAGCTCGCTTGCGGGCGGCCAGGCGGTGCATGACATCGTTGCCGCCACGGCCGAAGTAGTCGTGGAGCTGCGTGTATTCGGCGTACAGCTCGTCGTAGGCGGCGACGTGCGCGGGCACCGGCCGGTACACCGCGCGCTCGACCGAGCCCATCGCGGCGGCGGCCGCGCGGATGTCGGCGTGGGCCCCGGCGGCGACGGCCGCGTGGATGGCCGAGCCGAGTGCGGGTCCCTGCGCGGAGGTGATCACCGACAGCGGGAGGTTGGTGACGTCGGCGTAGATCTGCATGAGCAGCGCGTTCTTCGCCAGCCCGCCCGCGATGATCAGCTCGGTGACCGGGACGCCGGCGGCGTCGAACGTCTCGATGATCTTCCGGGTGCCGAAGGCGGTGGCCTCCAGCAGGGCGCGGTAGACGTCCTGGGCGCGGGTGGCCAGCGTCTGCCCGACGATGACGCCGGAGAGCTCGTGGTCGACCAGCACCGACCGGTTGCCGCTGTGCCAGTCCAGCGCGATCAGGCCGTGTTCACCGATCTCCTGCTGGGCCGCGAGGCGGGTGAGCTCGTCGTGGCCGGCGCCGGCGAAGTGCTCGACGAACCAGCCGAAGATGTCGCCGACGCCGCTCTGGCCGGCTTCGTACCCCCACAGCCCGGGCACGATCCCGCCTTCGACGACGCCGCACATGCCGGGCACCTCGTGCAGCTCGGCGCCGTTCATCACGTGGCAGGTCGAGGTGCCCATGATGGCCACCATCTGGCCCGGCTCGACGGCCTGGGCGGCGGGCGCGGTGACGTGGGCGTCAACGTTGCCAACGGCCACGGCGATGCCTTCGGGCAGCCCGGTCCACGCCGCGGCCTCGGCCGACAGCGAACCGGCGCGGGACCCCAGCTGGCCCAGCGGGTGCTCCAGCTTGTCGGCCACGAAGGACTCGAAGCCGGGCGCGAGTTCGCGGAGGAAGTCGCGGCTGGGGTACTGCCCGTCCTGCAGGATGCCCTTGTAGCCGGCGGTGCAGGCGTTGCGGACGTAGCTGCCGGTGAGCTGCCAGACGATCCAGTCGGCCGCCTCGACCCAGTGCCGCATCGCGGCGTAGACGTCCGGGGCCTCTTCGAAGACCTCGAGGGCCTTGGCGAACTCCCACTCCGAGGAGATCAGGCCGCCGTAGCGCGGGAGCCACTTTTCGCCGCGGGCGCGGGCCAGCTCGTTGATCCGCACGGCCTGCGGCTGCGCCGAGTGGTGCTTCCACAGCTTCACGTACGCGTGCGGGTTGCCCTCGAACTCGGGCAGTCCGCACAGCGGGGTCCCGTCGGCGGTCGTCGGCACCATCGTGCACGCGGTGAAGTCGGTGGCGATGCCGACGACGTCGGCCGCGTCGACGCCGGCGTCCCGCAGCGCCGCCGGCACGGCGTTGCGGAGCACGCCGACGTAGTCCGCCGGGACCTGCAGCGCCCAGTCCGGCGGCAGCGCGCGGCCCGTGGCGGGCAGCGTCTCGTCGAGCACCCCGTGCGGGTACTCGAAGACGCCGGAACCGAGTTCGGCCCCGTCGGCCACGCGCACGACCACCGCGCGGCCCGACAGGGTGCCGAAGTCGACGCCGACGGTGAGTGGTTCTCCCACGGTGTCTTCCCTCCTGGTTGGTGACCGGGACGCGGCGCGGGCGGCGGTGAACGCGCCGCGTCCCGGGGTCTCTAGCGGCCGGTGAGGACCAGCGTCGTCACCGAGCCGGCCGGCAGCGTCAGCTTCGACGTCGCGGCCAGCCCGGTGATCTCCCTGGTCTGCGGCACGATGGCGGCCGGTGCGGCGAGGCTGTTGCGCCCCGCCGGGTCGCCGGTGAGCGTGGTGAGCGTGCCGGTGCCGTCGACGGCGGTGACGCCCGTGAGCGACAGCCGGGTGGTCTGCACCTGCGAAGTCGGGTTGACGAGTTTGACCGTGAAGGTCTTCCTTCCGCTCTTCGTGGTCACGTTGACCACCTGCCGCAGGGGGCTGCCCTGGTTCAGGCGGCTGGTCACGATCTGCTTGCCGAGGGTGCTGGCGAACATCTGCTGCACCCAGTACGACGGCGAGGCGTAGCTCGTCCCGGCGTCGAAGCCGATCAGGTTGACCGGCCAGTTCGACTGGTTCTCCTGCACCAGCACCGGCGCGTACATCGAGCCGATGACGACGTCGCTGTTGCGCTCCAGCCCGGTGAGGAACGCGGCCTCGCCGATGGCGGCGGCCAGGGTGCCGGTGGGCCGGCCGTCCTGGGCGCCGTACTCGCCGACGAGGATGTCCGGGCCACTGCGGTCGGCGGTGTCGTAGCGCGTGGAGTTCTCGGTGAACCACTGCGGCGACTGGTAATAGTGGTCGTCCGCGGCATCCGGACGCACGCCGGTCGACGTGCTCGACGCCGAGCCGCCCTGCAGGCCGCCGGTCGTCGCGATGACGGTCAGCTGCGGGTACTTCGCCTTGATGGCGTCGAACATGTCCGTGTAGCGCCAGGCGTAGCTGCCCGAGCCGTCGAACCAGTCCTCGTTGCCGACCTCGACGTAGTGCAGGTCGAACGGCGCCGGGTGCCCGTCGGCGACCCGCTTCGCACCCCAGGTGGTCGAGCTGTCGCCGATGGCGTACTCGATCTCGTCGAGCGCTTCCTGGACGTAGGCCGGGTAGTCGGCCTGGCTGACGTGCTGGCCGTTCAGCGTGTAGCCGGCGAACAGCGCCAGCAGCGGCTGGGCGCCGATGTCCTCGGCGAGCTTCAGGTAGTCGAGGATGCCGAAGCCGTCGGTGGACCAGTAGCCCCACGCGGTGTTCTGGTGGCCGGGCCGCTGCTCCAGCGGGCCGATGCTGTTCTTCCACGCGAACCGCGTGTCGAGGGTGTTGCCCTCGAGGTAGTTGCCGCCCGGCACGCGGAACAGGCCGAGCTTCATGGCCGCGAGCTTCTGCCCGAGGTCGGCGCGGACGCCGTTGGGCCGGTTCTTGAACGTCGGCGGGAACAGCGACACCTGTTGGAACCAGGCGTCCCCGCTCAGGGCCTTCTTGCCCTTGTTGAGCAGCGAGACGACGATCCGGTTGTCCGTGGAGGCGGTGATCGTCGACGGTGTGGTGAAGCTGAACGTCTGCTGCGCCCAGCCCGCCCCGACCGGCTGGACGTCCTTGCTCGCCAGCACCGTGCCGTCCGGCTTCTCCAGGCTGACCCGGACGCCGCCGGTCCAGCTGCCCTTGGCGAAGAAGCTGCCGGTGTATTTGGTGGCCGGCTTCGCGGCGATCCCGTAGAAGCCGACGTTCGCGGCGGCCACCCGGCCCGCGGGCGGGACCGCGTCGGCGTGCAGCTTCAGCGAGCGGTCGAGCGCGGTGTTGAGCGGGTTCGACGTGTCGATCGAGTAGGCGCCGGTCGCGCCCGCCGAGGTGACCAGCGACCAGTACGGCACCGGCGTGTCGCCCGCGCCGCTGCCGGGCTGGTAGCCCTCCTTGAAGGTGCGGTTGCGGACGAGCTCGGCGTAGAGCCCGCCTTCGACCGAGTGGCTGATGTCTTCGAGGATCGAGCCGTAGGTCGTCGGCCGGGTGTTGGCGCGGACGACGTTGGCGTCCACGGCCAGCTGGTTCGCCCCGGCCAGGGTGCCGATCTGCGCGGCGGTCAGCGGGAAGCGGCGCAGCTCGACCTCGTCGACGGCGCCGGTGAACCCGGAGCCGACGGTGAACGGCGCCGCCGCGGTGCCCGAGGCCGGGCAGGCGGAGACGTCCAGCGTCGTGCCGGTGGCCGTGCCGCAGGTGCTGGTCACCGCGGAGGCGTCGCCGTCGGCGTAGACGGTGAGCCGCTGCGCCGCGCGGTCGAGGACGACGGCGGCGTGGTGCCAGTTGCCGTCGGCGAGGCCGCCGCCGCTGGTGGTCACCTGGATCGGGCCGACGCGGGCGGTGAGCTTGCCGCCGGTCACGCCGAGCGCGTAGCCGTCACCGTGGTCGACCAGCGTGCCCGACGCGGTGGTGCGGAACCAGGCGGCCAGGGACAGCGAGCCGGTGCCGGTGTCGAACGCGGGCGAGGTGCCCATGTCCACAGTGGACTTGCCGTCGAACTGGACGGCCTTTCCGGACGCGCCCGCGGTCCACGTCGCTCCGCGAAGCGTGCCGTCGGCCGCGTTCGCCGAAGCGTCACGGGCGATCGTGCCGGTGCCTTCGTCGAAGTGCCACGAGCCGCTCGCGGCCAGCGCGGCGACGGCGGACGCGGTCAGCGGCGTCGGGTACGCGCGGACGTCGTCGATGCCGCCGTCGAACCAGTCGACCGGGTTGCCCGCCCACTTGCCGCGGCCGATCTCCAGGTGCCCGCCCGCGGTCCACGGCGTGGTGAACGGGACGCTCTGCTGGAGGGTTCCGTTGACGTACAGGGAAAGCGTGCCCGCCGCCCGGTTGTAGACGCCGACCAGGTGCTGCCACTGGCCGGCCTGTGCGGGCAGCGTCGACACCGCCGAAGCCGACGCCGAGTCGCCGTCGGCCGCGCGGCGGGTGAAGGCGAAGCGGCCGTCGCTCGCGCGCTGGAGGTAGAAGCCGCTGATCGTCGAGCCGTCGATGCTCACCGCGGTCCGGAAGCCGGTGGCCGCGGTGGGTTTGACCCACGCGGACACCGAGAAGCTCTGCGCGGTGTCGACCACCGGGGCCGGGACGTCGACCGCGGCGTCGGTGCCGTTCAGCGCGACGCCGTGCGGGCCGACGACACCGTCCCCCCAGGCCGCGCCGCCGGTCAGGGTGCCGGTGCGCGCGTCGAGGGAGTCGTCCGCGGTCGTCGTGCCGGCGCCTTCGTCGAGGCCCCAGTGCCCGGCGGTGGCCAGGCGGGCGGCGTCGGCGGCGGTCAGGGTGCCGGAGTAGGCGCGGACGTCGTCGATCGTGCCGTCGACGAAGTCCACCGGGTTGCCGCCGTACTTGCCGCGGCCGATCACCAGGTGACCGGTGCCGGCCCACGCGGTGGGCGCGGCGACGGTGACCTGGCGAGCGCCGTCGACGTACAGCGACAGCGTCGAGGCGGCCGAATCGTAGACGCCGGTCAGCTGGTACCACTGGCCCGCGACCGGGTCGAAGTTCGCCGACGCGACGACGCCGTCGGTCGGGGCGTCCCCGGCGAGGCGGGTGAAGGCGAACCGGCGGGAGTCGTCGCGGAACTGCAGGAAGAAGTTGCTCACCTGAGCACCGTCGACGCTCACGAACGTCTGGAAGCCGGACGTCTTGTCCAGCTTCACCCAGCTGCTCACCGAGAAGCTCTTCGTCGTGTCCAGCACCGGCGCGCCCGCGTCCGCAAACCCGTTCACGCCATCGGTCGTCAGTGCCCCGCCGCGGATGCCCGGGCCCCAGCCCGCGCCGCCGGTCAACGTGGCCGGGTGGCTGCCCGCGGTGTCGGCGGCGGTCGTCCCGCTGCCGTCGTCGAACGTCCAGTGCCCCGCCAGACCCGGCTCGGCGTCGGCCGCGGCGGCGGGTGCCGCTGCGATGGGCACAGCGGAGCTCAGCGCCAAGGCCGCCAGCACGGCCACCGGCCGCCGCAGTCTGCGGAGCATGACTCTCCTTTGAGTGTGAGCGGGAGGGGCACTTTCACGTGAAAGTGCCCTTCCCGGGCTAGCGGGTCCGGCGGGTGACGAGGCGTTGCAGGACGATGAAGACGAACAGCAGGGCCCCGGTGATGATCGAGGTCCACCACGAGTTCAAGGTGCCGTCGAAGGTGATCAGGGTCTGGATGATGCCCAGCACCATGATTCCCAGCACGGTGCCGAGCACGTAGCCGGAGCCGCCGGTGAGGATGGTGCCGCCGATGACGACCGCGGCGATCGCCGTCAGTTCCAGGCCGACGCCGTTGAGCGGGTCGCCCGAGGACTTGTAGAGGACCAGCAGCAGCCCGCCGAGCGCCGAGCAGAACCCGCTGATCGTGTACACCGCGATCTTGGTGCGGCCGGTCTTGAGCCCCATCAGCATCGCCGACTGCGCGTTGCCGCCGATCGAGTAGACCGTCCGCCCGAACCGCGTGAAGGCCAGGACGTAGGCCGCGGCGGCGACGGCCACCAGCGCGACCACCACGCTGATCGAGATGTGCAGCTCGCCGCCGAGCGGGAGCTGCGTCTGCGCCAGGGTCGCGATCGTCGCGTTGTCGATCGAATAGGCCTCGGTGGTGATCGTGTAGCAGAGGCCGCGGGCGAAGAACATCCCGATCAGGGTCGCGATGAACGGCTGGATCTCGAAGAAGTGGATCAGCGCGCCCATCCCGGCCCCCAGCAGCGCCCCGACCACCAGGACCACGGCGATGGCCGCGTACGCCGGCCAGCCGTGCTTCTGCATCAGGTCGCCGGAGATCACGGTGGACAGGGCGACCACCGATCCGACGGACAGGTCGATGCCGCCGGTGAGGATCACGAACGTCATGCCGACCGCGACCACGAGCAGGAAGGCGTTGTTGATGAACAGGTCGAGGATGACCTGCCCGGAGCCGAACGCCTCGTAGCTCGACGCGCCGAAGATGTACGCCCCGATCAGCAGCGCCATCGTGGCCAGGATGGGCAGGTGCCGCTGCTGCGGCCGGTAGCCCTTGACACGGGCGAGGGTGGTCATGCGGTGACCTCGACCTTCTCCGGAGCGGGTGTGGGCGCCGGGGTGACCGGGCGGGCTCCGCGCCGGCGGAACTTGCGGCGGAACGCGGGCGACAGCAGCAGGCAAACCACCAGCACGACGATGGCCTTGAAGAGCATGATCGACTCCGGCGGGATGCCGAGGGCGTTGACGGTGGTGGTGAGCGTCTGGATGAGCAGCGCGCCGATCACCGAGCCGCCGAGGGAGAACCGGCCGCCGTTCAGCTGGGTCCCGCCGACGACGACCGCGAGGATCGCGTCCAGTTCGATGAAGAGCCCGGCGTGGTTGGCGTCGGCGCTGTGCACGTTCGCGCTGATCATCAGCCCGGCGATGCCCGCGCACAGCGCGCAGAAGACGTAGACGAGCCAGGTCAGCCGCGCCGAGCGGAGCCCGGCCAGCCGGCTGGCCTCGGGGTTGCCGCCGACGGCCTCGACGAGCAGGCCGAGCGCGGAGCGGCGGACGAGCACCGACGCGAGCACGAACACCGCCAGCGCGATGAGGATCGCGCTGGGCAGCGTGAACAGGTACCCCTTGCCGATCCACTCGAACGAGTGGGAGTTGACGGTGATGATCTGCCCGCCGCTGATCAGCTGCGCGATGCCCCGGCCGGCGACCATGAGGATCAGCGTGGCGATGATCGGCTGGATGCCCAGCGCCGCGACGAGCCAGCCGTTCCACACCCCGAGCACCAGCGAGAGGCCGAGCGCCAGGCCGAAGGCGACCAGCGTCGTGCCGGCACCGTCCGGGTTGTCACTGATCCACAAGCAGGCGAGCGAGCCGCTGATCGCCACGACCGCGCCGACCGAGAGATCGATGCCGCGAGTGGCGATGACGAGCGTCATGCCGATCGCGATGAGGATCAGCGGGGCGCCGTTCTTGAGGATGTCGATGACGTTCCCGTAAAGGTGCCCGTCGAGGAACTCGATCTTGTAGAAGGACGGGCTCGCGATGAGGTCGCCCAGCAGCAGCACCAGCAGGGCCACCACGGGCCAGAAGAGCCGCTGTTTCGTCAAGCCGGTCAAGCCTTTCACGCCTGCACCCCCTCGGCCATCGTGGCCATGACGTCGTCCGCGGTGAGCGCCTGGTTTTCGCGCTTCGCCACGACCTTGCGGTCCCGCAGCACCACGACGCGGTGGCTCAGCCGCAGGACCTCTTCCAGTTCGGCGGAGATGTACACGACGGCCATGCCGTCGCCCGAGAGCTGGGTGACCAGCCGCTGGATCTCCGTCTTGGCGCCGATGTCGATGCCGCGCGTGGGCTCGTCGAGGATGAGCAGCCGCGGCTCGGTGATCAGCCAGCGGGCCAGCAGCACCTTCTGCTGGTTGCCGCCGGAGAGGTTGCCCACCAGCGCTTCGGGGTTGGCGGGCCGGATGTCGAGTGCCTTGATGTACTTCTCGGCGATTTCGTCCTGGCGGCGGCGCGACAGCGGCCGCGCCCAGCCGCGGGAGGCCTGCAGCGCCAGCACGATGTTCTCGCGGACGGTCAGTTCCTCGACCAGGCCTTCGGCCTTGCGGTTCTCCGAGAGGAACGCGATCTTGTGGTCGAGCCCGGCGCGCGGGGTGCGCAGCGCGGTGGTCTTGCCGTCGACCTGCACCGAGCCGCTGTCGGCGTGGTCGGCGCCGAAGAGCAGCCGGGCGAGCTCGGTCCGCCCGGACCCGAGCAGGCCGGCCAGCCCGACGACTTCGCCGGCGTGGATCGCGAGGTCGAAGGGCTCGACACCGCCCTTGCGGCCGAGGCCTTCGGCGGCCAGCAGCACCGGCGCGCCGGCGACCTCGGCGCGGCTGGGACCGGAGTCCTCCAGGTCTTCGAGGACCTGGAGCTCCTTGCCGATCATCCGGGTGACCAGCTCGACCGGCGTGATGTCGGCGGTGCGGTACTCGCCGATCAGCTTCCCGTTGCGCAGCACGGTCATCCGGTCGGCGATGGCGAAGACCTGGTCGATGAAGTGCGACACGAACAGGATCGCCATGCCGGTTTCGCGCAGGGACCGCACGACCTTCAGCAGCTGCTCGACCTCACCGGCGTCCAAACTGGACGTCGGTTCGTCGAGGACGAGCACCCGCGCGTCGACGTCCAGCGCACGGGCGATCGCGACCAGCTGCTGCACCGCGATGGAACAGGTGCTCAGCTCGGCCGAGACGTCCACGTGGACGTCCAGCCGGGCCAGCAGCTCCTCGGCCCGCCGCCGCATCGGGCCCCACTGGATGCGGCCGAAGCGGCGGGGTTCCCGGCCGAGGCAGACGTTCTCCGCCACGGACAGGTTCGGGCAGAGGTTGACCTCCTGGTAGACCGTGCTGATGCCGGCCTGCTGGGCCTCGCCGGGCCCGGTGAAGGCCACGGCGTCGCCGCCCAGTTCGATCGTGCCCGCGTCCACCCCGTACACCCCGGTGAGCACCTTGATGAGGGTGGATTTGCCGGCGCCGTTCTCGCCCATCAGGGCGTGCACTTCGCCGGGGTACATCCGGAAGCCGACCCCGTCCAGGGCGAGGACGCCGGGGAACTCCTTGCGGATACCGCTCATCCGCACCACAGGTTGCGGTTCAGGCATTTGGTGTGCTCCGGGTGGACGCGGAGGTGGTGGTGGGGCAAGGCGGGTTGCGGCCCGCCCTGCCCCACCACGACCTGGTTGTCAGTACTGGCGCTGCGGGAGCGCGGCCTTGGCCGACGCCTGGTCGAACTCGGTTTCCTGGGTCTCGATGCGGGCGGGCACCTGCTCGCCGGCGGAAACCTTCTTCACCAGGTCCATCAGCTGCGGGCCGAGGAGCGGGTTGCACTCGACGACGTGGTTGATCTTGCCGTCGGCCAGCGCGGTCAGCGCGTCCTTGACGCCGTCGACCGAGACGATCTTGATGTCCTTGCCCGGGACCTTGCCCGCGGCTTCGATGGCCTCGATGGCACCGAGGGCCATGTCGTCGTTGTGGGCGTATAGGACGTCGATCTTCGGCTGGGACTTCAGGAAGGCCTCCATGACCTCCTTGCCCTTGGCGCGGGTGAACTCACCGGTCTGCGAGGCGACGATCTTGTACTTCGGGTCCGCGGCGATGACGTCGCCGAAGCCCTTCTTGCGGTCGTTCGCCGGGGCCGAACCCGTGGTGCCCTGCAGCTCGACGATGTTGACCTGGCCGGTGGCGCTCCCGAACTCCTTGGTCAGCCACTCCCCCGCCTTCTTGCCCTCGGCGACGAAGTCGGAACCCAGGAAGGTCTTGTAGAGCGACTTGTCCGGCGAGTCGATCGCTCGGTCGGTCAGGATGACCGGGATGTTGGCGTTCTTCGCCTCCTTGAGCACGGTGTCCCAGCCGGACTCGACGACCGGCGAGAAGGCGATGACCTTGACCTTCTGCTGGATGTACGAGCGGATCGCGGAGATCTGGTTCTCCTGCTTCTGCTGCGCGTCGGAAAACTTGAGCTCGATCCCGGCCGTCTTCGCCGACTCCTGGATCGACTTGGTGTTGGCCGTCCGCCAGCCGCTCTCGGCGCCCACCTGGGCGAAGCCGAGCGTGATGGCCCCGCCCGAACCGCCGGACGAACCGCCACTCCCGCAGGCGGTGAGCAGCACGAGTCCGGCCGCCGCGGCCGCGGCGGCGGCCCATCGCTTCTTCAGCACGTTCACTCCTCGATCGACGGTGATCTGTGGGAAAACCTGTGTTGGGGAACTTCGGGGAAAACCGGTGGAGCAAAGTTCTCTGTTAGCGCTAACAATCCCTCCGGGCCACCCGGCCCGCGCCGGTCCGCCGCGCTACCGCGGTCCGGTGCTCTCGCGCACGATCAACTCGGGGACGACCAGGGCGCGCGCGTGCTGGTCGCCTCCGTCCATCCGCCCGGCCAGCAGGCCGAACGTACGCCGTCCGACTTCGATGAAGTCCTGGCGCACCGTCGTCAGCGGCGGCGTGAAGTACGCCGCCTCGGGGACGTCGTCGAAGCCCGCCACGCGCACGTCCCGCGGCACCGAGATGCCCGCTTCGGCGAACGCGCGCAGCAAGCCCAGTGCCATCTGGTCGTTGCCGGCGAAGACGGCGTCCAGATCCTTCTCCTTGGCGAGGGATCGCCCCGCCTCGTAGCCGGAGCGCGAGCTCCAGTCGCCGCGGATCACCCGCGGGGTCCCGACGCCGTGGCGCTCCAGGGTTTCCCGCCAGCCGAGCTCGCGGTCGCGGGCCTCCAGCCAGTCCTCCGGCCCGGCGATGTGCCACACCGTGCGGTGCCCCAGCGCCAGGAGGTGTTCGGTGGCCCGGCGGGCACCGTCGCGCTGGTCGACGGAGATGACCGGCACCGGCGCCGTCTCCCCGCCGCCGACCGCGACGACCGGGAAGTCCGCCGGGGCGGCTTCCAGGGCCCGGCCCGCACTGACGTGCGGGGCGATCACGATGACGCCCTCGACCGCCTGGCGGCGCAGGTTCTCCACCGCGTCGGCGATCGACGACCGGCCCGGCCGGCTGACACTGGAGATCGTGATCGCGTACCCGGCTTCCCGGGCGGCGTTCTCGATGCCGTACAGCGTGCTGGCCGGACCGTACAGATTGGACTCGAGCGCGACGACGCCGAGGGTGCCGGTCCGCCCGGTGACCAGCGCGCGGGCCGCCGAATTGGGCCGGTAGCCCAGTTCTTCGATCGCCGCGAGCACCCGGGCCCGGGTCTCCGGGCGCACCGGACCGGTCCCGTTGATCACCCGGGACACGGTCATGTGGGACACTCCCGCCACCCCCGCGACGTCGGTCAGGCTCGGCTGCCGCGTCCCGGCCGCGGCCGCCTTCACGGGTCCGCCGGAGCGGGGTCGTTCGGCCACCGGCGTCCCCTTCCGTCCGCTCCGACATGGTCTGCGTCACCTGTTCCGGTGACGACGAGGAGTTAGTGTTAGCGATAACACCCACGGGGTCAACCCCGGGTCGCGTAACGGTCTAGTCACGCGCCCTTCACACTCCCCTGACACCGGCTTTCCCGGCGCGACCTGCGCGGAGCGTCGTTTGAAATTCACCGCCCGTCAGCAGGCCCCGGTGTTCAACGGCATGTTCGCCCCCTCCCGCGACCCGATTACCACAGCCCCCGGCCACCCGACCCGCCAGGTACGCACGCCGACCCTCCAGGTACGCAAGCCGACCCTCCAGGTACGCAGCCCGACCGTCCGGGTACGCCCGCCTGCGTCAGAGCGCGAGGGTGGCGGCGACGGGACGGTGGTCGCTGCCGGTCGCGGGCAGCGTCCAGGCCGCGACCGGCCGCACCCCGGCGACGAAGATCTGGTCGATGCGGGCCAGCGGCAGCGCGGCGGGCCAGCTGAAGCCGAACCCGTCGCCGGCCTCGTCCTGCGCCGACCGCATCCGCGCGGTGATCGGCGCGAGCGCGTGGTCGTCGGCGGTGCCGTTGAAATCGCCGACGAGGACGGTCCTCGGCGCGGATTCCGCGGCGAGGGCGGCGGCGAGCCGCCCCATCGCCGCGTCGCGGCCGTCGGCGGTGAAGCCGGCGTCGAGTCGCACGCGCACCGATGGCAAGTGGGCCACGAAGACCGCAACCGGGCCCTTCGGGGTGTCCACTGTGGACCGCAGGGCGCGGGTCCACGGCATGATGGCCACCGGCTGCGTGTCGCGCAGCGGGAAGGCGCTCCAGATCCCGACCGTCCCCTGGACGGAGTGGTACGGGTAGCCCGCGGCGAGGGCGTCCTCGTACTCCGGGACCTCGGACTTCTTCAGCTCCTCGAGCGCGATCACCTGCGCGCGCGTGGCGGCGAGGGCGCGCGCGGTGCCCACCGGGTCCGGGTTGGCGTCGTTGACGTTGTGCGAGACGACCGTGAGGTCGCCGCCAGGCTCACGCTTGTCGAGGAGCCTCGTCCCGAAGAACCCGGCCCAGACCAGCGCCGGCAGGAGGAGGCAGACGAGGGCGAGCGCCGAGCGCCGGACCAGCGCCGCGGCCAGCAGCGCCAGGACGAGCAGGCCGGTCCAGGGCAGGAACGTCTCCAGCAGGCTGCCGGCGTTGCCCGCCCAGTTGGGCACGAGCGGGTGCGCGAGCAGCACCACCGCCGTCAGGACGGCGAAGGCGGCGAGGACGCGGCCGCGGCGCCACGTGCTGCGCTCGACGGGCCGCCCGGTCGTCGCGGTCACCGGGTGCCCGTCGGCAGTTCCCGCTGGATCCCGGCGATCAGCTTCTCGCTGTTCTCGAGCGCGGCCCGCAGCCCGGCCGCCGGCGTCCCACCCGGGTGCTGGTGGAGGACGACGCCGAGGACGAGCCCGCCGTCGCGGGCCCGCGCGGCCCACATCAGCGCACCACCGGCGGCGGTCGACGAACCGGTCTTCAGCCCGATGACGCCGTTGCGGCCGAGCAGCGTGTTCGTGTTGACGACCGTGCCGGGCACGCCGTCGATCCGCAGGCTCGGGGTGGCGGCGATCGCCTGGACGACCGGGTTCTTCATCGCTTCGCGCGCCAGCCGGAGCTGGTCGGTGGCGGTGCTGGTCGTCGAGTCCTCGAGGCCGCTGGCGCCGGTGTAGGTGGTGCTGGTCATGCCGAGCGCCGCGGCTTCGCGGTTCATCTTCACGACGAAGGCGTCCTGGCTGCCGGCGTCCCAGCGGGCGAGCAGCCGGGCGACGTTGTTGCCGGACGGGATGAGCATGAGCGCGAGCAGGTCGCGTTCGCTGAACCGGCGACCGGCGCGCACGGGCGCGGTCGACTCCTCGGCCGAGGTGGACTCGGTCTCGGCCTGTTCGTCGACGGTGATCTCCGGGCCGGCCTCGCCGGGGCCGAGCGGGTGGTCCTTGAGCACGACGTAGGCGGTCATCACCTTGGTGAGGCTGGCGATCGGCACGGGCTGCTGCTCACCGCGGCTGCCGAGCGACCCGAGGTTCTGCACTTCGGCGCTCGCCTGCCCCTCGTCGGGCCACGGCAACCGCAGGTCGACGACGGGCCGCGCGGCGACCGCCCGTCCGGCGACCTCGGGCGGGAAGACCACCCAGCAGGCCGCGGCGACGACCACGGCCGCGGCGGCGGCCAGCCCGCCGGCGACGGGTGGGATGCGGGTACGGGCCATCGGTCTCCTCCGGGTGCCGAGGTGCGCCGGCTGCGCACCCCGGTCACTCTGTCCGGGGAAGATCGCCGGTTCGTCGGGGGTGTTCGACAGGTCTGAACCAGAAATGTCCCGATCTCGTCCCGAAACCGCGTTGTTCACATTCATGATCGCCATTCATCGCGTTGACCTGCCCTCGGCGGTGGCCTATAAAGGGGAAGTCCGGGTGTCCGCCGCAACACCTCCGCAGTTGTCCTTCCGGAGGCCATCGGTGTCCCCACGCCCCTCGTTCCGCCGCACCGCTTTCCTCGCGGCCGTCAGCGTTTCCGCCGTCGTGACCGCACTCGGCAACCCGACGCCCGCCCGAGCCGCCGTCACCGTCGACGTCACCACGGCCGCCCAGCTCCGGGCCGCGCTGGCGAACGCCACCCCCGGCCAGACCATCCGCCTCGCCGCCGGCACCTACCACGGCTCGTTCGTCACGACGAAGCCCGGCACGTCCACCGACCCGATCACGCTGTCCGGCCCGGCGAACGCCGTCCTGATCAACGACGGTCCCGCCGGCGACGCCCCCGGCTGCCCGGTCCCGACCGCCGGCTGGGACCCCGGGTACGGCCTGTGGCTCTCCGGTGCCCCCTACTGGACCCTGCGCGGGTTCACCGTGCAGGACTCGAAGAAGGGCATCGTCGCGGACGACTCGCCGCACACGACCATCGACGGCGTCACCGTCCACCACATCGACGAGGAGGGCGTGCACTTCCGCCGCTCGTCGGCCGACAGCGTGCTGGAGAACTCCACGATCACCTACACCGGCCTGGTGCAGCCCGGCTACGGCGAAGGCGTCTACCTCGGCTCGGCGAACTCGAACTGGGGCTGCCACGGCAACTCCGGCGGCGCCGACCGCGGCGACCGGATCCAGGTGCTGGACAACCACATCGGCCCGTTCGTCGCGGCCGAGGCGATCGACGTCAAGGAGGGCACCTCCGACGGCGTCATCCGCGGCAACACCTTCGACGGCCGCGGGATCAGCGGCGAGAACTCGGCGGACTCCTGGATCGACGTCAAGGGCACCGGCTACACGATCGAAGGCAACACCGGCACCTTCGCCCCGCCCGGCACGTTCGCCAACGGCTACGAGAACCACAACCCGAGCACGACCCCGCCGTTCGCCAACGGCTGCGGCAACGTGTGGCGCGGCAACCGGTCCGACCTCGGCGGCGTGGGCGCCTACGCGATCAAGATCAGCTCGGTGTCGAAGTGCGCGGCGAAGCCGAACGTGGTGTCCGCGTCGAACACGGTCACGAACGCCCGCTCGGGGCTGACGAACGTCCCCGTCACGCCGTGAGGGTTCACGGCACGATCGCGTCGACGTACCCGCCGTCCACCCGCACCGCCGCGCCGGTGGTCGCCGAGGCGAACGGGGAACTCAGGTACACCACCAGGTGCGCGATCTCCTCCGGCTCGATCAGGCGCTGCAGCAGCGATTGCGGCCGGTGCTCCTTCATGAATTCGCGCTGCGCCTGCTCCCACGGCAGGTCCTTGTCGACGAGCTCGTAGACGAAGTCCTCCACCCCGCCGGTGTGCGTCGGGCCGGCGATCACGGCGTTGACCGTGACGCCGGTGCCCGCCGCGTGCTTGGCGAACCCGCGGGACACGCCCAGCAACGCCGTCTTCGACACTCCATAGTGGATCATTTCGGCCGGGATGACGATCGCGGAATCGCTGGCGATGTACTGGATCCGGCCCCAGCCGCGGTCGGTCATGCCCGGCAGGTACGCGCGGGTGAGCCGGACCGCGGCGAGGACGTTGACCTCGAAGTAGTGCCGCCAGTCGGCGTCGGTGATGTCCAGGGGCTCCCGGGCGCCGAAGATGCCGAGGTTGTTGACCAGGATGTCGGCGTCCGGCACCTCTTCGACGACCTGGGCCGCGCCGGCCTCCTCGGAGACGTCGCCCGGGGCGGGCAGGAAGTCCGCGTCCGGCACGTCCTCGCGCAGCCGCGCGATGGCCTTGTGGACGCCGGTCTCGCTCCGGCCGTTGATCGCGACGCGCGCGCCCGCGGCCGCGAGGCCCGCCGCGATCGCCGCGCCGATGCCCTGGGTGGATCCGGTGACCAGTGCCGTCTTGCCGCTCAGGTCGACCCGCATCGTGAAAGCCCTCTCGCTCGCGTGCCTCCCTCCGGGCGATTCAAGCACAGCTCGCCCGAGCCCACCGGCTGGAAAATCCGGTTGCCCGGCCCGCCCGACGCCGTCACGATCGGCGCATGACCACGCACCGCACCCCGCTGCTGCCGACCGTCGCCGCGACCACCGCGCCGGTCCAGCAGCAGCCCGGCCGTCCGCGGGGGTCGATCGTCGCCGCGCCGTGAGCGCGGCGCTGCTCGCCGGCCTGGTCGCCGGCTACGGCATCGCGATCCCGATCGGCGCCGTGGGGACGTACCTGGTGGCCCTCACCGCCCGCACGTCGCTGCGGACCGGGCTGGCCGCGGCGCTCGGCGTCGCGACGGCGGACGGGGTGTACGCGCTGGTCGCCGTGCTCGGCGGCGCGGCGGTCGCGGGAGTCGTCGCCCCGGTCGCCGTCCCGCTGCGGCTGGTCTCGGCGGCCGTCCTGTTCGTGCTCGCCGCGCTCGGTGCCGTGCGCGCGGTGCGCTCCCACCGCGCCCCGGCCACCCGGCCGGTGACGCCACTGGCGCCCGGCCGCGCGTACGTCAGCCTGCTGGGCATCACGCTCGTCAACCCGGCCACGGTCGTCTACTTCGCCGCGCTGGTGGTCGGCGGCCGCGCCGGCACCGCGGTGCCGGCGCTGGACCAGGCGGTGTTCGTCCTCGCCGCGTTCGCCGCCTCGGCGAGCTGGCAAGCGGCCCTCGCGGGTGGCGGCGCCCTGCTCGGCCGCCTCCTGACCGGCCGCCGCGGCCGGCTCGTGACGGCGCTCGTCTCCAGCGCGGTGATCGCCGCCCTCGCCGTCCGGCTCGTCCTCGCCTGAGCCGTGGAACCCTGTCCGGACGCGGTCGGTCGGTGATCTTCGCGCGGTGACCACCGGTGGCGCGGACGGCGGGAAGTCCGCGCCACCTCCTTCACCCGGCGGTGCCCGCGGTCACCGGGCGGGCGGCGCGGCGCAGGTCAGCGTCGGCACCGCCCAGTCCGCGTGGTCGTTGCCGTTGCCGTCGCCGCCGTCGTCCACCAGCAGGTCCAGCACCTGGGCGCCGGTGACGTCGACGTCGATCGGGACCGCCGCCTGGCCGCCGCGCAGCACCGGTGTCGTCACCTTCGTCGTGCCGTCCACCGCCACGCTGAAGCTCACGCTGCCGCCGGTGCCGGTTTCGCCGTCCACGCCCACCGACGCCGTCAGCCGGGTGCACGAGCCCGCCAGGTACAGCTGGACGTCGCTCGCCGCGTGGACGCCGAGTCCCTTCGCGTAGGACACCCCGCCGATGGTCATCGGCTTGCCGTCGCCCGCGTTCGCTTCGCCGTTGCTCGTGTCGCGTTCGACCGGGCCCCACCCGTTCGTGGCCGTCAGGAACGGCAGCGAGCTGACCGCCACCTGCCCCGCGGGCGGCGCCGGAGGCACCGCGCCGACGATCCGCTCGCCGGTCACCGAACCCGGGTGGCCCGCCTGCCGGTACGCCACGGCGACCTTCAGCGCCGCGGTGTCCACTGTGGCGGGCGGGGTCACGGTCCAGGTGAACGTGGCCGGCTTCCCGCCGTCGATCCGCGGGACCGAAGGCGGCGCGGCGGCCCCGACCGTCCACCCGGCCGGCGCGGTGAGCACCGGCTTGACGTCGAACGCGGGCGGCGCCCCGGCGGGCACCGCGACCGTGGCCGACGCGGTGAAGGACTGGCCGCCCGACGCCGTGTCCGGCGCGGTGAGCGACACCCCGGCCGTGGGCGCCGGCGGCAGCGCGTACCGCACGGGGTCGTAGCCGGGCGACGCGTTCGGCCGGACGGCGAGCGGCGAGCGGTAGCTGCCGTAGTTCGTCCAGGCGATCGTGCCGAGGCCGCCGGTGCTGCCGTCGAGGTTCCACACCGCGACGGCGATCGTGTTGTGCCCGTTCGGGTTCAGGACGCCGTTCGGGATCGGGAAGCTGTGCTGCGGCCCGAGGTAGTTGACGTACTGGCCGAGCTGCCAGCCGTTGACGAAGATCAGCGCGCGGTACTGCCGCGCCGGGTCGTCGGTGATCGTCAGGCCGAGCGAGGTGTCCTGGCCACGCGGCAGGTCGAGGTCCGCGGTCGTCCGGTACCACGAGACACCGGGGGTGGTGTCCTTCGCCGGAAGCGACGCCGGTGTCCAGCCACGGTCCGGGAAGCCGGGCAGCGACCAGCCCGCGCGCTCGCCGTAGAGGCCGCCGGTGTTCAGCGGGCCGCGCACCGGGTCCAGGCCGGTCTCGCCGCCGCGGACGCCCTGCAGCCGCCACGTGACCGACGTCAGCGGGGTGCCGGTCAGCCGCGCGGCGGTGAGCCCGCGGGCGGCCTTGTTGCCGTTGCCGGCACCGTAGTCCTCTTCGTGGCCCATGTTCACCGTCAGCACGGAGATCTCGTTGTCGCCCGGCTTCAGGGCACCGGCCGGGAAGGGGAACGTGTGCTGCGGGCTGGTGGAACTGCCGAGGAAGACGCCGTTGAGCCACGCCGAGAAGGCGCCCGCCGGGCCGCCGCTCTGGCTCGCCAGGGTGATCCCGGTCTGCTTCCCGTCGCCGGTGAAGTGCCCGCGGTACCAGGTGTTGCCGGTGTGGAAGCCGTAGTCGTCGGCGAAGAGCACCGGTTTCGTGCCGAGGGCGGTCGAGCTGTTGGTGGTGTCCTTGTCCGCCACCGGCCACGCCGAGTCGTCGAAGCCGGGCCGGCTTTCGGGGGACTCCTGCTGGTGCTTCCAGCCGGTCAGCGCGGGCAGGGTGACGGCCTGCGCGGTCGGTGCGGTCCCGGTCAGGCTGCCGCTGGCGGTCGGCTTGACCGGCACCGGGGAACCGTTCCACAGCACCGCCTTCGCCGCGGTGAAGACCTCGAACGCGCCGTCGGTGCCGGTGTCGCCGGTCAGGGCCAGCAGCCCGTACCCCTCGGCCGCGGTCCGCACCAGGTGGGTGCCGCGGACCAGCACCGGGCCGGTCGCGGTGTCCTGCCGCCAGAACGTCCCCGCCGTCGCCTTGTCCGCCAGCAGCAGGAGCAGTGGCCGCGCGCCGGGCGCGGTGACGAGCACGCGGGTCAGGCCGTCGTGGGTGTAGTTGAGCCGCAGGTCGCCGCGGGCGGCGTCCCAGGTGCTCGTCGCCGCGCCGCCGAGGACCTGCACGGCCGGCTGCTGCGCGAACCGCAGGACGGTCTCCCCCGGCCCGCCGTGGTCGCCGTAGAGCACGGCGAGGTCGCGGTTCCCAATCGCGGCGGTCGTCATGACCTCCGACGTCGAGTACTGCATCCGGGTGGCGCCGAGGTCGTAGCCGGCGACGAGGATCTTCGACTGCCGTCCGTTCAGCGTGATCCCGGTGCCGGGCTGCTGCGGCACGACCGGGTAGTAGTCGGCGCTGCCGGACAGCAGGTCGACGGCGTCCACCACGACGAAGGACCCGGTGGCGGCGGTGTTCTTCTGCCCGGAGACGACGATCTTCAGCGTGTGCGCGCCGGCGGGCAGGCCGCGGACCTCGTAGCCGGTGACCTGGTTCTGCTTGCTCGCCGCGTAGAGGTCGACGGAGGTCACCTTCGCGTCGTCGAGGTAGACGTCGGCGACGCCGTGGTTGCCCTCCTTCGAGGTCACCCAGCGGATCCCGGTGCCGGTGAAGGGCACGCTGACGCTGTCGCCGGTGGTGTCGGAGAAGGACTCCGTGTGCTGGTAGTCGCCGCCGGTGTAGTTCACCTCGGGGCCGACGTGGCTCCAGGTGCCGGTGTAGCCGGCCTCGGCGGCGCGGTCGTCGTAGGTGTAGCCGGCGTGCGCGGCCAGGTCGAGCGCGACGCTCGTGGTGTTCGTCGCGGTGGACGTCGAATCGCTCTGGCGCAGGGTGTGGAACTGCGTGCGTGTGTCGGGGTTGATCCGGGCGGTGTCGGTGAGCGCCGGATCGGTCAGCGGCGCGGCCGCCAGGCCGTCGGTCTTGGTCAGCGGGGCGACGGACTGGGTGAAGTAGCCGATCAGCTTGTCCTCGAAGTACTTCGGGTCGAACTGGCGGCCTTCGGTGATCGCCGCGCCGTAGTCGTAGGAGGTGTAGTTCTGCGGGATCGCGCTCCAGCCCCACGACGTGCCGCCGTGCAGCATGTAGAAGCTCTGTCCGGTGGCGCCGACGGCGATGTTCTGCTTGTAGAAGACGTTCGCGAACTGGTCGTTGATCAGCTGGGCGCACTTCTCGTAGCCGGGGCCGCCCCACGGGTCGAAGGCGCCGCCCTGGAACTCCGCGGTGATCAGCGGCTTGCCGGGGACGTGGTCGTAGCTGATGTCGGGCACGCCGTTCCAGCGCGTGGGGTTCGAGCAGTCGAAGCCCTGCGGGTAGGAGTCGGCGGCGTCGACGTCGAGCGCGGCCGCCCCGGCGTTGAACGTGCCGTTGTTGTTGCCGACCAGCGGGACGGTGATGCCGTCGGCGCGGGCCTTGTCCTCCAGGTGCTGCATGTAGGCGCGGCCGTCGGCGTTGCCGTTGTAGTACTCGTTCTCGACCTGGTAGCTCAGGACGCTGCCGGTGCCGTTGGTCAGCTGGTGCCGGGCGATGATCCGGTCGATCTGCGTCTGCCACTCGTCGGAGTACTTCAGGTAGACGGGGTCGGCGCTGCGGGTGTGGCCGGGCGTGGTCGACAGCCAGGTCGGGAACCCGCCGCCGTCGACCTCGGCGTTGATGTACGGGCCGGGCCGCGCGATCACGTAGAGCCCGGCCTGCTGCGCCGCGTCGAGGAGCTTGTCGAGGTCCCGGACGCCGCTGAAGTCGTAGACCCCCTGACGCGGCGAGTGGTAGCCCCAGTCGAAGTACAGCGAGGTCGCGTTGAAGCCGGCGGCCTTCATCTTCTGGAAGACGTCGAGCCACAGGTCGGGGCTCGGCAGCCGGTACGAGTGGAACTCGCCGGACCACAGGTAGGTCCGTTTCCCGTCGACGAGGAACGAGTAGCCGTCGTAGGTGACGCTGTGCGCCGCGCGCGGCGGCGGCGCGGACGCCGCGCCGGCGGCCTGCGGAACGGCGACGCCGGCGAGGGCGAACAAGGCGGAAAGCAGGACGGTGAACAGCGTCCGGCGACGGCGGCGGCAGCGCATGCGGGGGCCTCCTGAAGCGGCGGGGACCACAATCGAACACGAACCTTTGCCGACCGAACAGAAGCGGTCAAGATACAACACCAAAATGGATCAGTGCAGACGTCTTGTTAGCGTTAACATTGCGGTGAAATGTCCGCGGGTGACCCATTCTTCACGGTGTTTGTCAGAAACCGGACAGGGACAGCGTCAACGGGAGCGCGTGCTCTCCCGGATCACCAGTTCCGCCGCCACCAGGTGCCGGGCCCGGGCGTCCCCGCCCGCCATGCGCTCTTCCAAGAGCCCGAACGTGCGGCGGCCGACCTCGATGAAGTCCTGGCGGACGGTCGTCAGCGGGGGCGTGAAGTACTCGGCTTCCGGCACGTCGTCGAAGCCCGCCACGTGCACGTCCTCCGGCACCCGGATGCCCGCCTCGGTGAACGCGCGCAGCAGGCCCAGCGCCATCTGGTCGTTGGCCGAGAACACCGCCTTGAGCCCGCGCTTGCCGACCAGCGCCCGGCCGGCCTCGTACCCCGACCGCGGGCTCCAGTCGCCGCGCACGACCGCCGGCACGCGCAGGCCGCGGCCCTCGAGGGTCTCGCGCCAGCCGCGCTCGCGGTCGCGAGCCTCCAGCCAGTCCTCCGGCCCGGCCAGGTGCCAGACCGTCCGGTGGCCCAGTGACAGCAGGTGCTCGGTGGCCCGGCGGGCGCCGTCGTACTGGTCGACCGAGATCACCGGCACCGGGGCCGCGTCCCCGCCGCCCACGGCGACCAGCGGGATGTCCGAGGGCGCCGCGTCGAGCGCGCGGCCCGCCGTGACGTGCGGGGCGATGACGACGATCCCTTCGACGGCCTGGCGCCGCAGGCTCTCCACGGCGTCCCCGATCGACGTCCGGCCCGGCCGCGTCACGCTGCAGATCGCCACGCCGTAGCCGGCCTCGCGGGCCGCGTTCTCGATGCCGTAGAGGGTGCTCGCCGGCCCGTAGAGGTTGGACTCGAGCGCAACCACCCCGAGCGTGCCGGACCGGCCGGTGACCAGCGCCCGCGCGGCGGTGTTGGGCCGGTACCCGAGCTTCTGCACGGCGGCGAGCACCCGCTCGCGGGTTTCCGGCCGCACGGGCCCGCTCTCGTTGACCACGCGCGAAACGGTCATGTGCGAGACACCCGCCATGCCGGCGACATCGGCCAGGCTCGGCTGCCGCGGCGCCGGCGGAGAGGTCCTCGTCTGCTCCCCCGGCTTCGCCCGGTCCACCACCCTGGCCCCCTCCACGTCGTACCGCCTCACCCCCGGAACGGTACCGCCGAACCAGCGCTTTCCGGACGTCCCGCGCCGCGTCCGGACCAGCGGAGCGGATCTGAGAGCGCTTTCAGAGCCGTGGTGACGCGCGGGGCGGCACGGATCCGGCCCGGGGTGGTTGCTTTGGGTGGTGGCAGCGGGTCGATCGCGGTCGGCCGGATGGGTAGTACGGACCCGGGCGGCCGGTCCCCGGCGGCCCCAGTGGCGTGCTGTTGGCGGCTGCCGTGCAGGGCTTCGGGCGCTGTCGGCGGCTGCGGCGCCGGAGACGGCTCGGACACCATCCGTGCCCGCGGCCGGAGCGCCGAGGATGTCCCCGGACGAAACCCACGAGGTCAGCCGCGGTGCAGCTCCCCTGGCCGAGCCCGGCCGGGTGGCAGGCGCGCCGATCGGTGCGGCGACGATCGCGGAACCGGCCCAGTGCCGCTGCGGAGACGGGTCGACCGTTCCGGCGGTGCCGAGGTCGCCGTCGTCGCCACGCTCGTGGTCAACGGCGCCACGGCCGGGCGCGAAGGTCCGGCCGGGTCCGCTGGCCGCACCGCCGCGGCCACCGCCAGCGTTGCCGCCACCGCGGCGGCGCACGTCCCGGCGAGAAGCATCGCGGTTGCCCTGTGCACACCGGCTGTTGTCCGGACCGGGCCCCGCCGTTCCCGGAATGTGGCGTGCGTCTCATCCGGACCTCTGTCCGGGGACGCGGGCAGCGGACCGCGACAACCAGTACCGTGACCAGAATCGTCGAACGGCTGGACCGGCCCGACCTCGCTGCCCGGGATCCGAGGGAGATCTTCGCGCGGCTCTTCGACGAGTACGCCCCTCCCCTGCGCGGTTACCTCGCGGGCCGGGTGGGCGTGCACGTCGCCGACGACCTCGTGGCGGAGACCTTCGTCGTCGCGCTGCGAAGACGGGCGAGCTACGACCCCGAGCGGGCCCCGATCCGCGGCTGGCTCTACGGCATCGCCACCAACCTGCTGCGCAACCACGTGCGCCAGGAGGTGCGCGGGTTCCAGCTGACGGCGAAAGCCGGCGCCGAGGACCGCCCGGCCGAAAACCACGACACGGCGGTCGCGGGCCGGGTCGACGCGGCGGCGCGGCTGCGGGTGCTCGCCGCCGGGCTCGCCGCACTGTCCGAACAGGACCGCGACGTCCTGCTGCTCACGTCCTGGGCCGGTCTCGAACCGGCCGAAGTCGCCGAGGCGCTCGGCGTGCCCGCGAGCACGGTGCGTTCGCGCCTGCACCGCGTGCGCCACCGCCTCCAGGCCCAGCTCGTCCCCACCGAGGAGAACCAGTCATGAACGAGCTCGACGAAACCCTCGGGCTGCTCCACCGCGACGCCCGCACCGCCCCGGCCGACCTGTCCGCGGCCCGCGCCCGGCTGCTGGCCGAGCTCGACGCCGCCACCGTGCTCCCCCGGCGCCCGAAGCGCGCGCGCCGGTTCGCGCTGCCGGTCGCCGCCGCCGTGGCGGGTGTGGTGGCGGTGGCGGTCGTCGTCACCCAGCAGCACCCGACGGCCCCGGCGCCCGGCCCGGCCGCCGTGCCGCCCGCACCCGGCCCGGTCCCGACATCGGCGGCGCCGGACGTCCGGCTGATGTCGGCGGTGCAGGTGCTGACCCGGGCCGCGGACCTCACCGTCGGCGCGGCCGACCAGCCGGTCGGGCCGGGGCAGTTCCGGTACATCGCCGAGCACACGTGGGTGCAGCGCGGGGTCCACACCGGTGACGCCACCGGCTACACCTACCTGTGGGAGCAGGAGGTCGACCGCTGGATCCCGGCCGACGAGCGCGACGTCTGGCAGGAGACGCGCAGGATCCTGAACACCGGGAAGTTCCTCGGCGGTTCGGTGCCGCAGTCGCAGGCACCCGAGCCGGAGATCACCGACACCGACCAGGGCCGGTGGCAGGGCCGCTGCGGCGACTTCTTCCCGCAGGCCAAGCCGCCGAAGAAGTGCGGCGACCCCACCGACTGGGACAGCCCGGCGTTCTACGCGGCCCTGCCGCAGGACCCCGCGGCGCTGTACGCGAAGCTGCAGCAGCTGACGAAGGCCCGCGGCTCGACGCCGTCGGTGATGTTCCACTTCGGCATGGAGATCCTCCGCGCGGGCCAGATGCCGGCGAAGCTGCGGGCGCAGTGGTACCGCGCGATGGCGAAGATCCCGGGCATCGAGGTTCTGGCGGCTTCGGCGAACCTCGACGGCCGCACGGGTGTCGCGCTCGGCCTGGACGACCGGCACGAGATCCGCCAGCTGATCATCGACCCGGCGACCGGCGGGTTCATCGGCGAGCGCACGATCGCGGGCCCGGAACCGGACGAGCCGTGGCTCAAGCCGGGCACGGAACTGGGCGCGAGCGCGATCCGGACGGCGGTGGCCGGACGGCTCGGCGAGATCCCGCCGAAGTAGCGCTCGAGGGCCGGCGGTGCGGCTCAGTCCCGAGCGAGGCGCACGCAGCAGAAGCCCGGGTGCGGGTCCAGCCGGGCCCGCAGGTCGCCGCCCAGCTCCTCGAGCATGCCCTCGACCAGGCCCAGGTTCATCTCGCACACCAGCCTCGTGTGCGCCTGCGCCAGCCGGTGGAACGGGCAGTTCACCAGCAGCACCGCGCCGTCCTCGAGGCGGGGCTCGAAACCGTTCCGCTCGAGCGTTCCGACGATGTCGTGCGCGCCCGCCGCGAGCTCCGCGCCGCGCTCGTGGGCGCGGCGCGCCAGGATCTCCCGTGGTGCGCCGCCGGTTTCGTCGGCCTCCTCCAGCGCGGCCGCCAGCAGGCCGCCGGCCAGCTCGTACCGGCGTTCGGGCAGGGACACGCTCACCTGCCGGTCCGATCGGCGGTACAGCTTGGCCGGGCGGCCCGCGCCCGGTCCGCTGCGGCCGGTCCGGCGCTCGTGGCCCACCGCCAGCAGCTGCTCGTCCACCAACCGGTCGAGGTGGAACGCGACCGTCGCGCGGGGCACGCCGAGCGCCTCGGCGACGTCGTCGCGGGTTACCGGCTCCGGACAGCGGACCACGTACTCGTACAACCGGCGCCGGGTCGGCTCGTCCAGCGCCGCGACCGCGGCCACCGCCTGCGTTTCCTGCATCACCAGATTCTAAGACACATCATTGTTGACGAAAACCCCGGAGGCTTCTAACGTCGACTCGTCTTGATTTTAGAAGGAGGCACCCCCGTGACCGTCGAACCCGTCAGCGCACCGGTCCCGCTGCGGCACCTCGGTGTCGTCCACGACCGCGGCGCCGTCGACCTGCACGCGGCCGAGCGCGCGGTCGCCGACCTGCTGCGGGCCCTCGGGAAGGACCCGTCGTCGGAGCACCTCGGCGACACGCCGCGGCGGGTGGCCCACGCCTACGCGGAAATGCTGCAGCCGCGCGACTTCCAGCTCACCACGTTCCCCAACGACGAGGGCTACGACGAGCTCGTGCTGGCCAAGAGCATCCCCCTGCAGTCGCTGTGCGAGCACCACCTGCTGCCCTTCCGCGGCGTCGCGCACGTCGGCTACCTGCCCGGCGAGCGGATCCTCGGGCTGTCGAAGCTCGCGCGCGTCGTCGAGATGTTCGCGCGCGACCTGCAGGTGCAGGAGCGGCTGACCAAGCAGGTCGCGGACTGGCTGCAGGAGCACCTCGCGCCCAAGGGGGTCGGCGTGGTGATCGAGGCCGAGCACCTGTGCATGTCCCTGCGCGGGGTGCGGGCGAGCGGCGCGCTGACCGTGACGTCGTCGCTGCACGGCCTGCTGCGCGAGGAACCCAAGACGCGGCAGGAGTTCTTCGCCCTGACCGGGGTGAGCGCGTGATGGACGCGTTCGTCATCGCCGGCGGCGGGCTGACCGCCGCCAAAGCAGCGGAAACCCTGCGCGCCGAGGGGTTCGGCGGGCGGGTCGTCATCGCCGGTGCCGAGCCGGACCTGCCCTACGAGCGGCCGCCGCTGTCGAAGGGCTACCTGCTCGGCCAGGACGACCGCGCGTCGGTGTTCGTCCACGACGGGAAGTGGTACGCCGACCAGGGCATCGAGGTGCTGACCGGCCGGCGCGTCACGGCGCTCGACCGGACGGCGCACGAGGTCGAACTGGCCGGTGGCGAACGCCTCGGCTACACGAAGCTGCTGCTGGCGACCGGGGCGTCGCCGCGGCGGCTGCGGGTGCCCGGCCACGACCTCGACGGCGTTCACTACCTCCGCCGGCTCGCGCACGCGGACCGGCTGCGCGACGCGCTGGCCACCGGCGGCCGGGTCGTCGTGGCCGGCGCCGGCTGGGTCGGCCTGGAGACCGCTGCGGCGGCGCGTCACTTCGGCTGCCCGGTGACGATCGTCGAGCCGGGACCGGCCCCGCTGCACGCGACCCTCGGACCGGAGCTCGGCGCGTTCTTCGCCGACCTGCACCGCCGGCACGGCGTCGAGCTGCGGTTCGGCACCGGCGTCGCGGGGTTCGCGGGCGATTCCGCGGTTTCGGCGGTGCGCACGGACGACGGCGGCGAGATCCCGGCCGACGTGGTCGTCGTCGGCATCGGCGCCCGGCCCGAGACGCAGCTGGCCGCCGATGCGGGCCTGGCCGTCGACGACGGCGTCGTCGTGGACGCGGGCCTGCGCACGGAAGACCCGGACGTCTTCGCCGCGGGCGACGTGGCGAGCGTGTGGCAGGAGCGCTACGGCCGCCGGATCCGCGTGGAGCACTGGGCCGCGGCGACGAACGGCGGGCCGGCGGCGGCCCGCGCCATGCTCGGCCACGAGGTCGTCCACGACGACCTGCCCTACTTCTTCTCCGACCAGTACGACGCCGGCCTGGAGTTCACGGGCTGGTTCCCGCCGGGCGGGTACGACCGCGTGGTCACCCGCGGGGACGCCGAAGCATTTCACGCGTTCTGGCTGACCGGCGGCCGGGTGGTCGCGGGCCTGCACGTGAACAAGTGGGACGACGGCCTCGACGCGGTGCGCGAACTGATCCTGAGTGGACGGACCGTGGACCCGGACCGGCTGGCCGACCCGAGCCGGCCGCTGACGGACTAGCGGGTCCACCCAGGACCGAGACGCGACCGTCCTAGTCGTCCCGCCGGTGCCGCCCGCGCCGGGCGCCCACGAGGGCCCGCACCTTCGTCGCCAGATCGCCGCGGCGCTCGCGGCGGGCGTACTCCAGCAGGGCTGCCACCTGCTCCTGCGGCAGCCAGCCGCGGTCCACTCCGGCCTCCAGCCGCAGCAGGTGCGTCACCAGCTCGCGCGACTCTTCGTCGTGCTCTCCCGCGCGTTCGGCGAAGCGGCGGGCCGCCTCCGCCTCGCCGTCGCACCACGCCGTCATCGCCAGGAGCGTCGCCGTCGCCGTCATGATGTCGCCGCGGTGGACGCCTCCCTCCGCCGCCAAGTGCTCCGCCAGCTGGAAGCTGTGCGTCCCCAGCCCGCCCGGCCCCTCGCGGCGCACCGCGTCCGCGAGCGCCCGGATCTGCCGCGTGACGTAGTCCCCGCCCGACAACCCCGCCATGTCGTCCCCTCTGCCGCGCACACACTTCGTGCGTCACCCGACAGGTGTACTCCATCGGCGGCCGGATACATCGGACGCCCCACGGGTTTCGTCCGAACAGGCGGGAAGTCAGCCCGATCGGCCCGGTTCGGCGCGCCGCTGGGACATGTACACCGCCGCGGACGTGCGCCGCTCGACGCCGAGCTTGTGCAGCACCGACGAGACGTAGTTCTTCACCGTCTTCTCGGCCAGGAAGAGCCGCTCGGCGATCTGCCGGTTGGTCAGCCCCTCCGCGACGAGGTCCAGCACCCGCCGCTCCTGCGGGCTCAGCTGCTCGTACCGCGGGTCGGGGGCCGCGACGTCCTCGCCGCGCAGCTTGTTCATCACCGACGCGGTGAGCGTGGCGTCCAGCAGCGAGCCGCCGGCGGCGACCGTGCGGACGGCCTCGACCAGCGACCGGCCGGAGACCTGCTTGAGCATGTACCCGGCCGCCCCCGCCATGATCGCGCCGAACAGCGCTTCGTCGTCCGAATAGGACGTCAGCATCAGGCAGGCGGGCGGCGGGTCCACCGTGGACCGGATCTCCCGGCACACCGCGACGCCCTCGCCGTCGGGCAGCCGGACGTCGAGGACGGCGACGTCCGGGCGGGCCTGCGGGATCCGCACCAGCGCCTCGGCCGCCGTGCCCGCCTCCCCGACCACCTCGATGTCGGCCTCGGGCTCGAAGACGGTCTTCAGCCCGGTCCGGACCAGCTCGTGGTCGTCCAGCAGGAACACCGCGATCGTCATCGTCCACTCCCCTGCTCGCCGATCGGCACCGGCAGCTCCGCCGTCCACTCCAGCCGCGCCCCGCCGTCCTCGCCCGCCGCCAGCACGCAGTGGCCGCCCCACCGGGCCGCCCGCGAAGCGAGGTTGGCCAGGCCGCTGATCCGGCCCGCCTCCGAGGGCGGGCCGGTCCCGTCGTCGCGCACCACCAGCGTCAGCCGGCGGCCGAGCCGGTCCACCGTGACCTCGACCGACGACGACTTCGCTCCGGCGTGCCGGGCCACGTTCGTCAGCGCTTCCCGCAGCGACGCGATCAGGTCGGAGCGGACCGCGTCCGGCACCGCGGCGTCCAGCGGCCCGTCGAAGCCGACGCGCGGCTCGAAGCCCAGCGCGTCCCGGGCGTCCACGGCCACCCGCAGCAGTTCCGAGCGCAGGCTGCCCTGCGCCTGCGCGGGTGCCTGGAGCGAGAAGATGCTGTTGCGGATTTCGCGGATCGTGCCGTCGAGGTCCTGGGCGAACCCGGCCACGCGCGCGGCCACGCCGGCGTCACCGATCAGCCTGCTCACCCCCTCCAGCCCGAGCCCGGTGGCGAACAGCCGCTGGATCACCAGGTCGTGCAGGTCGCGGGCGATCCGGTCGCGGTCGGAGAACACCGCCAGCTGCTGGCGCGCCTCCTGCGCCCGGGAGAACTCGACGGCGAGCGCGGCGTGCCCGGCGAACGTTTCGGCCAGCTGGACGTCGGAATCGGTGAACGGCGAACGGTCGCGGAACTTCGCCACCACCAGCACTCCGAGGGTCTCCTCGCCGACGATCAGCGGCACCGAGATCGCCGAGTCCAGGTCCTTGACCATCGCCGGGATCGGCCCCGGGTGGCTGCGCTGCTGCTCCTGCACGTGTTCGCCGTAGTCGCGCACCACGACCGGGCGCCGGGTGGTGAAGGCCATCCCGGTGGCGGTGCCCTCGGCCGGCACGGTCATCCCGGTCAGCCGGTCGGCGTCCTCGCCCGGCGGCTCGACGACGTCGAACACGAGCCGCCCGGGTCCGTCGGGCCGCGCGATCGCGCCGGCCGTCCCGCCGGCGACGACGCGGGCGCGTTCGGCGACCAGCCGCAGCGTGGCCCGCAGGTCCTGCGCCGCGAGCAGGGCACGGGTGACGTCGTAGGAGGCTTCGAGCCAGCGTTCCCGGCGGCGCATCTGGTCGACGAGCAGGGCTTTCTCCAGGGCCATCCCGGTGGCCGCGGTGAGCGCGCCGAGCACCTCGCGCTCGCGGCGGCCGAACTCCCCGCCGGGGTCCACGGTGAGCGTCCCGAACGTCTGCGTCCCCGCGCGCACGGGCAGCTCGACCGCGTCGGTACCGAGCGGCCCGCGCCCGTACTCGGCGGTGCCGCCCTCGGTCAGCTGCAGCCGGCCGCGCCGGGCGCCGAGCAGTTCGCACGTCGCCGTCACCGCGCGGGCCAGCAGCGCCGGCACCTCCAGCTCCCGGGCGATGCCGCCGACCGCGGCCAGGATCGCCGGCATGCTGATTTCGTCCGCCACGTCCCGTCGACCCCGCTGGGTTTCGCTGGAATCCCGGGCCTGCCCCGGGCGGTCAAGGGTCCCACACGGTGACTGCCCGTGTCGGCCCGAGCCGGTTCGTCCACCCGGTGGGTCGATGGCGGCGGCGCGTCCGTTACGGCGATCGCCGGATCACTCCGCGTGGCAGGCGATGCGGTGGCCGCTGATGGTCTCGGCCGGGACGCGCAGGAAGCGGTGGCCCGGCCGGGCGGGCACCGGGCACGGGCAGGTGCGCTCGCCGAGGTCGACGGCCCCGGACTCGGTGGCGCGGCCCAGCAGGCTGACGTACCAGCCGGCGCCGGTGCCGTCGGCGAATTCGTCGGCTTCGAACGCGACGACGGCGTCGCGCGCGCCCGCGTACAGGGGACTGCCGGGCGGGACCGCGAAGACCACGGCGTCGTCGACGACCGTGAAGCGCACCGGGCGCACCGCCGGCATGGCCCGGTGGGTGTAGATCACCCGGCCGAGGCTCGCCGTCCGGAGCAAGGCCAGGCACTGCTGCCGGTCCAGCAGCAGCCCGAAGCCCACGTCATCCACCATCGCGTCCCTGTTTTTCTCCTGCGAAAATCCCCGGCCACCAGCGTGATCGGTGCCGCCGGTCCGCCGGTAGGGCCGTTCGGCCCGGCCGTCCCCGGCGGGCGGGGGCACACACATCGGGACGCTGCGGACCAGGGCCGGAAGACCCGGTTCGCGACGGCCGCCCGGCCGGTGCGGCGGCCACGCGCAGTCACCTAGCGTCGTGACCGTCCGTTGCGATCTTCACGAAAGTGGGAGTGAGGGCCGAATGCCGCCGCACTCCGCCGAGGGCGGTTCCGCGCCCACGGCGACGTTCTCGCTCGACCCGGCGCTCGTCCGGTCGGCGGTGGAGGGCAACCGCGCCGCGGTGGCCGGGCTGCTGCGCGCGCTGCGCCCGATCGTCCACCGCTACTGCCTGGGCCGGCTGCGCACGTGGCACGACGGATCGTCGGACGCCGAGGACTGCGCCCAGGACGTGCTGCTGGCGATCGTCCGCGCCCTCCCCGGGTACCGCCACGCGCCCGACGGCTTCCTGCCGTTCGTCTTCGGCATCGCCTCGCACAAGGTGTCGGACTTCCACCGGCGCCGGGCCCGCGACCGCACCAGCCCGGTCGCCGAACCCCCGGCCGGCCGCGCGGGCGACCGGGGTGCCGGCGACCCGACGGGCGAGGAAGCCGAGCGGTCCGCCGCGCTCGACTGGTCGTCCGGGCTGCTGGACACGCTTCCCCCGCGCCAGCGCGAAATCCTGGTGCTGCGGATCATCCTGGGCATGACGGCGGAGGAGACGGCCACCGCGGTCGGCCTCGGCAGCGCCGGTGCGGTCCGGGTCGCCCAGCACCGCGCCCTCGCCACCCTGCGGTGCAGCCTGCTCGCCGGCAAAGAGACGTCCTGACCCTTCGGCGTGGAATGGCGAACCGCGGTCACCATTCATTTCACGGCAATTCCCGGCAGCTCCGCGCCGCGGGCATTCGACCGGCCTCACCCGGGGATACGGCTGCCGGTTCAGTTCGGTTCAAACTTTTTTCCGCGAACCTCTCCGGCGGGGTCAATCCGCAGGTCAGAGCGGCCTTTCGCTACGGAAACGCCAACCGGGCCTGACGGAAGGTAACGGCCGAAAAGAACTTCTTGCCCGGTGTCAAGCGCCCGTGTAGCGTCCATAACGGAACGATAACCAGCCGGTTGACGGCGCGGCCACGGGCAGGTGGGCGCGCGGCCACTGATGTCGGGTCAGTGGACCAGCCGGACATCGCTTCCGTGCCGACATTTCCCAGTACCCCGTGACAGAACCCCGCCTGTTCGGACCGAGCCTGGGCTCGGTCCGCTCAGTGTCGCGCGTTCCCGCCAGCCCGACACCGGAGGATTTACCCATGTCCCGCACCCAAGGACGGCATCGCCTTTCCCGCCGGACGAAGATCGCGACCGGCAGCCTCGCCCTCGCGCTCGCCGTCGGCGGCATCGCCGTCGCGACGACCACCGGCCACACCGGTGAAGCCAGTGCCGACGAAGCGAACCCCGCCTTCTTCGTCGACATCCTGACGGTGAAGCCGAACCAGTTCGACCCGCGCCCGGTCACCGGCGCGTCGACGGGCACGTTCACCGTCGACTGCGGCCGCAACGAGAACCAGCACTTCAACCCGGACAACTTCATCGCCCAGCCCGGCGTCCGCAACGGCGCCCAGCACCTCCACGACTACGTCGGCAACCTGTCGACGAACGCCGACTCGAACAACAAGAGCCTGGTGAAGGCCGGGACCACCTGCCGCAACGGCGACAAGTCCGCCTACTTCTGGCCCGTGGTCCGCATCGACACCGGCGAAGAGGAGAAGAACGAGCCCGCGAAGGCACCCGACGGCGACCGGGCGCAGGCCGACCGCGAGGCGAAGACGGTCCAGGTCGCGTGCCCGGACGTCGCGAGCAAGCTCACCGACATCCCCGACCAGGCCATGGCCGAGGTCGACGGCAACCTCGACCAGCTCGACGGCCAGGCCGACGAGGCCAACCAGCGCATCGCCGCGACGCAGGGCCAGGGCGGCCCCGACTTCGTGCGCAACGCGATCCTCAACCCGCTCAAGGACCGGCGGGCCGCGATCATCGACCGGATCGCCACCGCCATCGGCCGCTTCGCGCCGAAGCCGGGCGGCCTCGGCGGTCTCGCGCCGTGCGCGACGAAGCCGGGCAAGGACACCGGAACGCCGACCCCGCCGCCGTCCACCACCGCCGGCGGCGCACTGCCCGGGCAGGACGACAACAACGAGCTGCCCGGCAACGACGGCAAGATCCTGCGCCCGCAGCGGGTGCAGATCACCTTCCGCGGCAGCCCGGTCGGGAAGGTCGTGGCGATGCCGCGCTTCCTGCGCGTGCTCTACGGCGACGCGAAGGTCTCGACCAACGGTCCGGCCAACGCCAGGGCGAGCTGGACGTGCACCGGCTTCGAGAACCGCGTCACCGACAAGTACCCGATCTGCCCGCCGAACAGCAAGGTCAAGCGGATCCACACGTTCCCCAGCTGCTGGGACGGGAAGAACACCGACAGCGCCAACCACCGCACGCACATCGTGTTCCCGGACCAGTTCGGCCGGTGCGCCGAAGGGTTCAAGGCCGTGCCGCAGCTGCAGATTTCGCTGACCTACGACATCCCGCACGACATCCAGGTCAAGAAGCAGTACAAAGTGGACGCTTTCCCGCAGGAGAAGCACAACCCGGGTTCCGACCACGACGACTTCGCCAACGTGATGTCACAGCGGATCATGAACGGGCTGGTCAACTGCGTGAACCGCGGCCGGACCTGCCGGGCGTGACCCGATAACCGATTCGATCGACGAAGAAGGCCTCCTCGCCCCCGGCCGGGAGGCCTTCTTCGTTCCCGGACGGCGGCGGGTTCCGGCCCGGCGTAACGCCGCACCGGGCGGATGCGACTCACGGTCCGACGCCGGGAGGAAGCATGCCGAAACGTCTGGTGATCTGCTGCGACGGTACGTGGAACACCCTCCGCCAGCCGGCCCCGACGAACGTGGGCCTGCTCCAGGCGGCCGTCGCGCCCGCCGACGCGGCCGGCCGGGAACAGCGGGTGTTCTACCGCGAAGGCGTCGGCACCGGGAAGCTGTGGGACCACCTCACCGGCGGGGCGTTCGGCGTGGGACTGTCCAAGAAGGTGCAGGAGGCCTACCGGTTCGTCGTCGACCACTACGAACCCGGCGACGAGCTGTTCTTCTTCGGGTTCAGCCGCGGCGCGTACACCGCGCGCAGCACCGTGGGCTTCATCCGCAACTGCGGCGTCCTGCGCCCCGACGAGGCCGGCCGGCTCGAGGAGGCCTACGGGCTCTACCGCGATCGCGACCGCGAGACTACCGGTCCCGGCAGCCCCCGGGCCCGCGACTTCCGGGCCACGTACGCCCGCGAAGACCGGACCCCGATCCGGTTCGTCGGCGTCTGGGACACCGTCGGGGCGCTGGGCATCCCGCTCAGCGGCGGCCGGCTGCTGCACCTGCTGAACAAGCGGTGGCAGTTCCACGACATGAAGCTGACCTCGATCGTGCAGTCGGCGTTCCAGGCGCTGGCGGTCGACGAGCACCGCAAGTCGTTCAGCCCGGCGGTGTGGGAGCCGTCGGCGGCCGCGCCGGACCGCATCCGCGAACAGGTCTGGTTCGCCGGCGCCCATTCCGACGTCGGCGGCGGCTACCGGCAGCCGGCGCTGTCGAACCTCACCCTGCGGTGGATGGTGGACCGCGCGCAGCAGTGCGGCCTGGAGTTCCGGCCGGACGCCTTCGCGTCCTTGGCCGCCCGCGACGAACTCGGCGACCTGCACGATTCGCTCAACCGGTTCTTCCGGTGGTTCGGCTCGGCGGACCGCGTCATCGGCGGCGTGGACCCGGCGACGGAGTTCGCGGGGTCCTGCGCGGTGGACCGCCGCGAGCGGATGCAGCCGCCGTACCGGCCCGCGAACCTGCTCGGTTACCTGGCGGAGCCGTCCCACCAGATCATGAAGGTCTGATCTCCGGCAGTCCGGTGTGGACCACGTGTGGTCGGTGTGGAACCGGACCGGCGTGGTCTGGTGCCTCTACGCCGACATCAACTATCGTTCAGGTTGAGCTCCCGCAGGTCCGGCGCCCCCGTCTGGAAGCGGGCCATCGCGCCGTTGCCGTCGGTCGAGTACCACGCGCAGAACCACCCGTCCGGGCAGTCCCACCAGGCGTCCATCGACGCCGGGGCCTCGCCGCTCACCCGCGCGGGTCAGTCCGAACGGCGGTGTCCCCGCACGGCGACGGGCCCCTGTCCGAGGGAGTCGGACAGAGGCCCGTGCGCAGTCCGGCGAAGGAATGCCAGTCGTTCAGAAGGTCAGTGGATCAGACGATCAGTGGTTCACCTTGAACCACGGCTGCGACCAGCCGAGGTAGGTCTGGCCCCACTTGCTCTTGATCTGCGCGATCGTGGTCTCCGTGTAGCTGCCGTAGCCGTTGATGTCGTTCGACAGGAACTTGCCGCCGCCGATCGAAATCATCGTGTGGCCGGCGCCGCTGCTCTTGAAGAAGGCGAGGCCGCCGGCCGGGACCTGGTAGTCGCCCGGGTGCTTGAACGACGACGGGATCTGCGTCCAGTGGATGTAGGCCGTCTCCGAGCCCGAGGCGGACCAGCCGTAGTTCTGCGCGTTGATCCGGTCGCACCAGCCCTCGTAGGAGTCGAGGTCGTTCGTGTGGATGCGGGACTTCGCCTTGGCGACCGCTTCGGCGCACGTGTTCGGGTCGCCGGTGCCCGCGGTCGAGCAGGCCAGCGTCGAGCCCGCGCAGTCCGGCGCGACGCGGCCGTCGGAGCCGGTGTAGACGTAGGCGTCGCTGACGTAGCCGTTGCCCACCTTGTCCCAGATGTCCGAGGTGCCGTACTTGCCGTCGACCGTGGACCCGTTGGTCTGGCAGCTGATGGTGACGGCGGTGCCGTCGGCGATGGAGCCGACCGACGAGCCGCTGGTGCTCGGCGTGGCCCGCACGGTCAGCGCGGCCCCCGAGTCGGTGTGCACGGTGCCCGACGCCGCGAGCGCCGGGCCCGCCCCGGCGACCACGATCGCCGCGGCGATACCGGCGACCCCCGCCATCCGCTTCACGATCCCCATGTTCATCGTTCCGTCCTCCAGTTTTCGGTGTGGGGACAGCATGGGGACCGCCGGTACAAGGTCCGTACAAACCGCGGCCAGTCTTCTGGAGATACGGCAAAGCGGACGAAACCCCGGCATCCCGCCGGGGTTTCGTCCGCTTTCAGGCGAGGTATTCCGCCGCGGCCCGCAGACTGACCCAGGAGCCGCCGAACGTGTCGATCCGGGGCCCGTCGCCGACGGGACCCGGCACGCCCGTCTCCACCCGGATGAAGTCCACAGTGGACAGCGCGGCCAGCAGTTCCCGCACCCGCGGGTGCCGGTGCGCCTCCCGCGTCACCACGACCACGCTGCGGAACTCCCGCGCCGCGTCCAGCACCGCGGACACGTCGTCCGGCGTCGCGGTCATCGCCCGCGTGCCCGGCACGAGCTCGGCCAGGTGCGCGCCGAGCCCCCACGGCATCGGCCCGGCCGCGATCGTCGGCTCGGTCTGGACGTCGACCACCAACGGTGGCCCGGCCAGCCGCGGTGCCCCCTGCACGCGCAGCGCCTGGCGGGCCGCCTCCAGGCCGAGCCGCCGGTCGACCGGCCCCACCGAGGCCGGCGCCGGGTCGGTGCCCAGCGCCGCGGTGCGCGCGGCGGCCTCCGCCAGCCGCTCCAGCGGGAGCTCCCCCGCCGCGACCGCGGCCACGATCGCCGTCACGCACGCGTCCAGGTGCTCGGCCTCGAACGCCGCGCCACCGAGGCACAGCGCGTCCGCGCCCGCGGCCAGGGCCCGCACGGCGGAGCGGCCGAGGCCGTCGTGGCGTCCGTACGCCCCCGACACCGCGCCCATCTCCAGTGCGTCGGTGATCACCGCGCCGGTGAAGCCGAGCTCGCCGCGCAGGACGTCGGTGAGCGCGGTCCGGTTGAGCGTGGCCGGCTCGTCGCCCCAGGCCCGCACGACCAGGTGGCCCGTCATCACCGACCGCACCCCGGCCCGGATCGCCGCGGCGAACGGGACCAGCTCGATCTCGTGGAGCTCTTCCAGCGTGCGCGGCAGCACGGGCAGCGCCACGTGCGAGTCCTCGGTCGCCGCGCCGTGGCCGGGGAAGTGCTTCGCGCACGCCGCGACGCCGTACTTCTGCAACCCCGTCACGTACGCCGCGACGTGCGGAGACGCCTTCACCGGGTCGGACCCGAAGGCCCGGACGCCGATGATCGGGTCCTCGTCGGCCAGGGTCAGGTCCGCACACGGTGCGAGGTTCACCGTGACGCCGCAGGCGGCCAGCCGCTCGCCGAGCGCGGCGGCGACGGCCGTCGTCAGCTCCGGGTCGTCGGCCGCGCCCAGCGCGAGCGGGCCCGGCACGAACGACCCGGTGTTCACGTCGAGGCGGGTGACGTCGCCACCCTCCTCGTCGATGCCGACCACCACGCCGTCGCGCTCGCCGCGCAGCTGCGCGGTCAACGCGGCGACCTGCTCGTCGTCGACGACGTTGCGGCCGAACAGCACCACCCCGCCGAGGCCGTCGGCGACCCGGCGGCGCAGCCAGTCCGGCGCGGTCGTCCCGGCGAACCCGGGCAGGAGGACGGCTTCGGCGAGCTTCTCGGGCGAAGACAACGGCTACCCCTTCACCGCGCCGGCGGTTGCGCCGGACACGAGCTTGCGTTGCACGAGCAGGAAGAAGATCAGCGCCGGGATCGCGTAGATGACCGACGCGGCCATGACGCCGCCCCAGTCGGTGGCGAACGCGGTGCGGAACGACGCCAGCCACACCGGCAGCGTCTCCTTCGGTTTGTCCTGGATGAAGACCAGCGCGAACAGGTACTCGTTCCACGCGGTGATGAAGCTGAACACCGAGGTGGTGACCAGACCCGGCCCGAGCAGCGGCAGCGTCACCCGGCGGAACGCCCCGGTCTGGCTGCAGCCGTCGATCATCGCGGCCTCTTCCAGCTCGTACGGGATCCCGTTGACGAAGCCGTAGAGCATCCACACCGTGAACGGCAGCGTGGTGGCGAAGTAGATCAGCAGCAGCGACGGCAGCGTGTTGAGCAGCCCGGCGTCCCGCATCAGCAGGAACAGCGGGATGAACAGCGCCGACACCGGCGCCAGCTGCGCCACCATGACCAGCACCAGGAAGCCCTTGCGGCCGGTGAACCGCAGCCGCGACAGCGGGATCGCCGCCAGCGTCCCGGCGACCAGCGCGCACAGCACCGACCCGACCGTGACGATCAGGCTGTTCATCAGGTAGGTCGGGAAGTTGTCCTTGCCGAGCGCGGTGGCGAAGTTGCCGAACGAGAACGACGTCGGGATCAGGTCGTACTTCGGCGACAGGATCTCACCGGGCGACCTCAGCGACGTGACGAACATCCAGTACGTCGGGAAGACGATCGCCAGCGCGACCAGGACGCCGACGACCGACAGCGCGATCCGCTGCGGCAGCGATTTCCTCACTTGAGATCACCTTCCGGGGTCCGGACCAGCAGCTGGATGTACCGGCCGGTGATGAGCGCCAGCACGATCAGCATCAGCGTCGCGATCGCGCCCGCCGCGCCGAAGTGGTTGCCCGCGATGCCCTTGAGGTACAGCACGACGGCCAGGGTGGTGCTCTCGCCGTCGGGCCCGCCCTCGCGGATGGCCCAGATCTGGGCGAAGGCGTTGAAGTCCCACAGCACCGACAGGAAAGTCACCATGGTGGTGATCGGCCGGATCGCGGGCCAGGTGACCGCGCGGAAGGTCTGCCACGCGCTGGCGCCGTCGATGCCCGCGGCCTCGTACTGCTCGCGCGGGACCCCGATGATGCCCGCGTACAGCGAGAACGTCACGAACGGCACTGCCTGCCACACGATGAGCAGCCCGATCACGGTGAGCGTGCTGGCGCCGCTGGAGAACCACGAGAACCCGATGAAGGAGTGGAAGCCCAGCCGGTCCAGCGTCTTGTTGAGGATGCCGTACTGCTGGTCGAAGATCCACTGGAACACCGTGGTCGTGGCGATCACCGGCGTCGCCCAGGCGAGCACCAGCGTCACCTGCACGATGATCCGCACGACCGGGTCGAGGTGGCGCATGAGCACCGCCAGCAGCAGGCCCCCGAGGATGGTGGCGGCCACGATCGCGGCGGTGAAGACCAGGGTCCGGACGGTGACCGTCCAGAACTCCGGGTCCGACAGGGTGTTCGTGTAGTTGTCGAACCCGATCCAGATCATCTTGCCGGAGACGAGCTGGCCGATGTCGAGCTTGCGGAAGCTGATCGCCAGCACCTGGACCAGCGGCCAGGCGAGCAGCACCAGGATGGCCGCCAACGCGGGCAGCAGGAGCAGGTACGGGAGCACCCGGTCGCCGAACCGGCCCCGCCTGCGCTTGCGCGCCCGGGCGTCGCGCGGCGATGCCGGCGGGGTGGCCCCCGCCGGCATCGTCACATTCGCGGTCGCGGTCATCCGCCGATGAGCTTGTTGAGCGCTGCGTTGGCGTCGGCGGTCGCCTGGTCGAGCGTCTTCTTGCCGGTGAGGTACGCGGTCAGCATGTCCTTGACCGGGTTCTGGCCGGATTCGACGTCGCCCCACTTCGGGCTGGCCGGGACGGCCTTGCCGTTGGTGGACGCCTTGGCCATCACGCTGCCCAGCGGGTCCTTGTCCAGGCCGGTGAGGTCGGTCGACGTGCCGGGCACGACGCCGGCGGCGGCGAGCTGGCTCTGGTACTTCGGGCTGGAGAGCAGCTTGATGTACTCCTTGGCCGCGGCCGCGTTCTTGCTGTTGGCCGGGATGGCCAGGTTGGAGCCGCCCAGGAAGACCGGGGCGCTCTGGCCGGCGGTCTTGCTCGGGATGGCGAACGCGCCGGTCTTGCCGGTCAGGCTCGCGTCGGTCTTGGCCGCGGTCGCCAGCTCCCACGGGAGGCCGATCATCATGGCCACCTTGCCGGCGCCGTAGACCGTCGCCTGCTGCGGCTTGGCCTCGTCGGCGTCCTTGGGCGCCTTGGTGCCGGAGGCGTCGACCAGCTTCTTGTAGAACTCCAGGCCGGCCTTGGCCTCGGGCGTGTCGAGGGTGGCCTTGTAGTTCTTGCCGTCGGCCTTGGCGATGTCCCCGCCGTTGTCCCAGATGAACGACAGCAGCGCGTACCAGTTCTGGCCCGGCATGTAGAGCGCCTGGAAGTCGGGGTCGGAGCCGAACTTGGTCTTCAGCTTGCCGATCGCGTCGATCCACTCGTCGTTCGACGCCGGCGGCTTGGCGATGCCCGCCTGCTCGAACAGGTCCTTGCGGTAGATGACCTCACGGTTGGCCGCGTAGAACGGGACGCCGTAGGTCTTGCCGTCGTAGGTGCCGGAGTCCGCGAGGCCCTTCAGCCACTGCGCACCGTTGAAGCTGTCCTTGTCGGCGGTCAGATCGGTCAGGACGCCGTCCTGCGAGGCGAACGCGGCGGTCTGCGTGTTGCCGATCTCGATGACGTCCGGCGGCGCGCCGCTGGCCAGCGCGGTGGTCAGCTTCTGCTGGATGCCGTCCCACTGCTGGATCTCGTACTTGACCTTGACGCCGGGGTGCGCGGCCTCGAATTCCTTGTTGAGCGCGTCGGTCAGCGTGGTCGGCGCGGAGCCCGTCATCAGCCAGACCGTGACCGTGCCGCTGAGCTGCGCCGGAGCGCCGCTCGACGAGGCCGCGGTGTCCGAGCCGCCGGAGCCCGCGCAGCCCGCGGTCGCGAGCGTGAGTGCGGCGGCGCCCGCCGCCAGCTTGAGCCAGCGTTTCACTCGATGCCGTCCTTTCCATGCCCGGCCACCGCGGCCGGGCGCCCCAAATGGTGTAGACCAATGTTGGGGTTAGAGTGGTACGTACCACAGGCGGTGTCAAGGCGGTTGCCGGAACGTTGTAAACGCCTGCAGGGAGTAGCCGGGCGATTACCCGTGCCGGGCGGGGTGCGCCAGAAGTCGTCCGAATAGGAAAGTGTCCCGGACGTTTTTCACCGCTGGCACACCGGAATCCGGCGCGCCCGCGGTGCCCCGGCCCGACGAAAACCGCCCCGGGAAAGGCTTCCCGGGGCGGTGGCGGTGATCAGGCCGGCGTTTTCGCCGGTGGCGCCGCATGTCGGCGGGCGCGGTGCGCGGCCATCCGCACGGGCGCGTCCACCACACCGAAACCGCGGTAGCCACCGATCCGCTGCACGACCTCGAAGAACACCCGCGCCCCGGCCAGCGCGGTGTAGAAGTGCAGGAACTCGCCTTCGTCGTCCCGGTCGTAGAGCACCGAGTGCGCCCGCAGCGCGGCCACCCGGTCGGGCGGCAGGTCCAGCCGGGCTTCGAGGTCGTCGTAGTAGTTGCCCGGGATGTCCAGCAGCGGCGCCCCCGCCGCCCGCATCGCCGCGGCCGCGGCCAGTGCGTCCCCGCAGGCGAAGGCCACGTGCTGCGGCTCGAGGACCGCCGGCGCCCATTCGCCGCGGCGGACCACGGCGGCCTCCAGCGTCAGCCGGACCGGTCCCGCCGCCACCGAACGGCTGCGCACCAGCCCGAACGGCGCCGCGAACTCCGTCACCGGCGACGGCGTCAGGCCGAACACCGAGCGGTGGAACAGCGCCGCCTCCTCGAAGTGGTCGAAGGGCTGCGTGAGCGCCACGTGATCGATTCCGAAGACCCCGGCGCCGGCGGCGGTCTCCCCGGTCGGCACGAAGTCGTCGCGCCAGTCGTCGCCGCAGAGGAAGACCTGGGTGCCGTCCGGCGCCGCGACCGAGGCCAGGTCCGCTTCCCGCGGGCCGCGCACCCGCGGCAGGACCGGCGCGCCCAGCGCTTCCGCGCGACGGGCCGAGCGGACCGGGTCGGTGCTGGCCAGCGCGACCGCGCCGACGGCGCCGTGCGCCGCCCCGCCTTCGTTGACCACCACCCGGGCCTCGCCCTGCTCCCAGAGCTCGACGGGCTTGGTGCGGTGGACGCCGGTGCGCGCGAACCCGAGCGACGCCAGCACCCTGCCCGCCCCCGGATCGGTCACGACCTCGGCGAACGCGTGCCCGGTCAGCGCCGGGGCGGCCGGCAGGGCCAGCACGCCGAGGGACTCCTGCAGCCACCGCAGCGACCGCAGCGCGTCGACCGCGGCCGGGCGCGGGTCGGCCTGGCGGAACACGTCGTTGAAGACCTCCAGCGACAGCGGCCCGCGGTAGCCGGCGGCGAGGACGTGCCCGGTGAACGCCGTCAGGTCGAACTCGCCCTGGCCGGGGAAGAGCCGGTGGTGGCGGCTCCACGGCAGCACGTCCATCGGCAGCTTCGGCGCGTCCGCCAGCTGCAGGAAGAAGATCTTCTCGCCGGGGATCGCCCGGATCGCCGCCGGGTCGTGGCCCTTCGAGAGGATGTGGAAGCTGTCCAGGCAGACGCCGAGCGCGGGGTGCGCGGCGCGGCGGACGATGCGCCAGGCGTGCTCGTACCCGCTGACGTGCCGGCCCCACGCGAGTGCCTCGTAGGCGACCCGCATCCCGCGCGCCGCCGCGAGGTCGGCGAGGGCGTGCAGCTGGTCGGCGGCCAGTCCGTCGTCGTCGACCGCCTCCGGGTCGACCGACGAGCAGACCAGGATCGTGTCCGCGCCGAGTGCGGCCATGACGTCGAACTTGCGCGCCGCCCGGCGGAGGTGGGCCGCGTGCCGCTCCGGCGGGACGGCTTCGAAGTCGCGGAACGGCTGGTACAGGTCGATCGAGAGGCCGAGGTCGGCGCAGCGGCGGCGGATCTCGGCCGGGCTCGACGGGGAGACGACCAGGTCGTTCTCGAAGAGCTCGACACCGTCGAACCCGGCCGCGGCGGCCGCGGCGAGCTTGTCCTCCAGGGTCCCGGACAGGCAGACGGTGGCGATCGCGGTACGGGGTTCAGGCGGCACGGGCGGCCTCCCCTTCGAGGGCGTCGAAGTGGCGCAGCATCCGCGCCGGGTCGGGCTCGGCCCCGGTGAACAGCCGGAACGACTCGGCCGCCTGCAGCACGACCATGCCGCCGCCGTGCAGCACCCGGCAGCCGCGGGCGCGGGCGGCGGCCAGCAGGGCCGTCTCCAGCGGGCGGTAGACGATGTCGGCGACCCACAAGCCTCCGTGCAGCAGCTCGGCGGGCACCGGCGAGCCGGGGTGGGCGGCCATCCCGGTCGGGGTGGCGTGCACCAGCCCGTCGGCGCGGCGGAGGGCCGTCAGGTCGCCGGTCGTCGCGCGGCCCTCGCCGAACCTGCGCGCGAGCGCCTCGGCCAGGCGGGCGCTGCGGGCGCCGTCGACGTCGTGGACGGTGAGCCGTTCGGTGCCGAGCGAGAGCAGCGCGTGCGCGACCGCGGCACCCGCTCCCCCGGCGCCGAGCAGGACGACGTCGGCCAGGGGGACGTCCGGCAGGCCGCGGGTCAGGCTGCGGGCGAACCCCGTCGCGTCGGTGTTGTGGCCGATCGCGCGGCCCCGGCGGAAGACGACGGTGTTGACCGCGCCGAGCGCGGCGGCTTCCGGCGAGAGCTCGTCGAGGTGCGGCAGGACCGCCTGCTTGGCCGGGTGGGTGACGTTGAGGCCGTCGAACCCGGCGAGGCGGGCCGCGGCGAGGACGTCGGCGACCGGGCGGCCCAGCACGTCGAGGTCCAGCAGCCGGTAGACGTAGCGCAGGCCGAGCTCGTCGGCCTCGCGTTCGTGCAGGGCCGGGCTGGCGGACGGCCCGATGCCCGTGCCGACGAGCCCGATCAGGTAGCTGGTCACGCCGCGGCCTCCATCACTAATGTACGAACTAGTACGTTCACGGTAGCGCCGCGACGGCTCCCGCGGAAGCCCTGGGCTAAAGTGGGGCCGTTCACCTGCAGCGGAGGGAGCCCGGTGGCCGCACCATCGTCGGAAGCCGAGCGCCAGCGCGACAAGGACCGCACCCGCGCCGACATCCTCGCGGTGGCCACGCGGGAGTTCGCGGACAAGGGCTACACCGGCGCCCGGGTCGACGAGATCGCCGCCCGCACCAGCACCACCAAGCGGATGATCTACTACTACTTCGGCGGCAAGGAACAGCTCTACATCGCCGTGCTGGAGCGGGCGTACTCCGCGCTCCGGGCCTCGGAACAGCAGCTCGACGTCGAGCACCTCGACCCGGAGGACGCGCTGCGGCAACTGGCCGCGCTCACCTTCGACCACCACGAGGCGAACCCGGACTTCATCCGGCTGGTCAGCATCGAGAACATCCACCACGCGGAACACCTGTCGCAGTCGGAGATCCTGGCCGGGCTGGCCGACCCGGCCCTCGGCGGGATCACGCGGATCCTCGAGCGGGGCCGGCAGGCCGGCCTCTTCCGCGAGGACGTCGACGCGCTCGACGTCCACATGGTCATCAGCTCGTTCTGCGTCTTCCGGCTGGCGAACCGGCACACCTTCAAGGCGATCTTCGGCCGCGACATGCTGGACCCGGCCCGGCGGGAGCACCACCGCGCGATGCTGGGCACCCTGCTGGTCGCCTACCTGACCGCGCGCTGAGCCCCGCGCCCGACGGGCGAAAAGGATCTCTTGACACCCGGCGCCCCGGTCTCGCAGTCTTTATTAACTAACTAGACCGTACATTGCTTCTCCGCCGAACTCTGCGCAACGAAGCACGGACGTCAGGAGACCCGTTCCCGTGACCGGATCGATGCCCCGCACGGCGGCGCTGGCCGCCTGGATCGGCAGCGCGCTCGAGTACTACGACTTCTTCCTCTACGGCACCGCCGCCGCGCTCGTGTTCGGCGAGGTGTTCTTCCCCGCCTCCTCCCCCGCCACCGGCACGCTCCTGGCCTTGGCCACCTTCGGCGTCGGCTACCTGGCCCGGCCGGTGGGCGCGTTCGTCCTCGGCCACGTCGGCGACCGGTTCGGCCGCAAGCGCGTCCTCGTGTTCACGTTGCTGCTGATGGGTTTCTCGACGTTCTGCGTCGGCTGCCTGCCGACGTACGCGAGCGTCGGCGTCCTGGCCCCGGTGCTGCTGGTCGCCCTCCGGCTGCTGCAGGGTCTGTCCGCGGCGGGCGAGCAGGCGGGCGCGAACTCGATGTCGCTGGAACACGCCCCGGAGCACCGGCGCGCGTACTTCACCAGCTTCACCTTGAGCGGCACCCAGGCCGGCCAGATCCTCGCGACGGCGATCTTCCTGCCGGTCGCGGCCCTGCCGGCGCAGCAGCTGCTGACGTGGGGCTGGCGGGTGCCGTTCTGGGCCAGCGCGCTCGTCGTGGTCGTCGGTTTCGTGATCCGGCGCAAGCTGGACGAGACACCGGTGTTCGAACGCACCGACGTCGCCAAGCTGCCGGTCGCGGTCCTGTTCCGCCACCACTGGGCGGACGTCCTGCGCGTGGTCGTCGCGGCGACGATCGCCTCGGTGAGCACGATCTTCACGGTGTACGCGCTCAGCTACGCGGTCAACACGATCGGCCTGTCCCGGACCCCGGTGCTCTGGGTCGGCGTCCTGGCCAACGTCGTCGCACTGGCGGCGATCCCCCTGCTGGCCGGGCTCGCCGACCGCATCGGCCGCAAACCGGTGTTCATCACCGGCTGCCTGGCCTGCGGCGTGCTGATCTTCCCGTACCTGTGGTCGATTTCGATCGGCTCGTACGCGCTGCTGTTCGTGCTCGGCATCGCCCTGTTCGGGGTGGCGTACTCGGGGATCAACGGAGTTTGGCCGGCGCTGTACGGCGAGATGTTCAGCGCCCGGGTCCGCCTGTCCGGCATGGCGATCGGCACGCAGATCGGCTTCGCGGTAGCGGGTTTCGCCCCGAGCGTGGTGGCGGCGATCGGGTCCGGCAGGGGCGACTGGCTGGGCGTGGCGATCTTCACGGCGGCGGTGTGCGCGGTGGCCGCCCTCGCGGCGGCGACGGCCCGTGAGACGTACCGGGTGCCGACCGCGGAACTGGGTGGGGCGGTGCCCGCGACACCGTCCACTGTGGTCGCGTCCGCTGTGGACGGTTAGCGAGGAACCGTTGGCGCCGGCGCCGACGGCCACAGGACCGCCGGCGCCCTCGGTCAGAGTGCCGCCCTTCCGCCTCACGGCTCCTCCATCGGAGGAGGGCCGTGCGGTGCGGGTCGCGGGAGACAACGGTGACCTGTGCCAGGCTTGCGACGCCGATAGCCGGCCTACGAGCCCGCCTGGTATTCGGCCCAGGTGGAAATCCGGCCGTTCCCGGTTCGCAGAAGGCTGTTCGGCGCCAGCAGTAGTTCCTGGATCTGCGGGAAGAGATGCGTCAGCGGCTTGTGACAGCGAGGGTTCCAGGCCCACAGCCAGTCGACCATGTCGTCCACCGAGTTGAGCACCCGGTCCTCCGGCCCTCCGCCGTCGAAGCGCTCGTGGAAGCGCCGCGCTGCGGCATGGTCACCGAGTTGCCCGAAGTACTCGTCCGCCTTGCTCATCACCATCACGAACACCCGCTCGATCAGGTTGACGACGTTCTCCGGGGTCGCGGGCACTCCCGTCTCGGTGAGCAGATCCAGATAGAAACCCGGGTACAGCACCGGCACGGCTCGTTCGCCTGCGACGTCCGACCCGGTGGACGCCGCAGGGGGTCGTCTCCGGGCCAGGTTCTCGACCGCCTCCCCGACCGAGTAGGCAACACCGGGACGCTGGAACTTGACCGTGGTCCCGGGCCCCGCCACCACCAGAAGGTACGAGCCCGTTCCCGTCGGCCGCACCTCGACGCCCCGGATCTCCTCGGGCGCGACCGAACGGTCCAGCAGCCGCCCACCCTTGCGCGTGACGAGCAACCGGCGGTCGGTGACGACCAGCGTCCGCGTCGCCGTGAAGTCTTCCACGGCGATCAACCGGACGGTCTCGTGGTCCTTCAGATACGACCGGATGTCCTGTTCACCCTTGGCGACCAGCCGGCGGTGGTGTGCGGCATCGTCGACCAAAGCCATCCGGAAGTCCTCCGACAACGATTCCCCGCCTCCGAAGAGTCCCATGACCATTCTCCTTTCCTCCGGCAACCGGTAAACCACTGAGTGGTCGGTGTTTCGACATGAGCTGTTACGATCGCGAGGTCACGATTCCGGACGACGACGGGAGGCCTGTGATGGTGAAACCCCGACCGGCATTCCTGCCAGGCCGCCCGGACCGCGTGCGGATCTCCTTCAGCGTGCTTCTGCGGCTCGCCGACGACGACCGTTTCGTGTTGTTCGACGCTCCCAAACGCCCGGGCGCCTACGGACCGCCGGGCGGGGTGGTCAAGTTCCTTCCCCCGGCCGCCCGGATCCTGGACTGTCTCGGGTTCCAGCCCGAACGCACCGGCTCGCCGCAACGCAAGCTCAAGGCGGACCTTCGGGGCACTCTCCCTGCCGGTGCCCTGCGCCGGTTCCGCTCCTGGTTCGCGTCCGGCGCGTACCGCGAGACCGCCGACGAGTGCCTTCGCCGCGAACTCCGCGAAGAGCTCGCCGAGGTCGGCGTCCACGGGTTGGACGAGATCATCCCGGAATTGCAATTCACGCCCGTGCGGACCGTACTGGAGGGCCCGCATCCCGTCCCGGTAAAAGACCATCGGCAACTGCGTGGATTCGAGGTGTACGAGCCGGCTATGACGAATTCCGCAGCACGACGCCTGAGCCGGGAGTTGACCGAAGCCGCGGAAGACGATGCATATCCCGGCGTACTGCTGGCCGGCCTCGACGACATCGCCCACGGTCGGCTGGGTCGCGCCCTCATCGCGCCGCAGAGCGCTTTCCTGCTCGGTTCGGCACGGCTGACCCCGGACCTCCCGCCGCTGCGATGACGGAGTCGGAATGGCGCGTTGCGCAGCTGCGCACTCCGTCCCGGAAACGTCCCCTCGGCGAAGTCCGGCTCGGCCTGCCGCAGGTGCAGTCGGTCGAGTCGGTCGACGAAGCGCCGGAAGGCCTGGGCCTGGTCGAGCTGCGCCAGCAGTACGCCTTGGAACCCGTCGGACGCCGCGCTCGGATAGCCGCCGCGTACCTGATCACAGTCTTCTCGGATCCGCGGATACGCGTCCGGGAGCTGTCCGGAACGGCGACCGAACCCGCAGCCGAGCTGGCCGTCTCCGAATCGCCGCAGGGCTGCGGCTGGCTCGCCGGCGATCCGCTCGGCGTGACCTCGGCGCCCCTGGCCGGTGAAGTCCGGGCGACCCTGTGGGTGCCCGAAGACCGAGCCGAGCTCATCGGCGTCAACCGGTTCGACAGCACGGTCCTGCGGCCGGCCTGGCACCGCCGCCGTCTGCACGCCGGAATCGCCCCGGTTCCCTTTTCGGTGGCTTTGCCGTCCGGATGGATGCGAAGCCCGTTGCCACCGCCCCGTCGGATCAGCAACCGGAAGCCGGCTGTGCGCCTGTGCATGGCCGCGGACGCCGCGTCCTACCGGCGCTTCACGACGAGCGAAGCAGCGCGCACGCAGGAACGGCTCGTGGCGGTCTTGACCGAAGCGAGGCGAGCCGCCGGGATCCCGGAGGCGGAGGTCGACTTGCAGCCCTCCGGCGACGGCCAGTTCGCGATCCTGCCGACCGGCCTCGACGAAACGGTCGTCATCCCCCGGCTCGTCGAAGGCCTGCGCACGGCGCTCGCCGCGGTGAACGCGGACTTGAGTGACCGGGCGCGGCTGCGGCTGCGAGTCGCGCTGCACCGGGGGCACATCGCTCCCGGTGTGAACGGCTGGGTCGGTGCTGCGACCATCGCCGTGCACCGGCTCCTCGACTGCGGGCCGTTGCGCAGCCGGCTCCGACAGCACCAGTCCGCCGACTTTGCGCTGATCGTCTCGGACGTGCTCTTCGACGACGTGATCGCCACCGGTGGCGGCGCCCTCGATCCGGCGGCCTTCGAGCCGGTCGACGCAGTTCTGCCGGACAAGGAGTTCGCCGAACGCGCGTGGGTGCACACACCCCGGCGCTGAGTCGCTCATGGGCCCCGGTAGAGCACGGGGACGTTCGGCGCGTGGATCCGCTCGTCGCTCAGGGCCATGGCCGCCCGAGCGCGCCTGAACGCCGGCTCGATCGGTAGGCCGGCGGCCAAAGCCTGATAGAACGCCACGCTGAAGTCCGTGGCCGAGCGGTCACCGAGCCAGCTGCGCATGCCGATGACATAGCTGATGTGCTCCGAGAGCGCTTCGGCCAGCCGCGCGCTGTGACAGGCGTTGACGATCACGCACTCGACGCTGTCGGACACCTCTTTGAACAACGCTGCGAGACCCGGCACCAGGAGTACCCGGCCCTGCCCGCTGACGGACTCGGCGAGGAATCGCCCGTCGTCGGTGCCGTGTCCGGAGAGGTGGACGATCCGCGGGGTGAAGTCGAGCAGTGCCTGGGTCAGGTCCCGCGCGCGCAGGGCACCACGTTCGTGGAGCACGAACCGATCCCGGTGCACACCCATCCGAAGGGCCTCGCGGACATCCCGCACTTCGGCAGCCCAGCTGATCCGCTCGGTGTCCGTCGGGTTGGCGGCGAGGTAGAGGATCTCCACTCCACCCGGCCGATGCTGGCCGAGGTGTCCCACCGCCACCGTCCGCATGACCCGACGCTCGATCCGGCCGCCGGCCCCGCCGATGCACTCGGCGAGTAGGTGCACCGGCACAGCCTGCCCGGGATCGCGGGCCAGAACGTGGAACTCGAACGGCTCGCGCTCTCCCGGCGGGAGGTTGCCGAGCGAGACGTCGCCCCCCTTGGGGTCGACGTCGAACGGTCCCCACAGGGCAAGCCGTCCGGAGGTGATGGCGGTGGTCCCGGTGTTGACGATCTCGCCCTTGATGGCGTCCCATTCCCCGCAGGCGATCCGGACCGTCGACAATTCGACGTCGAACTTCGGCGGTGGCACCGGTGGCCGCTCCAGGTGCTCCGAAACGTCGAGCAGAGCTTGGAAGTCGGCGATGCGGTGTCCGTTTCCGACTTCGTCGCGGAACGAAAAGTTCGTGCTCGTCGCCGGCCAGGAACCCGCCTGCAACGGACGCACCTTCACCGTTGCCGTCCACTCGGCGCCGGCGTCGAGCCGGGCCACCGCGAATTCCTTATTACCACGCAAAGCCGGGATCTGAGCGGGCAGCCGGAGGGCGAAGTGGATGTTCGTGCACACCGCGGTTCCGTCGTTGCGGAGGTGGACGACGATGTTCGCGTCCTCGCCGACGCGCAGTCCGCCGGTGGTCACTTCGGCGCGGATCATCGCAGCCTCCCGTCCATGAGCGTGGCCCGGGGGTGATGGACCCGGCGGCAGCTTTCGCAATGGACGGCGATCCGGTCCACCGGGATCAGGTGGGCGGAATCGGTCGCCGCGAAGGCGTCGTCGACCACGGACTGCTGATGCGACCGGCAAAGCGGCTTCCCGCAGTGGTGGCAGACGGCGTCGACCACCACCTTTCCGTCGTTGCCTTCCTCGGCATCGCAGTCACTGCACTTCCAGGCCATTTCACCTCTCCCAGGTCTGCGGGCCGCCGAAGCCTTCGTCCAGATCGGCGATCTCGCGGTCGATGCGAGCGATGAAGTCCCGGCAGGCATCCTCGGAGATCCGCCGCTCCAGCAAAGCGTCTTCGAATTTCTCCCGCCGCCGTTTCAGCTCCTGGATCCGCAGCCCCGACGCCGGGTTCTGTGTTCCGATGCCCGTCCCGTCGTGCGAGCGCCCCGGCTTGCACTGCTGTTGCAGAGTCTCCGAGATGATGCCTTGCAACCCGTACCAGACCGACTCGATCTCGTCCTCCATGTCCTTGCTGGCGAAAGCGCCCTTGACGTACAGCCGCACCTTCGTGTTACCGGCCTCCGCGCGGATGTCGCTGCCGTAGACCTCCTCGCCGGTGAGCACGACGTGGAAGTCGACCGGATACACCCCGAAGTAGCGACGACCGGCAACGTCCCAGGCCCGGTTGACGAGATCGGCGCGGCCGCGATCACGCGGCGGGTTCTCGATGACGCGTTTGACGTAGTAGCCATCTCCGCTCATCGCGTCCGTGAGGGCGATGAGCGTTTCGTGGTCGGGAATCACGCCCGGGAACTCGTGCGTCTCCGGGATCCGCACCGGGTGGTCTTTGCGGGGATCCGGTACCACCCGGACGTCCTGGTAGCGGACACCGCTCAAGCTCAGCTCGACGTCCGCGGTGACGACGGTCTTGACGTCCGAGTACCGGGCACCGCGCCGCCGGCCCCCGAGCGGCTCGAACAGCTCCACTCCCTCGAGCCCGGACAGCGCCCCGCGGAACGAAACGACCAGCGACCCCGTGATCACGTCGGTGAGCCGGATCTTCTCCTCGAAGTGGACGGCGAGCTCCAGCCGGCGTTTCTCCTGGTCGAGGGAAATCTGTTTCCATTCGATGCGGCGGCGGCCGCTCTCCGGGTCGGCGCGGCTTTCGACCGTAGCCCCCTCGACGTACTCGACGTTTCCCCAGGCAGCGGGGACCTGAAGCGTCAGGCGCTCGACGCGGTCCGCGTCGAGACTCGACTCCGCCGACGGCCAGTTGCCGAGCCACTGCAGGTCCAGCTGCAGGGTGCGCTGATCGGACTCCGGCATCAGCGCCGGTGTCAGCCACAGTGGGATTTCGCTGTGCCCGGGCATCCCGGTGACACGATGTCCGAGGCGCACGTGCCACTTGGCGCTCACGGGAACGTCCTGCGAAGCCAGGAAGGGCTGCGTCCCCGCGAGGCCGGCGAGCGGGACGACCAAGCCGCCGACGACCCGGTCGGTGAATTCGAGCCCCGCCGGACCCCGGAGAACCAAGTAGCCCGCCGAGAACGGAACTTCCTCGTCGTCGGCCAGCCGGAACTTCCTGCGGTACTCACGCAGGCGGTTCTGGTCCGGACGGCCGAACGTTGTCTCGACTCCGATGTGGCCGTCGGCCGGTGTCACCGAGGTCCGGTAGGTGCCGTTCGCCTCGAGCACGAGCTCACCGCGCAGCACCTCCCGAACTTCGACGGCATCGATGCTGGGCTGCACCGGCAGCGACGGCCGATCGAGCAGCGCAGCGCGAGCGCGTCGGCGATCCACGTACCGGATCAACCCCGTGGCGCCGGCGCAGCCGAGCAGGAGGATCACTCCGGCCGGCGGGAGCAGGAACATCACGGCCAGGGCCGCGACGGCAATGCCTCCGACTACGTAGTACATCTGCTTGAGGGATGCACCGACGACGTGGTCGTGCGTGGCGCAGTGGTGAGGCTGCGTCTTGCGCAGGCCCAGTCCCTCGAATTCGCTCGTGACCGCCGGCCTGCGGACGTGATCCCGGCACAACGGCCGGCCGCAGTGGTGGCAGACAGCGGAAACGTCGGCCGAGCCGCAGCTGTGGCAGCGAACGCGCGGGGCGCGCTCACGGAGTTCATAGGGCATCGAATACTGCTCCTCGTCGAGTCCCGGATTTCACCGCAGCGCGCGGATCCGGTCGAACCGGTCGCGGACGGCGGCGTGCAGCGCGTTCATCTCACGGGTGACCGCCCGGCTGGCCCGCGGCAGTTCGCCGTACATGAAGACCTTCAGCTCCCCGCTGGGCAACTTGCTCGTGTAGGAGTGGCCGCCCGGTTTGTGGACCGTGCGCTCGGTCTCGTGGTGGCTTCCCTCCACGAAGATGATCAGGGTCATCGTCTCCGGCCCTTCAGCGCGTTGCGCCCGCCCTTGCCACCGGCGGCGCACCCCGCCTTCCTCGGACTTCTCGGTGAAGGCAACGTCGAATCCCCGGTCGGACAGTGCGTTCTCGATGTCGGCGATGCGAGCTTGTTCGGGGATCACCTCGTCGAAATGGAGGTGCTGATGTGGCTTCAGCTTGCGCCTGGCGAACGCCTCGCCCAGGATCAGGTGCACCCGTGACGTCAGCCGGGTGCATTCCCGGTGCCGGTCCTCGGACCGGCGGCCGAGGCTGTCGAAAAGCCGGGTCCGCATCCCCGAGAGCAGGACATTCGGAACTTCGATTTCGACGGTGCCGTCGAGGCTCGGCTGGCGATACAGCTCGCCTGGCTGACGGATCGAAACCACCATGGTGTCGCTGATGAAGCGCAGCTCGTCGCTCCGCTGGCGTTCCCCGGCCTGCATCGGCACGTTCCGCCACTCGATGGTCCGGTCGACCGGGTTGTAGGTGATGGGCCGCTCACCCTCGTCCGTGCCGCGCTGCTCGACCTTGAGGACGTGCAGGGACGTGATCGTGGGCCAGTCCAGCGAGATGCGGGTGATGACCGGGGCCGGCTCCGGCCGGTCGTCGGGCCAGGGAATGATCAGGGTGACGCGTACCCGGAGCCAGAGGTAAGGCCGGAAGTTCGGCTGCTGCGAGAGGCGGGCGAAGTCCGGGGAGTCCTGCGTCGTGAGCGTGCCCCCATAGGTGTCCGGATCGAGCAGATCGATCTGGACGTTGACCGGGACCACCTCGAGCAGGTTCGGCCGGGGCCGGTACTCGTGCCGGATCACCGCGGCCAGGCGATCCCGGCGCAGGTCGTGCCGACCGCCCGGCGCGCCGGGCCCGGTCACCGGAACCTCGACGGGCAGGGCCCCGTAACTGTCGTCCAAGCCCAGGACCGCACCCAGATCGGTGTTCTGGTGTCCGGTGAAGGCCAGGTGGCCGATGATCGCGTTCCTGGGCTCTCTCCGCCCGGCCTCGAGCACGGGTTCGACGTCGGCGCAGGCCTGGCGCGTGAAGTGGTCGGCACCGTCGAACGGCACGACGATCTCGATCCGCCCGGTCGGCGCACTGACGCTCCCGATCGCCGGGTTGCGGGAGATCTCCTGTTCGTAGTGGTGCCATTCGGTCACCGTGACGCGCTCCGGATGCGCCCGGGCGAACAACTGGTCACCGACGTCCGGTCTGGTGGCGCCAGTGGCCAGCACGCTGAACACGGAGCGGAACTTGCGGCGGAGGACATCACGGAGATTCGGCATGCGCGCCCTTTCGGACGGTTCACGATGGTGCGTCGGGCTGACGCGGATCACTCTGTTACAGATGGCGACGAGCAACGCCGTACTATTACGGGATTTCGCCCGGAAGTTCCCCGAATCGGCGCAGGCCGGGCAGGTCGATGATCAGTACTCGCCGGTAGCGACGAGTGAGCACCCCGGCCGACTCGAGCCGCCGGAAGGCCTTCTCCACCGTGCTCAGCCCGGTCCCGGCCATCGAGGCGATCTCCGTCTGAGACAGCGGTATCCCCGTCTCCCAACCCGAGGCGGTGTACGAACCGTGCCGCTGGACGACGTCGAGCAGCACGCGGGCAACGCGGATCGGGGCGGGACACACGACGAAGTCGATCCCCCTGCGGTCCGCGGACCGCAGGCGTTCACTGAGCATCCGGGCGACCGCGAGGCACACCTCGGCGTTGCGAGCTAAGAACTTGGCGAGTTCGATGCTGTGGATGATCCTGGCCTGCACGGGTGAACACGTGAGCACGTGCGCCGACCGGGGTCGGTGTTCCAGGGTCGACATCTCACCCAGCAGATCGCCCGGACCCCGCACGGCGATGACGACGTCGCGGCCGCGTTCGGTGTCCACCACGATCTTGACGGCTCCTTGGAGGAGCAGCAACGAGTGCTCGGCGACATCACCCTGCCGGATGGCTCGCAGTTGTGCCGGATAACTGACCGGCCTGCCCAGGCCCAGCAGCGCTTCGGCATCCTGCCGGCGCAGCCGGCCGAGCAGAGAGGCGGGTGGCCAGCACACGGCGTTCACCCGACGGACTGTGCCGCAGCTCGATACGGCGAAACCCGTGCGGAAACGGGATTGCCCGGCTCAGTCGGCCAGGCCGGCGAGTTCGTGCAGCCGGCGCAGATCGAGGATGGTCATCTTCCGATAGCCCGTTGCCAACACCGACCGGCGGCGCAGCTCGCTGAGCGACTTGTGCACGGTGGGCTCGGCCGCACCGATCAGGGCAGCGAGCTCGGGCTGCGACAGCGGGAAGCCGATTTCCCAGCCGCGCGGCGTGCGGGTCCCGTGCGACCGGACGAGCTTGGCGAGGACACGGGCGACCCGGACCGGGACGTCGTAGCCGCTGAAGTCGACCCGGCGGTCGGTCGCCCACCTCAGCTTGGCGGCCACCGACCGGCTCACCGCAACCCCCGCGTCCGGGTGGTCCTTCAGGAACGCCTGGAACACGGCCTGGGTCATCACCCGCGTGTTCACCAGTCCGACCGCGGTGACGGTCGCGGAGCGCGGCTGCCCGTCCAAGCCGGCCAGCTCGCCGACGAGCTCGCCGGGGAACCGGACGGCGAGCAGCGCGCGTCCGCCGTCGGCCGTGGTGGCGGTCACCTTCACGCAGCCGGAAAGGAGCAGAAGCACGTGGGTGGTCGGCTCACCTTCCAGCAGCAGGACCTCGCCGGCCCGGAACCGGCGTTCCACACCCACGCCCAGCAGCGCATGGACGGTGGGCGCCGGCAGGGCAGTGAAGAGGTCAGGACCAGCCGGAGTCGCGCCCACTGCCGTCACCTCCCCGCCACTTCGATCACCCCAGCAGGACGGGGGGCCGGCCACCAGGACTGTTACCCGTTCGGCGTAGCGTTAGTCCGGGAGCAGGGTGCCCTGCCTACGCTGCACTTCGGCCAGCAGCTCTTCGGTGAAAGACCGCGGTCCGCTCGGAAGAGCCACGTCCGACAGCCGTTGCCTGAGCCACGACGCGATACTTCCGGGCTCGCACAAGCCGACAGGCGTCGCGGGACCGGGCACCCACTCGCGGAGGGTGTGCCCGGCCGCCGTGTCCACCCGCCCACCGTCGCCCCGTGCCGCCTGGACCACCGGAATCCAGTCACCGAGGTACCCGGCGGCGATCGCCTTCCCGTGCGCGACACTGGCGTGGAGCCCGGCGGGATCGACCTCCGCCAGGACCCGGAGGGCCACGTCGCTTTTCCCGCTTCGACGAGCCAATTGCCCGTACGCCGCCAGGATCTCGGCCAACGGGGCGAGTTCGACCAGACCGTACCGGCCGGACGAGACCGTCGATGCGGTCGCACCCAGCCTTCGGTCCGCGAGCAGCTCGGCGATCTCCGGCAGTCCCTCGGACAGCCCGGCTGCGCAGAGGGCCAGTGCGCGGCCGACCGGATCTCCGCTCCGGTCGGCCAGCAGGAATCGGCAGGCGTCCTCACCGAAGACCAGAGGTTCACCGGGAGCACCATCGAACGCCGTGCAGAACGCCGCCACCTCGGAGATCGCCCGTACTTCGCCGTTCGCCAGCAGTACGTCCAGCTCCGCCGGATCGGGTCGGGTGTGCGCGAGCATCGTGCTCCACGGCCAGCACAGCCGGGCGGGAACCGCCCGGTCCCGAAGCCGCGCCGCGGCGTCCCGGCTGACCCGGAACCCGGTGGCCGGATTCGTCTGGACGACGGCGTGTGCCAGCGCCGCGAGGCCTTCGATCCGCTCTCCCGTCTCCTCTTCAGCCAGCTCGGCCACGAGCCGGGAAGCATGCTCGACGGTCGCCGGAGAGCCCACGGCCGCCGCCGCGATCAGCAGCACTGACGTCGGCGACCCTCGGTCGGCAGTGAACACCAGCTCATCGCGCAAGCGGGGATGCTCCGTCAGGACGCGGTGGGCCACGACATTCGCCGTACCCGCGTCCATGGTCCCGAGCTGCCGGACCTCGTCCAGGGCGACCGGCCCGTCGAACATCCCGCCGACTTGGTCGGCAACGTCGTGGCGGAGCCCGTAGGAATACAAGCGCGCCGACCAGTACGCCGGATCGTCCAGCCGCTGCAGCTGTCGGAGCCGCTCCGCTCGCGCCGCCCTTATCTCGGCGTCCACTGACAGGGTGGGGAGCGCACGTTCGATTTCCGCGAGCCGCGCGGCGACGAGCCCCGGACGCCGGACGCGGAGCGGGCCGGGCAGGACGACCTCCAGCGCCGACAACGCGTCGTCGGCCGCCTGAGCGACCTCCGCGTCGGCCCCGGTGACAAGACCGGCCAGCATCAAGTCCAGCCCGCGGACCTGGTGTTGCTTGACGACGCGGATGGCGTCGAGCAGCGTCGTCTGCGGACGATCCGCGTCGAGGAGCTCACCGAGCAGGCCTCGCATCCAGTCGGCCGGCACCGCGAAGTCTTCCGACCCCCGTGTGGAGGGACCGGTGAGTGCCTCCAGCGCGGCGCGCAGCAGCCCGGGTGGGACCAGCTGGGCCGTCAGCTGCCGCCTGAGCTGCTGCAATGCGTCGAGAGTCGCCAGTGCCGCCAATGCTCGGACCGATTCCAGCGCCGCGAACAGTCCTCGCGCCGGGTCGCCGAGGACCGCCGACCGGACATTGACGAACTCGCGGCGGCATGACAGCGACGGCCGACGACGCAGGAGCCGGGCCGCGAACACGGGATCGCCGTCCACGACCGTGCGGACTACGGTCACGAGGACGTCGTCGGGCACCTCGGGCAGGTCAGCTGCCAGCAGGATGACCGGTCGCCAGCCGAAGCTCCGGGCCCGCTCGCGAAGCAGGTCCTCGGACGCTTCGGTCAGGGACATCGCGGCGAAAAAGTCGCGTTCGATGCCTTGCGCGAAGTGGACCTGGCCGCCTTCAGTGCGAAGCACGCCCCGTGCGACGAATTCGTCGGTCCCGGCCGGCGGCGTGATCGGACCGCCGGAGTTGACACTGGTCTCCGCCGCGTGAACCAGGCCCGACGGATCCAGGCCGTCCAAGCGGGCCACGAAGTAGTCGTGGTAGACGTCCGTCAGAGCTACAAAGGTACGACGATCGCGGATGACGTCGAGGTACATCGCCAGCAGTCCCGGTGCGACGCCTTCCAGACCGCGGAATTGGCGCCACAGGCGCAGATGGCTCCAGTTCATCGTCGGCGGGAAGTTTTCGGTGATGAACCGCATCGCGAGACGAGGGGGCCACGGATCGATCCGCACGACGTCGAAGCCTGCTCGAATGGCGTGCTCCGGGTTCCGCACCGCCATGATCACCCGGATGCGGGGAAAACGCCGGTGCAGGTCGCCGACCCGCTCGAACAACCGGGCCCGGTCCGGAGCCGGCACCTCGTCGACGTCGTCGACCAGCAGCCGAACTGCACCGAGAGCAAGCGCTTCGCGCGGCAGTCCTTCCGTGCTGGTGCCTTCGTCGAGCAGCCGTCGGGCGTGAACCAGTCGCGGCATCCCGAGCCCGGCGGCCCCGGCTTGCGGGCGGACGATGTCCATCGCAGCCCGATAAGCGATCTCGCGAAGGATGCGTGTCTTCCCACTGCCCGCACCACCCGCCAGGATGAGCGGCTTTGGCGTCTCGAGCGGCACGTTGCCCAGGAAACCGTCATGCTCCCGGGACATCTCGATCACCGTTGCGCGCGCTTCCGTCGAGAAGTGGAGAGTCACGTAGCGATCGGTCAATTCGCGCAGGTCCAGGTCGGCCGCCGCCGGCTGCTGCGCCCGGTCGACCGCCGCCGCCAGCCCCGCGATCACGTCGAGCGTGTCCGGATCGGCGGGGTCGGCGAAGCCCGCCACGCACTTCAGCACTTCATCCGGATCCGTCCAGTGCGCGAACGGGTCGTCGTCGGCGAGCCACTCCGTCGCCACGGCAGCGGCGGCGTGTACGGCACGCAGCTTGGCCGCGGTCTGAACCACACCCTCCCACTTCGCGGTCCGGTAGGCGGTGAAGTGGACTTGCGCCAGGTAATCGCGCCACGCGACGACATCCCGCGGGTACGAACGAGCCGCGCTCGACCGGATCCTCGCGAGGACCCGGAACGCGATCTTCGCCGGCCGCCCGTCGAGCAGGTCCGCCAGCCGGTCGTCCGCGTCGGGCGCCGACAGCCGGCAGGCCAGCGCCAGCAGCCGCTGAATCCGAACCGATTCGCCGTACGACAGGCCGGCGAAAACGTCCCGGACGAGGCTTATCTCCAAGCATGCCGCGTCGGCGAACACCGGCAGGCCGTCGGTGGTGGCGGCGAAGTCGATCAGGACCGGGCGACCGTCGACGCACATGAGGTTCCGGGCGTTCAGGTCTCCGTGTACAACGCCGCGGACCCGGCCCAGGGTCGGATCGGTCAGCACACGCCAAAGCCCGCGCGCCGGGTCCGCGGTGCGGACGCCACCGGCCACGACGGCGTCCGTCGTGCGCTCAACGGTTCCGAACGCCTCGTCGAAGCGAGCCTGTCGCTCGGCGAACCTCGTCCTCACGACCACACCCGAGATCGGGCCACCTTCCGGTGGCAACGGGACCACTCGCACGGGCGAATGGGCCGGATCGGCAAGCCGGATGGGGGTGCCGGGTGGGAAGCTCCCTGCACCGCCGAGCGACGCGTGCAGGACATCCTCGGGGTAGGACAGGTCCGCGGTCACCGCACCCGGTTCGATCACGATGTCCGGCCCCAGCACCGGATTCAGATCACGGAGGCTTCGTTGGGCACGCACCTCCCGCCGGTTGTGGAACGGGGTCGCCATTGCGGAGAACAAAGCGGTGACCAAGCCGTGCGCGAGCTGTTCCGTCGTCCCGTCTTCGAACGCTCTTGCCACGACGTCCTCGAGGGTGACCGCAGGCACCTCCGACCGGCCCGCGTACTCTTCGACGTGCGCGTACACCACGGCCTCGGTTTCGCCGCACTCCCCCCATGCGCCGTCCGTCACTTCCTGAATGGGAGCACACACGGCAGCCGGGTAATCGCGGAGGAACCGACGGAAATTGGCGAACTCGGCAACTATCTCCTCGCCTGGTCCGATCTTGACCACGCGTTGCCGGCTTTCGGACCCCGCCCGCAGTGCGACGTCGAGCACAAGAGCACCGCTGCGGCCGCCATCGATGACCCGGCGTATCGTGACGGATTCCACCGGCCCGTGCCAGCCTTGCCGCGACGTGGTGATCCGCAGGATCGCATCGTGAATCTTTCCCCGGGTGCCCTCGGGAAAAGGGAAATCCCCGGGGATGATCTCGGGAACCGACGACATCGACACCTCCGTGTGTGGTGTGCCACCTTACCCAACGAACGACCGCGATTCCGTGATCGGAGACGAAATGCCGGAAGACCGCCGGAAGATGTGGGCTGCCATCTGCATCCGGTTACCTCGCATCCACGACGAGGCGACCGTGGTGCAGGAACGCGACCAGTACGAACGCCTGCTGACCGATACCCGCGCGGGCCTGGACACCCTCGACGGTTGGAACGCCCTGGCGCAGAAGATTGACCGGCTGCTGCGGAACGCCAGTACGCAGATCATCCGCGACGGCGACGCCGCCGGGAAAACGTCACCGTGGCTGCGTGGGCAGTTCCGCGTCGCGCACCGGTGCCCGCTGGACCAGTGCGACCGGCGCGTGGTGGTCGCGCCGGGCAGCGCACCCCGGTGCGCGCTCTTCGCGACCGGAATGGAGACCGACGACTCCCAGCAGGATAGACCGTTCGAGTGAGCCGGTGTGGAGTGCGTTGCAGAACCGACGGTCCGAGCGACTGCCAGCCGCAAGTGCGTCCACCGAATAGAGGAGACCCGTGCCGGACAGCACCGAACCGGTCGATCCCATCGAGGAGCTGATCCAGGCACACCGAGCCACCGGTCACCTCGAGCCGATCCTGCGGGCGTGCGAACACCTGCGCGCGATGCTCGCCGGGACTGCGCCAGGCCTGTTCCGCAACCACTTGCACAACCAACTCAGCCGCGCTCTCCGGGATCTGGCCGAGGCCACGTCGGATCGCGCCCGGCTGGAGGAAGCCATCATCGAAGCGCGGGCGGCCGTCGACGGCGATCCGGCGGACGATCCGTGGCGGTACGTGTACCTGAACAACCTCGCCCAGGCACTGGGCGACCGGTTCGACCGGACTTCGAAGCTCAACCACCTCGCCGAAAGCGAGCAGGCCTACCGGGAGGCGCTGAAGGTGGCGCCCGAAGAAGACCTGCACGGACTTGCCACCATCCGCAGTGGACTAGCCACCATCTTGACCCATCGATACGACCGAACGGGCGACCGCCGCGACCTTCTCTACGCGATCGAGCTGTGCCGCCCGACCGCGGCCATGGGCGAACCCCGGAGCCTGCACGAACTCGCTTCCCTCCTCAGCACCTGGTTCGACCTCGACGCCGACCCGGCGGTACTCCGGGAAGCCATAGCCGCGGCCGAGCGCGCGGTGCAGACGACCGATCAACCCGGCCTGCAGGTCATGGCCCTCACAACGCTCGGCGAGCTACGCACCAAGGCGGCCATCAACCTCGAGCAGCCGGACGCACTGGCCCGCGCCGAGGCGGAACTCGCCGAGGCCGTGCGACGCACTCCCCGCGACAGCACCCAGTACGCGAGCCGGCTCACCACCCTGACCAACACTCGGCACGAGCTGTTCCGGCGCAGTGGCGACCGAGGCCTGCTCGACGAAGTGACCGCCTGGTTCACGGAGGTCCTGGACCGGACGCCGCCCGGCGACGTCAACCTTCCCGGGCGGCGAGTCAACCTCGCCTTGGCGCTGCTCGACCAGTTTCGCTACTTCGGCGTCACTTCGGCGTTGGACACGGCGTCCGGGCATCTCCATCGAGCACTCGGCTCGGTACCGCCGCACGACCCGTTCCGGCCGATACTGCTGTCGATCCTCGGTTCCGTCTACCTCGATACGGCGAACGGGCTCGCCGGAGACGAAGAGCGCGCGTGCCTCGACATGGCGATCGCCACGCTGCGCGAAGCGCTGTCCGTGGCCTCGGATCGCTTTTCGAGCCGTGGGCTGCTGGTCAACAACCTGGCGGCTGCGCTGCGAAGCCATCCCGAACAGTCGGTGCAAGCCGAAGCCGAACGGTGCTGTCGCGCGTGGCTCGCTACTGCCGGACGAGCGGACGCCGGTTACGACCTGGTGCGTTCGACGCTCGTGGCTTCCCTGCTCGACCGGCTGAGGGCCGAACCCGACCGAGCTTCGCTCGACGAGGCCGAGCGGCTGGCCCGTGGTCTCGCCACCGCGCACGTGCGAGATCACCGAGTCCCGGTCATGAACCGGCTCGCGCTGGTACGCCTGCTCAAGATCCGCGCCGAACACTTCGACGTCTCCGCGGCCCGCACCGAAGCGGTCGTCCTCCTGCGATCCGTGCTGGACGCACCGATGACCCCCGACGAGCGAATCCGCGCACACGCCATGCTTGGCGAGCTCTTGGCGGACGACGATCGGCACGGCTCGTGCCAGGCTTACTGCACGGCCGTCGAACTCCTCGTCCGGATGGTGCCGCGCACGCGGCGGCATACCGATCGCGAACACGGCTTGAGCCGCTTCTTCGCCCTTGCTTCGGATGCAGCCGCGGCGGCGCTGTCGGCTGGTCAGCCGCATCTCGCCGTCGAACTCCTCGAGCGAGGTCGCGGAATTCTTCTCGGCTCGGCCGACACCGGCGACCTCGATCGCCTGAACGCCGCGCATCCGCACCTCGCGCGACGGTTCGGAGACCTGGATGCCCGGATCGCGGGGCTTCGGACAAGCACGGACTCGCCGGTCACGCACACCGAACTCCTGCTCCGGCGCCGGCTCGAGGCGGAGGAGTCGGAGGTGCTCGCCGACATTCGAGCCCGGCCGGGGTTCGAGCGGTTCCAAGCCGGCCCTTCTTGTGCCGAACTTCTGGCACGACTGCCCGGTCCGGCCGTCGTCGTGAACGCGAGCAGGTACCGCGCCGACGCGCTCGTATTGGCCGACGGCAAACTCAGCGTCGTCCCGCTACCTCGCTTGCGTCACGACCACCTGATGGATCAGGCAACCCGGTTCCTCCAGCATCGGGACCGGTTCATTCTGGGCCACGAGCTCGCGAAGATCGACGAGGCCACCGTCGACCTCCGCGTCCGCTCGCTCCACAACACCCTCAGCTGGCTGTGGGAAAGCGTGGCCGACCCGGTCCTGGCCGCCCTCGGCCCACGGCGGCGCGTTTGGTGGTGCCCGACCGGACTGGTGACCGTTCTTCCGATCCACGCCGCCGGCCGTTATCGGAAGACCACCGGCGACGAACTGGCCGAGACGGTACTGGACCAGGTGGTGCCGTCGTACGTGCCGACCTTGCGGACACTACTGACCCCCGAAGCGGAGCCTGCGAACCGGCGGATGCTCGCCGTCGGCATCGGTGAAACTCCAGGCGAGGCATTCCTCCGGGCTGCGACCGGCGAGGCTCGCACAGCAGCCGCGGTCCTCGAAAGCAGCACACTGGTTCTCGACGCCGAGGCGACGCGTGCCCGGCTTCTGGCGGAACTACCGCACCATACCTGGTTCCACTTCGCCGGGCACGGCGCGCAAGACACCTATCGCATCGAGGGCGCGCACCTGCTGAGCCACGACTACGCCGACACCGGCGGCCTCACCTTCACCGACCTCCGCGCGGCCCGTACCGACCGAGCGCAGCTGGCCTATCTCAGCGCCTGCCGGTCATCGTCCGGGCGCCTGACACTGCCCGACGAAGCGGTACACGTAGCAGGAGCGATGCTGGCGGCCGGCTTCGACCGGGTCGTGGCCGCGAACTGGAAGGTGAACGACGACGTCGCCCGGACAGTTGCCGAGCACTTCTACCGGTTCCTCGGGGACCCGTCGCCCACGGCGGAGCGGTCGGCGGAGGCGTTGCACTCAGCGGTGCAGCATACGCGGAAGGCGCTGGCCGCTGATCTGACCGGCGCCGACCGCGATCTCGCCGTGCTGTTGTGGGGCGCGTTTGTGCACTTCGGCAGGTGACGCATCCTCGGTCAGACCTTCGGCGTCGAGGCGTCCGTCGCCTTCACCCGCTCCAACAGCAGCTGAGCGACATCACGGACGTCCACGTTCTCCGCCTTCTGCTCGCTCTGCCGCTGCACCAGCCCGTCGGTCAGCATCACGCGGCAGAACGGGCAGCCCGTCACGATCGTCTCCGCCTCCGTGGCGATCGCTTCGTCCACGCGCTCCAGGTTGATGCGCTTGCCGATCTGCTCCTCCATCCACATGCGGGCGCCGCCCGCGCCGCAGCACAACGCGCGGTCCGCGTGGCGGGGCATCTCCGCCAGGGACGCGCCCGTCGCGCCGACCAGCTCGCGCGGGGGCGTGTACACCTTGTTGTGGCGGCCCAGGTAACACGGGTCGTGGTAGGTGACGCGGGGGCCCTCCGCCACCGGCTTGACCGGGGTCAGCTGCCCGCCGCGGACCAGGCGGTTGAGCAGCTGCGTGTGGTGGACCACCTCGTAGTGGCCGTCCAGCTGCGGGTACTCGCGGCTCAGCGTGTTCAGGCAGTGCGGGCACGTCGTGACGATCTTGCGCAGCCGCGGCTCGCGGCCCTCGAACACCGCGTTGAGCGTCTCGGCCGTCTGCTGGGCCATCATCTGGAAGAGGAACTCGTTGCCCGCGCGCCGCGCCGGGTCACCGGTGCAGGACTCCTCCTTGCCCAGCACCACGTACTTCACCCCGGCGATGTGCAGCAGCTCCGCCGTGGCGCGGACGGTCTTGCGCGCCTGGTCGTCGAACGCGCCCGCGCAGCCGACCCAGTAGACGTACTCGACGTCTTCGGCCAGCTCGCCGTCGAACACCGGGACGTCGAAGCCCAGGTCCTTCGTCCAGGCGAGGCGCTCCGAGTTGTTCTGGCCCCACGGGTTGCCCTTGGTCTCCAGGTTCTTGAACAGCCCGCCGAGTTCGGTCGGGAACGCCGACTCGATCATCACCTGGTAGCGGCGCATGTCGACGATGTGGTCGACGTGCTCGATGTCCACCGGGCACTGCTCGACGCACGCGCCGCACGTGGTGCACGACCAGAGCACGTCCGGGTCGATGACGCCGCCGTCGTCCTCCGGGCCGACCAGCGGGCGCGCGCCCTCGTGCTCGGTGCCGGCGAGGATGTAGGGCGCCTCCTCGAACAGGTTGTCCCGCAGGTTCATGATGACGAGCTTGGGCGACAACGGCTTCCCGGTGTTCCACGCCGGGCACTGCGACTGGCAGCGGCCGCACTCGGTGCACGTGGTGAAGTCGAGCATGCCCTTCCACGTGAAGTCGCCGATCTTGCCGCGGCCGAACGTGTCGTCCTCGCCCGGGTCTTCGAAGTCGATCGGCTTGCCGCCGGACTCCATCGGCAGCAGCGGGCCGAGCGCGTCCGGCAGCCGCTTCGCCGAGACGTTGATCGGCGCCACGAAGATGTGCAGGTGCTTGGAATACAGCACGATCGAGAGGAACACCAGCATGACGCCGATGTGCAGCAGCAGCCCGACCGTCTCCAGCACCTCGGTCGTCGCGTGCCCGAGCGGCGCCAGCAGCTTGCCGACGCCGAGGGAGACGTACGCGCCGTTGTCGTAGGGGAAGTTGCCGGACGCCGAAGACGCGCCGCGGAAGAAGAACATCGTCCAGACGACGTTGAAGATCATCACGAGGATCAGCCACGCGCCGCCGGTGTGCGATCCGTAGAACCGCGACGCGCGGTCCTTGCGCGCAGGGGCGTTGCGGATCCGGATGATCGTGAAGACGCCCAGCGAGACGGCCACCGCGACGGCGATGAAGTCCTGCAGGAAGCCGAGCACCGCCCAGTGACCGATCCACGGGATGGCGAACTTCTCGTCGAACAGCGCGCCGTAGGCCTCGAGGTACACCGAAGCGAGGATCACGAAGCCCCAGAACGTGAAGAAGTGCGCCAGGCCGGGCACCGACCACTTCAGCAGCTTGCGCTGGCCGAAGACCTCGCGCACCTGCGCGAAGAGCCGGGCACCCAGCTCGCCGGACCGCTTGGTGTCCGGCTGGCCGGCTTTGATCAGCCGGTACAGGAAGGCCACCCGCTTTCCGGCGACGGCGAGGCCGACGACCGTCATGAGCAGGCCGAGGATGAGACGAACGAGCACGAGTCCTCCGCGTCGTGATGGAAGGACCGGCTCAGTGCGAGCCGGTGTAGTACCGGCACGCCTTGCACGCGTACCGCATCTTCGCGATCCGCCAGTGCTTCCGGTACAGATCGAGGTCGGGCGAGCGCCGGACGCCGAGGCGCTGGTAGCGCCCGGGCCGCCGGCCGGTTTCGTACTGCTCGGTCGCGCGGCCGAGGTGGGCGCGCCGCAGCACGCACCCCCGCGTCCCGCAGCGGCCGAGCGCGCTGCGGCAGAACCGGTGCAGCAGCACGAGTCCGCCGGTCACTTCTTCGACCACGCCGTAGCCGGGGTGGTCGCCCCGCCCGGCGAGCCGCACCGGCAGCCCGCAGTACGCGCATTTGAGCGTGCACGGAAGGCAGCCGGTGAGGTGCCGGATCCGCAGTTCGCGCCGGTCTTCGGAGCCGGGTCCTCGGACGCGCGACGCCATGAAGCCTCCCGGTACGACTGTGATCGGCACCACTGCCTGCTACTGGAGGGTAATGAGGAGGTCACTTCACGCGACAGGACCGGACGGCCTAGTTTCCTTGCGCCATCCCGGGTAATTTCCGGAGCAAGGATCACCTTACTGTCCGTACAGCGGACGCTTAACTCCGCGAATCGTACGTTCGGCCCTGCTGCCGCGGCCGGGTCCGCCACCACAATTCCGGCATGACGTATCACCCGGTCCCGTACCGCCCCACCCGGCTGTCCGACGACGAAGCGCTCGCCCGGGTGGCCGCGCTGCGGCAGCGGATGGAGGCCCGGCGCTCGGTGCGGATGTTCTCCGCCGACCCGGTACCCGAGCGCGCGGTGCTCGACGCGATCGCGGTGGCGTCCACCGCGCCGAGCGGGGCGCACCAGCAGCCGTGGACGTTCGTTCTCGTCACCGATCCCGAAGTGCGCCGCCGGATCCGCGAAGCGGCCGAAGCGGAGGAACGGATTTCCTACGACGGCCGGCTCGGCGACGCATGGCTCGACGCGCTCCGGCCGCTCGGGACGGACGCGGTGAAGCCGCACCTGACGGACGCGCCGTACCTGATCGTCGTGTTCCAGCAGCGGTTCGCCCTCGACGACGACGGCGGGGTCCGCAAGCACTACTACGTCGACGAGTCCGTCGGCATCGCGGTCGGCATGCTGCTCACGGCGTTGCAGGTGGCGGGGCTCGCGGCGTTGACGCACACGCCGTCGCCGATGCGCTTCCTCGGCGACCTGCTCGGCCGCCCCCGCAACGAAAAGGCGTTCGCGGTGATCCCGGTCGGCTACCCGGCCGACGACTGCGTGGTACCCGACCTGCGGCGCAAGCCCCTCGACGAGGTTCTCGTGCGGATCTGACCGTGCGGATCGGACTCAGCAGGCGGGCAGGCCGCCCGGCCGCTCCGGGAACGCCGGACCCGTCAGCAGATCCACGCCCCGCTCCTGCCACCACGCGGCTTCGTCCGCGGTCCGCACCCCGGCGACCGACACCGACGCCCCGGCCGCGTGCGCCGCGTCGATCAAGGCCGACAGCGGCCCGGTCACCAAGGGGTGCTCTCGCTTGGCCGCCAGGTCCGCCGAAATCCGCACCGTGCCGGCGGGGAACTCCGTCAAGCAGCAGGCGTCGGCGAAGCCGTGGATCTCCGCCCGGACGCCGATCTCCGCCAGCACCTTGATGTTGTCCGCCGCGTCGCCGCTCTCCGCCGTCAGCGCCGGCGCCGGGAAGCCCGGGCGCAGGCGGTCCGGGGGCAGGCCGGTGTCCTCCAGGACGCCGCGGAGCTCGCCGACCAGCTCGGGGTCCGCCGCCTGCTGCGGGGTCAGCTCCACGACCAGCGGCACGCCGATCCCGGCCGCCGCCAGTTGCTCGGCCGCCGTGCGCAGCAGCCACGTGCCCAGTGGCAGCGCCAGGCCGGTCTCCGCCGCCAGCCGCACGCACGTCTCGTGCGGCAGCACGCCCTCGGCCGGGTGGTTCCAGCGCAGCCGTGCCTCGACGCCCCCGACCGCCCCGCTCGTCGCGGAAACCAGCACCCGGTAGCCGGCCACGATGTCGCCGTTCTCCCACGCGCCCGCCATCGATGCGGCCAGGCCGTAATCGTGGCGGTCGCGCCGGTCCAGGTCGCGGTCGAACAGGCCCCACTGGCTGCCCGTCCGCTGGGCGCGCCGCAGGGTCAGGTCCGAGGCGCGCAGCAGTTCCGCGGGCGTGGTGTCGCGCGGTGGCCGGTGGACGACGCCGATGGCGGCCGACACCGCCACCCCGCGTTCCCCGTCGACGTACTCGGCTTCGGCGAGCTCGCGGGTGATCCGGCGGACGAGCGTCACCACGCCCGGCGTGTCCGCCGTGTTCGGCACGACCACGCCGAATTCGTCGCCGCCGAGGCGGGCCACGAGCGCCTTCTCCGGCTCGAAGACCGTCTTCAGCTTCGCGGCGACGCCGCGCAGCACCCGGTCGCCGAGTTCCTGGCCGAGCCCGCCGTTGATCCGGGAAAAGCCGTCGAGGTCGAGGTGGAAGAGCGTGATCCCGCGGGCCGGGTCCGCGTCGCGCAGCAGGGTTTCCAGGCGGGTGCTGAAGAACTGCCGGTTCGGCAGGCCGGTGAGCGCGTCGTGCAGCGCCTGGTGGCTCAGCCGCCGCTGCAGCAGCGAGACCTCGGTGTCGTCGTCCACGATCGTCAGCAGCTGCCGGGGCGTGCCGACCGCGTCGCGGATCACCGACGCGGCGAACGTCGCCCACATCGGCTCGCCGTCCTTGCCGACCAGGCGGCGGCCGGCGCGCAGCCGGTGCAGCCGCCCCGCCACCAGCTCGCGGTAGCTTTCCCGCAGCTGCTCGACGTCCTCGGGGTGGACCAGGTCGAACAACGTCAGCGCGGCGATCTCCGCCGGCGTGCGGTTGAGGGTCTTGGCGAGCGCGGCGTTCGCCCGCAGCACCCGGCCGTCCAGGTCGGTGAGGGCGACGCCGCTGGCCGAGCCGGCGAACACCTCCTCGAACTGGGCGCGGGTGATCACCTGCTTCTGCCGGGTTTCCTGCTCGACCTTCAGCAGCGCGCGGCTCAGGCCCTCCTGCCGCTTCTGGATGTCCTCGCGCAGCATCTCGCCGTAGCCGGAGCTGAAGGCGCCGAGCACGAGCACGACCCGCTCAGCCAGCCGCTCGACCCCGCCCAGTTCCGGCTCGCGCAGCAGCGCCTTGCCCAGGACTTCGAGGCTGCGGCGCAGGCTGTCCGCGCCGACGCACCGCAGCTCGACGAGCCGCCCGCCGGCGTCCGCGGCCGCCGCGAGGTCCGGCGGATCGCTGACCACCGCGGCGAACAGCCGCCCGGACAGGGCCGCCAGCTCGCGTTCGATCTCCTCCGGCGTGTGCGGCAGGTACGCCGTGGTGCTGACCAGGTAGCCCCACTTGCGCGCGAGCGCGGCGAGCCGGCGCGCCGCGCGTTCGGCGGACGGCTTCTTCCGCGGCGCGTCGCCGTGGGGATGGGGAGCAGTCACCTCAGGCTGTCCAAGGGTTCAGTGCACACACCGGTTCGGGTCAATCGATATATCTTGGCGTGGAATTGTGCGACACGCACGGCTTCAGTTTCGTCCGATCGAGTGATAACCCTGCGGAGTTGTGCCGAGGTGGTCCTGCAGCCACAAACGGGTGGCGGTGCGGTATTCGCCCGCGTTTTCGTGCAACGCCACGGAATGGCCCGCGCCGGGCAGCACGTACACCGACAACTTCGCCGGATCGGCGTAGTAGGGCGCTTCCTGCGCCTTCAGGACCTTCGCGTCCGAACAGTCACGCAGGGCCAGCACGCCGCAGAAAAGGACGTCCTTTCACCGACCACCTGGAAAACCGGTGCGGTAATTCCCCACGTCGCGGGCAGCACGATCCCGAACAACGCGACCGTGCCCATCCCCGGCACCGAAACCTGGTCCTTCGTCGCCTCGTCCGCGGCGATCACGGCGGGGTCGGCGTCACCCGCGGCGTAGAACAACCCGGCCCGTGCACCCGGTTTCGTCGTGAAGTACAGCGGATCGCTGCCCAGCGTCGACAGCTGCCCGTCGAGCAGAGCGGGCTGCAGGCCGAGCGCCGCGCCGAGGGCGAGCACCGGCAGCGCGGGCAGGACGACGCCGTCGACGTCGTGGTAGGTCGACGCCTCCGCCGCGACGACCCCCGACCCGACCGAGTGGCCGACGATGACCACCTTCGCGAAGGGAACCCCGCCGACGTGGCCGGCCCGCAGGTGGCCGACGACCTCGTGCATCGACTCCGCCGCGGCCCAGACCGACAGCGGCAGGCTGAGCGGGCGGCTGCTGCGCCCGGCGCCGAGCTGGTCGGCGGCGAAGGTCGCGTAGCCGTGCGCGGCCATGTCCCGCTGGTAGGAGTAGCGCTGGGGGTCGTACGGCAGGTCCCAGTACGCGCTGTTGTACGTCCCGCCGTGCACGAGCAACTGGACGGTGTCCGGTGCGGCGCCGGCGGGCAGGCAGAGCCGGCCGTGCACGACTGCGGGCGCCCCGGGCACCAGCGGCGGCAGGCCGGGGCCGGTGACCGGCAGATCCGTGTCGCTGCAGGAGATCGCGGCGGCCTCGGCGGGCACCGCGGCGGTCAGCGACGCGAGCAGGACACCGCAGGCGGCCAGCGCCGCCGTCAGCTTGAGCGGCCGTCTCACACCGCACTCCCCTTCCGAGCCGGACCGGCTGCCGGACCCCGGAACACTACACCCGGTAGCGGGACCGGCACCGTCAGGTCCGGGGTACGACGGTCATCGGCAGCCGGTTCGGCTGCATCGTCGCCTTGATCTGCGCGTACACCTTCTTGCCCGGCACCGGGACCAGCCGCCAGCGCGCCCCGACGGTCGCGGCGACGATGGCGATCTCCGTCGGCGCGAACACGTGCCCGGGGCACAGCCGCGCGCCCGCGCCGAACGGGATGTACGCCCCCTTCGGCAGTTCCGCGGCGCGGCCGGGCGCCCAGCGGTCCGGGTCGAACCGGTCCGGGTCGGGGAACCAGCGCGGATCGCGGTGCAGCGTGTGCTGGCTGACGGCGACCTCGCTGCCCGCGGGGATCGCCACGCCGCCGAGTTCGACGTCCTCGCGGGCGCGGCGCATCAGGATCAGCGGCGGGGTGCGGCGGACGATCTCGTCGACGATCCGGTGCGTGTACCCCAGCGCGGGCAGGTCTTCGAAGCGCGCGGGCCGGCCGCCGAGCACTTCGTCGACTTCGAGGTGGAACCGGCGTTCGACGTCCGGGTGCTGCCCGAGTTCGTGGAAGAACCAGGCCAGCGCGACGGCGGTCGTTTCGGCGCCGGTGGTCAGGATCGTGATGACCTCGTCGTGCACCTGGCGGTCCGACATGCCTTCGCCGGTCTCCTCGTCGCGGGCCGACAGCAGCGTCGAGAGCAGGTCGCCGTGGTCGGCGCCGTCTTCGCGCGCGGCGACGACGGTTTCGCCGATCACCTCGCGCAGGCGCGTGGCCGCGGCGTCGAACCGCCGGTTCGGCGGGATCGGCAGCTTCTCGACGAACCGCGGCGAGAACGCCCGCACCAGCACGTACTTGAGCATGACCGGGATCGAGTGCCGGATCTCCGCGAGGACTTCGTCGCCGAGGGCGGTGGAGAACAGCGTCTGCCCGGCGATGGTCAGCACCAGGTCCTGCATCCGCCGGTCGAATTCGACGACTTCGCCGGGCCGCCACGAGTCCACCAGTTCGGCGGCCAGCTTCGTCATGGTGTGCTCGGCGTAGGCGGCGATCCGGGGGCGGCCGAAGGCGGGCAGCACCAGTCCGCGCCGGCGGCGGTTGAGCTCGCCGTTCGACGTGGCCAGGCCGTCGCCGAAGAGCGGGCGCATCTTGTCGAAGACCAGGCCCTTGTCGAACTTTCCGGCGTCGGTGGCCAGCACCCGCCAGGCCAGCGCCGGGGTCGTGACCACGTGCACGGGCAGCGGACCGAGGTGGATTTCGACGACGTCCCCGTGCTGCGCCAAGGAGGTGAAGAACTTGAGCGGGTCGCGCAGCAGGGGCACGGTGTGCCCGAGCAGGGGCAGCCTGCCGGGCACGGGACGCGGGTTCGTCATGGCCTCGTCTCCTCGCGACGTCTCCTCGCGACCGGGCCACCTTAGCCGCGGCCGGGGGCCCCGGAGTGCGAGTCCACACGAACGGATGAGGGGCTAAGCTTCGCTGCCGAAAGTTCGCGAGGGTGGGAGGTCCCGTGACCGCAGAGCCGGGCTGGGTACCGCCGGAGATCGACACCTCGGTGCCGAACCCGGCGCGGGTGTACGACTTCTGGCTCGACGGCGACCACAACTTCGCGGCCGACCGCGCGCTCGGGGAACAGATCCTGCGGATCATGCCGGGCATCCGCGACGCGACTCGGCTCAACCGCGCCTTCCTGCGCCGCGCGGCGCGGTACATGGTGCACGCCGGCGTCCGCCAGTTCCTCGACGTCGGCTCCGGCATCCCGACCGTGGGGAACCTGCACGAGATCGTCCAGCAGGTCGACCCGGCGTGCCGGGTGGTGTACGTCGACCGCGAGCCGGTGGCCGTGGCGCACAGCGAACTGCTGCTGCAGGACAACGACAACTGCGCGGTGCTGCAGGCCGACCTGCGCGACGTCAACGACATCTTCGACGCGGAGCCGGCCCGCCGCCTGCTCGACCCGGAGCAGCCGACGGGGGTGTTCATGTTGCTGCTGCTGCACTTCGTCCCCGACTCGTGGGACCCGGTGGGCATCCTGGCCCGCTACCGCGACCGCCTCGCCCCGGGCAGCTTCCTGGCGCTCACACACGTGGCGGCGGACTCCGGCTCGGCGGGCCTCGACGAGGCGATCGAGGTGTACACGCACCAGCAGAACCAGCAGAACCGCCCGTTCCCCCGCACGCACGACGAGGTGCTCCGCTTCTTCGAGGGCTTCGACCTGGTCGAACCGGGCCTGGTCGGCTGCGCGATGTGGAACCCCGAGGGAGCGGGCGACATGTCCGACAACCCCTCGGTCAACTCCCTCCCGTACGCCGGCGTGGGCCGCAAACCCTGACCGGCCGACACCGGCGTCGCCCGAATGTGGCGATCGTGTAGCGCCGCCTGGCACCGTCGGGGCCGCAGCGACGCTGCCGGCCGGGGTGCACGAGGAGCCGAGGGGGCTCGCCGTGCAACCCGGCCGACCGGGATCAGCGCAGGGAGAACGTCGCCAGGTTCACCGGGCCGTCGAACGTCAGGTACACGTCGTGCCGTCCGCCGGCCTTCGTCAGTGCCCCGGTCACCGTCGCGTACGCGTAGTGGTCGCCCGTCGAGGGCACCGGGACCGTGCCCAGCACGCGGCCGGTCGGCGAGTCGAGGTGGACGGTGATGCTCGTCGTCCCCGCCTCCGCCTTCGACGCCGACGCGGTGAACGTCGCCGGGCCGTTCAGCGCGACGTCCTCGAACGCCAGCCAGCTGCCCGCCGTGGCCGCGACGGACGTGCCCGCCGTCTTCGCCGTGTCGGTCAGCGTCGTGCCCCGGTAGGCGTCGAAGTTCTGCGCCTGCGTCGGCCGGGTCAGGTCGCGGGCGGGGATCCGCTCCCCCGCGACGTACACCGGCCGGGCCCCGGCCACGTCGGTGGCGTTGCGGCCGATCGCGAAGTCGTAGACCCCGCTCTCCACCACGGACTTCCCGCGGGTGACGTCCCAGAAGGCCAGGTCCGCCACGGGTACCTCGAACCGCACCGTGCGGGTCTCCTTCGGCGCCAGGGTCACCTTCGAGAAGCCGCGCAGCTGCTTCACCGGCTGCTGGACCCGGGACTGCCGGGCACTCGAGTAGAGCTGGACGACGTCGCTGCCGGTGCGGGCGCCGGTGTTCGTCACGTCGACGCTCACCCGGACCTTGTCACCGAACCGGGTGGCCCGCACGTCGGCGTAGCGGAAACTCGTGTAGCTGAGCCCGTAGCCGAACGGGAACAGCGGCTTGCCGCGGTAGTACTGGTACGTCATCCCGGTCTTGGCGATGTCGTAGTCGAGGATGCTCGGCAGCCCGGCGTCGGAGGCGTACCAGGTCTGCGTCAGCCGCCCGCTCGGGTCGGTGTCGCCGAAGAGCACGTCGGCGACCGCGTGCCCGGTCTCCTGCCCGGCGTGGCTGGTCCACAGGATGCCGGGCACCGGCAGCGTGTCCCAGCCGGTCGTCGGGTAGCTGTTCTCGACCACGACGACGGTGTGCGGGTTCGCCTGCCGCACCGCCTCGATCAGCGCGCGCTGCGCCGGGGCGAGCTCGGTGCTCGTGCGGTCGTTCGCCTCGCGGCCGTTGATGAACGGCATGCTGCCGACCACGACGACGGCGGTGTCCGCGCCCTTCGCCGCGGCGACCGCGCTGCCGACGCCGCTGGTCAGCACGTCCCGGCCGAACTTCGTCGCGTGCGCGGCGTCCGGCGAGGAGATCGTCAGGACGCCGTCGGGGCCGACGACGGCGAACTTGTCCGGCCCGAACCACGGCTCGTTCACCTCGTTGCCCGCGTACTCCAGCACGTAGCTGCCGTCGGGCTGCGCGTCGAGCTTCAGCTGCTGCTGCACGAACCAGCCGGCCGGCTGGTCGACGTCGTTCACCAGCGCACCGCCGGAGTAGCTGAGGAACTTGCCGTTCGCGGCCGCGCGCAGCGTGTTCTTCCCGGCACCCCAGTCGTAGACGTCGAAGGACTCCGCCGGGCCCGCGGTCGTCCCGCCCGCGGTCACCTTGCCGGTGGTGGCGGGCGCCGTGAGGTAGCGGCCGGTGGCGAGGTCCTTGAGCGCGATCCGGTCGACACCTTCGGACGCCGCGACCGTCCCCGCCGAGCCGAGCCGCTCCCGGATGCCCTGCACCGGCGTGACCTTGTACTGCATCGCGCCGCTGTACCAGTCTTCGTACAGCGTGTTCGAGAGCGGGCCGACGACGGCGATCTTCTTGTTCCGCGCGGCGTCCAGCGGCAGGGCGCCGCCGTTGTTGCGCAGCAGCACCACCTGCGCGTCGGCGGTCTTGCGCGCCAGGGCCTGGTGCTCGGGCGAGCCGATGACGGCCGGGGTGATCTTCGCGTACGGGTTGCGGCCCGGCGGGTCGAATTCGCCGAGCCGGAACCGCAGCGACAGCAGGTGGCGGTCGGCGTTCTCGACGTCGGCCATGGTCAGGAAGCCCTTGGCGAGGGCCTCCTTGACGGCGGCGACGGTGATCGAGCCGTCGGTGTCGTTGTCGGTGAAGCTGTCGAGGCCGGCCTTGATCGCCGCCGCGTCCCCTTCGGCCTTGGTGGCGTAGTACTTCTCCGAGTTGACCAGGTTGGACGGCGCGCCGGCGTCGCTGACGACGGCGATGTCCTGCGGCGCCCACTTCCGCAGCGCGCCGTCGAGGTCCGGGCTCACGTGGTTCGGGCGGCCGTTGACCAGGTTGTACGACGGCATCACGGCGTTGGCCGCGCCCGCCCGCAGCGGGATCTCGAACGCCTGCTGGTCGTAGTCGTGCAGGATCCGCGGCGGCACCGAAGAGTTGCTGGTGTCGCGGTCGGCCTCGTTGTTGTAGGCGAGGAAGTGCTTCAGCGTCGGGGCGGCCTGCAGGTAGCGCGGGTCGTCACCCTGGATGCCGTGGCCGTAGGCGACCGCGAACTTCCCGGTCAGGTACGGGTCTTCGGAGTAGCCCTCTTCGTTGCGGCCCCACCGCGGGTCGCGCAGCAGGTTCACCACCGGTGCCCACAGGTTCAGGCCCCACAGCGTCGGGTTGCGGGCGTTGAACCCGCGCGCCTCCTGCCCGACGGCCGCGCCCACCTGCTTCACCAGCGCCGGGTCCCAGGTGCTGGCCAGGCCGATGGCCTGCGGGTAGACCGTGCCGTCGGCCTTGACCACGGCACCGGAGTTGTCGTAGTCCGTCGACCACGCGACGCCGTGGAGCGCCTCGGTGCCGGTCTTGAACACGCCGATGCCGAGCCGCGGGATCGCCGGCTCGTACTGGTGCAGCAGCGAAATCTTCTCGTCCGCCGTCAAGCGGGACAGCAGGTCGTCGATCCGCGCGGCCAGCGGCAGGGCCGGGTCGCGAAACGGTGGTGGCGGGGCCGCGAGCGCCGGCGACGGCGCCAGCAGCAGGGTCGCGGCCACCGCCGGGACGAGGGCACGGCGGAAGGGGAACAGGCGCACGGACGGCCTCCGATTCGTCGAATCGTTTCGACGGCGTGGCGCGGAACATTCGCGTCGAACGGCGGGGAACCCGACGACTATTACAGCCGCGTGAGCACAGGGTCAAGAGTTGCTGGGACCGCTCCCAGGCGCCTGGCCACAACCGGTTTTCAGTCGCGCTGAGCTGCTGAAAGAACCACCAACAGGAGGTTTCGACGTTTTCGACGAAGGCGCCCGTTGTCGAACAGCCGTCGAATAGCGGCAACCGGCGAATGATGCTTGTGTTTCGGGCTGGTGTCACTTACCTTCGTGCCATCGTCGATGCGCTTCGACACACTCGTTCCTTCTCCTCCCCGTCCCCAGGAGGCCGCCCGTGGTCACGATCAACGACGTCGCCAACGCGGCCGGGGTGGCCCCCAGCACGGTGTCGTACGTGATCAGCGGCAAGCGCTCGATCTCGCCGAAGACCCGGCGGCTGGTCGAAGACAGCATCCGCAAGCTCGGCTACCACCCCCACGCCGGGGCGCGGGCGCTGGCCAGCAGCAAGACCAACGTGCTCGCGCTCGTCGTGCCGCTGCGCACGGACCTCAACGTCGCCGTCGTGATGGAGTTCGTCGCGTCGGCGGTCACCGCCGCCCGGACGCACGACCACGACCTGCTGCTGCTCACCAAGGACGAGGGTCCCGCCGCGCTGCAGCGGGTGGCGTCCTCGGCGATCGCCGACGCGCTGATGGTGATGGACGTCGAAACCGCCGACCCGCGGGTGCCGATGCTGCTGGCGCTCGACCTGCCGGTGGTGCTCATCGGCGTGCCCGACCACCCGGCCGGGCTGAGCTGCGTCGACCTCGACTTCACCGCGGCGGCCTCGGCGTGCGTCGCGCACCTGGCCGACCTCGGCCACCGCTCGATCGCGCTGATCGGCCCCTCCCCCGCCGTCTACCGGCGCGGGACGAGCTACGCGACCCGGTTCCTGCGCGGCTTCGACGAAGCCACGAAGAGCCGTGGCGTGCGCGCGGCTTCCCACGCGTGCGCCCACTCCTACGAGGCGGTGAGCGCCTGCCTGGACGAACTGCTCGCCGCCGACCCCGGGCTGACCGGCCTGGTCGTGCACAACGAGGCCGTGCTGCCCGGGCTGCTGTCGGACCTGCGCCACCGCGGCCTGCGGGTGCCCGAGGACATCTCGGTCATCGCCGTGTGCCCGGACAGCATGGCCGAGCAGCACGCCGTCGCGCTGACCAACGTGGCCATCCCGGCCGAGGAGGTCGGCACCCAGGCCGTCGAAATGACCATGCGCCGGCTCGCCGGCCACACCACCCCGGAGGTCCGGCTGCTCGGGCCCCGCCTCACCCGGCGCGAGAGCACCGGCTCGCCGCGCGCCCGGTAGGGATCGACACAGCCCCCGGTTCTGCTCCGCTGCCGAAGGAGAATCACCATGTCCGTAGTCCGTCGCGCCCTTTTGCTGTCCGCGAGTGCCGCGCTGCTGGCCGCCTGCAGCCCCAGCCCGGCCCCGTCCGCCCCGGGCGGCACCGGCGCCCCGGCCGCCACGTCGATCACCGAGCTGGACTACTACGCCGACGAGCAGGGCTCCGCGGCCTGGCAGAAGATCCTCGACACCTGCGCCGCGCAGACCGGCATCAAGGTCGAGCGCCAGAAGGTGCCGACCAACCAGATGCTGCCGAAGGTCCTGCAGAGCGCCAGCTCGAAGACCCTGCCGAACCTGCTCTTCACCGACAACCCGACGCTGCAGCAGGTCGCCGCCACCGGCGCGCTGACCCCGCTGACCGACTACGGCATCACCACCGACGGCTACTACCCGAGCATCGTCAAGGCCGGGACCTACCAGGACAAGCTCTACGGCGTCGCCCCCGGCGTCAACGGCCTCGCGCTGATCTACAACAAGGACCTCCTGCAGGCCGCGGGCGTCGAGCCGCCGAAGACGTGGGACGAGCTGAAGGCCGCCGCGGCGAAGCTGACCAAGGACGGCAAGTACGGCCTCGCCTTCTCCGCCATCCCGTCCGAGGAGGGCACCTGGCAGTTCCTGCCGTTCTTCTGGAGCAACGGCGCCGAACTGTCGCAAGTGGACTCGCCGAAGGCGGCGCAGGCGCTGCAGTACGTGACGGACCTGGTGAACTCGGGTTCGGCGTCGAAGTCGGTGGTCACCTGGAACCAGAACGACGTCGCCGACCAGTTCGTCGGCGGCAACGCGGCGATGATGATCAACGGCTCGTGGAACATCGCCCGGCTCGACGAGCAGAAGTCTCTCCACTACGGCGTCGTGCCGATCCCGGTGCCGCAGGCCGGCGGCAAGCCGGTGGTCGCCCTCGGCGGCGAGGTCGGCACCGTGCCGGTGACCAGCGGGCCCGCCCAGCAGGCGGCCGGCAAGGTGCTCTCCTGCATCCTGTCGGAGCCGACGATGCTCGAGTGGAGCAAGGCGCACGCCTACATCCCGTCGAAGACGGCCACGGCGCAGAAGTTCGGCGCGGACCAGCCGGCGATGCAGGCGTTCGTCGACGAGGTCGGCACGGCCCGCTCCCGCACGGCCGAGCTCGGCGAGAAGTACCCGAAGGTCTCGCAGGCGCTGGCCGACGCGCTCCAGGCGGCGCTGACCGGGAAGACCCCGGTCGACCAGGCCCTCAAGGCCGCGCAGCAGGCGAGCGGCTCGTGACGCTCGCCGCCGCCCCGACGGTCTCGGCGGCCCCCCGCGCGAACCGGAAGTCCCGCCGGGACAACCGGTTCGCCGCGTGGGCGTTCCTGCTGCCCGCCCTGGCCTACGTCGTCGTGTTCTTCGGCTACCCCCTGGTCGCGAACCTGGTGATGAGCACCCAGAACTACACGGTGAAGTCGTTCTACACCGGCGAAGCGCCGTTCGTGGGCCTCTCGAACTACTCGGCCGTGCTGGGCAGCCCGCTGTTCTCGACCGCGGCGCTCAACACGGTGCTGTTCACCGCCGGGTCGCTGGTCTTCCAGTTCGGCATCGGCCTGGCGCTCGCGGTGTTCTTCAACGGCCGCTTCCTCGGCAGCGCGCTGCTGCGGTCGCTGCTCCTGCTGCCGTGGCTGCTGCCGCTGGTGGTCAGCGGCGCGGTCTGGCGGTGGATGTTCGACCAGGACCACGGCGTGCTCAACGCCTTCCTGCGGTTGCTGGGTCTCGACGCGGTGCCGTGGCTGAGCAGCACGAGCTGGGCCCTGCCGGCGGTGGTCCTCACCAACATCTGGATCGGCATCCCGTTCAACCTGGTCATCCTGCACGGCGGGCTGCGCGCGATCCCGGCGTCGCTCTACGAGGCCGCCGCGCTGGACGGCGCCGGGGCGTGGCAGCGGTTCCGGCACGTCACCTGGCCGCTGCTGCGGCCGGTCACCGGGATCGTGCTCATGCTCGGGCTGGTCTACACGATCAAGGTGTTCGACGTGATCATGGTCGTCACCGGCGGCGGGCCGGCCAACGCGACGCAGACGCTGACCACGTGGTCCTACCGGCTGTCCTTCCAGGACTTCGCCTTCGGGCAGGGCGCCGCGGTCGGCAACGTCCTCATCTTGGTGGCGACGGTGTTCGGGCTGCTGTACCTCCGGTCGGCGAAGGCGACCCTGGCGGAGGCTGCCTAATGTTTTTGTCAAGCGGCCGTGGCGGAGGTGCGGTGGTCGGCTCGGTAGGGCTGGCGGGTGCGCAGCAGTGCGTGCAGGACGTTGATGCGGCGTCGGGCCAGTGCGATGAGGGCTTGGTGGTGTCGTTTGCCTTCGGCTCGTTTGCGGGTGTGGAAGGCTTTGCTGGCGGGGTCGCTGCGGATCGCGGCGAAGGCGGATTGGCAGAAGACGAACTTCATCGTCTTGCTGCCGGCGGTGGCGCGTCGCAGGTAGTGCATTTTGCCGGACTGTTGCAGCACCGGTGCCGGCCCGGCGGCGGAAGCGAGCTGGCCGGCGCCGGCGAAGCGGGCGAGATCGCCTGCCTCGGCGAGGAACTCGGCGGTCAGGGTGGCCCTCATCCCCGGCATGCCGGCG